>SCVB01000027.1 GCA_004296955.1 Brevundimonas sp.
ATGCGGGTCGGACGACCCGACTTGGCGTAGTTGGCGGCCTGGGTGACCACCGACGAGGCCTCGGCCGTCAGGTCCGAACGATCCCAGTCGAAATACACCACGAACTCACGCGCGGCCGGCGCCGGGGGAGGCGGGGGAGGCGGCGGGGGAGGCGGCGGGGGCGGCGGGGGAGGCGGCGGGGGCGGCGGGGGCGGCGGGGGCGGCGGCGGCGGAGCGTCGGCGCCGAACGCATAGCGCAGGCCCAGCGTCAGCGAGTGATCGGTGTAACGACCCTCGTGAGCGCCGAGGTCCAGCGCGACGATGGAAGTGTCCGTGTCGAACGACATGTTCGACATCAGATAGCGATAGGTCAGGTCGAAATGGGCCCGATCCGAGATCGACCACGCCAGGCCGGCGATGGCCTGCGCCGCGAGTTCGGTCGACTCATCGTCAGCCGTCCAGGCGACGGTGCGGAAATCGCCGCGGGCGCCGTCGAAGCTGGTGCTGACCCGGTTCACGCCGGCGCCGAGGCCGATGAACGGACGCAGGCTCGAGTCCGCATTTCCGAAATCAAACAGCACATTGACCATGAGGGTGCTGGCGTTGATCTCGCCCTCGGGCTCGCCGCACGGGCCGACCGACGGAGTGATGGCGCAAAGGCCGACCGAGCCCGGAGCTTCCCCGAGATCACTGCCGTCCCGGTAGCCGCCCTCGATCTCCACGCGCCAGTTCTGGTCGAACCGGTAACCCATGCGGGCAAACGCCGCCCAGGTGTCGTCAACCTCGATCGAATCGAGACCCGCTCCAAAGAGCTCGACGTCCGGCGAATGCCAGCCGGCGTCCACCGCGCCGTACCAGCCGTTCGGCTCAGCCGCCGCCGCGCCCGCCGACAGGGCGAGCGCCCCGGCGGCGCTTGACGCCAGAATAAATGTCTTAACGCGCATGGGTTAGTGCCCTCCGCAGCCCAAATGATATGACGGCGCACGAGCCGCCGCTGGCGCTACATAACAGCCCAGCCGTCGGAGGTCGAGACGCACGCGGTGCGAACAATCGCGAGCGTGGCCACAACGCTACACGCGTAATCCGAATGCGCCGGACAGGCGATTTTCAGGCCGCGCCGGTCGCCCGGAAGGGGAAGAGGGCGTCGCAAACGGCGAACTCGGCCGGCGTGTCGACGTCCCAGCTGCGTTCGAACGGCATCGGATAGGCCAGCACGCCTTCCGATTGAAAGGTCCGATCCCGGAGAAGGATGTCCGGCCGCCCGACATAGACGGCGCCGTTGATGACCACCGTCCGGTCCAGATCGGCCTGGCGTCCGGGCCCGCCGGGAATGTAGCGGCCGTCCGGCCCGACCAGGCCATAGAAGCCCGAGGGTTTGGGCAGGGGCGAGACGGATATGACCGACGGCGCCCCGGTCCGGTCGCAGAGAGCGATGGCGCCGTCGATGTCCTCGGGCGCGCGCAGCGGCGACGTAGGCTGCAGAAGGACGACATAGTCCCAAACGCCGCCGACCTCGTCGAGCGCGTGTTCGACGGCGTCGATGACGCTGGCCTCGGGACCGGAGAGATGGTCGGGACGGACGAAGGGCGGCGGCCAGCCCATCTCCGTCGCCGTGGCCGCGACGGCGGGGTCATCGGTCGACACCACCAGATGGTCGATCAGCTGCGATCCACGCGCGGCGGTGAGGGTCCACGCCACCATCGGCCGGCCGGCCAGCAGGCGGGCGTTCTTGGCGACGAGCCGACTCGAGCCGCCGCGCGCCGGAACCACCGCAAGCACCTTGCGGCCGTCGATCATGAGGTGTGACAGCGGCCGGGGCTGGACAGCCTGGGGTCGGACATGGGCAGGCCTCCGGGGCGATCAGGGACCGTCACCGTAGCGGCGTCCGGTCAAACGGCAAACAGCCGGCGGCGCGGTCAACCGCCGCCGGTCCGCCCCGTCGCCTTGCCGGTCCCCTCGCAAACCGGGCAGGTCTCGCCGGACGCCACCGCGCCGACCCCCTGGCATTCCGGACACAGGGACGGATCCGGCTGCTGCAGCGAGGCGGGGTCGACCGGACTGGACGGCGTCAGGTCCTGATCGTCGATCTCATGCTCATTCATACCCGCAGCAACGGGCCGGGAGCGCGCCGGTTTCATGATGACAGCGGCCGGGCCTCGCTTTAGGGACGGGCGCATCATGGACGAGACCGAACGCCAATCCGAAGACCGCGGCTGGGACACGGCGAAGACGCTCGCCGAGGCCCTGCCCTACATCCAGATCTATGACCGCAAGACCGTGGTCATCAAATACGGCGGCCACGCCATGGGCGAGAGCGCCGTGGCCCGGCAGTTCGCCGCCGACGTGGTCTTGCTGAAGCTGATGGGGGTCAATCCGGTCGTGGTCCACGGCGGCGGGCCCCAGATCAGCGCCATGCTGGACAAGGCCGGGGTGAAGTCGGCCTTCGTCGACGGCCTGAGGGTCACGGACGCCGACACCATGCAGGTGGCCGAGATGGTCCTGTCCGGCGCGGTCAACAAGGAGATCGCCCACTGGATCACCATGGCCGGCCGCGAGGCCGATGTCCGCGGCGTCGGCCTGTCGGGCAAGGACGCCGGCCTACTGACGGTCGAGAAGACCAAGCGGACCAAGCGCGATCCCGACAGCATGATCGAACATGAGGTCGATCTGGGCTTCGTCGGCGAACCGACGCGGGTCGATCCCAAGCTCATCAAACGTCTGCTGGAATCCGACGCCGACTGGGTGCCGGTCATCGCCCCCATCGGCGTGGCCGAGGACGGCCAGACCTACAACGTCAACGCCGACACCGTCGCCGGCGCGGTCGCGGGGTCGCTGGGCGCCAAACGCATGCTGCTGTTGACCGACGTGCCCGGGGTCAAGGGCGCGGACGGCGAGATCATCCGCCAGATGACCGTCGGCGAGGCGGCGCAGCTGATCGAGGACGGCGTCGCCACCGGCGGCATGATCCCGAAGCTGCAGACGGCCATGGCCGCGGTGCGCGACGGCGTCGAAGCCGTGGTCATCCTCGACGGTCGCCGCCCCCACGCCATGCTGGTCGAACTGTTCACCGAACACGGCGCCGGCACCCTGGTGAAGGCGGAATGACGGCGGAGCCGCTCGGCCGGACGGAATACGGCGCCGATCTGCGCCACGTCCGCAGCTGGGTCTTCGACCTCGACGACACCCTGTATCCGCCGGAGAGCCAGTTCATGCGGCTCATCCAGCAGCGCATCAACGACTATGTCGTGCGCACGGCCGGCCTGCCCGCGGACGAGGCGATGACGGTGCAGAAGGGCTATCTGCGCGACTACGGCACCTCCCTTGCGGGGCTGATGGCCCACTACCGGATCGATCCGCACGACTTTCTGGCCGAGGTGCATGATGTGCCCCTGGACGTGCTCAGGCCGGACCCGGGCCTGCGCGCCGCGCTGGAAAGGCTGGACGGTCCGCGCATCGTCTTCACCAACGGCTCGATGGCCCACGCCCGGCGGGTGGTCGAGAAGCTGGAACTGTCGGACCTGTTCGACGGCCTGTTCTCGCTGGAGGACGCCGACCTGATCCCCAAGCCCGACCCGCGCACCTTCGACCGCATGACCGCCCGCTTCGGTCTCGACCCGGCGACCGCCGCCTTCTTCGAGGATACGGTGCGCAATCTGCCGCCGGCCAAGGCGATCGGCATGACCACCGTCCTGGTCGGACCGCACGCTCTTGAGGCGGACACGCCACACGCCGACCACCGGGCCGCCGCGCTCGGCCCCTTCCTCGCCACCGCCTGCCTGCCCGGAGACGCCTGATGACCGACCTTTCCCATCTGGAAGCCGTCATCGAGGCCGCCTGGGAAGACCGGGCCGAGGTCTCGGCCCACACCCACGGCGAGGTCCGCAAGGCCGTCGACCAGGCGCTGGAGCTGCTGGACTCGGGGCAGGCGCGGGTCGCCTCGCGCGGCGCCGACGGGGTCTGGACCACGCATCAGTGGCTGAAGAAGGCGGTGCTGCTGTCCTTCCGGCTCAACGACAACGAAATCCAGCGCGCCGGCGACCGCGGTCCGGCCAGCCATGCGCCCGGCGTCGGCCCCTGGTGGGACAAGGTCCCGAACAAATTCGGCGACTGGACCGCCGCCCACTACCAGGAGGCGGGCTTCCGCTCCGTGCCCGGATCGATCGTGCGGCGCGGCGCCTTCATCGGCCGCAACGTCGTGCTGATGCCCAGTTTCGTGAACATCGGCGCCTTCGTGGACGAGGGCTCCATGGTCGACGCCTGGGCCACGGTCGGCTCCTGCGCCCAGATCGGCAAGAACGTCCACCTGTCCGGCGGGGCCGGCATCGGCGGGGTTCTGGAGCCCCTCCAGGCCAATCCGACCATCATCGAGGACGGCTGTTTCATCGGCGCCCGCGCCGAGGTGGCCGAGGGCGTCATCGTCCGCGAGGGCGCCGTCCTGGCCATGGGCGTCTATCTGTCGGGCTCGACGAAGATCGTGGACCGCGCCACCGGCGAAATCTTCCGCGGCGAGGTGCCGGCGTATTCGGTCGTGGTGCCGGGCAGCCTGCCCGACCCGAACGGCGGGCCAGGCCTTTATTGCGCGGTCATCGTCAAGCGCGTCGACGCCCAGACGCGGGCCAAGACCGGGGTGAACGAGCTGCTGCGGGATTGAGCCCGCCTAGGCGGCTTCCGGCGTCTCCTCATCTTCCTCATCCTCGGGCGTGGGGACATCGACGACCGGAGCTCCGGGAGTCGACGTTTCCGCAGCCGGGGCTTCGGTAGCCGGGGTTTCGGGCGTCGGCGTTTCCTCGGCCGTGGCTCCGGGCATCGGCGTTCCCGCAGCCGGGGCTTGCAGGCGAAGTCGCAGGGCGTCGTTTTCCTGCTTCAGACGGGCATTCTCCTCGTCGCGATCAGCCTGACGGCGCCGCTCCGCCGCGTCCAGAAACGCCGTTTCAAGCGCGCTCGCGCGCGCGCCGACCGAGGGTTCCGCGACCGCCAGTTCTGCGAGTTTCGCGACAACCGTCTCGCGGTTCCGGTCATAGGCGGCGACGAGACTCGGTGCCCTGGCAGTGACCACCTGGCGAACAGCGCAGGTCGCGGCCGCGCAATCGGGCGTGCGGGACAGCCACAACAGATGGGCGGCCGCGTCCTCATTGAGCGTGCCGACCCGGTTCACGGTGGTCGCATCGTTGTTGAGCACGCTTTCCAGCCCGGCCAGCAGGGATTGGCCGGCGATCGTAGTGCGATCCGGATCCTCCGCCCGCGTTCTCTCCGTCACCGCGTCGTTTATGATCGCCCGGATTCCCACCGGGGTGCACGCGAGCGCATAGGATTGCACGAGCGACTCGATATTCTGGTGGGTGGGACGTCTGAGAACGTCGCTGTTCGCCTCGGACAGAAGCCGCCTCTGCCTCGCATCCACCAGCCCCCGAACCGTGGACGGCGCAGGGCTGAGCAACAGCAGAACCGTGGCCGCGTCCACCGTTTCGTTGAGAGCGGCCTGCGTTCCCGCCAACACCGCCAGCGCCTTCGCGGGGCTGCCAGTCAGGCCCATGATGACGCTGCTGTAGTCGCCGATGGTGTTGAGGGCGGACTGACCGAAGTCCGCCCCGCCCGCTATGCCGTCCAGTCGACGAAAATAGGCGTCGCACAACCTGTTGACCTGAATCACCCGGTCTCCGAGGTAGTCCTTCAGCAGCAGATTGTAGGTGCTCGAATCCAGCGCGAAGACACCGGGGTCGGCGGTGTTTCCCTCGCCCCGGGTCATGATCGTGTATGTGAGCAGATCGCCGGGGTCGTTGTTCAGCGCCGTCGGAAAGATGTCGGTTTCCGGCCGGAGGACCACATACAGATCCGCCTCCGTTTTTCCGACAAACGGCTCGACGCGGCTGAGAACCTCGCTGTTGTAGGTGAGGCGAGCCTTCTCCTGCGCAAAGATCGGGTCGGACCAGATGTCGACCTGACGGGGTTGAAGGTTGCCGAAAAGCGTTCCGTTCGCGCACCCTCCAGTGAGCACGCACAGAAGGATAGCGAGCCACAACCGGATCATTTGATTTCCCCTACGCCTCAGGGGCATTAAAAAACGGCGTTACGCTAGGAGTCAATAGCTTACGGTAGCTCGAATCTTGGAGATCAACCTCAGCTTGCCGCCAGCCGCACCAGCTTGCCGTCGGTCTCATCGGTGATGGCCCAGACCGCGCCGTCGGCCGCCACGGCGACATCGCGGATCCGTTCGCCGAGGTCGGTCATCAGTCGCTCCTCGCCGACGACGCGGTTCCCCTCGAGCACCAGGCGGGCGATGTGCTTCTCCTTCAGCCCGGCCACCAGCAGGTTGCCGCGCCAGCCGGGGAACATCGCCCCGTCGTAGATCGTCATGCCGCCGGGCGCGATCACCGGGTCCCAGTAGTAGACCGGCTGTTCCGTTCCCGCGCGGGCGGTCAGGCCGGCGTTGATCGGGGCGCCGCGATATTCGATCCCGTAGGCCACGTCCGGCCAGCCGTAGTTGAGGCCGGCGCGGTCCAGATTGATCTCGTCGCCGCCCCGCGTGCCGTGCTCGACGGTCCAGACGTCGCCGTTCGATGCGATGGCGATCCCCTGCACGTTGCGGTGGCCCAGCGACCAGATCTCCGGCAGGGCGCCGGCGCGGCCGACGAAGGGATTGTCGGAGGGGACCGAGCCGTCGGCGTTGATCCGGATGGTCTTGCCCATGTGCGAGCCCAGGTCCTGGGCCTGGGGCCGCATCGGCGCGTCGGACCGCTCGCCGAGGGTGATGAACAGCCTGCCGTCAGGGGCGAAGGCCAGGGACGAGCCGAAATGCTTGTCGCCGTCATAGGTCGGCGTGGCGCGGAAGATCACCTGGACTCCCTCGACCCGCATCCCGTCGTCCGAAAGCCGGCCGCGCGCCACCGAGGTGGCGTTGCCGCCTTCACGGGGTTCGGCATAGCTCCAGTAGATCATCCGGTCCTGGCCGAAGCCCGGGCCGGTCACGACGTCCAGCAGGCCGCCCTGGCCGCGGGAATCGACGGCGGGCAGGCCGGCGACCGGCTCCCCGACGGCGCCCTCGGCGGTGATGATGCGCAGGCGGCCGGGTCGTTCGGTCACCAGCCAGCGGCCGTCCGGCAGC
This sequence comes from Brevundimonas sp., assembly GCA_004296955.1. Taxonomy (GTDB): domain Bacteria; phylum Pseudomonadota; class Alphaproteobacteria; order Caulobacterales; family Caulobacteraceae; genus Brevundimonas. Next base: position 7,082 of record SCVB01000027.1, read on the forward strand.
AGGGCCAGGCCCCAGGGCTCAACCAGCCCCGAGGCCACCACCGTATGGGCCAGCGGCGCCTCGGTGCGCACGCCGGGCGCGCGGGTCTGGCCCGGGAAGGCGGGCTGCTGCTCTGCGCCGTTGGCGGGGCGGGTCTCGACCGGATCGCCGGGCCGCGCCTCATCCTGTCCCGGGGCGGCGCAGGCGGCGGCCAGGGCGACGGCGGACACGGAGACGGCGAGGACGAGCAGGCGCATGGGAAACCCCTTGAAGCGGACGCGGAACGAACGGTCGCCCCAGCCTAGCCGTTCCGTCCCGACGGCGTCACCCGCATGCGACGCAAGGCCCCGGTTCGACAGCCGCATGAAGGCGGCTTGAAACCGCCACCTCCGGCCTATATAGGCACCGCTCTTCCGGCGGACAGACCAGTTCCCGCCGGGACTCGAGCGACGCGATCGTCAAACGGGGCTGGGTAGCTCAGCTGGTTAGAGCGGTGGATTCATAACCCACAGGTCGGCGGTTCGAGCCCGCCTCCAGCCACCATTTCCGCAACCTGTCACGCTTCCCCGCGTTAACCGCCAAGGTTCAACGCTGAACGGGGATTTTCCATGCGCATCCAGACCCTCACCCTCGCCGCCACCTTCGCCGCTCTGGCTCTGGGCGCCGCGGCCTGCACGCCGGCGGAGAAGAACGAAGCCCAGGCGGACGCTGATAATGCGGGCGCCGCGATCCAGGAAGAGGCCGCCCAGGTCGGCTCGGCCATCGCCGCCGGGGCCAGCGAGGCGGCCCAGGAGGTCGACGAGGCCACCGACGAACTGGCGCAGAAGGCCGACGAACAGAAGGCCGAGACCGCGACCGACGAAAAGGGCAACTAGGCCCGTCGCGCTCAAGCAGGCCGCGACCGCGTCGCGGCCGTTAGCGCATCAGGAGGCCGGCTCCGCCAGAAGCGCGTCCATCAGGGCGCGCGCCTCGGGGCTGGCCCAGTCGGCCTCGCCGGAGAAGTGGGCGCGGATGCGGCCCTGGCGGTCAAGGATCACCGTCTGTGGCATCTTGCCCTCGCCGGGCAGTTCGAACGGCAGCTGGAATTTCATGTCGCTGTAGAGCGGCAGGGGTTCATGGACGTCGATGAAGCTGCGCGCGTCGGCCAGGCCGTCGGCGGTGGCGTCGACATTGATCGGCAGCACCACCAGATCGCGGCTGGCGTAGGCTTCGGACAGCCGGGCGAGGGTCGGCATCTCGGTGCGGCAGGGCGCGCACCACATGGCCCAGAGGTTGACCACCACCACCTTGCCGCGGAAATCCGCGAAGGTCGCGTTCGCCCCGTCGCGGGTCTTGAAGACGTAGGCGGGGGCCATCGGAATGGCCTCGGGCGTCTCCAGCCGGGTCAGGGAGCCGGTGGCGAAACGGGCCAGCGCGCTTTTGGCCGCAGGTTCGGGCGTTGCGGCTTTGAAGAAGGCGTCGCGATTGGCGTATAGCAGCCCGGCGCCGACGATCATGCCGATCACCAGCGCGCCCGCGATCGCTATCCCTGCCGCCTTCGAGCCCTTCATGACCAAGCCTTCCCCGTCGCCAGCGACAGTTAAGCCTTCTCCGAACGCGGAAGGTCAAGACATGTGGGGCGGGCGCTTCTCGGCGCGGCCGGCCGACATCATGCAGGCCATCAACGTCTCCATTGGCGTCGACCGCCGGCTGTGGGCCCAGGATCTGGCGGGATCGCGCGCCCATTGCCGCATGCTGGCGGCGCAGAAGATCATCACCGCAGCCGACGCCGGGGCCATCCTGGGCGGGCTGGATGCGATCGAGGCCGAGATCCGCGACGGGACCTTCCCGTTCCGCGACCAGTTCGAAGACATCCACATGAATGTGGAGGCGCGGCTGGCGGAGCTGGTCGGCGAACCCTCGGGCCGGCTGCATACGGCGCGCAGCCGCAACGACCAGGTGGCGACCGATTTCCGCCTCTGGGTCCGCGCCGCCTGCGACGCCGCCGTCGATCAGCTGAAGGGGCTGCAGTCCGCCCTGCTGGTCCGGGCCGAGCAGCACGCCGGCGACCTGATGCCCGGCTTCACCCATCTGCAGCCGGCCCAGCCGGTGACCTTCGGCCACCATCTGATGGCCTATGTCGAGATGTTCGGCCGCGACGCCGCGCGCTTCGCCGACGCCCGCGCCCGGATGAACGAGAATCCGCTGGGCGCCGCAGCCCTGGCCGGATCGCCCTTCCCCATCGACCGCCATATGACCGCGGCCGAACTGGGCTTCGACCGGCCGATGGGCAATTCGCTGGACGCGGTGTCGGACCGCGATTTCGCCCTCGAAAGCCTCGCCGCCGCCTCGATCTGCGCCGGCCACCTGTCGCGGCTGGCCGAGGAGATCGTCATCTGGATGACGCCGCAGTTCGGCTTCGTGACCCTGCCCGACGACCTGACCACCGGCAGTTCGATCATGCCGCAGAAGCGCAATCCCGACGCCGCCGAACTGGTCCGGGCCAAGACGGGCCGGATCATGGGCTCGCTGGTCGCCCTCTCGACGGTGATGAAGGGCCTGCCGCTGGCCTATTCCAAGGACATGCAGGAGGACAAGCTGCCGGTATTCGAGGCCTTCGACGGCCTGACGCTGGCGCTGGGGGCCATGACGGCCATGGTTTCGGCCCTTCGGCCCAACACCGAGCGGATGCGCGAAGCCGCCGGTTCGGGCTTCTCGACCGCCACGGACCTGGCCGACTGGCTGGTGCGCGAGCTGAACCTGCCGTTCCGCAAGGCCCACCATGTGACCGGCGCGGCGGTGAAACGGGCCGAAGCCCTGGGCGTGGATTTGTCGCAACTGCCCCTGACCGAACTGCAATCGCTTGAGGCGGGGGTCACGGAAGCGGTTTACAAGGTGCTCACCCCTGAGGCTTCCTGCGCCAGCCGCCAGAGCTTCGGGGGCACGGCGCCGGAACAGGTCCGCGCGCGCATCGCCGAGTGGAAGACGCGTCTGTGATGAAAAAGCTGGTTCTCGCGGGCGTCGCCGCCCTGATCGCCGTCTCCGCCAGCGGTTGCGGCCGCATGGCCGACCTCGACGCCCCGCCGGCCAAGCGCACCGAGCGCGGCATGCGCGACGAGCGGGCGCCCAGCCTGCCGGAACCCGCCACCGTCTATCGTCCGCCCAGCCAGGCGCCGATCGACGGCGGCCCCAGCTCGAGCCCCTACGGCGGTTCGGGCGCCAACCCCGGCTAAGGCCTCCCTTGCACCATTTCGACCGGATCGACGGCGCGCTTCAGGCCGAGGGCGTGCCGCTGGAGGCGCTCGCCGGAGAGGTGGGCACGCCGGCCTATGTCTATTCGACCGCCACACTGACGCGGCACTACGGCCTGCTGGCCGACGCCGTCGCGTCCCATCCGGCGGCCCTGGGCGAGGCGCTGATCGCCTTTGCGGTGAAGGCCAATTCCAATCTGTCGGTGCTGGCCACCCTGGCCCGGCTGGGCTGCGGGGCCGATACGGTGTCCGAGGGCGAAATCCGGCGGGCGCTGAAGGCCGGCGTGTCCGCGAACCGGATCGTCTTCTCCGGCGTGGGCAAGACCGACGCCGAACTGGCCTTCGCCATCGATGTCGGCGTCCGTCAGATCAATGTCGAGAGCGCGGTGGAGCTGGACCGGCTGATCGCGGTGGCCGCGTCGAAGGGCGCGACCCCCGACATAGCCATTCGGGTAAATCCAAAGATCGGCGCGGGCGGCCATGCGCGGATCACCACTGGCGGGGCGACCGACAAGTTCGGCGTGCCCGCGGACGAGGCCCACGCCCTCTACGCCCGCGCCAGCCTGTCGCCGCATGCAACGCCGGTCGGGCTGGCCTGTCACATCGGCAGCCAGATCACCTCGCTGGAACCGCTGGAGGCGGCGTTCCGCGCCTTGCGGGCCATGACCCTGGAGCTGCGGGCGGCCGGCCTGTCGGTTACGCGGCTGGACCTCGGCGGCGGGCTGGGCGTGCCCTATCACGGCCAGTCGGACCTGCCCTCGATCGAGGCCTATGCGGCCATGGCGGCGCGCGTGCTCGACGGGCTGGAGGTCGAGGCGGCGTTCGAGCCCGGCCGGCTGTTGGCCGCCAACGCCGGGGTGCTGCTGAGCCGGGTCATCCAGGTCAACGAACGCGGCGACGGCCGCCGCTTCCTGGTGCTGGACGCCGGCATGAACGACCTGATGCGCCCGGCGCTCTACGACGCCTTCCACGATCTGGTCCCGGTGCGGCCGCGCGAGGGCGAGCCGCGCCTCTACGACCTCGTCGGCCCGATCTGCGAATCCACCGATATCTTCGCCCGCGACCGGATGCTGCCGCCGATGCAGGCCGGCGATCTGGTCGCCTTCATGGGGGCGGGCGCCTACGGGGCGGTGCTGGCCAGCGAGTACAACTCGCGGCCGCTGGTCCCGGAGGTGCTGGTCGACGGCGACCGCTGGGCGGTCGTGCGCCGGCGGCCGACGTATGAGGAGATGCTCGAGCGGGAGCCGCGGGCCGACTGGCTCTAGTCCAGCGCGCACACGTCCGGCAGGCCGCGCAGGGCGCCCGCGTGATCCAGCCCGTAGCCGACGAGGAAGCGATTGGGCGCTTCCCAGCCGACGAAGTCCGGCTCTGGCGCACGGGGCAGCGGCCAGGGCTTCTTGGCGAAGACGACCGTCAACACCTCCGACGCCCCCTTCGCCTTCGCGATCCGCACCGCCTCGGCCAGCGACAGGCCGGTGTCGAAGACGTCGTCGACGATGAGGACGCGGCGGCCCTCGATCGAGCGCTGGAAGTCGGCATAGACGTCGATGCGGCCGCGGCTTTGCTTTTCATCGCCGTAGGAGGCCAGCCACAGGGCGTCGAAGCGGACGTTGCGGCCGATGCGCGACAGGGCGCGGGTCAGGTCGGCGGCGAACCACAGGCCGCCGGTCAGCAGGACGGCCGCCACCGTCTCGTCGTCGATCACCGGGGCGATCTGCGCGGCCAGGTCGGCGACGATGCGCTGGACCTCCGCTTCGGGGAGCAGGACGGTGGGCTTGGCGGCGTCTTGGGGGGAGGTGTCAGCCATGCGAGGCGGATACCGCCTCTTCCCCATGGGTGTCCACCACCGGCACGGCGTCGATCGGCTGCATGTCCAGCGGAGCCGTGGCGCCGGGCGACAGGGCCGGGCGCAGGCCGCTGTCGACATGGGCTTCCATCACGGCCGCGGGAGCCGCATCCGCATGGGCCGGAGCGGCCGCCGGCGGCCGGCGCGTGTCGGCGTGGGCGGCGACGGGACGCGGGGCGGCCACGCCGGCGTCTTCATCCAGCACGAAGGCGACGCCGACGCCCTGGCCGCGCGCGCCCGGGTCGGGGATGACGGCGGCGAATCCCTGGACCTTGCCCGGCAACACCGGGGCCGCGTCGATGCGGATGACGGCGTGGCCGATCTCGGCCCCGTGGGCATCCAGCAGGGCCACGCGCACCGGCGGGGCGATCCGCTCATTGTCGCGCACGTTCCGCAGCGCGCCGGAGACCAGCACCTTGCCCGGATCATTGGGCAGGGGCCGGGCGCTGACCGCCTCGAAATCCAGGCCGGTCGGGTTCACGGTCAGGCCGACGGCGGCATAGGCGGCGGCGGCGCGGGGGGCCATCTCGACCACCTCGACCCGGAACAGCCACGCGCTGGCCAGCAGGGCGGCGAAGCCGGAGGCGATGCCGGCCCAGACCACGCCATGAGTCGCGGCGCGGCGCAGGCGGCGCTGCTGCTCGGCGCGGGCGCGGAAGGCCTTGGGCAGTTCAGGTGCCGGCGTCTCGGCCAGCGATTCGGGCTCGGGCTCCTCGCGATGGCCGAAACTGACCGGTTCGCCGGGCGTCGAGGACTGCGACAGCTCCAGCGGCTCATCCAGGGTCGCGCGCCAGGTGTGGCGGCACGACTTGCAGCGCACGGTCCGGCCGCCCGGTCCGATCGCTTCATCGGGGGTGAAATAGCTGGTGGCGCAGGACGGGCAGGTCAGTATCATGTGCGCTGACTGCGAGGCTCTTCGCCCCCTCCCGTCGCGGCCTGGCCGCGTCCTGACCCGAAATTCATGTCCGTCCAGCCCCGCCGCGCTTACGAATCCGACGCCGCGACCGAGACCGTCCGCCTGACAGGCGTGGGCTTCGGCTATGCGGCGACGCACCGCGCGCTGCGGGACGTTAACCTCACCTTGCCAGCCGGCTCTTTCCACTTCCTTACCGGGGCGTCCGGGGCGGGCAAATCGACCCTGCTGAAACTGCTGACCCTGGCCGAGCGGCCGCTGACCGGGACGCTGCATCTGTTCGGCGAGGATGCGACCGCCGCGCCGCGCCGCGACCTGCCCGCCTTCCGCCGCCGCATGGGGGTGGTGTTCCAGGACTTCCGCCTGCTGGACCACCTGTCGGCCTTCGACAATGTCGCCCTGCCCCTGCGGCTGACAGGTCGGAAACAGGCCGACTATGCGGCGGACGTCGGGGAGATGCTGCACTGGGTCGGACTGGGCGACCGGATGGACGACCGGCCGCCGGCGCTGTCGGGCGGCGAGAAGCAGCGACTGGCCATCGCCCGCGCCGTGGTGACGAAGCCGGAGCTGATCCTGGCCGACGAGCCGACCGGCAGCGTCGATGCGGTCATGGGCGAGCGCCTGCTGAAACTGTTCCAGTCGTTGAACCGGCTGGGGACCACCGTGCTGATCGCCAGCCATGACGAGGCCCTGGCCGAGCGGTCGGGCGCGACCGTGCTGAGGCTCGAAGGCGGACGGCTGAGCGGAGGCGCGACGTGATCGGACGCCTGTTCCGGACCCGCCCGTCCCTGCTGCCGCGCGACGCGGGCGGCGAGGCCTGGCTGGCGAGCCTGATCGCGGTGCTGTGTTTTCTCGCCTGTCTGTCGGCGGTCGGCGCGGTCGCGGCGGACCGCGCCGCCCACGGCTGGGCCCGCCAGCTGCGGGCCGAGGCGACGGTGCAGGTGCGCCCGCGTGTCGGCGAGACCGGCGCCGAGGCCGCCGCCCGCGCCGCCCAGACCCTGGCCGGGGTCGAGGGCGTCGACGAGGCCGAGGCCATGGACCGTGAGACGGCTGAGGCCCTGCTGCGGCCGTGGGTCGGCGACGCCGTCCTGCCGGATCTGCCCATTCCCCATCTGGTCACCGTGCGGCTGGATCCGGCCGCCCCGGCCAGCGCCGTGACCCTCGGCCGCGCCCTCGCCGAGGCCGGACTGGACGCCACCGTCGACGACCACAGCCTTTGGCGCGGCGAGGTCGAGCGGTCGGCGGGCCTGATCACCCTTCTGGCCGCCGCGGCCTTCCTGCTGACCGCCGGCGCGGCCGGGGCCGCCGTCGCCTACGCCACCCGGGCGGGCATGGCGGCGCAGTCCGGGGTGATCAATACGCTGAGCCTCAACGGCGCCTCGGACGGCGCCATCGCCGGCCTTTTCCAGGCGCGTTACGGCCTGCTGGCGGCCGGGGCCGGGGCCATCGGCGCCCTGGTCGCCATGGTCCTCGTCGGGGCCCTGCGCCTCCTCGGCGGCGCCGAAGGGGTGACCCCCGCCCTGCCGCTGGCCTGGAGCGATCTGCTGATTCTCTCGCCATGTCCGCTGCTGGCGGCTACGGTGGCGCTTGCAGCCGCGCGATTCACCGCGCTGGCGCGGCTGAAGCAGGGTCACTAGGTTCAGCGCATGAAGTTTCTGACCTTCATCGCCATTCTGGTGCTGATCTGGACGATCGGCCTGTTCGCCTTCGCCGATCGCGTGCGCGGCTTTACGCCCGCGCCGGAGCCGGCGCGCGCCGACGCCATCGTGGCCCTGACCGGCCCCTCGGCCGAACGGGTCAACGCCGCCATCCGCCTGCTGGAGCAGGACAAGGGCCGGCGGGTGCTGATCTCCGGCGTCAACCGCGAGGTCCGCCGTCAGGAGCTGCGCGCCCTCACCCCCGGCTCCAACCGCCTGTTCAACTGCTGCGTCGACCTCGGCTTCGAGGCCGAGGACACCGTCGGCAACGCCCAGGAGATCGCCGCATGGGCCGACGCCAAGGGCTATGACAGCCTGATCGTGGTCACCTCGGACTATCACATGCCGCGCGCCCTGACCGAGATCCGCGCCGCCGCCCCGGGCGTCGAGCTGACGCCCTATGCCGTCGAGACGCCGTCGCTGGACAATTCGCGCTGGTGGAAGGCCGCCGTCACGGCGCGGCGGATGACGCTGGAATATATGAAATATCTCGCCGCCCTGGCCCGGGCCACGGTCGGCGCCGGCCGCCCCGACACGGCCGAGGCGCCCGCGAACGCCCCGGCTGAAGAGGCCGCCTGAGTGGTCACCATCCGGTCGCTGCTGTTCGTCGCCTGGCTCTATCTGTCGATGGCCCTGTTCGCCGTCGGCCTGTCGCCGGCCCTGCTGATGCCCTACCGCCAGTCGATGTGGGTGATCCGCAGCTGGTCGAAATTCTGCCTGTTCGGCCTGCGCTGGATCGCGGGGGTCAGGGTCGAGTTCCGGGGCGTGGAGCATATGCCGGTCGGCGCCTGCCTGATCGCCGGCAAGCACCAGTCGATGCTGGACGTCATCGCGCCCTTCGCGGTCCTGCCGGACAACTGCTTCATCATGAAGAAGGAGCTGGCGCCCCTGCCCTTCTTCGGCTGGTTTGCGGTCAAGACGAAGATGATCGCCGTCGACCGTTCGGCCCATTCGAAGGCGCTGAAGGACATGGTCCGCCAGGCCCGCCTGCGGTTCGCCGAGGGCCGTCAGATGCTGATCTTCCCCGAAGGCACCCGGGCCCCCGTCGGCGCCCCCGCTGACTACAAACCCGGCATCGCGGCGCTGTACCGTGACCTCGACTGCCCCTGCACGCCGATGGCGACCAATTCGGGGGTGCACTGGCCCGCGCACGGGTTCCGGCGGTATCCGGGGGTGGTGGTCTATGAGTTCCTGCCGGCCATCCCTGCGGGGCTGAAACGGGAGGCGTTCATGAGCCAGCTGGAAGAGCGGATCGAGGGGGCGTCGAACGCGCTGCTGGCGGACAGGCTCTAGGGACCGTTGAAGGCCAGATGGCTGAAGCGGCCAGCCTTCAAATCGTACTCAACTCCAAAATACTCCGGGCCGCCGTCGCAGATGATCAAGGGCTCCGCGATGCGGTCTTCCCCAAGCCCGGAGCGGACCGGATAGAAATTTCCATAGAGGAAGCGTTCGCCGTTTCGAACGATGCCGACGTACTGGCGCTTCCAACCGATCGGGAGCTGACCGACGACAAGACCTCGACGTTCCGGGCTGGCTGCGACCGCGGCCGGCAATTCAGCTTCCAGCTTCAGGACATCCTGCCATTCAGGCCGCCAGGTTGCATCGCCCGGAGCTGGACTGTCCCGCGAGCACTGGTCCAGGATTTCTGAGACAGCTGACCCCGGCAAGATCGCGGCGTCCCCGCGAACCTCCGCGGCGGAGCAGGAGGCGACCAACAGGCCGAGTATGGCCGTGAGCATTCGGATCATCGCCAAGCGCTACTATCGCAGCGTCTCCCACGCCAGCGCATGCACCCTGTCCTTGCCCAGCGCCGCGGCCATAGGCGGCTCTGCGAACAACCCCGCGATCGCCGGGTCCCTGACGTCCAGCCCGCCCGTGAACGCCCCGAACGCCGGCAGCACCACCCTCCGTCCGTCGGTCACGAAACAAGGCCGCCGCACACCTCGCCCATGCGCCGCGACCCGCGCCGCCGGGTGCAGGTGGCCGGCGATCTCGCCGGCCTGCACGCCGGGTTGCGGCTCATGGATCAGGCGCAGGGGGCCCAGCGCCATCGTCTCGATGACCTCGCCGACGAGGTCGTCCATGGCGCCGGCCAGGGCGGCGATGTCGTGGTTGCCCTCCAGCCAGATCCAGTCGCGGCCCGCGGCCAGCCGGTCCAGCCGCGCCTTGTCGTCCTGCGCCATCCGGCCCACCGAGGTCGCGTCATGGAAGCTGTCGCCCAGCAGCACCACCGCCGCCGGCTGCAACGCCTCGATCTCGGCCTCCAGCCGGTCCAGCGTCGCCCGGCTGTCGTAGGGCGGCAGCATCTGGCCGCGGGCGGCGAAGGCCGAGCCCTTCTCGAGATGCAGGTCCGCCGCAATCAGGGTGCGATGGTTCAGCACCCACAGCGCCCCGGAACAGCGCAGCACGCAGGGCTCGCCCTCGATGGCGACGCGCAGGCCGCCGCTGGGGCAGCGGGCGGGGGACAGGGCCTGTCTGAGCGCGGCGTTCATTGGGCGCCCGCCAGTTCCGGCGGCGCGTCGGCCATGACCTCGGCGATCAAATCCGCCTCGTCGAAACCATAGGCGCTGGCGTCGAGGATCATCTCCGCCGCCTGTCCCCCGCCGACCCGCTCGCGCCCGATCTGGACCAGCACCGGCACGCAGAAGGGCGACGGCCGCTCCAGCGGCACATGTTTGATCTGGCCCTTGATCCGCGCCAGCAACTGCCCGAGCCGCGCCACGTCCAGCAGGCCCGCGGCCGCGTCGGCGCGGGCGGTCTTGAGCAGCAGGTGGTCGGGCTGGTGGCGGCGCAGCACGTCGTAGATCAGGTCCGTGGAGAAGGTCACCTGCCGCCCGGTCTTCTCATTGCCCGGCTGGCGCTTCTCGATCAGCCCCGAGATCAGGGCGCAATTGCGGAAGGTGCGCTTCATCATGAAGCTCTCGGCCAGCCAGCTCTCCAGATCGTCGCCCAGCATGTCGGGCTCGAACAGGGCGCCCAGGTCCAGCCCGTCCATCGGCTTGATCGACCAGATGGCCAGCGAATAGTCGGTGCAGACGAAGCCCAGCGGTCCGACCCCCAGCCGGTCCAGCCGCCGCGTCAGCAGCATGCACAGGGTCGCATGCGCCAGCCCGCCCTCGAACGGATAGGCGACGAGGAAATGGCGCGAGCCGCGCGGAAAGGTCTCGACCAGCAGTGTCCCGGCGTCGGGGATGACCGAGCGCGCCTCCTGCAGCTCCAGCCATTCCTGCACGTCGGGGGGCAGGACCCGCCAGTGGTCGCGGTCCTGGATCATGGCCCGGACCCGGTCGGCGAGCGAAGTGGACATGGGGAATTTCGACCCGCCCCAGGACGGGATCTTCGGGTCCTTGTCCTGCGCATGGGTGACCAGGGCGTCCATGCCGTTGATACCCTGGAAGGCCCAGACCTGGCCGGCGAAGACGAAGGTGTCGCCGGGCGACATCTGCTCGAAATAGTTCTCCTCGGCCTCGCCGACCTTGCGGCCGCCGATCAGCTGTTTCGAGGCGCCGCCGCGGCGCGAGGCGATGCGCACATTCAGGGTCGCGGCGGCCACGATGGTCCCGACATTCATCCGGTGGCGCTGCGCCGTCTGGGCGTTGCGCACCTTCCACTTCCCGTCCTGCGTCCGCACGATCCGCGCGAACCGCTCATAGGTGCGCAGGGCGTAGCCGCCGGTGGCGACCAGATCGACCACCTCCTCGTACTGCTCATAGGTCAGGCCGCGATAGGGGCCGCAGCCGGTCACCTCCGCATACAGATCATCCAGCGTGAACGGCTCGGAACAGGCGCAGCCCATGACGTGCTGGGCCAGGGTGTCAAGCGTGCCCGTATGCACCGGCTCCCAGTCGAAGGCGTTCTCGGCCACCGCCTCGCGCGCGGCCTGGCACTCCAGCATCTCGAACCGGCTGGCCGGCACCATCAGGGCGCGCGACGGCTCGTCGAGCCGGTGGTTGGCGCGGCCGATGCGCTGCACCAGCCGGCTCGCGCCCTTCGGGGCCGCAAGCTGAATCACCAGGTCGACGTCGCCCCAGTCGATGCCGAGGTCCAGGGTCGAGGTGCAGACCACGGCCCTGAGGTCGCCCCGCGCCATCGCCGCCTCGACCTTGCGCCGCTGCTCCGCCGCCAGCGAGCCGTGGTGCAGGGCGATCGGCAGGTCGTCGTCATTGATGGCCCACAGCGACTGGAACACGAACTCCGCCTGCCAGCGTGTATTGACGAAGATCAGGGTCATGCCCGAACGCTTCAGCGCCTCATAGACCTCCGGGATGGCGTGCTGGCCCGTGTGGCCCGCCCAGGGAACGTGACCCTCGCTAACCAGCACATCCACCACCGGCGGCGCGCCGGGGTCGCCGCGGACGATGGTGACCGGAGCGTCCACGCCGGGCCTGAGCCAGTCCGCGATCATCCCCGGGTCGTCCACCGTCGCGCTCAGCGCCACCCGCCGCATGCCCGGCGCGAACTGCTGCAGCCGCCCCAGCCCCAGCGACAGCAAATCCCCCCGCTTGCCACTCCAGATCGCGTGCACCTCGTCCAGCACCACGCATTTCAGGTCGGCGAAATAGTCGCGCGCCCCGTCCCAGGCGCAGAACAGGGCCAGCTGTTCGGGCGTGGTCAGCAGGATGTCGGGCGGGTTCTCACGCTGCCGCTGCTTCTTGGACTGTTTGGTGTCGCCGGTGCGGCTCTCGACATGGATGTTCAGCCCGATCTCGCGGATCGGCGTCATCAGATTGCGCTCGACGTCAGTCGTCAGCGCCTTCAGCGGCGACAGATAGAGGGTGTGCACTCCGCTGCCCGGACCGAACGCGGGTCGCGGCCCACGCTCCGCCAGCTCGACCAGCGACGGCAGGAAGCCCGCCAGCGTCTTGCCGCCCCCTGTCGGCGCGACCAGCAGGGCGTGGGACCCGGCCTCGGCCGCCGCTATCATCTCCAGCTGGTGCCGTCGCGGCGACCAGCCGCGACGCGCGAACCAGTCGGCGAAGAGGGGCGCAAGCGTTGCGGGAGCGGGCGGCGGCGTCACATCGCGCCTATAGCATGTTCCCGTTCCGTTTCACGCGTCGAACCGCTATCTAGAGCCCGTGTCCCCCGACTCCCTCACATCCGCCGCAGCCCTGACCGGCGCCGAGCCCTGGCTGGCCCTGCCGCCGGCGCTGGCCATTCCGCCGGGCGCGGGGGCGATCTGCGACAGCGACGGGGCGCGGAAGATCGGGCGCGGCGCGGCCGAGGGGGCCTTCACCACCGCCCCCGTCATGGTCGCCCACGCCAGCCTGACCGCCCGGCGGCTGGGGATCGCCCCGCCGCCGCGCTCGGCCGAGCTGCTGGACGTGCTGGAGCTGTTCGCCTTCGTCCGCCCCGCCCGTTTCTGCGCCCCCTCGCCCAGCGGGCTGGCCCTGGCCATGGGGATGAGCGAGCCGAAGGGGGCGGAGGCGCAGGCCGCGGCGCTGCGCAAGGCCGCCGACGGACTGCTGAAGGAACTGGCCGACCCGGCCTATCCGGATCGCGAGGCCGCCTTCACCCTGGCCGAGACCCTGGGGCGCGCCGGCTGGAGCTGGGGGTGGCGGGTGCTGGGGGCGCTGCAGCATCAGCCGGTGCGCGAACGCAATCTGCGCGGCAGCGGGCTGGACGCCTGGTCGCGGCTGCCGGAATGGGAGGACGAGGCGCCGCGCGGCGAGGCCGGCTCGGCGCCGGTCGATTCCGAGAGCGCGCGGATCCGGCTGGAGAAACTGTTGCAGGCCTCTGGCCTCGACGAGACGCGGCCGACGCAGTCCGACTATGCCGCCGAGGCGGCGTTCGCCTTTTCGCCGCGCAATGAGGAGGGCCGGCCAAGAGTGCTGCTGGCCGAAGCGGGGACCGGGACGGGCAAGACGCTGGGCTATCTGGCGCCGGCGTCGCTGTGGGCCGAGCGCAATTCGGGGGCGGCCTGGGTGTCGACCTACACCCGCGCCCTGCAGCGCCAGATCGACCGCGAGAGCGCCGCCCTGTGGCCCGATCCGGTCGAGCGCAAGAAGAAGACCGTGGTGCGCAAGGGGCGGGAGAACTACCTGTGCCTGCTGAACCTGCAGGACATGGTGCAGGCGGCGCAGCTGGGCAACGGCGATCTGATCGGCATGGCCCTGGTCAGCCGCTGGGCCATGCACACGCGCGACGGCGACATGACCGGAGGCGACTATCCGGGTTGGCTGCCGGGCCTGTTCGCGGTCGGGCCCAGCCATCAGGCCGGCGCCGCCAATCTGGTCGACCGGCGCGGCGAATGCGTCCACGCCGCCTGCCCCCATTACCGCACCTGTTTCGTCGAAAAGACGATCCGCGCGAGCCGTCGCGCCGATCTGGTGGTGGCCAACCACGCGCTGGTGATGACCCAGGCGGCGTTCGACGGCGCGCGGTCGGCGCGCGGGCTGAAGCAGGACGGCGAGACGGCGGCGCTGAAGCGGATCGTCTTCGACGAGGGCCACCATCTGTTCGACGCGGCCGACAGCGCCTTTTCCGCCTGTCTGTCGGGGCAGGAGGCGGCCGAGCTGCGACGCTGGATCCGCGGGCCCGAGGGGCGCGGCCGGCGCGGGCGCGGGCTGGAGCAGCGACTGGGAGATCTGTGCGCGGACAATGAGGCGGCGACCAAGGCGCTGCAGGATGCGGTGCGGGCGGCGGCCCAGCTGCCCGGGGAGGGCGTCTCCGGCCGCATCGCCCCGGCCTCGGGCGAGGTCAATCCGGTCGGGCCGATCGAACGCTTCCTGCTGGCCGCCCTCGAACAGCTTCGGGCGCGGACATCCGAGAACGCGTCCGGCAGCGGCGTCGAGTTCGGCATGGAGTGTTCGCTGCGCCCCGTCACCGAGCCGGTGCTGGAGGCCGCGCGCGAGGCCGCCCAGGCGCTGGCCGCGGTCGAGGCGCCTCTACTGGCCCTGTCGCGACATCTGGAGGACATCCTCGACGACGAGGCCGCCGATCTCGACGGCGCTTCGCGGGCCCGGATCGAGGGCGCCCTGCGCGGTCTCGACCGTCGGGCCCGCATGACCCTGCCCGGCTGGCGCTCCATGCTGGCGGCGCTGGAGGTCTCGTCCGACGAGCCCGATCCCGACTTCCTCGACTGGCTGTCCGCAGAGGCCGCCTTCGGCCGGATCATGGACGTGGCCCTGCGCCGCCACTGGATCGACCCGACCGTGCCGCTGGAGGCCGCGGTGATCATGCCGGCCCACGGCGTGCTGGTGACCAGCGCCACCCTGTCCGATCCGAACGCGGACGATCCGTTCGACATGGCCCGGCTGCGCACCGGCTCGGCGCGGCTGATCGAACCCGCGCGGACGTTGAAGGTCGAAAGCCCGTTCGACTATGCCGCCAACGCCCGGGTCATCGTCGTCAACGACCTCGTCAAGGACGACACGCGCCAGACCGCGGCGGCCATGCGCGAACTGTTCCTCGCGGCCGGCGGGGGAGGCCTCGGCCTGTTCACCGCCATCCGCCGGCTGAAGGCGGTCTATGAGCGCCTCGGTCCCGATCTGGCGAAACAGGGCATCCCCCTCTACGCCCAGCACGTCGATCCATTGGAAGTGGGCGCGCTGGTCGACGTCTTCCGCGCCGAACAGGACTCCTGCCTGCTGGGCACGGACGCGGTGCGGGACGGGGTCGACGTGCCGGGCCGTAGCCTGCGCATCCTCGCCTTCGACCGCGTGCCCTGGCCGCGCCCCGACCTGCTGCACAAGGCGCGCCGCCTGCGCTTCGGCGGCGAGGGCGCCGGCGGCCGCAATTTCGACGACGCCCTTGCCCGCGCCAAAATGGCCCAGGCCTTCGGCCGGCTGATCCGCCGCGCCGACGACAAGGGCGTCTTCGTCATGCTCGACGCCGCCGCCCCCACCCGGCTGTTCGCCAGTCTTCCGCCCGGGACCGAGGTCCAGCGCATGGGCCTGGCGGAGGCGGTCGAACAGGTTGGCGCATTTCTCAAGGCGGACTAGACGGGGCCTCAATGACCGACAGCACCCCCCGCCATCCCCGCCGCGGCCTCGCCGTTCCCTTCGTCATCGTCGGCCTGGCGCTGGCCGCCTGGACCGGCTGGTGGTTCTGGCTCACGGACCAGGTCGAGACCCGGCTGACGGCCCAGGTCGAGGCGCTTCGGCAGGACGGCTGGACCATCACCCATGCGCCGGTGACCACGACCGGCTGGCCGTTCCGGACCCGGGTGTCGATGCCTCAGGCGGTGATCCTCGCCCCGTCCGGCCACGGCGTCGCCGCGCCTGAACTCGTCGCCGAGGCCAGCAGCTGGAATCCGGATCACTGGGTGGTCGTCGCGCCCGACGGCCTGACCCTGACCCGGGCGGACAAGGGCCGGATCGCCGTCGGCGGCGACGGTCTGCGTTTCAGCATCAGCCATCTGCGCGACCGCTTCCCCGACCTGCGGGCGGAGATGATCCGCCCCACCTTCACGGCGCTGGAGGGCGCCGAGCCCTTCCCCATCGCCTCGGCCGAACAGATCCAGCTGGAGACCCGGCCGCACAGGACCGACGGCGCGGCGTCGACCGACGAACTGGACGTCCTGTTCCGCCTCGTCGACGCGCGCGGCCGCCCGGGCGGCCCCGTCGAGGGCGCCACGCGTCAGGGACGGCTCAGCGCCGACGTCGAGGCGACCATCGTCGGCGCCAGCCGCCTGCGGGGCATGGACTCGGCCGGGGTCTTCTCCGCCTGGACGGCGGCGGGCGGACGGTTCGTCGGCGTTCGCGGCCGGCTGAAGGCCGGAGACAGCACCGCCCTGATCTCCAGCGACCGCCTGTCCGCCGGCCCAGACGGACGGCTGCAGGGATCGTTGGCCGTCCGGGCCGAAAGGCCTATGGCCGCCATTGCCGGCCTGGCCGGATCGCGGTCCGGGGCGGTCAACCGCGCGGGGGCGGCGGGCGCGGCGGCGGCCACGGCGGCCACCGGCGAGCGCCCGGTGGATCTGGTGATCCAGTTCCGCGACGGCCGCACCTGGCTGGGACCCTTCGCCCTGGCGCCGGCGCCGCGGCTGTTCTGATGCTGGTCGAACCGGAGGCCGACGCGGAGCGCCTGACGCTGGACCGGGCCGTGGCCGAGGCCGTGCGCGTGCGCCTCGCCGCCGGTCCCCGCCCCACGCCCGACGCCGACGCCATCGCCCTGCGCGATCTGCTCGCCGACCTGACCCCGGCCGCCGCCGCCGCCGTGCGCGCGGTGCTGGGGCGGATCGACGCGGCGGGCGGCGCGGCGCTGGTCGTCTGGGGCGCCGCCAGCCAGACCCTGGCGGCCGACCGCTTCGGCCTGACCGCCCGTACGGCCGCCGAGCCGGAACAGGCCTTGGCCGCCGTGCGCGACGGATCGCGCGCCCTGCTCGATCTGACCCCGGGCAAGGCCTGGTGGGGCCGGTTGCTGGCCGAGCCGGCGCTGCGGATCGTCGCCGCCCTGCCCGACGGCCGCCTCGGCCTGCCCCGCAGCCTCATGGTCCAGCGCGCGGAGCCGGGGCCGACCGGCGACGACCGCACGTTCTGGGCCACCGACAGCCAGGCTCCCGACGCCCGCATTGTCGGGATTCTCGCCGCCGCCGGCCTGGCCGCCAGTCCGCTGATCGCGGCGGGCGGCTTGAAGCTGTTCATGCTCGCGGGCTATGTGCAGGCCGAGGACGGGCGGCTTTCATCCGCGCCCGGCAGCCTGTCCGGCGTCATCGGCGCCGCCCCCCAGTTCTGACTTCGAGGATCGCCCCATGACCGACGCGCCCCAAGCCGTCCCGACTCCCAAACCCGGCATCCTCGACATCGCCCCCTATGTCGGCGGCAAGTCGCGCATCGAGGGCGTGGCCGAGCCCATGAAGCTGTCGTCCAACGAGAATGCGCTCGGCGCCGGAGAGAAGGCGCGCGAGGCCTACGCCGCCGCGGCCGGACATATCCACATGTATCCCGATGGCCGGGCCGCCAGGCTGCGCGACGCCGTCGCCGAACACCATGGTCTGGAGCCCGAACGGCTGATCTTCGGCAATGGCTCGGACGAGGTCTTCGCCCTGCTGAACCAGTGCTACCTGACGCCCGGCGACAATATCGTCACCGGTCAGTACGGCTTCCTCGCCTACCGGATCTCGGCCAAGGCCAACCAGGCCGAGGTCAAGCTGGCCCCCGAACCGGGCTTCAAGGCCGAGGTCGACGCCATCCTGGAACAGGTCGATGAGCGTACGAAGCTGGTCTACATCTCCAGCCCGTCGAACCCGACCGGCAGCTACAACACCGCGGAAGAGACGCGCCGCCTGCATCAGGCGCTGCCGCCGCACGTGCTGCTGGTTATCGACGAGGCCTATGCCGAATTCGTCGCCGAGCCGGACTGGGAGACCAGCTTCCCCCTCGCCCGCGACAGCGACAACATCGTCGTCACCCGCACCTTCTCCAAGATCCACGGCCTCGGCGGCCTGCGCATCGGCTTCGGCTATGCGCCGCTGAAGGTGGCCGAGGCGGTCGACCGCATCCGCCTGCCGTTCAACGTCTCGGTCCCCGGCCTCGAGGCCGCCGTCGCCGCCCTCGGCGACGAGGCGCATCAGAAGGCCTCGCGCGAGCTCGTCCACGCCTGGCGGCCGCGCCTGACCCAGGCCATCAAGGGCTTCGGCTTCGACGTCTTCCCCTCGGCCGGGAATTTCGTCCTCGTCCGCTTCCCGGACGAGACGCGCAACGCCGCGGCGGCCAATGACTATCTGAATTCGAAGGGCATCATCGTCCGCCCCGTCGGCGGCTACGGCCTGCCCGACTGCCTGCGCATCACCGTCGGCACGGAAGACCAGAACCGGGCGGTGATCGACGCGCTGAGCGAGTTCGCGGCCCAGGCGTAGTCAGCCGACGTAGCCGCAGCGCTCCGCGGCGCACTGCAGATAGCACTGCGTCCAGGCCGGCCCGCCGCCGGGATGGATGATGTAGCACCGCATCTGGCACTCCATATAGCAGACGTCGTTGCGCTGGATCGGGGCGGTCGGCGTCTGGGCGGACGAGGCGGCGGCCAGGAAGAGGCCGGCGGTCAGGGCGGCGGTGCTGAACAGTCTGCGCATTCTGAAAACCCTCCATGCTTCGCCATAAGCGTGGCGGTCGCGGACGGGTTCCAGGGCAAGGTGGTTAGCGGGCGGGCAACCATGCGGCCGCCTAGACGCGCCGGAACACCCGCGACGCACCCCAACCCATGAAGGCCGCCAGGAGCACGGTCAGGACGCCGTAGCTCCACGGCCGCCTGTGGGCGAACTCATAGACGTCGCGTTCGAAGCCGACCTTCTCGACGGTCAGGGTCAGGTTGGAGACCGAGACGGGGGCGCCGTCCTGGAACAGCCAGACCTCGGCGAAATACTGGCCGGTCGGCGCCACCGCGGGCAGCTCCAGTTCGGCCCGGAACAGGCCGGCGTCGACGAACTCCACCCCGTCCGGATCGGTCCTGTACAGGGCCGCCGCCTCGCGCAGGCGGATCACGGCGCGGCGGTAGTCCAGATAGTCCTCTCCCAGCCGGCTGACGACCACGTCGCGCACCCCGTAGCGGGTGACGGTGCGGCTCTCCTGCGGCGCATTGATCCTCAGATGGTCGACCCCGACGCCCAGCCGTCTCAGTTGGCCGAAGTCGGCGATGTCCGACAGGGGCCGCGTCGAGGCGGTCATGTAGAAGCCCGGCGCGCCCTCGAACAGGACCGGCCGGCTGTTGACCCAGAAGCCCATGTTGCGGGTCTTCTTGACGAGGCGGACCGGTCCATCGGGTCCGCGCACGACCACGATCACATCGGCCGGCCGATCGGTCGGATTGAAGACCGCGCCGTACAGGACGATCGAGGCGCCGCGGAAGCTGGAGTCAACCATCACCCGGGCGTCGGTCATGGCCGCGGCGACGCGGACCTGTTCCGTGGTGGCGACCGAACGCTCGGGGGCGGGCGCGACGATGGCCGGCGGCGGCGGGGGCAGGGCGGCGATCATTCGGCCACCCCCGGCGCAAAGGCGAACAGGTCGGACGGACGGACGAACATCTCCAGCCCCATGTAGATGCCGACCAGCAGCACGATCAGGGCCAGCAGGGCGCGCAGCACGTCCGGCCGGAACCGGCCCGACAGCTTGGCCCCGTACTGGGCGCCGACGACCCCGCCGACCAGCAGGATGGTCGACAGGACGATGTCGACGGTCTGGTTGCGGCCGGCCTGGAGAATGGTGGTCATCGCCGTGACGATGATGATCTGGAACAGGCTGGTGCCGACCACCACCCCTGCCTTCATGCGCAGGACATAGAGCATGGCGGGCACCAGGATGAAGCCGCCGCCGACGCCCATGATGGCCGACAACACCCCGGCGAAGGCTCCGAGGGCGAAGGGCGGAATGGCGCTGATGTAGAGGCCCGAGCGGGGGAAGCGCATCTTCAGCGGCAGGCCGTACAGCCACAGCGGCCGGCGGCGCTCCTTGTGCGGCACGACCTCTCCGCGCACCCGGCGCAGGATCTGGCCGAGGCTCTCGTAGAGCATCAGGGTGCCGATCGCGCCGAGGAAGAGCAGATAGGACAGGGCGACCACCATGTCCGCCTGGCCGAGCAGGCGCAGGTAGCGGAACAGCTCGACGCCCAGCAGCGCCCCCACGACGCCGCCGAAGGCCATGACGCCGCCGATGCGATAGTCGACGGCCTTCTGGCTGGTGTAGCTGATCACGCCCGAGGTCGAGGAGGCGACGACGTGGCTGGCTTGGCTGGCCACGGCCACGGACGGCGGAATGCCCAGAAATATCAGGATCGGAGCCATCAGGAAGCCGCCGCCGATTCCGAAGAGTCCGGACACGAATCCGACCGTCGCGCCCAGCAGAACCAGGAGCGGCCAGTTCACCGAAACCTCGGCGATCGGCAGATAGATATCCAAAGGACGCGCCTTCGGCTGGAACTGAGGCTAGGCGCCGAAAAGGCGACGACGGGTGTGACGGTGTCCTAGACCCACCGGGCGGCCCCCGCCACCCGATGCGCCAGAAAAGCTCGGCCCTCCCGCATCAGGCGAGTGGTTCGACCTCGAAACGATCGGCCTCGGCCCGGGCCTTGCCGCGCGCCGCGGCCGGGACCAGGCTGCGCAGGCGATCGACCGCGGCCTGGGCGTCGCCGTCCCCCGCGCGCGCCGCGATCAGATACCATTTGTAGGCCTCGGTGAGGTCCGGCTGGATGCCTTCGTCCCCGGTCTCATAGAGTTTGGCGACGTTGAACTGACTGTCGACCAGACCGCCCTCGGCCGCCCGGGTCAGCCAGGTCAGGGCCTCGCCTCGGTTCTGCTCCCCGCCGACGCCGTCGAACAGATACATGCCATAGGCGTGCATGCCCCGGGCGTCGCCGCCGTCGGCCGCCCGCCGGGCCCAGGCGCGGGCTTCGGTCGTGTTGACGGCCAGGCCCTTGCCCCCGTCCTGATAGAGGCCGGCCAGATGAAGCTGGGCGGGGGTATAGCCGGTGGCGGCGGCCTGTTTCAGAGTCTCGATCCCGGCTGCGTCATCCGCGTCCAGAAGCGTCGTCGCCTGCTGGTACAGCGTCTCGCCCCGCTCCAGATCGGCCTGGCTGGGCGCGGCGGGTACCACGGCCAGGGCGGCGATCGGCTGGACGGAATCCGCGCCCGGCAGACCCGGAATGGCGATCCCCGACCCGGTCAGCTGGCCCGTCGCATAGGCGCCGCCGGCGGTGAGGAGGACGGCGATGGCCGAGGCCCCCAAGGCCTTGCGGACCGTGCCGCCGTCCTTGGCCGCCTGTTTGTCCAGCCGCTCCTGCAGGCGGGACTTGCCGCCGCGCTTGAGGCCGAAGCCCGAGCGGGCGGGCGTCTCAGCCTCCGGGGCGGCCATGGCGGCGCGGGCCGCGTCGATGGTCTGGCGGGTCGATGAGGCCCGTCCCTGGGCCGCCGCGGCGCGCAGGGCGCGGGGGTCGACGAAGTCGGTCTCGCCCTCGAAATCGTCGTGTCCGGCGTCGAAGGCGGCCGGGCCGCGGCCGCCGGGGGCCGTCGCCTCCAGGGCGTCCGACACGTCGGCGCCGCCGAAGCCCTGGCCGAAGGCCGCGGGAGCCGGCGGGGCCTGGGGCGCGGCGTTGAAGGGCGGCGGGGTGAAGGCCGGGATCCGGGGCGCTGGATCGACTTCCTCGGCCAGCGAGGAGACGGCGGCGCGGCTGCCGAAGGGAGTCGGAGCGGCGGGGGCCTCGTCCGCGCGCGGCCCGCGCATGACGGCGTCGAAGATGGCGTCGGCGCTCAGGACCTCGCCAGGCTCGGACGCGAGCGCGGGCGCCGCCTCGGGAGGGGCGAGGTCCGCGGACCAGGCCTGCTGCTCGGCATAGATGGGATCGTCGAAGACGGCGTCCGAGAATGGCGCGTCCGGGAAGGCGGCGTCCGGGAAGGCCGCTGCTCGCCAGTCGGACTCAGGCCCGGACGGCGTGGCGACGACGGCGACCGGGGGGGCGGCCTCGGTCCGCCGCTCGATGTTCTCGCGCGCCTCGGCGATGAGGGCCGCCGTGCGCTCCTCCGACATCCGCATGCGCTCGGCCAGTTCGCCCGAGGCGCGGTCATAGCTCTGCTCGATGCGGGCGGAGCTGTCGGCCAGGCGGCGGCCGATATCGTCCAGGGCCTGCTGCGAGCGCCGCTCGGACTGGGCGATGCGCTCGCTCAGGCGGTCGGAGATGCGGGTGATCTCGCCGCCCAGCTTCTCCAGCGCCAGGGCGTGGCGGTCGTCGGTGGCCAGCAGCCGCTGTTCGATGCCTTGGGCGAACCGGCCCATGTCGGTCTCGACCTTGCGGCTCAGCTGTTCGAACTGCGCCGGCGTCCCGGTCTCGATCGACTGCACCCGGCCGTTCAGGTTCTGGGCGATGCGCAGGACCTCGCGGCCCATGGCCTCGACGGCCTTGGCCGAGCGTTCCTCGGCTGTCTTGACCTGGTCGCCGATGGACAGGACCGCGCGCTCGATGCGGTCCATCCGGCCTTCGGTCTCGGCGGTGTCGAGCCGCCGCATCATCTCGGCCCGGTTGCCCTCGACCTGCCGGCTCAGGGTCTCGGCCAGCTTTTCGAAACGGGCGGCTTCGCGCGCGCCCTCCGGCTCGACCCGCGACTCGGCGGCGCGCAGGCGCTGGTCCAGTCCGGCGAAGGAGGCCTGCAGCCCGCGCAGGGCGTCGGTGGTGCGCCCCTGCGCCTGGTCCAGACGCTGGCTGACCTGGGCCAGCAGTTCGGCGCCGACGCCGGGGCCGGCGGCCTTTTCGACCGCCTCCATGCGCTGGCGCAGCTCATTGACGCTCGAGCGCTGGCGTTCCTCGATATCGTACAGGCGGCCGGCCAGGGCCCCCATGGTAGTCTCGACCTTGCCGAAGGTCTCGGCGGTCTGGGGGCCGATCTCCTGCTCGAAGCGACGCAGGCGTTTGTGCCCCTCGCGCAGCTCCTCGGCGATGTCGTCGATACGGCGGCCATAGGCCTTGCCCGTCTGATCCTGGTTCTCCAGCCGGCGCACCAGGCCGGAGACGGCCTGGTCGACGCCCTGGATGGCGATGGTCGAGCGCCGCTCGGCGGCCTCTAGCCGGGCGGCGATGGCGTCGATCGAGGCGCCGAGGCGCTGCAACTGGTCTTCGTTGGCCCCGGAGCCATAGGCGTCGTCGACCCGGCGGCTGCGCCCGCGGCGGTCGATGCTGTCGGCGGCATGGGGGCGGCGGGACAGGGGCGTAAAGCCGCCCTCGTCGTCATCGCCGTCTTCCATGATGATCGTGTTCAGCCACTCGCCCAGCGTCATGCCGGAGCGACGGGCGAGGTCCTTGGCGATCTCGCGCGCCTTGGGCTCAATGCCCTTCACGCTCCACGGCGCGGCTGCGCTCACTGATTCGCCTCCCGACCTACTTGTCGAACGCTAGACGCCAAGATGATGGGTGTAAACGCGTGGTTAACCCCAAGATGTAGGGGCTCGCCATCTTCCTGTGGAAAGCCCGCACACAGCCGGAATCTCGGCCCGAAGTCGTTAACGGCGGGTAAAGATTAACGCCGCTGAAAGGGTTCGGGCTTGCGTCCGTGCGGCCGGCGCTCCACCTCGCCGCCATGAGCCTGTCCCTGACCCTCGCCCTCATGGCCGCCGGCCTGGCCCTGACCGTCTTCGCCGGCTGGCGCGGCTCGCGTCCGTGGGATCCGCGGCGCGGCGTACGCATGGCGCCGTGGCGGTTCATCATGCTGCTGTCGGGGGCCGCGGTCTTCCTGCTGGTGATCCACCTCGGCGCCCTGATGGGCGCGCCGCAGCGGCCCTACTAGGCGGCCCCGGACCGGAACCCGTCCGCGCCCCGGTCATTCCTGAGCCACCCCCCGAGATCAGGAGTCGCCGCCATGAACGACAAGACCCTCACCGCCGCCGAGGCCGAAAAGGAATTCTGGGATCGCCTCAGGAAATCCAACACCGGCATGCTCGGCCTCGACCAGCCCGGCTATCACGCCCAGCCGATGACCGCCTTCCGCGAGGAAGAGACCGGCACAATCTGGTTCTTCATCCGCGACGACACCGATCTGGCCCGCGATGCCGCACGGGGCGGGGGACAGAGCGCCATGTTCCACTACGGCTCGAAGGATCAGAACGTCTGGGCCTGCATCCACGGCCAGCTGTCGGTCCATGGTCAGGACCGGGAGATCATCGATCGCCACTGGAACCCCATCCTCTCGGCCTGGTATCCCGAGGGCAAGGACGACGCCCATCTGACCATCCTGAAGTTCGACGCCGACGACGGCCGCATCTGGGTCAATGAGGGCGGCTTCTTCAAATTTTTCTACGAGGTCGCCAAGGCCAATGCGACGAAGACCCTGCCGGACGCCGGCGGGGTCGTGGACGTCAACCTGAACTGAGTGGTCAGTGGCTGGTGGTCGGTGGCTGGCCGGCGCCTGTGCAGCGGTGCTGGCCGCGCCGCCCTTCCGCCGACCGATCAGCGGCAATCACTAGCCACTCGCCTTCAGCCGGCGAAACACCAGGCCAGCACCGCCTTCTGGGCGTGGATGCGGTTCTCGGCCTCGTCCCAGACGAGGGACTTCGGACCATCGATGACGGCGTCGGTGACCTCCTCGCCGCGGTGGGCGGGGAGGCAGTGGAGGAAGACGGCGTCGCTGGCGGCGGCGTCCATCAGGGCCGCGTCGACGCCATAGCCCTCGAAAGCCTCCAGTCGGGCTTCATAGTCGCCGTCGCCCATCGACACCCAGGTGTCGGTGACCACGACGTCCGCGCCGGCCACCGCCTCGCGCGGGTCGCTGGTCAGGGTGACGCAGTCGCCGCCCCGGGCCAGGTCGTGCAGGTCCGGGTGATAGTCGGCCGGGCAGGCGACGTTGAGGTGGAAGCCCAGCTTCGGCGCCGCGTGCATGAAGCTGTGACAGACGTTGTTGCCGTCGCCGACCCAGGCGATCGTCTTGCCGGCGATCGGCCCGCGATGCTCCTCGATCGTCATGATGTCGGCGAGGATCTGGCACGGGTGCGAGCGGTCGGTCAGGCCGTTGATCACGGGCACGGTCGCGACGCGGGCGAAACGTTCGACGTCCTCGTGGCTGTTGGCGCGGATCATCACGGCGTCGACCATGCGCGACAGGACCCGGGCAGTGTCCTCGACCGGCTCGCCGCGGCCCAGCTGCATGTCGCCGGCGTTGGCGATGATCGAGGCCCCGCCCAGCTGGCGGATGGCGGCGTCGAAGCTGAAGCGGGTGCGGGTGGAGTTCTTC
>SCVB01000028.1 GCA_004296955.1 Brevundimonas sp.
AATGCGATCTTTGCCTTTGGCCGTTGCCGCTCTCGTTCTCTCATCATGTTCGACGCTGTCAGGTTCCGCCGAGGCGCAGATGCGAACGGAAACCGTCAGGCTTGAACCCACAGGCGATCTCTCGCTCAAGGCTGGAGATTATGTCGATGTGTCAGGCTTCTCCTTCGACATCGGCTTCGATGAAGACGCCTCCGATCTCACCGCGCCTAACTCGATCACGTGGTCGATTGGTTTCCGAAATTACTGCCGCAACCGCGACAGCTGGGTTCAGTCCATCGTCGTTGGTCCATCCGGACAGGTGTGGCGAGGCTATCGAGTGTTTGTTCCCGCGGGTCCAATTCACCCTCAACACTGGTCCAGCGGCGGCAACGGGGCTGATGCTTACGGCGGGCCTGCTACCCCCGGCATCCTCGAAGCTGCGGCTGAGGGCGGTCGCTTCATTCTCGCCATCGAAGACGACGAGGGCCAACGGTGGAATGCTGTGGCTATCGACACGCTGACGCCTTCGGAGAGAAACCGACTTTTCACGGCACAGCCCACAAACGAGCCCCGCCAGACTGAGATGTTGGTAGTTCGCTCCACGTCGCCTGTGGCGCCTCAGCCCGCGCAATCCTGCCCTAGCTAAGTCCAGGTCCGCTTCCGGCACAGAGCGGATCGTCCGCTCTCGACCCGTTGCGGACATTTCCCGTTAAGCGCAGGATTTGCGGATGGACGCTCTTCGACATGTTCGTGCGCGCTGGCCGGAGGTTCAGGTTCCCC
The DNA here is from genome assembly GCA_004296955.1 of Brevundimonas sp. Taxonomy (GTDB): domain Bacteria; phylum Pseudomonadota; class Alphaproteobacteria; order Caulobacterales; family Caulobacteraceae; genus Brevundimonas. The sequence continues at coordinate 760 of SCVB01000028.1, forward strand.
ACGGCGAGCCTCTATGGCTGCTCTATGAGATTGACGACTTGGCAGACGCGGTCACCCGCTCAGTAGACCTGTTTGCCGACGGCACTGCGACCAGAAACAGCATCGAAATCGAAGAGCGGAATGGCCAGCCTTGCCCTTCCCTCATTGACACCTCACTGGCTGATGGTTTCGGCGGCGTCGATCTTGAAGCGATTTCAAGCGAAGACTTTGCGTCAGCCTGGATCAAGGGAACAGACAAGCCTGTCTGGAACGTCCGCTAACCACCCGTAGCGGTCATTTGCAGCCTCCGCTTTCGGGCAGTCTGACAAACGAACGAATAAGAGAGGTGGGTCGCCGCGCCAGCACTCGCGAGGGGCGCGAATCTGCGAACCATCACGCCCACGCGGGATGTGCTGTCTGCACCCTATGATGAGCCGTCGGGCTGGGAATGGCCGACATTGACAGAGGTGCTAGGCTTCAGTGCTTTGCCTCAAGAGCAAGCGCCGGCCTTCTGAGCGCCGTACCTTGCCTGACTCTCGGTGTAGTTATCCCCGGCGCTTGAAGACAGTTGTTCAACAAGGCCGTTACATGAGAAACCCGAAATGCTTAGATATTGTTCCGCTGATTTCGCTGCGTTCTCATTCCAGTCAACATCGAGGCTATCGACTGCCGCTGTGGCGTCGGCGATTTCATAGCCGTCCCCCGCGCTCGACGAGAGTTGCTGAATCAATCCATCGCGCGAAAAACCGGTCATGCTCAAATACTGTCTGGCCGACCTGACGGCGTTCCTCTGAGGACCAGTTAGTCGTGGCTCCTCATCGACCGCAGCAACCTGCTCACTGCTTACCGCAGGTTCTCTTGGGCCGCTGCTGGCCGAACTCTCGACGCCGCACGAAGCAACCAAGAGGGTCGCAACGATCAAACTGCCTCGGATCGTACGTTCGATTTTCATGGTTTTTTGTCCCCTCGGCTTGCGCCGCCCAGCTTCATTCACTTCTACCGAGAACGAAGATATTCGGGCAAGCGCGGATTGCGGTTCGCCCCTTCGCTGTTAGCGCAGTCCTAGGGTGGGCAACCCTGTTCGAGATGATCACTAATCTCCGCTGAGAGGATTCCCGCTTTCCACCCATAGCGGACCAAGCCGACCCCTCCTCTCCCCCGGTCCTGCGAACACCTCAAACCGCAAGATCGGGCGAGCGTGCGACAGGGTCCCGCGTCACGCTATCATCGCCACAACGGATGAGGACGATGACAGCGGCGCTCGACCATTATCAGGCCCGGATGCAGAGGGTGCTGGATCATATCGACCGGCATCTGGACGGCGATCTGGACCTGGCGGCGGTCAGCGGCGTCGCGGCGTTTTCCAAATTCCATTTCCACCGGCAGTTCAAGGCGACCTTCGGGGTGTCCCTGCATCGCTATGTCCAGCTGGCCCGCCTGCGGCGGGCCTCGAAACGGCTGGCCGACGGTCAGGGGCCCAGCGTCACCGACATCGCCCTGGACGCCGGCTATGAGACGCCCGACGCCTTCGCCCGCGCCTTCCGGCAGAGGTTTCAGCAGTCGCCGTCGGATTTCCGGAAATCGCCCGACTGGGCGCCGTGGCTCCAGGCCTTCGGGCCGCTCAATTCAGCCAGGAGCAAGCTCATGCCGACCACCTTCAGCCCCGACCAGGTGACCGTTCGAGAGGTCGCGCCGACCCGCGTGGCGATGTTCGAACACCGGGGCGATCCCGAAACCCTTGAGGTCACCATCCAGCGGTTCATCGCCTGGCGGAAGGCCGCCGGCCTGTCGCCGAAGACCAGCCCGACCTTCAACATCTGGCACACCGAGCGCCGCCCTGCCGACCCCGCCGACTACCGGATGGATCTGTGCGTCGGGATCGGGCCGGATCAGGCGATCGACGACAGCGACGGGACGGTCAGGGCCGGGGAGATCCCCGGCGGACGCTGCGCGGTGCTGCGGGTGACGGGCGACACCCACAATCTGGAGCCCGCCGCCCTCTATCTGTACCGCGACTGGCTGCCGGCCAGCGGGGAGGAGATGCGGGACTTCCCGATCTACTGCCAGCGCTTCTTCCTCGATGACCCGGAACTGGGCACGGCGGCAGAGCTGCATCTGCCGCTGAAATAGGGCAGCGGTCAGGGTTCGGTCGACGGGCCGTCGGCCAGCCGCAGGGTCGCCGACAGGCCGCCTTCCGTCCGGTTTTCGAGCGCGACGGTTCCGCCGTGGAGCCGGGCGATCGACACCGCAATGGCCAGGCCGAGGCCCGCGCCGCCGGTCCCGCGGTTCCGCGACTGGTCCAGACGCGCGAAGGGCCGAAGGACGTGCTCAAGCTGGTCCGCCGGGAGCCCCGGACCGTCGTCCTCGACCCCGATGAGCAGGGTCCGGCCCTCGACCGCCACGGCCAGGCGGGCGCCGCCGCCGTACCGGACGGCGTTGTCGACGAGGTTCCTCAGGGCGCGGGTCAGGAGGTCGGGCCTGAGGGGCCAGACGACCGTCTCGCCGGGCTCCAGCGCGACCGGCGCGCCCTGGGCGGTGAATTCGCCGACGACGCCGGATGCGAGCGCCCTGACGTCCACCTGCGCCAGCGGCTCGGCGGACCGACCGGTTCGCGCAAGGGTCAGGATGTCCTCGATCATCCGCTCCATGCCGTCCACCGTCGCGAACAGGGCCGTCCGTTCCTCGACCGGCCGCATGCTGGCCGCGCGAATCTTCATCGAGGCCAGCGGGGTGCGCAGGTCGTGGCCGAGCGCGCCCAGCATCTGGTCCTTCTCCTCCAGCAGGTCGGAGATGCGCCGGCTCAGGCCGTTGAAGGCCTCGATCGCGCGCCGCATGTCGGGCGGGCCCTCGAGCGCCAGCGGCTGCAGGGGCTCCGCGCCCGAGAATTTGTCGGCGGATTCCGTCAGCCGCTGCAGGGGCCGGGTGACGCGGGCCGACAGCCAGACCACGGCGGCCAGCAGGGTCAGGAAGACCAGCACGCTGACCGGCGTCAGCAGGTGCTGGCCGCCGTGCATGTGCCGCAGGCCGCTCGCCAGCAGCATGTTCAGCATATGGCCGACGACGAAGCCGCCGACCGCGATCAGCAGCAGCTGCGACCTCAGGGACGGCGAAGGCAGGGGCAGCCTCATGTGCGGACGACCTTCACATCCAGCATATAGCCCGCGCCCCAGACCGTCCGGATCCAGCGCGGGTTGCGGGGGTCGTCTTCCAGGCGGCGCCGGAGCCGGCTGATCTGGTTGTCGATGCTCCGGTCGAAGGGTTCGGCGTCGCGGCCGGGGGTCAGATCCAGCAGCTGTTCGCGGCTCAGGACCCGGCCCGGCGCGCTGACCAGCGCATGCAGCAGGCGGTATTCTCCGGAGGTCAGGGGCCGGGGCGTTCCATCGCCCCGGCGCAGGGACCGTGTCCCGGCCTCCAGCGTCCAGTCGCCGAAGACGAAGCGGCGCCAGGCCGGGGCGTCGGCGGCCGGGCTGGTCCGGCGGACGCGGCGCAGGACGGTCCGCAACCGCGCCACCAGCTCCCGGGCGTCGAACGGCTTGCAGATATAGTCGTCGGCGCCGAGGTCGAGCCCGACAAGCCGGTCGGCCATCTCGGTGCGCGCCGTGACCAGCATGACCGGAATGTCGGTGGTCGCCAGGATCTCGCGCGTCAGCGACAGGCCGTCCTCGCCCGGCAGCATGATGTCGACGAGCAGCAGGTCGCAGGCGCCGGTCGCCAGGGCGTGGCGGGCGGCTTCCGCGCTGCCGACCGCGGTCACCTGGAAATGGTTGCGCGTCAGATAGCGGGCGAGGGGTTCGCGGATGTCGCCTTCGTCCTCGACGACGATGACCCGGGGCAGGGTCCGGGCCGCGAGGCCCGTCTCCCCGCCCCGGGCGATGTCGCCGGGAGCCCGCATTCAGTGCGCCTGGCCGCCATGCATCGCGGCGCCGAGCTCGGCCACGGTCAACCGGCCGTCGCGGTCGGCGTCCATCCCGGCCGCATGGCCGCGGAGGCCCTCGCGGAACGCCTGCCGGTTGACCGGGGCGGGGGCGTGGCCGGGCGCGTGCTGCGGCGCGGCGCCGGCCGGCATCATCGCGTGCAGGGCGTGGAGCTCGTCGGCGGACAGGCCGCCGTCGCTGTCCCGGTCCGTCCGGGCGAACAGGAGGTCGGCATGGGCGTCGAGTTCGGTCGTCGAGATGACGCCGTCGCCATCGGCGTCCAGCGAGGCGGGGTTGAAGCCGTGGCCGGCCTGCACGGCCCAGGCGGCGGTGGCGACGCCGAGCGTGGCCAGGCCGGCGATCAGGGTCCCCTTGAGAAGCGTTTTCATGCGCGTGTCCTTTCACGGCGCGGAGGTGCGCCGGAGATCACCGTGCTTCGGACTTGTCGCAAAAGTATCCCGCGGGCGGAAGCGGTTGTTACCGCCGACGATCAGCGCCGCACAGGGGCCGCGGACCTACTCCCAGCGGGTGTGAACCCCGCCGCCCTCGTCCCATTCGCCGCCGGCGTCGAGGACGTCGTCGAAATCGAGCAGCCGGTCGATCAGGACGCCGGCGATCACACCGACGGCCGCGACGCCGAGCAGGACGGCGATGCTGCCGATGCCGACCTTTTCATTGCGGGTCAGGCGGCGTCGGCCCCGGGGGTCGATGATCCGGTCGCGGTGGCGCTTCATGCGGGCCATCAGGCGGCCAGCCTGGCGTTCTTCTTCACCTTGGCCACGGCGCGCTCGCGCTTCAGCCGCGACAGGTGGTCGATGAACAGGACGCCTTCGAGGTGGTCCATCTCGTGCTGGATGCAGACGGCGTAGAGGCCCTCGGCCTCTTCCTCCACCGTCTCGCCGGCGTAGTCGATATAGCGCAAGCGGACGCGGGCGGGGCGTTCGACGCTGTCGTAATATTCGGGGACCGACAGGCAGCCCTCTTCATAGGTGAACAGCTCGTCGGAGGCCCAGACGATCTCGGGATTGACGTAGTAGCGTGGGTTGCGGCGCGCCAGCTCCCATTTCGCCCGCTCCTCGTCCGACAGCTCGGCCGGATCCTGATCGTCCTCGACGCCGTCGCGGTCGTTCAGGTCCATGACGATGACCCGGCGCGTGTCGCCGATCTGGACGGCGGCCAGGCCGATGCCGGGCGCGGCGTACATGGTGTCGAGCATGTCGTCCATCAGACGGCGCAGCTCATCGGTCACCGGCCCTTCGACAGGGGCGGAGATCTGCTTCAGCACCGCCAGGTCGGCGGCGTTGTCGATGGTGAGGATGCGACGGACGGCCATGTCCGCGAGGTAGGGCGGCCGACCCCAAAGGTCAAGATTTCCCAGTGTCGCGGTGGGTTATGCGCCGAGCTCCGGCAACGGCCTCGGCTTGCGGTCCTGGTCGATGGCCACATAGGTGAAGACGCCCTCGGTGACGCGCACCGAGGCGGCCTGGGCGTGATCCCGGGCGCGTTTCCAGGCCTCGACATGGACGCGGATCGAGGTTCGGCCGGTCCGGACGACCCGGGCGTAGATCGAGACCTCGTCGCCGACCGAGACGGGCTGGTGGAAGACCATGCCGTCCAGGGCGATGGTGGCGCAGCGGCCCCGGGCCAGTTCAAAGGCGGGCGTCGCCCCGGCCAGATCCATATGCGCCAGCAGCCAGCCGCCGAAGATGTCGCCCTCGGGATTGGTGTCGGCGGGCATGGCGATGACCCGCCCGACAGGCTGGCCAACGGGCAGCTGGATGACTTCCGAAGCGTCAGCCATGCGGCTCTTCTCCTCTGGCGGTGGAATCCGGGTCCGGGGCAGGCGGTCCCGGCGCGTCCGACCCGTAGGACTTCTCCTCGACGATGTCGGAGCCCAGGAGGCGGTTGATGGCCTGCTTGATCAGGGCTCGCTCGTCGTTGTAGCGGTAAACGGCGCGCGCTAGGGCGATGAACTCCTCGTCGAAGGCTTGGCCGGCCTCCTTGTCGCGCAGCGCATCCTCAATATTCCAGAGCGTGCGGTTGACCGCCGCGAGCTGGTCCTTGCGCGCCGCCAGTTCCGGCGAGGCCCGCAAGGGGGGCACCGCGATGGCCTCGATCGCGGCCAGCTCCCGGCGGACGTTGGCGAGCGCCTCCGCCCCGGGGATCCGATCCTGCTTGATTTCCAGGATCGTCAGCTTGTCGATGATCTCGCCCCAGCCGACCGGAATGTGCGGCGCGGGGGCCCGGTTCAACACGTCTCGCAAGGCCGTCTCCACTGCGTCAAAGGCCGAAGGCCAGTCGTCGATCGAGGTCTGACGGAACAGCCTCATGGTCGGATACCACGGGGAATCCTCGCGTTCGCGCATCCATCGCCAGTCCGGCGCATGCTGGAGCACCACCCAGGTCGGCCGTGCGAGGGCCCCAGACAGATGGGCGACCGCCGTGTCCGAGGTGATCACAAGGTCGCAGACTTCGATGACCGCGGCGGTGTCGAGGAAGGCCTGGCCGCCGGCGTCGAAGCCCTCTCCCGGGTCCTCCACCGCCATCCCCGGCGGGAGTGAGCGCAACTGCTCGGCGCCATGGCCCTTCTGGAGGCTGATCAGGCGGACGCCGGGGATGGCCGCGATCACGGCGAAGGCGGCGACCGGAAACGAGCGGCCGGCGTCGGCGGCGGCGCGGCTGCCCTGCCAGGCGACGCCGATACGGAAACCGTGTCCGCCCAGCCGCGCCTTCCATTCGGCCACGCGCGCCGGTTCGGGCTTCAGGTAGGGCACCGGTGCCGGGATGACGTCGGGGCTGGTCCCGAAGGCCAGGGGAAGGCTCATCAGGGGCGCGTGGAAGTCGGGAGAGAGGTCCGGCGCCCTGGCGTCGACGAGGCGGGCCGAACAGTCCAGACTGGCCATCAGCCGGACCAGCGAATCCTGCGGACCAAACAGAACCCGCGCGCCCCGCGCCTCCAGCAGGGGCAGGTAGCGGCAGAACTGGATGGTGTCGCCCAGGCCCTGTTCCGAGAGGACCAGCAGGCTTCGGCCCGCGAGGTTCTCCTGTCCCCGCCAGAGGGGCGAGCCTGGAGGACTGACGCCGACCGGCCGCGCGCGGCGCTTGCGCGCTTCAAGATCGCGCCAGCCCTCCGCGAACCGCTCAAGCGACAGCAGGGCCACGGCCCGGTTGACTTGGGCGTCGGGAAAGTCGGGCCGGAGGACCAGCGCCCGGTCATGGCTGGCGACCGCCTCGTCGGCTCGGCCCAAGGCCGCCAGGACGAGTCCGCGGTTGGTGTGGGCCTCGGCATGGTCCGGCCCGAGGGCGACGGCCTCGTCAAAACAGGCCAGCGCCTCCCCGAAACGTCTCAGCCGGACGAGGAGTCCCCCCAAGCTGTTGCGCCAGGCCGGATGACCGGGGACAGCGGCCAGGGCCTGACTGTAGCACCCGGCCGCCTCCTCGATCCGGTCGAGCCTGCCGAGGATGCGCCCGCGCAAGGCCAGAGACCGGGCGTCCCTCGGAGTGTGTTCCAGCGCCCGGTCGATCCGTTCGAGCGCGGCGTGCGGCCGGCCGAGCCGCAGCAAGGTCAGGGCGAGCTGCCGGTGTCCGGAGGCGATCTCCGGGCGGATCGCGACCGCCGCCTCGAACCGCCCCCGCGCCTCCCGCAGGGCGCCAGACCGGAGGGCCAGGAGGCCGATCTGGTTGAGGGCGTGGTAGTCGTCCGGGCGGTGGCGAAGGATCGCCTCGCAGGCGGCCCTAGCGCGATCCAAGTCGGCGCTCGGCTCGGCCCCGCCGCGTTTGGTCGCCTCGCCGTCGTCCATCATGCGATGCCTCCGGCGCGAGACCGCCGCCCGCCGCCGCACCGATCACTAGCCCAGGACGGAGAACAAGCGAAATGGCGCACCCGAGAGGATTCGAACCTCTGACCCCTGCCTTCGGAGGGCAGTACTCTATCCAGCTGAGCTACGGGTGCGTCTGACGGCGAAACGCCGGACGAAGGGCCTTACAGCAGGACCGCCCCGCCCTCAATCCCGAATGCGTCCCGACTGAACGTCGGGATGAACCCCGGGCCATTCTGGACGATTTGTAAGGTTCGGGCCGACGTATCGTGATCTAGCGTGCGCTTCGCTTCGAAGATGGAGGTCCCGATGCGCACCTTTCTGCTTGCCCTGCTGATGCTTCTTGGGGCCTGCGCCACTGCTCCGGCGCCCGCCGCGGACCCCTCGGGCGACAGCCTGGACGCCATCGCGCGGGACTATGTCGCCCTGATCCTCGAGATCGGCGAGCGCGAGCCCGGCTATGTCGACGCCTATTACGGCCCGGCCGAATGGCAGGAGGCGGCCAAGGCCGACCCGCGCACCGTGCCGCAGCTGATCCAGGGCGCGGCCGGGCTGACGGAGCGGTTGAACGCGGTTTCGACCCGCGGCGCGGACGAGGCCACGACCCAGCGCCGCGCCTATCTGCTGGCCCATGTCTCGGCGGCCTCGGCGCGCCTGCGCATGCTGTCGGGCGAGAAGATGGGCTTCGCCGACGAGGCCGAGGCCCTGTTCGGCATCCGGCCCGAACTGGCCCCGCTGTCGACCTATGATCCGATCCTCGCCGAGATCGACGCCCTGCTGCCGGGCGAAGGCTCGCTGACCGACCGGGTCACCGCCTTCAAGTCGCACTATGTGATCCCCCGCGACCGGCTGCAGCCGGTCATGGACGCCGCCATCGCCGAATGCCGGGCCCGCACGGTGCGCCACATCGCCCTGCCGGCCAATGAGCGGTTCACCCTCAGCTTCGTCGGCGACAAGCCGTGGTCGGGCTACAACTACTATCTGGGCGACGCCGCCAGCCGGATCGAGATCAACGCCGACTTCCCGATCTATACCGAGCGGGCGATCGATCTGGGCTGTCACGAGGGTTATCCGGGCCACCACGTCTACAACGCCCTGCTGGAGAAGACCTTTGTGCGCGACCGCGGCTGGGTGGAGATGAGCGTCTATCCGCTGTTCTCGCCCATGTCCTTCGTGGCCGAGGGCAGCGCCAACTACGGCATCGACCTGGCCTTCCCGGGCGACGAGGGCACCCGGTTCGAGCGCGAGGTCCTGTTCCCGCTGGCCGGTCTGGATCCGGCCACGGCGGAGAAGAAGGCGCAGCTGGGCGCCCTGACGCGGCGTCTGGCGCGGGCCGAGTACACGATCGCGGACGACTGGCTGGCCGGGCGGATCGACCGGGCCGAGACGATCCGGCGGCTGATGAAATACACCCTCGCCGACGAGGCCAAGGCGACGCAGCGGCTGCGCTTCATCGACACCTACCGCAGCTACATCATCAACTACGGCCTCGGCCGCGACACGGTCCAGGCCTGGGTCGAGCGCCAGGGGCCGGACCACTGGGCGGGGATGGAGCGGCTGCTATCGAGCCAGATCCTGCCGGCGGATCTGGACTGAGGCTGGTCAGCCGGCGGCCGGGCTCGTCCAGAGTCTGTCCGCCGGCAGCTCCATGATCCGGCTGGCGGCCCCGGCGAGGGAGGCGGGGGCCAGGCGCCCGGTCGCGGCGGCCTGGACGATCCAGGTTTCGAAATTCCCGCCGGTCCGGTCGTAACCGTCGGCCTTGAGCAGTCCGTAGAGCGCGGCGGCGAGGATGTGCATGCCCTCGTCCTGACGGCGCCAGTACTCGCCGGGCGGCCGGGCAAACCCCAGCCGTTCGCTGACGATCTGCTCCAGCGCCTGGACGCAGTCCTCATTGAGCAGGCCCGCGATACTGTTGTAGCCGAATGCCGGGTTGTGCTCCGCGACCACGCGGGTCAGCAGCGGATCGCGCTCGAGCGTCTGAAGCACCAGACGGGCCGTGGGCCCCTCCATATCGAAGGGCGGGTGCAGCATCTCGTGCGCGGCGTTCCGGAGGACGACGGCGTCGGGATAGTCGTGGTGCGTCAGGAACCGCTGGCCGCGGACCTTGATGCCGTGCGGCTTGGAGAAGTGAAGCAGGATCACCTCCAGTGAGGCGTCGTTGAACGGGCGGCCCAGCAGCCGCTCCTGTTCGGCGATGACGTCGTAGCCCGCCAGGGTGGCTTCGAGGGCCGGGATTCTCGAGGTGAGGCGGGCGCCGAGGAACTCGCGCCGCAGGGCGGCGAAGCCCGCGTCCTTCAGGCCCTCCAGCACGGTGAGAACCAGCGGCCGGTAGCGCATGAGGGCGCTCCAGTCCTCGTCGTCGAGCGCGTTTTCACCTGTCCTCGCGACGGGCGCGATCACCCTTTCTGCGTCGCGCAGAGAGGTGATGACGGCGTCGAGCGTGTCGTCCGGCCCGGCCGACAGGATGTTGCACAGGCCCGGACCGAGCAGGAATTTCGCCTCGTCGGCCATGGCCTGGACCGTCGCCATGGCCGCCATCGCCGCCGGGCTCATCCGGGGCAGGATGACCGCCAGTTCGGCGCGGTAGTAGTCGGCATAGAAGGGCTTGCCGGACAGGGGGCCAAGGAAGCACAGGGCGTCAAAGCCCTGGGATGCGCGGACCTTCCACCGGGTGCGGATCGGCGCATCGGCGAGGGAAACGGCGGGGACCGCCAGGGGAAGGGCGGCGGCGGAGAGGATAAGCTGGCGACGGTTCATGCCGCCGCTCTATCCCGCCGTCGGCGCCCCGATCTTGAACCAACTTAACCTGCGCCAGTTGCCCGGGGTGCGGCCGGTAAGGGCGACGATGGCGCGGGTCATGTGCGCCTGATCGGCGAAGCCGGCGTCGAGGGCCAGATCGGCCAGCGAGCCCGGTTCGGAAAGCCGCTTCAGGGCCTGTCGGGCCCGGGCCTCGCTGCGATAGCGGGCCGGGCTGACGCCATAGGCCTGCCGGAACCCGCGCGAGACCGAGCCGGGGGCGATGCCCCGGCCTCTCGCCCAGTCGGCCAGGGAGATGCGGCCGTCGCACCGCAGGGCGGCGGAGAGGCAGTCCGGCCAGTCGGCGGACTGGGCGGGCGCGGGCGTCAGCTGGTCCAGCAAGTCCCCGGTCGCCGCGCGGAGGTCGCGTTCGGCGATCCGGGCGATCCGGTCGGGGTCCGGAACGGACATGAACGACTGGGCCGGCCGCCAGCCGTCGGGAAGGGGCAGGTTCAGCACGCTGGCGCCCCGACCGCCGAACCGGTTGAAATGGGCCTCGAAGCCTTCGTGCAGGACGACCTCGCCGGCGCTGACCGTCCGGCGGCCCGCGTCGCCGGCCTCGACATAGCCGCCCTCGAGCACGAGCGCGGCATAGCCAAGCGCGTGTCTGTGCCGGGCCGCCGACGCCCCGGCCGCCAGATGTTGCCGCAACGGCGGGGCGTGCTGGTCCATCACGGCAGTCTGGCGCCGTCCGCCCGGCGCGATAAGTGAATTCCCGTCAAGGAAGGCGGTGGTCCCGGCCTATTGAGCCAGCATGCCGCCGTCGATCTTGAACTCGGCGCCGGTGACGAATTTGGACTCGTCCGAGGCGAGGTAGAGGACGCAATACGCCACGTCGTCGGGCTCGCCGATGCGCTTGAGGGGGATGCCGCGGCTGAGGCGTTCGTGAGCCTTGGCCTCGTCGCCGCCGGCCATGGCGATGAAGGGGTCGAGGATCGGGGTCTTGATGAAGACCGGGTGGACCGAGTTGCAGCGCACGTTCCAGTCCATCTTGGCGGCCTCGAGGGCGACGGTCTTGGAATACATCCACACGCCCGCCTTGGTGGCGTTGTAGGCGCCCATGCCCGGGGCGGCGGCGAGTCCGGCGATCGAGGAGATGTTGATGATCGAGGACGGCGCCGAAGCGCGCAGATGGGGCATGGCGTGTTTGCAGCCCAGCATGATCGACAGCAGGTTGATCTCGAACTGACGCTGCCAGCAGGCGACCGTATCCTGTTCCACGAAGGCCAGGACGTCGCCGACGCCGGCGTTGTTGACCAGGATGGACAGGCCCCCCATCGCCTTGACGGCGTCGTCGATGACCGCGACCCACTGGTCCTCCCTCGCCACGTCATGCCGGAAGGCGAAGGCCGAGCCCGGGATATCGCCGTTGATCGCGTCGGCGAGGGCCGCGGCGCGGTCGCCGTCGATGTCGGTGACGGCGACCTTCGCGCCTTCCCGCGCCAGCATCCAGGCCATGGCCTCGCCCAGCCCGCCGGCCGCCCCGGTGATCAGGGCCTGTTTGCCCGCGACCCGCCCCGCCCTGTCCGTCATCATTTCGCTCCCGCCTCGGCCGCCGCCCGGTCGATGAACCGGGCCATGTCGACATCCTTGTCCGTCACGCCGCCGGCGTCGTGGGTGGTCAGCAGCACCTCGACGCGATTGTAGACGTTGGACCACTCCGGGTGATGGTCGACCTTGTCGGCCAGCAGCGCCACGCGCGTCATGAAACCGAAGGCGGCGTTGAAGTCGGCGAAGGTCAGCCGGCGCTCGATCGCGGGGCGGTCGCCGGCGTGGAGAGTCCACAGCGGCAGGCCCCTGAGAGCTTCCGCAACGTCAATCCGGTCAGCCATGGCGTCCTCCTTCACCCCTCCGCCGTATCCCGCCGACGGGTGGTCCACAAGCGGCACGGAACGCACGGCGAAGCTTTGACGTTAACGAGCGTCGCCATTTCGAACGGGAGCCCGCCATGGACAATATGTGGATCGCCGCGCTGGATCCCGCCGACCGGAAACGGATCGAACCCCATCTGCATGAGCGGCCCTTCGCCCAGGGCCAGATGCTGTACGACGCCGGAGAGGCGGTCGAGGAGGTGTGGTTCCCGATGAGCGGGGTGGTCTCGCTGATGACCATTCTCGACGACGACCGGATGATCGAGACCGCCGCCATCGGCCGCGAGGGCCTGGTCGGCGTCACCTGCGGCCCGATGAACGCCCGCGCCGCCAGCCGGGCCATCGCCCAGGTGGATGGCGTCTCGGCCTGTTGCCCGTCCGACGTCTTCGCCGAGGCCCTGCAGGCCAGCGAGTCGATGCGCACGGCCCTGGCCAAATTCACGGAAAGCCTGTTCGCCCAGGTGCAACAGGCCGCCGCCTGCAACGCCCAGCATCGGCTGGACGAGCGGCTGGCGCGCTGGCTGCTGACCATCCACGACCGCGCCGACGGCGACCGCTTCAGCCTGACCCAGTCCGACATCGCCGGCATGCTGGGGGTGCGGCGGGCCACGGTCTCGGAGGTCGGGGCGGTGCTGGAGGAGGACGGGCTTATCCGGCGCGGCCGGGGCTGGGTCGAGGTCAAGGACCGCAAGGCGTTGGAGGCGGCCGCCTGCGGCTGCTACGACGCGATGCGCGGCCTGATGAAGGATCTCGGCGTGCCCCGCCCCAGGGCCGGAACCCACTGAGGCCGAGGCCGGAACCGCGACGACGCTGCCCGGTGACGGCGGCGCGGCGACGCGCTAGACCCCGACCATGACCGACGCCGCCTCCGACATTCCCACCGGCAAGACCTCGTCCTTCGGCTTTCGCGACGTCGATGCGAAGGAGAAGGTGCAACTGGTCCGCGGCGTGTTCGACAGCGTGGCCTCCAGCTACGATCTGATGAACGACCTGATGAGCGGGGGCGTGCACCGGCTGTGGAAGGACGCGGCGGCGGCGAAGCTGAATCCGCGGCCGGGCGAGACCATCCTCGACGTGGCCGGCGGCACCGGCGACATGGCGCGGCGCTATGCGAAGCTGGCGCGGGCGGCGCAGGGCCGGCGCGGCGGCGCCGACGCCTCGGTCATCGTGCTGGACTATAACGCCGAGATGATCATGGCCGGCGTCCACAAGGGCGGCGAACCGGAGATGCAGTGGACCGTGGGCGACGCCATGGCCCTGCCGCTGCCGGACGCCTCGGTCGACGCCTATTCGATCAGTTTCGGCATCCGCAACGTCGCCGACATTCCGCAGGCCCTGCGCGAGGCGCGGCGGGTGCTGAAGCCCGGCGGGCGGTTCCTGTGTCTGGAGTTTTCGCGGCCCACGGCCTCGGCGGTGCGCAAGGCCTATGACGCCTGGTCCTTCCACGCCATTCCGCGCATCGGCGGCTGGGTCGCGGGCGACCGCGACAGCTACCAGTATCTGGTCGAGAGCATCCGCCGCTTCCCCGACCAGCCGACCTTCAAACGCATGATCGAGGACGCCGGCTTCAGCCGGGTGACCGTGACCAATCTGTCGGGCGGGGTCGCCGCCATCCATCATGGGTGGGCGATCTGACCAGTCCCGCCGACTACAAGACGGCGCCGCCGCCGCCGCTGGCCGAACCGGTGCGGCGTCCGGTCGACGCGACCCTGCGGCTGCTCGGCTGGGGCTGGGTGCTGGTGCGCCACGACGCCCTGGTTCCCCGCGAGATCACGCCCCTGCTGCCGGTCTGGGTGCGCTGGATCGCCCATCTGCTGCACGCCTTCGCCGGCAAGGAGGGCCGCGAGGGCCGGCCCGGACAGCGGCTCGGCAAGGCGTTCGAACATCTGGGGCCGGTGGCCATCAAACTGGGCCAGGTGCTGGCCACCCGCGCCGACATCTTCGGCGTCGAATTCGCCCGCGACCTGGGTCGGCTGAAGGACGCCCTGGCCCCCTTCCCGGTCGACCAGGCGCGGCGCGAGATCGAGCGCTCGCTGGGCCGGCCGGTCGAGGCCCTGTTCACCGATTTCGGCCCGCCTGTCGCCGCCGCCTCCCTGGCCCAGGCGCATCCGGCCTGGCTGGCCGACGGCCGCAAGGTGGCGGTCAAGGTGCTGCGCCCCGGCGTCGAGCGGCGCGTGGCGCAGGGGCTGGATTCGATGCGGCTGGCGGCGCGGATCGCGGTGCGTTTCGTGCCCCTGGCGCGGCGGCTGGAGCCCTCGGCCTTCGTCGAGACCATCGCCCGCGCGCTGCGTCTGGAGCTGGACATGCGGCTGGAGGCGGCCGCCGCCTCGGAGCTCAAGGACATCATGGACCGGGACGTGGCCGCCGGCGGCCATATGACCGCGCCGGCGGTGATCTGGGACGGCGTCGGCAAGCGGGTGCTGACGCTGGAATGGGCGCCGGGCATGGCCATGACCGATCCGGCGGCCGCCGATCAGCCGGGACTGGACAAGGACGCCCTGGCCGACAACGTCGTGCGCGCCTTCCTGACCCAGGCGCTGGACCACGGGACCTTCCACGCCGACCTGCACGAGGGGAACCTGTTCTGCCACGCACCGGCGGAGCTGACGGCGATCGATTTCGGCATCGTCGGGCGGCTGGGACCGTCGGAGCGGCGCTATCTGGCTGAGATCCTGTGGGGCTTCCTGAGCCGCGACTATGACCGCATCAGCCGGGTGCATTTCGAGGCCGGCTATGTGCCGCCCGAGCATTCGGTCGAGGCCTTCGCCCAGGCCCTGCGGGCGGTCGGCGAACCGGTCATCGGCAAGGCGGCGTCGCAGGTGTCGATGGGCCGTCTGCTGGGCCAGCTGTTCGAGATCACCGACCTGTTCGACATGCATCTGCGGCCCGAGCTGATCCTGCTGCAGAAGACCATGGTCTCGGTCGAGGGGGTGGCCCGGCGGCTGAATCCCGACCACGACCTGTGGGCCGCGGCCGCTCCGGTGGTCGAACGCTGGATCCGGCGCGAGCTCGGGCCCCAGGCCCAGGTGCGCGACGCCATCGAGGAAATCCGCGCCACCCTGAAGGCCCTGTCACGGCTGGCGCAGAACCCGCCGCAGCCGCAGACGGTTGTGATCCGCGAGGTTCATACCCCGGCGTGGATGGTCGTCTGC
Organism: Brevundimonas sp.; assembly: GCA_004296955.1. GTDB lineage: Bacteria > Pseudomonadota > Alphaproteobacteria > Caulobacterales > Caulobacteraceae > Brevundimonas. Next base: position 16,290 of record SCVB01000028.1, read on the forward strand.
GTCACCCTTGCAACCGCCGCGGCGGTCGCCGCCCTTGTTCTGTCGCTTTGGCCCGCCATCGTCTGATCCTGGTACTGGAGACGACCCCATGAAGCCGCTTTTGATCGCCGCCGCCCTTTTGCTGGTTCCCGCCGCGGCCCAGGCCCAGGTGGCCGCCGGCTCCCTGCCGAACAGTTTCGACGCCCCCGCCCGCCCGGCGAGCGCCGCCGCGCCTGTCCGGGCCGCGCCGCCCGCTGCGCCGGCCGCGACCGCCCCCGCCAATCCCCGGGCCGAGGAGGTCCTGCGCGAAATCATCGCCGGCGCCCAGGCCGGGTCGATCAACTATGCGCTGATGACCGACGACCTCGCCGGCAAGGTGCGGGAGCAGGAGACGGCGATCCAGCCCCTGATCTCGGGCTTCGGTCCGGTCCAGGCCGTGGACTTCCTCGGCGCCCAGAACGGGGCCGACCTGTTCGCCGTGGTCTTCTCCAACGCCGCGACCCAGTGGGTGATCGGCTTCGACGAGACCGACAAGGTCGCCGCCCTGCTGTTCCGCCCGGCGGAATAGGCCGTCAGTCGTCGCTGCCGGGCCGGCCGCGGCCGCTCTTGATCGTGGAGCGTTTGGCCTTGCCCTCCAGCCGCCGTTCCTTCGAGGCGCGGGTGGGTTTGGTCGGCACGCGATAGACCGGCGCGATCGACGCCTTGTCGACCAGCCCCTGCAGCCGTTCGATGGCGTCGGCGCGGTTGCGTTCCTGGGTGCGGTAGCGGACGGCGGTGATCAGGATGACCCCGTCCAGCGTCAGCCGGCTGCCCGCCAGCTTCATCAGCCGGGCCCGCACCGGCTCGGTGAGCGACGGCGAGTTGCGCGCGTCGAACCGCATCTGCACCGCGGTCGAGACCTTGTTGACGTTCTGCCCGCCCGGACCGCCGGCGCGGAAGAAGCGGAACTCCAGCTCGCTCTCGGGGATGACGGTCAACGGACCACCCGTTTGGCGCGGACGACGGCCTGATCGAGCGCCTGCAGGAAGGCGGAGCGATCCTTCGGCCCGAACGGCGGCGGGCCCGAGGTGGCGACGCCCATGGAGCGCAGATGCTCGCCCACCATCCGCCCGGCCAGGGCCGAGCCGATCGAGTCGGGCGTGAAGGGCTGGCCGTTGGATTTCAGCGCCTGGGCGCCGGCTTTCAGGCAGCGGTCGGCCAGGGGGATGTCGGCGGTGATGACGATGTCGCCCGGCCCGGCCCGTTCGGCGATCCAGTCGTCGGCGATGTCCGGCCCGGCGTCGACGACGACCTGTTCGATCCACTTCTCGCGCAGCGTGTTGATCCAGCTGTTCGAGACCACGAACACATGCAGGCCGTAGCGGGCGGCCACGCGATAGACCTCGTCCTTCACCGGACAGGCGTCGGCGTCGATGAAGAGGCGGGGCGAAGCGGGCATAGGTTCCAGGGGCTAGGTTCTAGGGACTAGGGAAGCAATGGTCGGTGACTGGCCCACCTACCGTAGCCCCTAATCCCTAGCCCCTAGAACCTCAGCGCGTATACGCCGGCGGCATCGCCCCTTCGCCGCCGTCGCGGTAGCGGTCGCGGAGCAGGAACTGGCGGCTGGTCGGGGCCTGTTCGGCGCCGCCGATGAAGATGGTCTCGGCGATGCTGAGCGGCTCCAGCGGATCGCCGGACCAGACCACCACATCGGCGGCCGCGCCGGGGCGCAGCTCGCCGAACTGGCCGGCCATGCCGAAGATGCGGGCCGGATTGACGGTGATCGCCTCGATGGCCGACTCATAGGGCAGGCCGTGCGAGACGGCGTTGCCGGCGTTGTAGCGGGTCTCGCGGGCGCGGTGGACGGAACCCTCATTGCCCTTGATGGCGATCAGCACCCCGGCGGCGTCCAGCGCCGCGGCGTTCTCCATCCGGCTGGCCCGGGTCTCGAGGTTGCCGGGCAGGTTGGAGATCGGATTGAGCAGGACCGGCACATTGGCGGCCGCGATCTGGTCGGCGACCAGCCAGCCCTCCTCGGCGCCGTCGAGGATGATCTTCACCCCTTCCTCGCGGGCGAGGCGCAGGACCTGCTGGATGTCGGCGGCGCGGCGCACGGTGACGATCAGGGGCATGGTCCCGTTGGCCACCGGAATCAGGGCCTCCAGATCGGCGCGCGACAGGCTGAGGTCGCGCAGGCCGGCGCGGTCATAGGCGCCGCGGTTGCGGGCGTAGAGCCGGACCTCGGCGAGGGTTTCCTTGAACTGGGTGAACTGGGCCCCGCGGGCGCCGCCGGCGATACCGGCCCCGGCCTCGCCGAAGGGGGCGACCATGGCCACGCGCGGCTTGACGAGGATGTCGGTCCCGGCGGCCAGGTGGATGATGGCCGCCTGGCCCGCGAACAGACCGGGCGACTGCAGGCCGCCGTCGCCGACGCCGGCGAAGTCGCTGTCGTCGTGGGCGTGCGCGCCGCCGCCGCCGCCCGCATGGCTGGGCACGACGATGGCGCGGGTGATGCCGCCGAGGCGGGCCACCGGCAGGGTGAAGGACCAGGGGTCGAGGCCATAGCTGACGTCGAACGAGGCGCTGATGGTGTTGGCCCCGTTGGACAGGTCGTCCGACCCGCCGACCGAGGAGATTTCCGAGCCGCCGAGGCCGGAGTCGACGGCGACGAAGCCGGGCGAGACCACCTTGCCGCGGGCGTCGATGACGCGGGCGCCGGCGGGGGCGGCGCCGGTCCCGACCGAGACGACCCGGCCGTTCTGGATCACCACGGTGCCGTTCTCGATCACCGAGGTTCCGGTCAGCACCCGGCCGCCGGTGATGGCGGTCAGGGACTGGGCGAAGGCGGGCGAGGCGAGCGCGGCCGCGCAGGCCGCGCCGAGGATGAGGTTCCTGAGGCGCATCAGCGGGCTCCCTGCAGCACGTTGGCGGCGGACAGGCCGTAGCCCGGCTGGCCGAGTTCAAAGTCGGACAGCGGCTGGTAGGCCGGGTTCATGCGGTCGAAGGCCAGGCCGCCGTCGATGAAGACCTGGTCGGCGCGGGCGTAGACGCTGAACGGATTGGCGCTCCAGATGACCACGTCGGCGCGCTTGCCGGCCTCGAGCGAGCCGGTCTGGTCGGCGATGCCGAGCGACCGGGCCGGGTTGAGGGTGATCCAGCTGATCGCATGCTCCTCGGAGATGTTCATGCCGATGCGGCGGCCGGCGGCCAGGGCGGCGGCCGCCTCCTGGTTCAGGCGCTGGGTCAGTTCGGCGTCGTCGGAGTGGATGACGGCGCAGGAGCCCTGGGGGGCGTCGACGAGGGCGGCGTTGGCCTCGACCGCGTCGAGGGCCTCCATCTTGAAGCCCCACCAGCCGGTCCACATGTCGGCGCAGATGCCTTCGCGGGCCAGCAGGGGCGCGATCTTGTAGGCCTCGATGGCGTGGTGGAAGGCGGTGATCTCATAGCCGAACTCATTGGCGATATCGATCATCACCGCCATTTCGTCGGCGCGGTAGCAGTGGTTCTGGACTAGGATCGAGCCGTCCAGCACCCCGACCAGGGTCTCGAGCTGCAGGTTGCGGGTCGGGGGCGAGCCCTCGCCGTCCTCGCGCCACTTGTCCCACTTGGCCTTGTATTCGCGGGCGGCGATGAAGGCGGCGCGATAGCCGGCGACATTGCCCATGCCGGTGGCCGGCGACTGGTTGCGGCCGCCGTAGACGCGCGACGGGTTCTCGCCGCAGGCCATCTTCAGGCCATAGGGGGCGCCGGGCATCTTCATGCCCTGCATGGTCACCGAGGGGATGTTGCGCACGGTGACGCCGCGGCCGCCGAACAGATTGGCCGAGCCGGGCAGGATCTGGAGGGTGGTCACCCCGCCGGCGCGGGCCTGGTTGAAGCCGGGGTCCTGGGGCCACAGCGAATGCTCGGCCCAGACCTGGGCGGTGTTAGGGCTGGTGGCCTCATTGCCGTCGCTCATCCCCGACACGCCGGGCGAGGGGTAGACGCCGAGGTGGCTGTGCACGTCGATGATGCCCGGGGTGACGAAGCGGCCCCGGGCGTCGACCACGCGATAGCCGCCGGGCACCGGGGTCGAGGCGTCGCCGACCGCGGCGACCTTGCCGTCGGTGACGATGACCACGCCGTTCTCGATCTTCTGGCCCGCGCCGGTGAAGACCGTCCCGCCGACGATGGCCATGTTCTCGCGCGGCAGGCCGCGATAGGTCGAGGGGAAGGGGTCGGGATTGGCGGCCTGGTCGAGGCCCTGCGCCAGCGGCTTGCGGGCCTCGGCGTCGGAAGAGCCGTCGGCGGCAGGCGTGCCGTCGCCGCCGCCCGTGGTGGCGCAGGCGGACAGGACCAGCGAACCCGCCAGCACGCAGGCGAGGGTGGCGAGGCTGGAGCCCCGCAGGTTTTGAACTCTCATCGAAGGCTCCCCTTGTGCGCCCGGCGACGCAGGCCGGGGTGGATTACAAAGGCCTGAGCGACCCGCGTCAAAGCCGGAAACATTACAAACTGGACAGGTCGCATCCCCCGGCTGGGCGTCTGTATGGGATGGTCTTGGCGAGAGCGGCGTCGCGCCTTTAACTGCAAACCGGGTTCCAGCAGGAACCCACGAGCGGCAGGGGACCGGAGCGAATGTGCGCAGGCTGAAGATTGGAGTGGTGGCGCCGGGAGCGCGCATTCCCCCGGAGACGGCTGAGGGAGTCGTTCGGGTGGCCGCCGACACCTGGCCAGAAGCAGGGCCGGAGATTGTGTTCCACTCCCAATGCTTCCTGTCGGACGGACATTTCGCCGGTTCTGACGAGGTCCGGGCGGCCGCCTTCCTGGAGGTCGCCAACGACGAACGGTTCGACGCCCTGTGGTTCGCCCATGGCGGCTACGGCGCGGGGCGGCTCACGGAACTGGTGGTTCCCCGGCTGAATGAGGCCGCCAGACGCAAATCCTATCTCGGATACAGCGACGCGGGCAGCCTGCTGGGCGCGCTCTATGCGCGCGGCTTCCCGAACGTCGCCCACGGCCCGATGCCGCGGGACCTGACCCGGGAGAACGGCCCGACCGCGATCCGCCGCGCGTTGAAATGGCTGGTCGAGCGTTCACCGGAAAGCCTCGAACCCTCCATCCCGGCGGGCGCGCCGACGGCGGCGTTCAACATCGTGATCCTCAGCCATCTGCTCGGCACGCCCTGGCTGCCGGACCTCACAGGACACGTCCTCATGCTCGAGGATGTTTCGGAACACATGTACCGGATCGACCGGTGTCTTCTGCAGTTGACCAGCAATGCGCAGATCCGGGGGGCGGCCGGCATCAGACTGGGACGGATCGCCGCCGTGCCCCCCAATGATCCCGATTTCGGACTCTCGGAGGAGGAGGTGGTCCGTTACTGGTGCGAACGCAGCGGGGTCCCCTACCTCGGCCGCGCCGATATCGGTCACGACGCCGACAACAAGGTGGTTCCGTTCGGACCGGCGCCCTGACCTGACCACCCGGCAGGGGAGGACCAGCGGATCGCGGGCGCCTCGACGGGGTCATGACCCGACCGAGAGCGCTACAAACCGGACAGGCGGGCGCGGAGGTCCTCGTCGGACAGGCCGGCGACGCAGACCATCTTGGTGCGCGACTGGCCGCCGCGGTCGAGCGTGACCGAAGATTTCGGCACGCGAAGGGTTTTCGCCAGCAGTTTGAGCAGGGCGGCATTGGCCTCGCCCTCGACCGGGCGGGCGCGCACGCGGACCTTGAGTACGGGCCGCTCCTCGGCGTCCACGCCCCAGCCGTCGATGCGGTCGGCGGACGCGCCGGGGGTCAGGCGGATGGCGATATGGGCGGACTCAGGGGTTCCGGAAGGGCTTCGTGCCATAGGCCGCCTGACCCTCCGAGATCGCCATCGCGACCATGATCACATCCCGGGGATCGCCCCGGAAGCCGCTCTCGAACTGCTGCTCCAGCCCGGATCGATCGCCCCCTGCAACGATCAGGATCGATCGCGCCAGTTGCTGGGGTCCGACCGTAAGATTCATATCCCACAACGACCTCAGGCGGGCGCGAACGGCCTTTCGGTCGACCGGATCGCGGAAGTCCCGATCAATTCGCGCCCGGACGTCGCCGGCCAGTCTCCAGAACATCTGTGGACCGTCAGCCCAGCGCCTTCATCAGCTCCGGCACCACGGTCTTGTAGTCGCCGACGATGCCATAGTCCGCGACCTGGAAGATCGGGGCGTCGGCGTCCTTGTTGATGGCGACGATGACCTTGGAGTCCTTCATCCCGGCCAGGTGCTGGATGGCGCCCGAGATGCCGATGGCGATGTAGAGGGCCGGGGCGACGACCTTGCCGGTCTGGCCTACCTGGTAGTCGTTGGGGGCGTAGCCGGCGTCGACGGCGGCGCGCGAGGCGCCCACGGCGGCGCCCAGTTTGTCGGCCAGCGGGTCCATGACGGCGTGGAACTCTTCGGCCGAGCCAAGCGCGCGGCCGCCGGAGACGACGATCTTCGCCGCGCCCAGTTCGGGGCGGTCCGACTTGACCATCTCCTCGCTGACGAAGGCCGCCTTGCCGGCGTCGGCGCCCGCGACGGTCTCGACCTTGGCCGAGCCGCCTTCAGCGGCGGCGTCGAAGCTGGTCGGGCGGACGGTGATGACCTTCTTGCCGTCCGAGGACTGGACGGTCTCGAGGGCGTTGCCGGCGTAGATCGGACGCACGAAGGTGTCGTTGGAGACCACCTCGATGATGTCCGAGATCGGGGCGACGTCCAGCTTGGCGGCGATCCGCGGCATGAAATTCTTGCCGTCGGTGGTGGCCGGCGAAAGGATGGCGTCATAGCCGGCGGCCAGGCCGGTCACGGTCGCCTCGACCGCCTCGGCCAGCTGGTGGCCCAGGCCGGCGCTTTCGGCCAGCAGCACCTTGCGCACGCCGGCGATCTTCGCGGCGGCGTCGGCGGCGGCCTTCGAACCCTGGCCGATGACCAGGATGTCGACCTCGCCCGACAGTTTCAGGGCGGCGGTGACGGTCTTGTGGGTGGTGTCGCGGACGGAGTCCCCGTCGCGGTCGGCGATGACGAGAACGGCCATTACAGGACCCCCGCGGTCTTGAGTTTCGCAACCAGTTCGGCGGCGTCGGCCACCTTGATCCCGGCCGAGCGAGTCGGCGGGGCCGTGACCTTCTTCACCGTCAGACGCGGCGCCGTGTCGACGCCGTAGTCGGCGACCGCCTTGACCGCGATCTCCTTCTTCTTGGCCTTCATGATGTTGGGCAGGGAGGCGTAGCGCGGCGTGTTCAGCCGCAGATCCACCGAGACCACGGCCGGCAGGCTTGCGGCCAGGGTCTGCAGGCCGCCGTCGACCTCGCGCGTCACCGTCGCCTTGCCGTCGGCGATGACGATCTTGCCGGCGAAGGTGGCCTGGGGCCAGTCGAGCAGGGCGGCCAGCATCTGGCCGACGGCGTTGTTGTCGCCGTCGATCGACTGTTTGCCCAGCAGGACCAGGTCCGGCTTCTCCTCATCGACCACGGCCTTGAGCAGCTTGGCCACGGCCAGCGGCTCCAGATCGGCGTCGGACTGGATCAGCAGGCCGCGGTCCGCGCCCATGGCCAGGGCGGTGCGGATGGTCTCCTGGGCCTGGGTCACGCCGATGGAGACGACCACGATCTCGGTCGCGGTTCCGGCGGCATGGTGCTCCTTGCCCTCCTTCATGCGCACGGCTTCCTCGACGGCGATCTCGTCGAAGGGATTCATGCTCATCTTGACGTTGGCGAGATCAACGCCGGTCTGGTCCGCCTTGACGCGAGCCTTGACGTTGTAGTCGATCACCCGTTTGACGGGGACGAGAACCTTCATTGTGCTATCCACGAAAGCGCCGGAATGTTGGGTGAGGGAATGGTACGCCTCATCCGGCCTGTCAACGTAACGCCGCGTCAACGGAGCCGATCCTCCGTCCCGCCCAGCCTCGGAACCCGTCCATGCACCGCCTTCTGACCATGAAACGGCTCAGCGTCCTGTTCCTGTCGATCTTCGCCGTGCTGCTGGCGGGGATGTTCGCCTATGAGAACCTGGTCGTGGCGCCGGGAGACCGCTGCGAGACCGGCGGCAAATGGTGGGATCCGGAGACCCGGATCTGCGCCCAGCCGATCTCCATCGCCGAGATCACCGGCCGCCCGAACCCCGGCGAGCGCGCCGCCGCCTCTGCGGCGAAAAACCGCGAGCTGGTGGCGATCGAGGATTCCCTGGCGCTCCAGCAGGCGGCGCGGGACGTCGACCGCGAACGCCAGCGCGCGGCCCTGGCGGCGCAGTAGTTCCGATCCGTCGGGTCAGTCCGGTTGCCGCGTCCTGTCGAGCTGGGTGCTCCGGCGGCTGGGTGGTTCATCACAACGAACACAACGGATTCACAACGCACACGACGGGACCGGGGATGCGGTCACGTCCGCGTCTTGTCCTGCGCGTGATGAGATCGCGGCTTCGCCGCATTTGATTGGTCAAGGCCCGGCGCGAAACCCTCCGATCGCCTGAGGGCCCCGGCTGCTTCAATCCCACGGGACCCGTTGTGTCCTTCGTGAATCCGTTGTGTTCGTTGTGATGAACCAGCACTCGCTGGCGCAGGGCGCTTCAGCTCGCCCTAGCGGGTCGCGCCCGGCTTCCATTTCACGTCGTCGGCCCCGTTGGCGTTGGCGCGACGGGCGGCGACGAACAGATGGTCGGACAGCCGGTTGAGATAGCGCACCGCCGCGGGCGTCACGGCTTCGCCCGATTCGACCAGCCGCACGGCCTCGCGCTCAGCCCGGCGCGCCACGGTGCGGGCCAGGTGCAGATGGGCCGACAGGGGCGAGCCGCCCGGCAGGATGAAGCTGTCCAGCTCCTTCAGGCTCTCGTTCATCCAGTCGATCTCGGCCTCGAGCCGCTCGACCTGGCTGTCGACCATGCGCAGCGCCTCCCATTTCGGGGGCGGGTCCAGCGGGGTGGCGAGGTCGGCGCCGAGGTCGAACAGCTCGTTCTGGATGCGGCCCAGCATGGCGTCGATGCGGTCGTTCTGGCCGGCATGCAGCCGGGCGACGCCGAGGATGCTGTTCAGCTCGTCCACGGCGCCATAGGCCTCGACGCGCCGGTCGCTCTTGGACACGGTCGCGCCCGACGCCAGCCGCGTCTGACCGCCGTCCCCGGTCCGGGTGTAGATGCGGTTCAACACCACCATGCGATCAGTCTCCTAGCCGGCGTGGGTGGATTTCCACCACATGCCGACGCACAGCAGCACGATCGCCACCGCCTGCAGCGCCACCCTCAGCCGCATCAGCTTGTTGGAGCGCGACGCGGCCTGTTCGCCGCCGCGGTACATCGACCAGAGGCCGAATCCGAGGGTCACAGCCACCGCCAGGATGGCCACGAAGATGAGGATGTCGATGAGGGAGCCCATGGCGGCAATCTAGGCGCGGACGCGGCGCGAGACCAGCGTTGCGTCGCCGCAGGACCTTAACCATTCCGGCCAAGCCGTTGGTCATCCTTTCGTGGTGTGATGCGGGGTCCGAGGGGCCCGATGACCGACCGAGCGATCCGCAACCTGGCCCATCTGCGCCGTTCGGCCTCGACGGCCCGCGTGCTCAATCTGCTCAAGATCTGGCTCGACCACGGCGGCGAGGCGGACTGGGCCGAACGCCCGCTGTTCCGGACGCCGGCGCTGAACCGGTCGCTGATCATCAAGCACCGATTGCGCCGGGACGAGGCGGACAGCTTCTATCTGCGCCGGCACGTGGCGACCAAGGTGGTCATCCCGCTCGATCCCTCCGACCTGAAGGCCGGCGGCCGTTATGTCCTTGTCGGCCAGCGCGGCTTCGAGGGGGTGATGCGCGAGGCCTTCGGGATCGACGCCCGGCATCCGGACATGATCACCCTCGGCCTGCTGGACCGCCTGCCGTCGCTGGATCCCTTCCTCCTGCGCGAGCAGTTGAAGCGCGGCGGGGTCGAGCCGGCCGGCTGCTATTTCTCGATCAGCGAATCGGATGTCCGGAAGATGGCCCGGTTCGTCGAGGACGAGATCCGGCCGCTGGTCACCCTGAGCATCGGCCCGGATCTCGACGCCGTCGGATCGACGCGGCGGCTGGCGGGCAAGATCATGTCGAATGACCCGCGCGACCGGATGGAGACGCTGCGGGAAACCCTGCGGCTGGAGCTCGACGACTACGAGGAGGGGGTCTTCTGCTGGAAGGGCTTCCTCTATTACAAATGGATCCTGACCAGCCTGACGGGCGAGATCGCCGCCGTCGCCGACGCGGTGCGGACGGTCCGGCCGATCGGCAAGCTGGATCGCGAGACCCGCGCCTGGCTGGATCGGGGCCGCGCCGTGCTGCAGGACCGGATCCTCCAGACCTGCGCCGACGCGCGCCGGACCCTGGCGGTCTATGACGACGCCTATGCGGGACTGTCGACCGAGGGGCGACCGGCGGCCTTCCGCGACTTCCTGCTCGATGCGCCGCGCCTGTTCTCGCGTCTCGGCGACCAGCTCGGCGCGATCCAGCATATCGCCAGCTTCTGGCGGTTCCGCTTCAGCCCCGGCGCCTCCGCCGTGAGCGTCGAGGAGCTGATCGACATCTTCATGGATTTCGAGACCGGCCTCGCCGAACGCCAGGCGGACTCCGCCGCCGCCCTGCTGGCGGCCTGAGGGCCTGATCGACCTGGTCAGCGCGCGGCGGCGTAGGCCTCCGCCAGAACGGCGGTGTCGAGGGACGATATCCGACCGCCGGACCCGCCCAGCGAACACCCTCGCCGCCCGGCCTCGGCGCGCGCGGCGGCCGTGAAGGCCAGCGCCACGCCTCTCCGCCGGTGGGTCGGATCCTCGAGATAGTGCATGACGGAACAGGGGTCGTACTGCCGGGTGAAGCGCACCCGGGCGGTCATCCCGATCCCGTCCGCCGGGGCGGCCCGGCCCCGGGCGGGGATGTCGAAGCGGATCGAATAGTTGCGGCGCCAGTGGGACTCGCGTTCGGCCAGGGCCGCCGGTCCGGCGCCGGCGGGAGCCGGCAGGCGGCTGACCGAAAGCCAGGCGGAGCGGTCGCTGCGTTCATGCTCGTGGTCGAGGCCGAGCACATGGCCGATCTCATGCACCAGCACCCGGTGACGGCACGGGCCGCTCAGGATGAGAAAGCTCCGCGCGGTCGGCGGGGCGCCGGTCCCGGAGGCCCGTTCGAAAGCGCCCATCGGCGGGGGGCGGTCGACGGCGCCGCGTCCCACGGTGGCGCGGCAGCGGTTGGCGCCGTCTGTGGATCGATGGCGGAGGATGACCAGACGGGGGCCGGAGGATGCGGCGACAAACCGGACCGGCGCGCCCGCTGCGGTCCAGGACTGCATGGCCCGTCGCACCGCCGTCTGGTCATCGGCCGAGACGCCGGGACCAAAGCTGTAGCGAACCTGCCCGCCGGGCCAGAGTCCGGTGCTCCGCTGGACCACGCCGGCCCCTGCCGGCCCTGCCCAGGCCAGGATGGCGGCGAGCGCGGCGATCATCGTCAGCCGGCCCGCCTCCATCCGATCCCTCCCGAAGCTGTGTCGGAAGAGGCTATCAGGCCGCGGCCTAGTAGCGGTAGTGGTCCGGCTTGAACGGGCCCTCGGTCGGGACCGAGATGTAGTCGGCCTGTTCCTTCGACAGGGTCGTCAGCTTGGCGCCCAGCTTGCCCAGGTGGAGCATGGCGACCTTCTCATCGAGGTGTTTGGGCAGGGTGTAGACCTGGTTCTCGTAGGATTTGGCGTTGGTCCACAGTTCGATCTGGGCCAGCGTCTGGTTGGTGAAGCTGGCGCTCATCACGAACGACGGGTGGCCCGTGGCGTTGCCGAGGTTCACCAGACGGCCTTCAGACAGCAGGATGATCTTCTTGCCGTCCGGGAATTCCACGTGGTGGACCTGGGGCTTGATCTCGTCCCACTTGAAGTTCTTGAGGCCCGCGACCTGAATTTCCGAGTCGAAGTGGCCGATGTTGCAGACGATGGCGTTGTTCTTCATCGCCCGCATGTGGTCGACGGTCAGGACGTCCTTGTTGCCCGTGGCGGTGACGAAGATGTCGGCCTCGCCGGCCACGTCCTCGACGGTGACGACCTCATAGCCTTCCATCGCGGCCTGCAGGGCGCAGATCGGATCGACCTCGGTGACCTTCACCCGGGCGCCGCCCTGGCGCAGCGAGGCGGCCGAGCCCTTGCCCACGTCGCCGTAGCCGCAGACCACGGCGACCTTGCCCGACAGCATGACGTCGGTGCCGCGACGGATCGCGTCGACCAGCGATTCACGACAGCCGTACAGGTTGTCGAACTTGGACTTGGTGACGCTGTCGTTGACGTTGATGGCGGGGAAGGGCAGGTCGCCCTTCTTGGCCATTTCGTACAGGCGGTGGACGCCGGTGGTGGTCTCTTCCGAGACGCCGCCGATGGCGTCGCGGATGGCCGAATAGAAGCCGGGCTTTTCGGCGATGTAGCGCTTCATCACGGCGAAGAGGGCTTCCTCCTCCTCGTTCTGCGGGTTGGCGAGGACGGAGATGTCCTTCTCGGCCTTGGGGCCGAGGACGCACAGCAGGGTGGCGTCGCCGCCGTCGTCGAGGATCAGGTTCGGATAGCCGCCGTCGGCCCATTCGAAGATCTTGTGGGCGTAGTCCCAGTACTCTTCCAGGGTCTCGCCCTTGGTGGCGAACACTGGGGTGCCGTTGGCGGCGATGGCGGCCGCGGCATGGTCCTGGGTCGAGAAGATGTTGCAGGAGGCCCAGCGGACCTCGGCGCCGAGAGCTTCCAGCGTCTGGATCAGCACGGCGGTCTGGATCGTCATGTGCAGGCTGCCGGCGATGCGGGCGCCCTTGAGGATCTGTTGCGGACCGAACTCCTCGCGCAGCGCCATCAGGCCCGGCATCTCGGTTTCGGCAATGGCGATTTCCTTGTTGCCGAAGGGGGCAAGCGAGATGTCGCGGACGATGTAGTCGGTCATGGAGCGGGCTTTCCGGGAAACTGTTGGCCGGGCCTATAGACCGGTCCCGGCCTCGGGGCAAGAAACACATAAGGATGTCTTTATGTGTTTCCGCGAGCCGGGCCTCTGGCGCGGGGGCGGCTGACCGGGTCAAGATGGCGGACTTTCCGGGAGGGTGACGATGCACAGATTGATGGCGGGCGTGGCGATGGCGGCGGTTCTGGCCGGGGCGGCGCCGGCATGGGCGCAGACCGCGGCGGCGGCGGACGGTCCGGTGACTCTCGTCCATGCGGGCCGACTGCTCGACCGGCCGGGCCAGGCGCCGCGCGGACCCTCGACCGTGGTGGTGCGCGACGGCCGGGTCGTCGAGATCCGCGACGGCTTCGTCGACGCCGCGGCCTTCCCCGGCGCGACGGTGATCGACCAGAGCGACCGGTTCGTCCTGCCCGGCCTGATCGACAGCCATGTGCATCTGATTTCGGACCTCGGCGGCCAGGCGGGCTTCCTGTCCGGGATCACCGACAATCTGCCGACCCACGCCTATCGCGCGGCCGAGAACGCCGAGAAGACGCTGATGGCCGGCTTCACCACGGTGCGCAATCTCGGCGACGAGGGCGGGGTGACCCTGGCCCTGTCGGACGCCACCGCCGCCCACCGCCTGCCCGGACCGCGCATCATCGACGCGGGGAACAGCATCTCGACGACCTCGGGCCATATGGACGGGCGGCTGGGCTTCAATGACGACCTGCGCGAGGTCATGCCGCACGACAATGTCTGCAACGGCCCCGAGAGCTGCCGCGAGGCGGTGCGTATCCAGGTCGGGCGCGGCGTCGATGTGATCAAGATCGCCACCACCGGCGGGGTCAACAGCCGCATCGGCGCCGGTCTCGGCGCCCAGATGTTCGAGGACGAGGCCCGCGCCCTGATCGAGACGGCCCATCTGTACGGCTTGAAGGTCGCGGTCCACGCCCACGGCGCCGACGGGATCAATCTGGCCCTGCGGCTGGGGGCCGACTCCATCGAGCACGGCACCATCTTCGACGACGAGACCCTGCGCCTGTTCCGCCAGTCGGGCGCCTATTATGTCCCCACCCTGTCGACGGTGAACGGCTATATCGAGCGGCTGGCCGCCGATCCGAACGCCTATTCGCCCGAGGTCCTGCCCAAGATCCGCTGGCGTATCGAGATCACCGGCCAGTCGTTGCGCCGCGCCGTTCCGGCGGGCGTCCGCATCGCTTTCGGCACCGACGCCGGCGTCTCCAAACACGGCCGCAACGCCGATGAGTTTGCGCTGATGGTCGCCAACGGCATGACCCCGATGAGCGCGATCCAGGCGGCCACGGTGAACGCGGCGGACCTGCTGGGGCTGTCGAGCGAAGTGGGCTCCATCGAGCCGGGCAAGCGCGCCGACATCATCGCCGTCGACGGCGACCCGCTGACGGATGTCACCGTCCTGACCTCGATGGACTTCGTCATGCGCGACGGCCGGGTCTATCGCGACGAGGAATAGGTGATTGGTGATTGGTGATTGGTGATTGGTGATTGGTGAAAGCGGAGCGGCTGCCTTGTCAGCGCCCGCATTGCAAGTCATGATTGTGCGCCGTTGTGAGCGGAACTTGCATGACGACAGGGATAACCGGCTATCGAAAACTCGAAGTCTGGCAGTTCGCAATGGACTGGATCGAGCTTGTGTATCGGTCGAGCGCAGGATGGCCAAAGGACGAGCGCTTCGGCCTCACCAGTCAGGTTCGCCGTGCATCCGTCTCGGTCGCATCGAATATCGCCGAGGGCGCGGCCCGAAGCACCACGGGCGAGTTCCTGCAGTTCGTGGGTATAGCGCGCGGCTCTCTTGCTGAGGCGGAAACCCAGCTCATGATCGCCGCTCGCCTCGGATATCTGGAGCCGGCCGCCGAAAGCAGGCTAATGACGGCGGCCGACCGCATCAGTCGGATGCTTGTGTCACTCGCTGCTGCTCTCCGGGATCGAAAAAGCCGGTAGGGTCATCATTCACCAACCACCAACCACCAATCACCCGACATGACCCCAACCGCCCGCCACGACCTCGCCACCCCCCGCCACGACTGGACCCTGGACGAGGTCGAAGCCCTCTTCGGTCGGCCGTTCATGGACCTCGTCTATGAGGCCGCGACCGTGCACCGGGCGTGGTTCGATCCCTCGGAGGTCCAGAAGAGCCAGCTGCTGTCGATCAAGACCGGCGGCTGCGCCGAGAACTGCGGCTACTGCAGCCAGTCGGCCAGTTTCGACACCGGGCTGAAGGCCGAAAAGTTGATGGACGCCACGGCGGTCATCGCCGAGGCCATGGCGGCGAAGGCGGGCGGGGCCAGCCGTTTCTGCATGGGCGCGGCCTGGCGCGAGCTGAAGGACCGCGACACGCCGAAGCTGGCGACCATGATCGCCGGGGTGAAGGCCCTGGGGCTCGAGACCTGCGCGACGCTGGGCATGCTGACGGCGGACCAGGCGAAGCAGCTGAAGGCGGCGGGCCTCGACTACTACAACCACAACCTCGACACGGGCCCTGAGTACTATGCCCAGGTCGTGACCACGCGGACGTATCAGGACCGACTGGATACGCTGGAACACGTGCGCGACGCCGGCATGAGCACCTGCTGCGGCGGAATCGTCGGCATGGGCGAGGCGCGGCGCGACCGGGCCAGTTTGCTGCATGCCCTGGCCACCCTGCCCGTTCATCCCGACAGCCTGCCGGTCAACGCCTTGGTGCCGGTCACGGGCACGCCCCTGGGCGAGCGGGTCATGCGCGAGGGCGAGATCGATCCGATCGAATTCGTCCGCACCGTCGCCGTGGCGCGGATCGTCTGTCCGAAAGCCATGGTCCGGCTGTCGGCCGGGCGCGAGACGATGAGCGCCGAGATGCAGGCCCTGTGCTTCCTCGCCGGCGCCAATTCCATCTTCGTCGGCGGCAAGCTGCTGACCACGCCGAACCCGGAACAGGACGAGGACGCCGCCCTGTTCGCCCTGCTGGACCTGAGGCCGATGGAGCCCAAGGCCGTCGAGGCGGCGGCGTAACCGGCCCTTAAGCGCCGCGCGCTATCAATCGGCCCATGGATCGCCGCGCCCTTCTCGGACTGAAGACCCAACCGCTCCGGACCAGCGGCGGAGGGGGCGGCGCGCAGCCGACCTATCTGCGGCTGCCGACCATCACCGCCAATGTCATCCGACCCGGCGGCCGGCGCGGCGTGATGACGGTCGAGACCGGGCTCGACACGCCCGACGCCGCCCTGCGCACCCGCGTCGCCCAGTCCGCCCCGCGGCTGCGCGCCGCCTATGCCGCGGTGGTGCAGCAATCAGCCAGCGCGCTCCTGCCCGGCGCCCCGCCGGACGTGGAACGTCTGGTGGCCCAGCTTCAGGCTGCGACCAATACGGTGATGGGCCGGGCGGGGGCCCGACTGCTCATCGGCACGGTGATGGTCGTCTAGAGGCCTGGCGACGACCGGAGAACGGACGTCGCGCGGCGCCGCAACGGGTGAAAAGCGGACATTGTCTAGCAGTCGCCGCGTCCGTAACATTGATGGATGAGACCCCTCTTGGCATTGGGCTTATTGGCCGTCGCAGGATGTGCCACCGAATGGTCTCGTTACCCTTGGGCCAGCCACAGCGAAGTGTGCCTCAGGGAAACCGTTGGAGCAGGCACGCATCTCTCAGCGGACCCAATACCATCGGCCCATGGAATAGTTGTGCGAGCGAACGGCGAGCCTCTCGCGCCCGATCTGTTCTATCGGGTCTCATTTTCAGATGGCCGTGGTTCGCAACTGATCCACGCCAGAACTCCTGCTTTCGCTACCTGCATCGACCAGCCCGAACTCCACCGGGGCTACCGATGGGAGGCGGAGGTCAGAGCGAGCGAGGACGGTCCACTCCTCTACAAGTCCTCCTCGCCGCAGCCCTTCGTCCTCACCGAACCTGTTGTGGTGCAAGTCGTAAAGGTTGCCGACACGCGACCCTGAGGGTCCGCAACGGGTCGCGCCCCGTCATTGGCATCCAGTCAGAAAGCAGGCCTTGGGCGTGTGAGCCGGGAGCTGACATCGCGAGGTCCCTTCGGGGCGGGCAGCGGACCTTACGCTGGCGAAACTCATGGTGCTGGACGGCAAACGTAGGCGACGCTGTATGGCTTTCCGAAACAGGAGATGAGTCCATCCAGAACGTCGAGGTTTGGGGGCCACTCGACCTCGCTTCCGTTCAACCCCTTAAGCATTGGGTCGCGAGGAAGGCCCGCCAGCTCGTCCCGCGCCGCCATCAAGCGACTACGGTCGCCTTCCATGAAGGCAATGCTTCCCTCTCGATAAAGCCGCTGCCAATCCGGTTCGCCCGCGAACGCGGCCTCTCGCATGAGACGCACAGCGGTGCGCTGATCGTCGCCTTGCGCCGCCCGCACTTGGGCTTCATGCCACGTCAAGAGGCTGATGTTGGGCCGGGATAATGCATCGCGATGGCGATGCCGATACTCGGCCAGCACCCCAGGAGCCGAGTCCGGGCATGCCAGACTTCCGTCCAGCGAACGCCAGCCATCCGGCCCTTGATCGAAGGCCCCGAAAGACAGATCGAGCATCGCGTCAGCGCGCGCCTCACAACTGTTTGTGCTGGGCTTGGCGCAAGCAGCAAGGCTGGCGCAGACGCAGATGAGAAGGGCCGTGCGGATCATGCATCCTCCCCGAGCGGCGATGCCCGAGACACGATCCGGGCCTTTGGTCGTGCTTCGTCGGAACGCTATCACATGCGCCATGCAAGGTCCGCAATGGGTCGAGAGCCGCCCTCAATCCCCTTCCCGCGTCCACACCGTGCAGCGCGCGATCCAGTGCTCCAGCTCGGCGATCAAGGCCGCGTAGGACCGCGTCTCGAACTCATGGACGGTCTCCGCGTCCATGCCGAGGGCGAAGGGGACGTCCTTGCGCCGGCGTCCCCGTTCGGATCGGGGCCAGGGCTGGTATTTCACCTCGAGGTGGAAGGCGCCCTCCGGGTCGAACTCCGGTCTGAAGGCGATGTCGATGTTGAACCGGCGCTGCACATGGGTGGCGGTGAACACCGACGAGCCGCCGATGCCGTCAAGCGAGGCGGCCATTCCGATATCCAGCGCATTCCACCCGATCGTCCAGCCCGTCGGGATGCGAAGCGGCGGGAGCTCCAGATACGCCTTGGAGCGAGGGTAGAGGTCTTCGAACGGAGGGAGGCTCATTCGCCGAGGGTACCGGCCGGACCCCGGACTGCAATGGGTTGGCGGTCTCGTTCGCCTTGCGCCCGGCTCAGTCCTTCGTCGGGCTGACCTGGTTCGCGTCGCCATAGGTCAGGGCCAGGAAGACGTCCTCCAGATCCGGGTCCTCGGTGACGATGTCGGCGATGGTCACGCCCGCCGCGCGCACGGCGGCCAGCACCTGTTCGACCGAGGACTGGCCCTTCTTATAGGTCACGGCGAAAGCCCCGTTGGGTCGGGCGACGGCCTCGAATCCCTTGAGTTTCGGCAGGCCGTCCAGCGCGCCCTCGGGCGTCACCACGACATTGCGGGTGTCCAGACGGCGCAGAAGCTGGGGGGTCGGCTCGCAGGCCACGACCTCGCCGCGGTTCATGATGGCGATGGTGTCGCAGAGCTCCTGCGCCTCTTCCAGATAGTGGGTGGTCAGCAGGATGGTCACGCCCTCGGCGTTGAGGCGGCGGACATACTCCCACAGCTGGCGGCGCAGCTCGACGTCCACCCCGGCGGTGGGTTCGTCGAGAATCAGGATGGGCGGATTGTGCACCAGGGCCTTGGCCACCATCAGCCGGCGCTTCATGCCGCCGGACAGGGCGCGGACATAGGCGTGGGCCTTGTCGCTGAGGCCGAGGGCGGCGAGCAGCTCGTCCGAGCGGCGTTCATTGGCCGGCACGCCGTAGAAGCCGGCCTGCACCTCCAGCGCCTCGCGGGGGGTGAAGAAGACGTCGGCGACGATCTCCTGCGGCACCACGCCGAGGGCGGCGCGGGCGTCGCGCGGCTGTTTGTCGATGTCGCGGCCCCAGATCTCGGCCGTGCCGCCGGTCTTGTTGACCACCCCGGCGAGGATGTTGATCAGGGTCGACTTGCCCGCGCCGTTGGGGCCCAGCAGGCCGAACATCGAGCCGCGCGGAATGACCAGGTCGACGCCGCGCAGGGCGACCTTGGGCGGGGCCTTCTTCGTACCCGCATAGGTCTTTTCCAGACCCCTGACCTCGATGGCGTTGACGGGCAGGGCGGCGGCTTCGGACATGCGGCGGCTTTCAGTCGGTGACCGGCCTAGGTAGGCGCGCCGTCCGCCGCCGCCAAGGGCCGGGCGGGGGCGACGTTCGCCCCCACGTGTCAATGACGCTTGACATGAAGCGCTGAAATGTCTAGGACGCTTGTCATTATGAACAGCTTGCTTGACGGAGCCAATATCATGACCCGCACGAAGATGATCGGCTGGACGGCCTTCGCCTTCTGTCTGCTGGGCTACGGGACCTTCACCGCCGTGGTGGTTCTGAACCGGATGGGCGAGATCGCCCTGCGGGAGACGATGATGATCGGCGGCCCCGCGGCGGTGATCGGCGAGATCGGCCTGTGGGTCGCCGCCGGCTGCCTGGGCTGGTCCCTGTTCCGCAAGCGCAAGGCCCTGTTCGACCGGGTCTTCCGCCGCAAGCCCCGGACGGTTTGACGCCGGGGGCCCGGCCTTCTAGGGAGTCGGCCGTCATCCGCCGTACCAGTCAGGGTCGCCCATGCCGCCGCGCCACGCCGATGCGATCATCCCCCCGCCCGAGGCCATCGTGGTCCCGACCAAACGCGTCGCCTGCGACGGCGGCGGCGGGGCCCTCGGCCATCCGCTCGTCTATATGGACATGGGCGGGGACGATTTCGTCGAATGCGCCTATTGCGACCGCCGCTTCGTGCTGGACGCCCATCCGCAGCCCGAGAACGAATACCTCAGCCCCGCCGCCCGACCGCCTGAAGCGCACTAGGCGAGATCGGCCCGGGATTCAGTCTTCCGCGGGCGGCGCCGGCATCAGGTCGCCGAACGGGGCGGCGTCTTCCAGCGCGCGGACGAACGACGGCCGCGCCATAAGGCGCTGGTGCCAGGCTCTCAGCCGCGGCCGGTCGCCGAACGGAACCAGCCGTCGAGCGTAGGTCAGGATCGGGGCCGCGCCGCAGTCCGCCAGGGTAAAGGTCTCGCCCGCGCCCCAGGTGCGGCCGTCGGCCAGCCGGTTCTCGAGCCAGTCCCAAGCCCCGGCCAGGGTCGCCGCGTCCTGGGCGTCGCCGAAGGGGTCCTCGTTTCCGGCCGGGCGGAATTTCCGCGGGATGATACGGTTCATCGGCCCGCCGGCGTAGACATCCACCATTCGGTCGACCAGCCGCGCCTCCAGCGCCGCTTCCGGATCGGCGGGGATCAGCCGCCCGCCGCCGGCCAGACGGTCGAGGTATTCGATGACGATGCTGGATTCGTAGAGGGTCCGGCCCGCCGTCGTGTCCACCAGCGCCGGCATCTTGGCGAAGGGCGACAGGGCGCGGAATTCGGCCATGACCGCCTCGTTCGCGGCCTCGACCAGCTTCGGCTCGAACGGCAGGTCGAGTTCGTACAGAGCCACCGACGCCTTCTGACCGTAGGCGGAATAGGGGTGGGACCAGAGGATCAGGGACATCAGACGGGCTCCTTGCGAGTGAGCGTGAGGTGGGTGGCCTTTTCGCCCGGTTGTGTCCGGGCGATCCCGTATCCCGCCGCTGACAGGTCCAGCCCGTCCCACAGCGGCTCGCCGGCGCCGAGCAGGACGGGCGAGACGGCGATATGCAGTTCGTCGATGGCGCCGGCCTTCAGATACTGCCGGATCGTCTCCGCCCCGCCGCCGATGCGTACGTCGAGGTCGCCCGCGGCCGCGCGGGCCCGCTCCAGCGCGACCGCCGCCCCTTCGGTGACGAAATGGAACACCGTCCCGCCCTTCATCTCCAGCGGCGGGCGCGGATGGTGGGTCAGGACGAAGACGGGACAGCGATAGGGCGGCTCCTCGCCCCACCAGCCCTCCCATCCGTCGTCCGGCCAGGGGCCGCGCGAATGGGCGAACATGTTGCGGCCGAGAATCCAGGCCCCGATTCCGTCCATGCCGCGTCTGGCGAAAACCTCGTCCACCCCGGTCTCGCCGTGGCCCTTGCCGTACATCTTCTGGAAGGTCTCGGTCGGGAAGAACCATGCGTGCAGCGCCTCGCCGCCGACGCCCAGCGGGTTCTGCAGGCTCTGGTCCGGCCCGGCGCCGAATCCGTCGATCGAGACGGCGTAGGACGACACGCGGACCCGGCCGGTCACGGGTTCATCTCCAGTTCGCGGGCGAGGTTCCCGAGCATTTCAGCACAGCCCTCTTCGCGCAGGGGGATGTGCGCGCCGCCGTCCTCGCCGAAATAGGCGCCCTGTTCGGTATAGACCAGCCGGGTTCCGCGGCCGTCGGACGCCAGTTCGATGGTCGCGAGAGACGCCGACTCCCGACGCCTCTCGCCACCGAGCTCGCGGCCCATGACGTAGCTGAGGATGATCCGGCGGCCCTCGACGATGTCCAGAAACCGGGTGTCGTTGAAGCCGAGGTCCGCGTCGGGCCCGCCGAAGCGATAGCGGCCGCCGCCCTGTCCCCCGACGCGGAAGTCATGGACCCATTCCTGGATCGTCGCGCCCGGCGCCTCCACGAACCATCGGCGAAAGGCGACCGGATCGGACCAGGCGCGGAAGACGCGGCCCGGCGAGGCGTCATAGCGGCGCTCGATCGTGAAGGTCCCGTGGGCGAGGGTGGGCCTGTCTGCGGGGGTCATTTCGGAAACTCCTCTTCGTCCCGGGTTTCGTCGAGAAAGGCGCCCAGCCGGTCGAGGCTGCGTTCGACGGACAGGCGGCGGCCGTTGATCCAGCGCTCCGCGGCGCTCAGCGCCCGGGGGTCGACGCGGCAGGTGCGGACCCGGCCGGACTTCTCCGAGGCCACGAGTCCGGACGCCTCGAGGATCTTCAGATGCTGCGCCACCGCCGACATCGACATCGGAAACGGCGCAGCCAGTTCGCTGACCGAGGCCGGCCCGCGCGACAGGCGTTCGACCATGGCCCGGCGGGTCGGGTCGGACAGGGCCTGGAAGGCGAGATCGAGCGAGCCTTGATGCTGAAGCATTCACTTAAGTATCAAGCCCGAGGGCCGTCCGCAACCCCTCGTTAAGGGACGCAGCGCAACCTCGACCCCGATCCACTCGGAAGACACGCCATGTCGACCATCCAGACGTCCAGCTTCCGTCGCCAGCGCGATCATTTCGAGCCGCAGGACACTGATCCCCACGAACAGCGGCGGCTGCGCGGCCTGCTTGAACAGATCGACTATTCGGCCTTCGTCGCCAATCGCGAGGTCATCGGCCAGATGCTGCCGAAACTGGACGCCGCGGTCTTCCAGCGCATGGCGGTGGTGACCGCGACCGCGCGCGCCAAATGGATCGCCGAAAGCCTGCGCCAGTCGGAATCCGGGGCGCCCTCGACCCCCGACCAGATCGCCCGGCTCGCCGCCGCGCGCACGGCCTATGAGGAACTGGCCGAGGCCTATGAGGGCCTGCGCCGCATGGTCGAACGCAGCTACGTCGCCATTCGCTAGCCGATCGGCTGCGGCCGGGTCGCGATCGGCGCGTCCGGGTCTGAGGGCGGACGCTCGGCCTCTGTCGGCGCGGGCGCCGGCGGCGGCGCGATCACGATCACCGGGGCAGGCGTGACGGCCGGAGCCGCGGCCGGCGGGGCGACGGCCTCGGGCGGCGACGCTGCGGGCCGATTCACGGACGGCGCAGGCGCGCGGGCCGCAGCCGGGGCGGCTGTCGTCGATCGTGCGGGGGCTGGCGCGGTCGTTGCGGGCGCAGGGGCTTCCGGCGACGCCTCGGCCGCGGCGACCGGGGCCGGCGGGACCTCCGGGAGCGGGGCGGCCGCGACAGTCGTCGTCGGCGGCGCTGTCGCGGAGATCGGAGCCGGAGCGGGCGTCGCGGCGGGCGGCCGGGTCCAGATCCAGGCGCCGAGGGCGAGCACCGTCACGGCGGCGACGGCGACTCCGGCGTAGAGCGGCATCCGGCTGGCGGCCTTGCGGTCGGATTTTCTGTAGGCGGGACCCGGACCCGCGTCGCGTTCGACCTCGTCGCGGACGGCCGGCTGGAAGGCTGGCACGGCGTCGAGCTGCATGGCGGCGGCCGGCGCGACGGGCTCCGGCGCGGGCGGCGGCAGGGGCCGAACCGTCAGATCGGCGGCGTGGTCCTTCGGCGCCGCGCCCGGCGCGGGAGCGGCGCCGGCTGTCTCGCGCGGCTCGGGCGCCCGGGGGACTTCCGGGGCCGGGGCAGGGACGGGCGCGGCCGGGGCGGCGCGCGGGATCAGGGAGCCGGTCAGGACGCCCGGCGCCATCTGCATGCGCGGCGGCTCGGGCAGGGGCGGCAGGCGCTCGCCCTTCGGCAGGGGACCGGCGCGGAACACGGTCGCCGGCGGACGGCCCCACACCACCGGACGGCGGAAGGGCTCGGGCGTGCCGTTGAGCGGCTTTTCAGGATCGGTGGACATGCAAGCTCCCGCGCCGGACCCGGCGCGCTACATCAACTGCGGAGAGAGGCCAAGGTGTCCGCCGATCTGGCCCGTTTCGTGGCCCCGACCTGAAGACCTCAGTTCTTCAAGCGGTAGCCGGTCCTGAACATCCAGCCGACGATGGCCAGACAGATCAGCAGGAAGCCGAACGTCGCCGCCAGGCTGATCCCGATGCCGACGTCGCCCGAGCCGTAGAAGGTCCAGCGGAACCCGGAGATCAGATAGACCACGGGGTTGAACAGGGTGACCGTGCGCCAGGCCGGCGGCAGCATGTCGATCGAATAGAAGGATCCGCCGAGGAAGGTCAGGGGCGTGACCACCAGCATGGGGATCATCTGCAACTGTTCGAAGCCGTTGGCCCAGATGCCGATGATGAAGCCGAACAGGCTGAAGGTCGTCGAGATCAGGATCAGGAAGGCCAGCATCTCGATCGGATGGAGGATGTGGAGGGGCACGAACAGGGCCGCCGTGGCCAGGATGATCAGGCCCAGCACCGCCGACTTGGTCGCCGCCGCCCCGACATAGGCGATGACGATCTCCAGAGGGCTCACCGGCGCGGACAGCAGCTCATAGATGGTGCCTGTGAATTTCGGGAAATAGATGCCGAAGCTGGCGTTGAAGATCGACTGGGTGAACAGGCTCAGCATGATCAGGCCGGGCACGATGAAGGCGCCGTAGGGCACGCCGTCGATCTCGGTCATGCGGCTGCCGATGGCCGAGCCGAAGACGACGAAATACAGGGCCGTGGTGATCACCGGGGTGACGATCGACTGCCAGACGGTGCGCAGGGCGCGCGCCATCTCGAAGCGGTAGATGGCCCAGACGCCATAGCCGTTGAAGGTCAGACTGTTCATGCGGCCGCTCCCGTGTCGCGGTGGACGAGGCTGACGAAGATGTCCTCAAGCGAGCTCTGACTGGTGTGCAGGTCCTTGAAGGCGATGCCGAGGTCCGAGAGCTTGCGCAGCAGGGACGGCACGCCCGTCTTCTCGAGATTGGAATCGAAGACGTATTCCAGCTCGGCGCCGTCGGCCTTCAGCGTCGGCGACCATTCGGCCAGTTCCGCCGGCACCGCGGCCAGCGGTTCCTGCAGGTTCAGGGTCAGGGTCTTCTTGCCCAGCTTCTTCATCAGGGCCGAGGTCTCCTCGACCAGGATCAGTTCGCCCTTGAGGATCACGCCCACCCGGTCGGCCATCTCCTCGGCCTCCTCGATATAGTGGGTGGTCAGGATGATGGTGACGCCCTTGTCGCGCAGGCCGCGGACCAGGTTCCACATGTCGCGGCGCAGTTCGACGTCCACGCCGGCCGTCGGTTCGTCGAGGAACAGGATGTCGGGCTCGTGGCTCAGCGCCTTGGCGATCATGACCCGGCGCTTCATGCCGCCGGACAGGGTCATGATCTTGGCGTCCTTCTTGTCCCACAGGCTCAGGTCGCGCAGCACCTTTTCGATATGGCCCGGGTTCGGCGCCTTGCCGAACAGGCCGCGGCTGAAGGTGACGGTGGCCAGCACCGTCTCGAAGGCGTCGGTGGTCAGTTCCTGCGGCACCAGGCCGATCTTCGAGCGGGCGGCGCGATAGTCCTTCTGGATATCGTGGCCGTCGGCGATGACCGTGCCGGTCGTCGGCGTGACGATGCCGCAGACGATCGAGATCAGGGTCGTCTTGCCGGCGCCGTTGGGACCCAGCAGGGCGAAGATCTCGCCCTTGCCGATGGTCAGGTCCGTCGTCTTGAGGGCCTGGAGCCCCGACTTGTAGGTCTTGGTCAGACCCTGGATTGAAATCACCGGCTGCATTCGCGCCCTCCCGAGAGGCAGGCAGATATGCGTCCCCCTGTCGCACCTCAAGGGCGCGACACGGCATGGGAGCCATATTCCCGGCTGCGGGTTACCGTCGCCGTGCCCCGTCCCCTCGCCCTGATCCGCGCCCGTCTTGCTGAACTGGGCGACCTGGGGCGCCGACGTTCGGGACTGCTGCGCCGCGTTCCGCCGCTGCATGACCTGCTCGAGCTGGCGGCGCGCATCGGCTATGGCGCCCGCGGTTTCGTCTATCTGTCCGCCGGAGTCCTGATCCTGCTGGCGGCCGTCGATCTGGTCGGGGATGCCGTCGGGGTGAAGGGGTCGCTCGACTGGCTGGCCCTGCGCCCTCTCGGCCGGGTCTGGGTCTTCCTCGTCGGCCTCGGCCTGGCCGCCTTCGTCATGTGGCGCGTGCTCCAGGCGGTGTTCGACGCCGACCATGAGGGCACGTCCCGGCACGGTCTGGCCACCCGACTGGGGCAGGCCTTCAGCGGCTTCAGCTATGCGGCCCTGTCCTTTGCGGCCTTCAGCCTTCTGATCCACGCGCCCGAGGGCGACCCCGCCGTGGAAGGGGTGATCCGCAGCCGCGAGCAGGCCGCCACGGTGCTGGCCCTGCCATTCGGGAAATGGATTCTCGTCGGGGCGGGGCTGACGATCTTCGGCATCGGGGCCGCCAATGTCGTCAGGGCGTGGCGGGAAGACTTCACCGAGTACCTCGCCTGTTCCGCGAAGACCTGTCGCCGGGTGTCGCCGCTGGCCCGCACCGGCCATATCGCCCGGGGGCTGGCCTATCTGCCGCTGGCGGCGCTGGTCGTCCTGGCCGGCCTGAAGTCCGAGGCCTCGGACGTCACCAGCCTGGGCGCCGCCCTTGAAGCCGTCGAACGCCAGCCCGCCGGATCCTGGATCCTCGCGATCGGGGCCCTGGGCTTCATCGCCTTCGGAGCCTTTTCCTTCATCGAGGCGCGGTTCCGGCGAATCCGCCCGCCGCGCGATCTGAATCCGCTGGGCTGAGGCGTCCAGCCGGAACCGCAGGCGTATCTGCCCTGTTCAACCTTCGCCGGAGCCCGCCATGTCGATGCGAACCCTCGCCGCCGTCCTCGTCCTGTCGGGCGCCCTGGGCCTTTCCGCCTGCGTCACGGCGCCGTCGCCGGACGAGGTGCGGGCCCCCGCCCCGGCCCGCCCTGTCGATCCCGAACGCTTCTACGCCGGACGCTGGCTGGAGATCGCGCGGCTGCCGATGCGGCTGACGGACGGCTGCGTCGCCGGGGCCACCAACTATGTCGTGGTCAGCCCGACCCGCGTCGATGTGCGCGACACCTGCCAGGTCGGGACGCCCCAGGGCCGCGAGAAGGCCATCGGCGGCCGGGGCGAAATCCTCGATCCCGGCGTCAACGCCAAATTGCGGGTGCGTTACGTCGGCGGCCTGATCACCTGGGACTATTGGGTCCTTGATCATGCCGAGGACTACAGTTGGTTCATCTCGGCCGACCCGACTTTCGACAAGCTGTGGATCTACACCCGCGAGGTTCCGACCGCCGCCGAACGCCAGGCCCTGACCGCGCGCGCCGCGGCCCTGGGCTATGATGTCAGCCGGCTGGAATTCCCCGCCTTCTGAACCCCGAGGCCGACATTATGACCCGCCCGCCCCTGCTCGCCGTCTCTCTCCTGGCGCTGACCCTCGCCGCCTGCGGCGGGTCCGAGGCGCTCGATCCGTCCGCGGGTTTCGGGCCGAACCCCACCCTGCCGGCGCCGCAGATCTCGCTGTTCCCGCGGGTGAACATCGCCGAGGCCGTGGGCTGGCCGGCGGGTCGGACGCCGGTCGCCGCCCCGGGGTTCAGGGTGCAGGCCTTCGCCTCGGGTCTGGATCACCCCCGCTGGCTGTACCGCCTGCCCAACGGCGACATCCTGGTGGCCGAGTCCAACGCCCCGCCGAAGCCGGAGGGCCAGTCGGGCGGCCTGCGCGGCTGGGTGCAGGGGCTGTTCATGAAGAAGGCCGGGGCGCGCGCGCCCAGCGCCAACCGGATCACCCTGCTGCGTGACGCCGATGGCGACGGCGTCGCCGAGGTGAAGACCGCCTTCCTCGAGAATCTGAACTCGCCCTTCGGCATGGCCCTGGTGGGCGACGTTCTCTACGTCGCCAACGCCGACGCCGTGGTCGCCTTCCCCTACCAGGCCGGCCAGACCCGGATCGCCGCCCCCGCGCGCAAGCTGGCCGACCTGCCGGCCGGACGGAATCATCACTGGACCAAGAGCCTGGTCGCCAGCGCGGACGGCCAGCGGCTGTATGTCGGGGTCGGCTCCAACTCCAACATCGGCGAGAATGGTCTCGAGGAGGAGACGGGCCGCGCCGCCATCCATGAGATCGACATCGCGACCGGGGCCGACCGGATCTTCGCCTCCGGCCTGCGCAATCCCGTCGGACTGGCGTGGCAGCCGGACAGCGGCAAGCTCTGGGTCTCGGTCAACGAGCGCGACGAACTGGGCAATGACCTGGTCCCCGACTACATGACCTCGGTCACCCCCGGGGGCTTCTACGGCTGGCCCTGGAGCTACTATGGCCCGATCGTCGATGCGCGGGTCGAGCCCCGCAATCCGGACATGGTCGCGCGGGCGCTGAAGCCCGACTATGCGCTCGGCGCCCACACCGCCTCGCTGGGTCTGACCTTCGGCGAGGGCGGGCTCTTTCCGGCGCGCTACCGCGGCGGGGCCTTCGTGGGCCAGCACGGATCGTGGAACCGGACGCCGCGCAACGGCTATCGGGTGATCTTCGTGCCCTTCGCCGGCGGGGTTCCGGCGGGACCGCCCGAGGACATCCTGACCGGCTTCCTCAACGACGAGGATCAGGCCATGGGCCGGCCGGTCGGGGTGCAGTTCGACGGCGCGGGCGCCCTGCTGGTCGCGGACGACGTCGGCAACGTCATCTGGCGGGTGTCGCCCCGGGCGTGAGGCCGAACAAACGAAGGCCCCGGCGGAGCGATCCGCCGGGGCCGGGTCGTGAGGGACGCGTTGGCCGAAATCAGCCAGCCGGTTCGATGATGATGACCGGCGGCGGAGCCGTCGGACTCGGGGCCGGCGCCGGCGTCGCGGCCGGACGGGCGGTGGGCGCCGTGTTCAGGGTCGTGGTCGACGGCGCTGCCTGAGCGGGGGCGTAGGCCCGCGGACCGGTGGCGGTTGGCGCCGGCGTCACCGTTCGCGAGGACGCGGCGGCCGAGGTCGGGCGGACGGCCTCACGGCGGGCCGGGGCCGGCGTCGGGGCGGCGCGGCGCATCGGGGCCGCCTCACGACGGACCGGCGCGGCGGCCGCCGGGGCCACGATCGCGGGCTCGGGCGTCGCGGCGGTCGTCAGCGGCGCGGCCGCGGTGTCTGTCGCCACCGCCGGCAGGACCGGAGCGGTCGCGGCCGGCTCGGCCAGCGGTACGGAGGTCTCTTCGCCGCCGCCCATCACCAGCATGGCGCCGATGCCGCCGAGCACCAGAACGGCGACGGGGGCCAGGATCATCCAGGTCTTGATCTTGCCCTGGCCGCCGCGCGCCTTGCCGCGACGGGCGTAGACGGGGACGAAGGGCTCGTCGGAGATGCTTTCCGCACGATTCGTCGCCTGCAGGTTCGGGACTTCAAGGCGGTCGCCGTAGGGTTTGGTATGGTCGGCGGGGTAGGTCACAGTCATGGTTGTTCCTCCAAAATCTCGGGGAAGGAACAGTTCTGTGAGATCACGGTTCCGCGATTTCGGTAAGGACGCGAAGAAGTACCGTTACCGCCGCAATTGGGGCGGCAACGGTACTATTTGGTGCTCAATCAATACTGAAGTGCAGGTCTCAGAAGTTGGACAGTTCCGAGATCGACAGGACGGCGGGCTGGGGGTCGCCGCTGGAGTAGGTGCCG
This sequence comes from Brevundimonas sp., assembly GCA_004296955.1. Lineage (GTDB taxonomy): Bacteria > Pseudomonadota > Alphaproteobacteria > Caulobacterales > Caulobacteraceae > Brevundimonas. The sequence continues at coordinate 45,381 of SCVB01000028.1, forward strand.
ACCCAGATTTCGTAGCGGCCGGAGACCGAGCCGAGCGTCACGAGCGGATTGTTGTCCTCGCCCATGTCGTCGTCGCAGTACCATTCGCCGTTCGGGCCGTTGACCACCAGGGTGGTGTCGGCCTTGGACAGGACGGAGATCTTGATGTTCAGCGAGCCGTTGCCGTTCCACTGGAAGCGGAAGTCCGGGGCGTTGGTGATGTAGCCGGCGCAGCCGCTGCCGGCGTTGGAGGCGCTGATGTCGCCGCCCGCGCGCAGGCTGACGAGGTGCGGGTCGGGCTGGAAGCCCGGCGCCAGGGTGATGCTGCCGTAGTTGGGTTCGGCGTTGTAGTCCTGGGCCGCGACGGGTCCGGCGAGCGCGAGGGCGCAGGCGGCGATCAGAAGGTGTTTCATCGGTGTGGTCCCCCGGGGATTGGCCCGGCCCCACGCCGTCAACCCTCGTTCGACGATTAAGCCTTGCCATTGGGCGTACTTCAAGCGGTCGTCAGACTTCGGCAGGTTCACCCGACGTCACCGCCGCATCGGCGCCACGGCCGGCCGCAAACCGTCGTTCATCCCCCCGCAAACGCCCCTGTGATTCCCCCGCCGGTTGACCGCGACCGGTCGCTTGTCCATCACCACAGGACGGACGGCTTCCGCGGAGAGACGACGACGATGGGTCTGGTGGCGAACATCAAGCGCAACATGCGTTTCGCCAAGGGGCTGCGCCGTCTGCTCAAGCGCATCAAGCCGATCGAGCTGGATAGCGCCGATCTGGTCTGCGACGACTGGGAAGAGGCGGTCGACCGGTTCGGCGACCGGGTCGCCATCCAGGACGACCGGCGCTCGGTGACCTATCGCGAGCTTGACGCCATGGCCAACCGTTTCGGCCACTGGGCCCAGAGCCGGCGGCTCAAGCGCGGCGACACCATCGCCCTGGTGATGCTGAACCGGGCCGAATACATCGCCGCATGGCTGGGCTTCTCCAAGGTCGGCGTGGCCACCGCCCTGATCAACACCAATCTGACCGGCCACGCCCTGGCCCACTGCCTGTCGATCTCCAACGCCTCCCAGGTCGTCACCGACGAGGATTGCTGGAAACGGGTCGAGGACGCCCGGGATCTGTCCGGCCGCAACCTGATGCTCTGGGTGCTGGGCCTGAGGGACGAGGACGAGGCCGACGCCCGGCGCGGCCTCGACAAGCCGGTGCGCAGCGGCTCCTCCGTGCGCCCGGCCCGGACGGCCCGCTCCGGCCTGACCAACCGCGACACGGCGCTTTACATCTACACCTCGGGCACCACGGGCCTGCCCAAGGCGGCCAAGATCACCCATGCGCGGGCGCGGACCTATATGCGCGCCTTCGCCGGCGCGACCGGGGCGACCGAGAAGGACGTCACCTTCAACGTCCTGCCGCTCTATCACTCGACCGGCGGCCTTGTCGGGGTCGGTCCCGCCCTGCTGAACGGCGGCCGGCTGGTGCTGCGCAAGCGGTTCTCGGCGACGACCTTCTGGCCGGACGTGAAGGCCTCGGGCGCGACCCTGTTCGTCTATATCGGCGAGCTGTGCCGCTATCTGGTCAACTGCCCGGAAAACCCCGATGAACGGGCGCACAGCCTGCGCCTGGCCTTCGGCAACGGCCTGCGGCCCGACGTCTGGACCGAGTTCCAGAAGCGGTTCGCCGTGCCGAACATCCTCGAATTCTACGGCTCCACCGAGGGCAATGTCTCGGTGTTCAATTTCGACGGCAAGCCGGGCGCCATTGGCCGGGTGCCGGGCTTCCTGAAGAAGCAGATCAATTTCCGTCTCGTCCGCTTCGACATGGATACCGAGGAGCCGGTTCGCGGGGTCGACGGCCTGTGCCAGCTGGCGAAGCCGGGCGAGGTCGGCGAGGCCCTGGGCATGATCGGCGACGACATCCGTCACGCCTTCTCGGGTTATGCCGACAAGGCCGCCTCGGAGAAGAAGATCCTGCGCGACGTCTTCGTGCGCGGCGATCGCTGGTTCCGCACCGGCGACCTGATGCGCCAGGACAGCGAAGGCTATGTCTATTTCATCGACCGCATCGGCGACACCTATCGGTGGAAGGGCGAGAACGTCTCGACGGCCGAGGTCGAGCAGCGGCTGGCCGACGCGCCGGGCGTCCAGGAGGTGATCGCCTATGGCGTTCCGGTGCCGGGCCATGAAGGCAAGGCGGGCATGGTCGCCCTGGTCATCGACGGCCGCTTCGCCGCCAAGGCCTTTGCGGACTGGGTCGACCAGGAACTGCCCGTCTACGCCCGGCCGGCCTTCGTGCGCCTGATCAAGGCCGCCGATACGACCGGCACCTTCAAATACAAGAAGACCGACCTCGTCGCCGACGGTTTCGACCCGGAGAAGATCGACGGGCCCCTCTACATCCGGGGCGGCAAGAACGGCTACACCCGGTTCAGCGAGGCGGCGCGCGAGGCGATCCTGAACGGAACCACGCGGCTCTAGAAGACGCCGGTTCGCAACCGCCCCTTAATCATTAACGGCGAAGGTCTGGCTCTCTCGCGCGCAGGACCGTTTCGCCCTCCATGTTCCAGATTATCGGCATCTTGCTGCTGTTCGGCCTTGTGTTCGGCAGCTACATCATCTCGGGCGGCAAGATGGAGGTCATCCTTCACTCCCTGCCCCACGAGATGATGGCCATCGGCGGCGCCGGCGTCGCCGCCTTCCTGATCTCGAACAGCGTCACCACGATGAAGGCGACGCTGGGCGGCCTGGGCAAGGCATTCGGCGGGCCCAAATGGAAGAAGCAGGACTACAAGGACCTGCTGTCGCTGCTGTTCCAGCTGACCAAGACGATGAAGTCCAAGGGCGTGATCGCCCTCGAAAGCCACATCGAAAAGCCCGCCGAGAGCACCATCTTCCAGAAATACCCCAAGGTGCTGAAGGACCATTTCGCCACCGACTTCATCTGCGACACCCTGCGGATGATGACGATGAACCTCGAGGATCCTCACCAGATCGAGGACGCGATGGAAAAGCAGCTGGAGAAGCACCACCACGAGGCGCTGGAGGCGCCCCACGCCCTGACCAACCTGGCCGACGCCCTGCCGGCGCTGGGCATCGTCGCGGCCGTGCTGGGCGTGATCAAGACCATGGGCTCGATCACCGAGCCGCCGGAAATTCTCGGCGGCATGATCGGCGGGGCCCTGGTCGGCACCTTCCTCGGCGTCTTCCTGGCCTACGGCCTGGTCGGGCCGATCGCCACCCGGCTGAAGTCCATCGTCGACGAGGAGTCGGCCTTCTACAAGATCATCCAGTCGGTGCTGGTCGCCCACCTGCATGGCAATGCGGCGCAGATCTCGGTCGAGATCGGTCGCGGCGACATTCCGTCGGCCGCCCAGCCGTCCTTCCTCGAGATGGAAGAATCGCTCTCCGCGGCGCCGTCGGACGCCTGATCTCACGGAGCCGACACGGCTGATCACCGCGGATCACGGACCGGGGAACGACTCCGGACGCCGCCGGTTACGCCGTCGATCGATCGCGCCGGCGACTGATTCGTCCGTGGCGATCGTCCGGAGGATCACGCCATGACCGTCAGGATCACCACCCTCGCCGCTCTCGGTTCGCTCGCCCTCGCCGCCTGTTCGGGCGGAGGCGACGCCGCGAAGACCGACGCCGCGACCGACGTCGCCGCGGACACAGCCGCTACGGCTTCGCCCGGGAGCGCCGCGCCGACGGGCGAGGTGACGCCGGCGCCGGTCGAGCCGGCCATGCCGCCGCGTCCCGAGGGCGACTATCCCCCCGGCCAGACGCCGCCGACCCTGCCGACCGAACCGGCGATGACCTCTCCGGCGACCAGTCCGCCGCCGCAATAGACCGTCGGTGCTCCGGCCGGTCGCAAGCTGCTAACGGGCGCGCCGGTTCCTTCCCCCTGCGTCACAATGGTTCACGAACGCGTGAGAATTTGGCTTGGCTTTCGCTCACGTTCCCGTTATCCCGGAACTGCGAGGAGTTCATGACCTCGTATGACCCTTCTGAAGGAATAAACATTATGCGCATCACCGCTCTGGTCGCCGCTTCGGTCGCCGCTCTGGCCCTGGCCGCCTGCACCCCCGCCGCCGACAAGGCCGAAGAAGCCCCGGCCACGGACGCCGCTGCTGAAGCCCCGGCCGCCGACGCCGCCATGGCCCCGGCTGCCGACGCCGCTGCTCCGGCCGCCGACGCCGCTGCCGCCGCCCCGGCCGCCGACGCCGCTGCCGCTCCGGCTGCCGACGCCGCTGCCCCGGCCGCCGCTCACTAATACGAGCGACATCATTCGGGCCTTCGGGTCTGATGAAGGAAGGGCCGTCCCGGAAGGGGCGGCCCTTTTTCGTTGTCCTGCGCGCCGGCCGGCGGCGAAGGTGGGCGCTATTTAACTTGCGGGGGTTCGTCGAGGGTCGGTATCCAGTGGACCGGGACACCCTCGTCCGAAGATTCTTCCAGGAGCCATCCGATGCGCATCACCGCCCTGATCGTCGCCGCCTCCGCCGCGCTTGCCCTGACCGCCTGCCAGAAGGCTGAGGAAAAGGCCCCCGACGCATCCTCCGAAGCCGTCGAGGCCTCCGGCGTGGCCGATCCGACCGCCGCCACCACCACCATCGACCAGGCCGCCGCCGACGCCCAGGCCGCAGCCGACGCCGCCGCCGCCGCCGAAATGGCCCCGGCCGCCGCGGACGCCCCCGCGCCGGCCGCAGCCTCGGCCGCTCCGGACCCGGCCGCCGCCGCCCACTAGGCCGGCGTCCGACGCCTCAGGCGACGGGATGAGACGAAACAGGGGTCGTCCTTCGGGGCGGCCCCTTCTTCTTTGCGCGCTGAAAAGGAACATCCGCCGAGCGACGGTATTTCATCTGCGGTCACAGCTTGGCCGTCGGCGCCCGGACCGTCGGGCGCCGTCGCCACCAGCCAAAGGGATTTTCACCATGCGCACCGCCGTTCTGATCGCCGCCGCCGCGGCCCTTGCCCTTTCCGCCTGCAACCGGACTGACGACGCCGCCACCGACGCCTCGACCGAAGCGATGGACGCCTCGAGCGCCGCGACCGACACGGCGGCGACGACCGGCGGCGGGTCCGGTGGAACCGGCGGAACCGGCGGCGCTGCCGGAAGCGCTGCGCCTGCGTCGGGCGAGACCATGGATCCCGCCACGGGCGGAGCGGTCTCCGACGGGGCGATGACGCCCTCGGCCCAGCCGGGCGACACGGCCGGCAACAACGTCACCGAAACCCAGCGCCGACTGGACCCGCCCGCACCGCAGTAGGGCCCGCGCCGGACATAAGGGGCCGCTCGAACGCGGGCGGCCCTGCCCCGCGCGGAATTTCATTGTCTCGGCCGGCGACCTGTATAGGCGGGGCGGATGGCTGAAGACCGCGCGCCCCGGCTGATCTGGACCGAAGACGGCTCGCCGCGTTCGGGACGGTTCGACGACATCTATTTCTCGCGCGAGGATGGCCTAGCCGAAACCCGCGCCGTGTTTCTCGCCGGATGCGGCCTGCCCGGGGCCTGGCTTGGACGGACGCGGTTCTGCGTCGGCGAACTGGGCTTCGGCACGGGCCTGAACATCGCCGCCCTGCTGGATCTGTGGCGCCGTGAGGGGCCGCCCGGGGCGCGGCTGGAAATCTTCTCGGTCGAGGCCTTTCCGCTGGCGCGGCACGAGGCGGCGCGGGCCCTGGCCGCCTGGCCGGAGCTGGCCGAGGCCGCCGGCGCCCTGCTCGACGCCTGGCCGGCGACAACGCCCGGCTTCCACCGCCTGGACCTTCCGGTCTTCAACGCCACCCTGGACCTGGCGGTCGGCGACGCCGGCTGGGCCCTGTCGCAGTGGACCGGTCGGGCCGACGCCTGGTTTCTCGACGGCTTCGCCCCCTCGACCAATCCGGGCATGTGGTCCGACGCCGTGCTGGACGGGATCGCCGCCCGCTCGGCCCCCGACGCCCGGGTCGCGACCTTCACCGTCGCCGGAGCGGTGCGCCGGGGTCTGGCGGCGCGCGGCTTCGTCGTCGAGAAGCGGCCCGGCCATGGCCGCAAGCGCGAACGGCTTGAGGCCCGCCTGCCGGGCCCGGCGTCCGCGCCCCGCCCGACGCCGACGGTCGCCGTGGTCGGGGCCGGCATCGCCGGCGCGGCCCTGGCCCGGGCCTTCGCCGTCCTGGGCCTGCGCGCGACCGTGGTCGAGGCCGAGCGGCCCGGCGCCGGCGGGTCCGGCTTTCCCGCCGGGCTGGTGACGCCGCGCCTCGACGCCGGCGACGGGGACATCGCCGCCCTCTACGCCCAGGCCCTGACGCGCGCGGCCGCCCTCTATGCCGGGATACCCGGCGCCGTGGTCGGGGCGGGGGTGCTTCAGCTCGAACAGACGCCGCGCGACGCCGGCCGGTTCGCCAAGGTCGCGGCCCAGGCGATCTGGCCCGACGGCGCCATGGCCGTGCGCGACGCAGCCGCCTGCGCGGCCCAGATCGGCGAGCCGGCGACGGGGGGCGGCCTGTGGATGGGCGAGGCCATGGCGATCCGCCCGGCGGCGGTGCTCGAGACCTGGCTGGCCGACGCCGACCGGCTGATCGCGACGGCGGCCGGGATCGCGCGCGCGGACGACGGCTGGCGGTTGCTGGACCCGTCCGGGGCGGTGATCCTCACGGCCGACATCGTGGTCATCGCCGCCGGCTGGGGCGCCGCCGCCCTCGCGCCGGATCTTCCGCTGGCCCCGGTGCGGGGCCAGGCCGACTGGGTGGAGGGGGTCGCGACGGGCCCGGTCGCCTGGGGCGGCTATGCGACGCCGACGGGGAGCGGCCTGCTGTTCGGCGCCACCCATGACCGGGGCGAGACGGGCGGCGGGCCGACCGCCGAGGCCAGCGCCCGCAATCTGGCCACGGTCGCCGCCCGCCTGCCGGAACTGGCGGCGCGCATCGCCGCAGCCGGACCGGTGCAGTCCCGGACGGCTGTGCGCGCCACGACGCCGGACCGGCTGCCGCTGGCCGGGGCGGCCGGCCCCGACGGCCTGTTCATCCTCGGCGGCCTCGGCTCGCGCGGCCTGTGCGCGGCCCCCCTGCTGGCCGAGCATGTCGCGGCCCTGGCCACGGGCGCGTCGTCGCCGCTGCCGGCTGGTCTGGCTGCGCGGGTCGCGCCGTTGCGAAATGCGATTGGCGGAGGACCTTGTGCAACCTGACCGCATGTAGGAGGCTCGGGTCAACTTCCCCGAGGAGACCCACCATGCGCACGCCCGCCATCGCCGCCCTCGGCGTCCTCGCCGCCCTCGCCAGCTGCGCCCCCGTGGCGGACGGCGGCATGGCAGAGAACGCGCCCGCTCGCGCCCGTCAGTGTTTCAGCATCAGTCAGGTCGACAATTTCGCCCAGGGTCGGCGCGACCAGATCTTCCTCGGCGTGGGCCGCAACGACGTCTATGAGCTCGACGCCGCCGGCGGCTGCCCCGACATGGATTTCGCCATCCGCCTGGCCCTGATCCCCGATGGCGGAGCGGTCGGAACCCGCCTGTGCACCGACGACTGGGCCCGGATCATGGTGCCGGGCTCGGCGTCCCAGACCAGCGTCTGCCGCGTGCGCGTCAGCCGCAAGCTGACCGCCGAGGAGATCGCCGCCCTGCCGGCCGACCACCGACCCTGACGCCTGGAGCCCCTGATGATCCGACTCGCGCCCGCCGCCGGCGCCGCCGCCGTGCTCGCCCTGGCCCTCGCCGCCTGCGCGCCGGTTACGCCCGGGGCGCAAGCCGCGCCATCGGCCGCTCCCGCCCGCCAGTGCTTCCTGCCCCAGACGGTGGTCAATTTCCGCTCGGACCGCGACACGACGGCCTATCTCCGCGCCGGCCGGGGCGAGGTCTATCAACTGCAGACCGGGGGTTGCCGCGGTCTGACCGCCTCGCGTTCGCTGACGGTCACCAGCACCTCGGGCGGCGGCGGCCGCCTTTGCGTCGGCGAGACGGTCGGGCTGCACACCGCCGGGCCGTCCCTGCAGGACGAGAACAACTCGGTCTGCGCCGCCCGCATCCTCAAGCGGCTGACGGCCGAGGAGGTCGCGGCCCTGCCGGACCGCCTGCGTCCCTAGGTTTTCTGGGCGTAGCCAAGGCGTTCGTTGAGGCGTTCGATCAGGTCGATGGCCGTGTCGGCGATGACCGAGCCGGGCGGATAGACGGCGGCCGCGCCCATGTCGATCAGGGTCTGGACGTCCGACGGCGGGATCACCCCGCCGACCACGATCATGATGTCCGGCCGCCCCAGCTTCTCCAGCGCCGCCTTCAGCTCGGGCACGAGGGTCAGGTGGCCGGCCGCCAGGGATGAGGCGCCGACGGCGTGGACGTTGCGCTCGACGGCCTCGCGGGCGGCTTCCTCCGGCGTCTGGAACAGGGATCCAGCCGTAGCCTCAAGACCCAGATCGCCATAGGCGGTGGCGATGACCTTCTGGCCGCGGTCGTGGCCGTCCTGGCCCAGTTTGGCGATCAGTATGCGCGGCGGGCCGCCGTCGTTATCGACGAAGGCGGCGACCATGTCGCGGGCGCGGGCGATCTTCGGATCGTTTCCGGCCTCGCGGGCGTAGACGCCGCGGGCGGTCTTCACCGTGGCCACATGGCGGCCGAAGGCGGCCTCCAGCGCGTCCGAGATTTCGCCGACGGTGGCGTAAGCGCGGGCCGCCTGCACCGACAGCTCCAGCAGGTTGGCGTTCCCCTTCGCCCCCGCCGTCAGGGCGTCCAGCGCGGCTTGCGTCTTCGCCTCGTCCCGTTCGGCGCGCAGGCGCTTCAGCTTGTCGATCTGGGCGGCGAGGACGGCGGCGTTGTCGACCTTGAGCATCGGGATGTCGTCGACAGCGTCGGAGAGGTAGCGGTTCACGCCGACGACGGTCTGCTGGCCGGTGTCGATCCGGGCCTGGGTGCGGGCCGAGGCCTCCTCGATGCGCATCTTGGGCACGCCGGCTTCGATGGCCTTCGCCATGCCGCCGAGCGCCTCGACCTCGGCCATCAGGACGCGGGCTTTTTCAGCCAGTTCGTGCGTGAGCCGTTCGACATAATAGCTGCCGCCCCACGGATCGATGACGCGGGTCAGGCCGGTCTCCATCTGCAGCAGCAACTGGGTGTTGCGCGCGATCCGGGCCGAGAAGTCGGTGGGCAGGGCCAGGGCCTCGTCCAGCGCATTGGTGTGCAGGCTCTGGGTCTGGCCGCCCGCCGCGGCCATGGCCTCGACCATGGTGCGCGGCACGTTGTTGAACACGTCCTGGGCCGCCAGCGACCAGCCGGAGGTCTGGCAGTGGGCGCGCAGGGACAGGGAGCGGGGATCTTTCGCGCCGAATTTCGACACCGCCTCGGCCCACAGCAGGCGGCCGGCGCGCAGCTTGGCCACCTCCATGAAATAGTTCATGCCGATGGCCCAGAAGAAGCTCAGGCGTGGGGCGAACCGGTCGACGTCCATGCCCGCCGCGACGCCCGCCTTCAGATATTCGACCCCGTCGGCGAGGGTGTAGGCCAGCTCAAGATCGGCCGAGGCTCCCGCCTCCTGCATGTGGTAGCCGCTGATCGAGATGGAGTTGAATTTCGGCGTGTGCTCGGCGGTCCAGGCGAAGATGTCCGACACGATCCGCATCGAGGGTTCGGGCGGATAGATGTAGGTGTTGCGGACCATGAACTCCTTGAGGATGTCGTTCTGGATGGTCCCGGTCAGGGCCGCGTGCGGCACGCCCTGCTCCTCGGCCGCCACGACATAGAGGGCCAGGATCGGCAGGACGGCGCCGTTCATGGTCATGGACACCGACATCTGGTCCAGCGGGATGCCGTCGAACAGGGTGCGCATGTCGTAGATGGAATCGATGGCCACGCCGGCCATGCCGACGTCGCCCTTCACCCGCGGGTGGTCCGAATCGTAGCCGCGGTGCGTCGCCAGATCGAAGGCGATCGACAGCCCCTTCTGACCGGCGGCCAGGTTGCGGCGGTAGAAGGCATTCGAGGCCTCGGCGGTCGAGAAGCCGGCGTACTGGCGGATGGTCCAGGGGTTGCCGGCGTACATGGTCGGATAGGGGCCGCGCACATAGGGGGCGATGCCGGGCAGGCCGTGGATGAAGTCGAGCCCCTCGACGGCGTCGGGGCCGTAGGCGGTCTGGACGGTCAGGCCCTCGGGCGTGTTCCAGACGTCGCGGGCCGGACCGGCGCCCGTGGGGCCGAGGTCGAGCGAAACCGTGGTGAAGTCGGGGGCGCTCATCGGGCGGCCTCCCAGGCCTGGGTCTCGAACGGGGCGGCGAACCGGATCGGGATCAACGGCGCGCAGGCGTCGCCGCCGGTTTGCGGCGAGCGCGGGCTTTCGGCCGCGAACGGCGCAGGGCGGGGATCGGGATCGACGAATTTGGTGACCCCGACGAGGTGCGAGGTCCCGGTCGCCAGCGCCGCCTCGCGTTCGGCCCGGGCCGCCGCCACGCGGTCCTGAATGTCGCCGGTGCGCAGGGCGACGACGAGCCCGCCCTCGCCCTCAATGCGCTGGAACTCGGCCCAGCCGGCCTCGGCCAGATCGCGGGTGCGGGCGTCGAGGAACCACGACCCGGCCGCGGGGTCGTCCACCCGGCCCAGATGGGACTCCTCCATCAGCACCGCCTGGGTGTTGCGCGCCTGCCGCCGGGCGAAGGCGTCGGAGCGGCCGTTGGCCCGAGACAGCCCGTCCAGAACCACGGCGTCGGCGCCGCCGACCGCGCCGGCGAAGCCCGCCGCCGTCAGCCGCAGCAGGTTCGGCCAGGGATCGCGCGCGGACAGCATCCGCCGCGACGACCGCGCCTCGATCACCGCGGGGGTCTCGCCGCCGAACGCCTTGCCGATCGTCCGCCACATCAGCCGCAGGGCGCGGACCTTGGCGAGGCTGTCGAAATATTCCTGGTCGACCGCGACGCCGAGCACCGTCCCCTTCAGCGCCGCCTCGGCCGTCATCCCCGCGGCCATCGCCGCCCTGACCAGCGCCGCGGCATTGGCCGCGACGAAGCCCAGCTCCTGGCCGATCGAACCGCCGGCCTCATGCACGACCCTGCCGCCGGCGAGGAAGAAGGAGGCCTCGGGATAGGCCCCCGCGTGGCGCGCCGCCGTATTGGCCGCCAGCATCAGATGTTCGTCGATCGCCCGCGGGGCGGCGCCCGTTTCGGCGAAGACCGACAGCGGGTCCATGTGGAACATCAGTTTCGCGCGCGGCGATCCCTTGGCCGCCACCGCCAGGGCGTTGGCCGCCCCGGGTCCGTCCAGACCGGCGTCGAGCCCGACCGCCGCCAGCTCCAGGGCCACGCCCTCCAGCGCCTGGGCCAGCGGTTCGCTGTCCGCCAGGACGGCCCCCCTGAGCAGCACCGAGGCCGCGCCGCCCTCGAGGTCCGCCAGGACGGCGGCGTTGACGGCGCCCGGGTCATCGCCCTCGACGAGGCTGCGCACGTCCCAGGCCCGCCCCTCTGCATCCGAGGGGCGCGGCGCGAACAGGGGCTCGATCACGGTCGCGGCCGCGTAAAGGGGACGCACCGCGAGGCCGTCGGCGTCGAGGTGAACCAGGCTCTCCAGCGGCCGGTCCTTGAGCGCCTTTTCGGCCAGGCCGCGCCAGTCGGCGGGGGAGGGGGTCGGGAAGGTCATGCGTCTCCATTGCCCGGCCGCAAGCGCGGGGTCCAGTCAGGATGGAGCGGACGGACCGATGCGCCACCAGGCTGGTTGCGGATGGCGCGGAGCCGCCTACATCCAGACGGCCCGCAGCCGGAGACTCCCCGCATGGCCGACCTGTCCGCCTTTCCGATCACGCAACGCTGGCCGGCCCAGCATCCCGACCGTCTGCAACTCTATTCGCTGAACACGCCCAATGGCGTGAAGGTCTCGATCATGCTCGAGGAGATCGGCCTGCCGTACGAGCCGCATCTGGTCGATATCGGCGAGAACCAGAGCTGGACCCCGGAATTCCTTTCGCTCAATCCGAACGGCAAGATCCCCGCCATTCTCGACCCCGACGGTCCCGGCGGAAAGCCGCTGGCCCTGTTCGAGTCCGGCGCCATCCTGGTCTATCTGGCCGAGAAGACGGGGAAGCTGCTCTCCGCCGATCCGGCGACGCGCTACCAGACCCTGCAGTGGGTGATGTTCCAGATGGCCGCCATCGGCCCGATGTTCGGCCAGGTCGGCTTCTTCCACAAATATGCGGGCAGGGCCTTTGAGGACAAACGCCCGCTGGAACGCTATATCGCGGAATCGAAACGGCTTCTCAGCGTGCTTGAGGACCGGCTGGAAGGTCGCGACTGGATCATGGACGATTATTCGATCGCCGACGTCGCCACCCTCGGCTGGGTGCGCAATCTGATCGGCTATTACGGCGCGCGCGATCTGGTCGATTTCGACAGCCTGACCTTCGTTCCGGCATGGCTGGAGCGCGGTCTGGCGCGTCCGGCGGTGCAACGCGGACTGGAGATTCCATCAAAAGCCTAGCGGGGGTCGAAGGACCTGCGTTGGGCCAGGGGCGCGACGAACAGCCGGTCGCAGCGTTCGGTCTCGTCGGTCAGCGGAATGACCTCAAACCCGTCTCCGGCGGCCTCCAGCACCTCGGCGGCAAGGGCGTCGAAGGCCGCCTCGTGTCCGGGACGACGGAACAGCACGACCCCGTCCCTGGCGTCCACGACGCCATAGGCCGGCGATCCTTCGAGGAGGGTGTCGAGATGGACAGTCATGAAGGCGCAATCCCCGAAACCCCGGAAGGTTTCCGCGCCGGGCCTGCCCGCGCCAGCCTCGGAGAGAGCGTCGGCGACTGCCGGATTGTCTGGAGGGAAGATGGTGGACGCGACAGGGATTGAACCTGTGACCCCTTCGATGTCAACGAAGTGCTCTCCCGCTGAGCTACGCGTCCGCCGAAACGGTTCCGGACGGGTCCGGAACGGGAAGGCGCGGTCTATAACCCGCAGGCCTCGCCGACTGCAAGGCCATTTTGGCGGGCCGCAGTCGTCGGCCCTCCGGGACCTCCCGGCCCGACGCGGCCTGGCGCTTCGCGCGCCTCCGCGCTCAAGCAGCGACGCCCCGCGGGCGTCGCGTTAGCGCCCTACATCTCAGGCGGCGACCATTCTTTCGACCTCGCCGACGAGGTCGCGCAGGTGCACCGGCTTGGCCAGCACCTTGGCCTGGGGGCTGGCCTGGGCGGCCGAGAGGGCCACGGCCGCGAAGCCGGTGATGAACATGATGCGGATGCCCGGCTGGCGGGCCGCCGCGACCCGCGCCACCTCGATGCCGTCGGCGCCGGGCATGACGATATCGGTCAGCAGCAGGTCCCACGGGCCCTGGTCGAGGGCGTCGATGGCGTCGTCGCCGTTCTCGCAATCGACCACCGAATGGCCGGCCCGCTCGAGCGCCCGGGTCAGGAAACCGCGAAGCGAGTGATCGTCTTCGGCCAGTAGAATGCGCGCCATTTTCGGTGTTCCGCCCCGGTCGTCTTTCCGGGACGCTACGCCGCGACTGGTAAACCCGCCATGAAAATCACGGGTCTCGCGCGGCGGCCGCCTGTGGATGCTCCGGCGAAACAGGCTATGGCTCGCGGCATGGATCAGGACGGGGGCGGTGGTGAGAACGGCGTGGACGAGGCCTTCGCGGTCCTGCGTCCGCGGACGCCCGGCCGGTTCGTCTTCGCCTCGCCGCATTCGGGTTCTGTCTATCCGATGGCGATGGGCGCCGATCCCGCCCTGCCCGAAGCCAGCCTGCGCAGCGCCGAGGACGCCCTCGTCGACCGGCTGATCGCCCCCGGCGTCGACCATGGCGCGACCGTGGTGCTCGGGCGGCTGGGCCGGGCCTGGGTCGATCTGAACCGCGACCCCCGGGATCTGGACCCCCTGCTGATCGACGGTGTGGAAGAGGGCGAGGTCTCGGCCCGCACGGCCGCGGGCTATGGCGTCATTCCGCGCCTCACCGGCGACGGACGACGCCTTTACGACCGTCGCCTGACGCTGGCGGAGGCCAGGGATCGGATCGCGGGCGCCCACACGCCCTATCACGCCGCCCTGGCGGCGGAGATGCAGGCAGCCCGCGCGCGCCATGGCGAGGCGGTGCTGGTGGACTGGCACTCCATGCCCGCGCGCGCCACCCAGGGGGCGGGCGGAGCGCGGGGACCCGACGTGGTGCTGGGCGATCGCCACGGATCCGCCTGTCCGGCCGGGCTGACGCGGCGGCTGCGGCGGGCGTTCGAGGCGTTGGGCTGGCGGGTGGCGCTCAACCAGCCCTACGCCGGCGGCTGGACGACCCAGACCTGGGGTCGCCCGGAGGAGGGATATCAGGCCATCCAGATCGAGCTGAACCGGGCGCTGTATTTCGACGAGGCCGCGCGGGTCCCGGGCCCCGGCTGGTCGCGCACCGAAAAGGGCGTGGCGCGGGTCATCGCCGCCCTGCTGGACGGGACATAAAAAAAGCCGCGCCCGAGGGCGCGGCATGAAGTCTATAGGGAGGAAACGCCCAGAAGGGCATGACGCCCGGAGGCGTCGGAAATGAAGCTAGGTTGCAGCGCACAAATCGTCAAGCTGCTATCTCGCAACTGCGTTCACGCCGTGTAACCGTTTTCACCGCTCCGGGGGGCGTTCCAGCAGCCTGCGGGCGCTGCGGATGGCCCGGGCGGCCGGCGATCCCGCCTGACGCCAGAGCATCAGGCAGAAGGCGGCCGTCACGCCGAGGGCCAGCCAGCCGGGGCCGAACAGCCAGGCCGCGGCCGCCAGGGCGAAATAATAGCCTCGCACGCCCTGGCTGAAGGCGCTCAGGGCGGGATTGAGCAGATTGGCGGCGGCGTCGCCCAGCGACACGCGATCCGCCTCCGTATGCACCTCGGGCGCCGCGCCGATCAGGGCGAGGGCGTAGTTCAGCTGGCGGATCGACCAGATGAAATCCAGCAGCCCGCGCGCCAGACAGACCAGCACCAGGGCCAGCTTGGCCTCCAGCAGCTTCATCGGCACATCCTCGGCCCCGACCGAGGCGAACCCCTGCAGGGCCTGTTCGCCCCCGAACAGGACGCTGGCCACGGCCGCAATCAGCAGCAGGTTGGTCGAGGCGAAAAAGCCGCCGGAATTGATCGTGTGGCCCATCAGATTGCTGTCGACGAGCCGGATCTCGCGATGGGTCATGGCCGTCATCCACACCCGGCGGATGATCAGCATGTCGTCGTTCAGCGTTCCGCTGCGCCGGGCCAGCAGGGCCAGAAGCGGGCCGTAGCCAAGCCAGCACAGGATGAAGAGCGCCAGGGCCAGCCAGTCGAACAGGGTCATCAAAGGCTCCTTCGTCGCCCATGGTCGCGCGGGTCGGCCCCGCGCTCAAGCAGCGAGCGACCGTGTCGCGAGCGATAGTGCAAATCCACGCCCGCCTTGCTTCGGGCGCCGTGCGAGCCTATCACGCCCGCCACTTCCGTATCGCACTGCAGCATAACCGGACGCGCCATGAATATCGACGCCATCCCCGTCGGCCCGAACCCGCCCTGGGACGTCAATGTCATCATCGAGATCCCGCAGGGCGGCCTGCCGGTGAAATACGAGATGGACAAGGCCTCCGGCGCCCTGTTCGTCGACCGCTTCCTGCACACGGCGATGTACTATCCGGGCAACTACGGCTTCATCCCGCACACCCTGTCGGACGACGGCGATCCCTGCGATGTGATCGTGCTGAACCCGACCCCGGTGGTGCCGGGCTGCATCATCCGCTCGCGCCCGATCGGCGTGCTGAAGATGGAAGACGAGGCCGGCGGCGACGAAAAGATCCTCGCCGTGCCGGTCGACAAGCTGAACCCCTACTACACCGACATCGCCAGCTACCGGCAGCTGCCGACCATCATGGTCGAGCAGATCGAGCATTTCTTCACCCGCTACAAGGATCTGGAGAAGAACAAGTCGGTGACGGTGAAGGGCTGGGGCGACGCGGGCGAAGCCGCCGAACTGATCGCCGCCGGCATGCGCGCGCATCAGGACAAGCTGAAGGCTTCGGCCGACAAGGCAGCCAACGCGGCCTGAGCGGCCGCCTCTTCGCGTCTCCCATCCCGCCCTCCTGATCCTTCCCCCATTTCGGGGGTGCTTGGCCGCTCGTATACGAGCGGCCTGCGAGGGCCGCGGAGCGGGTCGGATGGGGGCTGTCCGCGCCACGATCTTTGGGGAACGGGCCGCCGCGGCCAGCCCCCATCCGTCAGGCTCCGCCTGCCACCTTCCCCCGAAATGGGGAAAGGGAGTGCTGAAGATTCGCCGATTGCCAGCATATCCCGCCGCGCCAACCCTCTGACTTCTATCGCCTTCCCAAAAAGGCAGCGTCCCTATCCCGCCATAGGTAGCGGCCGTCCTAGACTCCGGCTCATCCCGTCGGTGGGGAGGGCGTCGGATCCACGTTCCTCGATGTCGGCGGGCTGTGGTCGAGCGATGAAGCCCGGGGGATGGATA
>SCVB01000007.1 GCA_004296955.1 Brevundimonas sp.
AACCTGATCGCGGCCGAGCCCGACATCGCCCGTGTGCCGGTGATGATCGACAGCTCCAAATGGGAGGTGATCGAGGCGGGCCTGAAGTGCGTCCAGGGCAAGCCCATCGTCAACTCCATCTCCATGAAGGAAGGCGAGGCCAAGTTCCGCGAACAGGCCGTCGCCTGCCTGCGTTACGGCGCCGCCGTCGTGGTCATGGCCTTCGACGAGGTGGGCCAGGCCGACACCGCCGCCCGCAAGATCGAGATCTGCACCCGCGCCTACAACATCCTGGTCAACGAGGTCGGCTTCCCGCCCGAGGACATCATCTTCGACCCCAATATCTTCGCCGTGGCGACGGGGATCGAGGAGCACGACAACTACGCCGTCGACTTCATCGAGGCGGTCAAGGTCATCAAGGCTGCCCTGCCCTACGCCCGCATCTCGGGCGGCGTCTCGAACGTCTCGTTCAGCTTCCGCGGCAATGAGCCGGTGCGCCGCGCGATCCACAGCGTCTTCCTGTATCACGCCATCGCGGCCGGCATGGACATGGGCATCGTCAATGCGGGCGACCTGCCGGTCTATGACGACATCGACGCCGAGCTGCGTGAGGCGGTCGAGGACGTGATCCTGAACCGCCCCCAGCGGACCAATGTCTCGAACACCGAGCGGCTGGTCGACATGGCCCCCCGCTACAAGGGCGAAAAGGGCCAGGCCCGCGTCGTCGATCTGAAATGGCGCGACCAGCCGGTCGGCAAGCGGATCGAACACGCCCTGGTCAACGGCATCACCGAGTTCATCGAGGCCGACACCGAAGAGGCGCGCTTGGGCGTCGAACGTCCGCTGCACGTCATCGAAGGTCCGCTGATGGACGGGATGAATGTCGTCGGCGACCTGTTCGGTTCGGGCAAGATGTTCCTGCCGCAGGTGGTGAAGTCGGCCCGGGTGATGAAACAGGCCGTGGCCTGGCTGGAACCCTATATGGAGGCCGAAAAGGCCGGCAAGCCGCGCGAACAGGCGGGCCGAATCCTGATGGCCACGGTCAAGGGCGACGTCCACGACATCGGCAAGAACATCGTCGGCGTCGTGCTGCAATGTAACAACTACGAGGTCATCGACCTGGGCGTCATGGTCCCGGCCGACCGCATCCTGGACGCCGCCGTCGAGCACAAGGTGGACATCATCGGCCTGTCCGGCCTGATCACCCCGTCGCTGGACGAGATGGTCTTCGTCGGCGCCGAGATGGAGCGGCGCGGCTTCGACATTCCCCTGCTGATCGGCGGCGCCACCACCAGCCGCACCCACACGGCGGTCAAGATCGAACCCGCCTATCGCCGCGGCTCGACCACCTATGTCGTCGATGCTTCGCGCGCCGTCAGCGTCGTCTCGGGCCTGCTGTCCAAGACCGACCGCGCCAAGAACGAGGCCGCCACCCGCGACGAATATATCCGCATTCGCGAGCAATACGCCCGCGGCCAGGAGGTCAAGGCCCGCGCCACCCTGGCTCAGGCGCGCGAGAACCGCTTCCGCATCGACCCGACCCAGCCCCTGCCCGGCAAGCCGTCCTTCATCGGCGTGAAATCCTTCGACGCCTGGGACCTGAAGGACCTCGCCGACCACATCGACTGGACCCCCTTCTTCGCCAGCTGGGAGCTGATCGGCCGCTATCCGCTGATCCTCGAAGACGAGATCGTCGGCGAGGCCGCGCGCGACCTGTTTGAGGACGCCAAGCTCATGCTGAAGCGGATCATCGACGAGAAGTGGTTCACGGCCAAGGGCGTGGTCGGCTTCTGGCCCGCCCGCGCCGACGGCGACGACGTCATCGTCTTCGCCGACGAGAGCCGGGACGCCGAGATCGCCCGGTTCCACACCCTGCGCCAGCAAATCAAGAAGTCGAACGGCAAGCCGAACCTGGCCCTGTCCGACTTCATCGCCGAAGAGGGCGACGACTATATCGGCGCCTTCGCCGTCACGGCCGGCCATGGCGAACTTGAGATCGCCAAACGCTTCAAGGACGCCGGCGACGACTATTCCGCCATCCTCGCCACCGCCCTGGCGGACCGCCTGGCCGAGGCCTTCGCCGAGCGGCTGCACAAGGAAGTCCGCACCCAGCTCTGGGGCTACGCCGCCGACGAGACGAGCAGCATCGACGACCTGATCACCGAACAGTACCAGGGCATCCGTCCCGCCCCCGGCTACCCGGCTCAGCCCGACCATACGGAAAAAGCCACCCTGTTCCGCCTGCTTCAGGCCGAGGCCAACGCCGGCATGGCCCTGACCGAAAGCTTCGCCATGACGCCCCCCGCCTCGGTCTCGGGCCTCTATTTCGGCCAT
>SCVB01000029.1 GCA_004296955.1 Brevundimonas sp.
TCTCAGGCCCACGTGACCAAGATTGCCGGTGTCGATGACGCCGGAAACGAAGGCAAGCTTTCCGCTGAGGATCGACGCATCGGGGCGCCGCGAGCTCACATCGATCCAGAGGCTACGGTCGAACCGTTCAGCCCGATAATCGGCTTCGCTGACGTAAAGGGCATTGCCTTCAAATCGCAGGATGAGAAATCCGTGCAGCCGTAAATGACGACCATCGTAAGTCTGCGGGTCGCTGATGACGTCCGCCAGTGAAACCTCCGGCTCCCCGATCTGGAGCGGCGCCGCGGCCGTCAGGTAGAGCAGGGCGGTGGCGACAAGGACGGTGGCGCGCAGACGCATCACGCGAGTGGATCACAGACGCGTCGTCTCGGCGAGCCTCATCGGCGCCCGGCCCGGCGACAAGTCCAGATCAGCTGATCGGCTGGGCGTCCAGGACGCCGGGCGCCGAGGCCGTCATATAGGCTTCGACGCCGCCGGGGCCCACCGAAGGTCGGCTCCATTGCTGGACCACCATGCCCATGACGGCGATCAGGCCCGCCATCAGCAGCGCCCACAGCGCCGTCTTCCGTTCCTGGGGCGAGAAGACCCCGTTCGACCTACGCATCACAGCCCTCCAAAGCTGTTCGATCAACGCAAGCTACGCACGACTGTTCCTGGCGGCTGACGGTACACCCGGCGCCGACTGATTCGCGTGGCGGGAGAGCCACACTCGCCGCTCAGGCGAGCGGCGTTCGGTCAGGATTCGATGATTTCCCGGGCGCGCTGGAAGACGGCCTCGAACATGGCGGGCGTCAGGCGGCCGGTGTTCGTGTTGAGCCGGGAGCAGTGATAGCTGTTGAGGATCACATAGCCCCCGAGCGCCGCCTCGACGCCGTGTCCAGGCGGGGCTGCGGAGCCGGACAGGCCCATGGCCTTCAGCACATTGCGTCGCGACACGTCGCCGAGGGTGACGATGACCTTGAGCCGGGGCAGGGCGGCGAGGCGCGCGGTCAGGAATGGGCGGCAGGTCGTCTCCTCGACCGGCAGCGGCTTGTTGCCGGGCGGGGCGCAGCGGACGGCGTTGGTGATCATGCAGTCGACGAGCTGGACCGTATCGTCGGGCCGGGCCTCGTAGCGGCCCGTGGCGAAACCGGTCCTGATCAGGGTCTCGTAGAGGATGACCCCCGCGCCATCGCCGGTGAAGGGGCGGCCGGTCCGGTTCGCCCCCGTTCGGCCGGGAGCGAGGCCGGCGATCAGCAGCCGGGCGTCCTGGTCGCCGAAGGAGGGGGCCGGACCGTTGAACCAGTCCGGATTCTGGCGGGCGTTCTCGCGCCGATACTCGACCAGGCGGGGACACAGGGGGCAGTCGCGGGGCGGTTCGGACGGGACGATCGGCAAGGTGGACGAATCCTTCGGCGGCGGACGGGCGCGCCGGCCTTCATTGGTGTAATATGCGGGCATGGAAAAGCCCGGTCCGGAGAACTCGGCGGCGCGGCCCGTCCCGTTCACCGGCGCGGAAGGGCTGGACGACGCGGTCATCGTGGCCCTGGGCTGCAACGAGCCGGGGGCGTGGCGCGACTGCCGCGAGGCGCTGGAGGCGGCGCTGGCGCGGTTCCGGGCCGAGGGGATCGATGTGGTGGCGCGATCGTCGTGGTGGCGTTCGGCGGCCTGGCCCGACCCGGACGATCCGCCGTTCCTGAACGGCGTGGTGATGGTGCGCACGGCGCATGGGCCGCATGAGCTGATGGCGGCGCTGGGGCGGATCGAGGAGGCCTTCGGGCGCCGTCGGGCCGCAGCGAATGCGCCGCGGCCCCTGGATCTGGACCTGATCGCCTATGGCCGGATCGCCGGCGACCTTGACGGCCTGATTCTGCCGCATCCGCGGGCGGCGCAGCGGGGCTTCGTGATGGGGCCGCTGGCGGAGATCGCGCCGGACTGGGCGCACCCGCTGGGCGGGACGGCGCAACAGCTCGCCGCACAGGTTCTGGTCGGAGTTGACGCAACGCCGCTGCGTTGACGCCTCATTCCCGCCCATGCGGCGTTGCACAATTACGCCTGACCCTATAGTTTGTGCGGTTCTCCCCCCGCGCCCGAGGATATTCATGGCTCGCGTCACTGTCGAAGACTGCATCGAGAAGGTGCCGAACCGGTTCGGCCTGGTTCTGCTGGCAGGCAACCGCGCCCGCGCCATCGCCAACGGCGCGCCCCTGACCCTCGATCGGGACAACGACAAGAACCCTGTCGTCGCCCTGCGCGAACTGGCCGACTCCACCGTCGCGCCGGAAGAGCTGCGCGAGACGGTCATCGTCGCCCTGCAACGCGTCGACGAGCGCACCGAAGCCGAGGACGAGGCCGAAATCGTCGGCCTGCTGGCGGAACCCCAGCACATGAACATGGCCGAGGCCGAGCTGATCCGCGCGCTGCAGAGCGACCGCGACGGCGGGCAGGAGGAACGCTACTGACGGCGGAACCCGCCAACGGTATCACCATCCTGCCGGCGCGGCAGCCCGCGCCGACGCCCGAACCCGCCAATATCAACGACCCCGGCGGCCCGCGTCCCCACGTGGACCCGGACGACCATCCCCGCTCCAAGGTCCTGCGCCAGTTCGAACTGGTGGAAGCGGTCCGCGCCTATGATCCCACCGCGGACGAGGCGCTGCTGAACCGCGCCTATGTCTATGCGATGAAGATGCACGGCTCGCAGCTGCGGGCCTCGGGCGATCCTTATTTCGCCCATCCGATCCAGGTCGCGGGCATCCTGACCGACTACCGGCTGGACACAGCCACCATCGTCACCGCCCTGCTGCACGATGTGGTCGAGGACACGTCGGCCACGCGCGACGACATCGCCGCCAAGTTCGGCGAGGAGGTCGCCTCCCTCGTCGAGGGCGTCACCAAGCTGTCGCGGCTGGAGCTGCAGGCCGAGCACACGCGCCAGGCCGAGAACCTGCGCAAATTCATCCTCGCCATCTCCAAGGATGTGCGGGTCCTGCTGGTGAAGCTGGCCGACCGGCTGCACAACATGCGCACCCTGCGCTACGTCAAGCCGGAGAAGCGCGAACGCATCTCCCGCGAGACGCTGGAGGTCTACGCGCCGCTGGGCCGGTCGATCGGCATCCATTCGATCGCCTCCGAGCTGGAGGAACTGGCCTTCGAGCACCTGAACCCCACGGCCCGCACCGCCATCGAGCGGCGGCTGGAGGCGCTGAAGCTGGAGCATGGCCGCGCCATCGACGGGGTCTCCCGTGAGGTCGAGCGCGTGCTGGAGGAGGCCGGCGTCCACGCCCAGGTCTTCGGCCGGCAGAAGACGCCCTATTCGATCTGGCGCAAGCTGCAGCGCAAGTCCGTGGGCTTCTCCTCCCTGTCCGACATCTACGGCTTCCGCGTCATCGTCGAGGCCGAGGACGACTGCTACCGCGCCCTGGGCGTCATCCACCGCGCCTGGCCGATGGTGCCCGAGCGATTCAAGGACTTCATCTCGACCCCCAAGTCGAACAACTACCGCTCGCTGCACACGACCGTGGTCGGTCCGTCGGGCCTGCGCATCGAGATGCAGATCCGCACCGAGCCGATGGACCGGGTCGCCGAGGACGGGGTGGCGGCGCACTGGGCCTACAAGAACAAGTCCTACGGCTTCGACCGCGAGGCCATGGAGAAGGACGGCGGCCGCGATCCGCTGCAGAACCTGCGTCACCTCGTCCAGGTGATTGAGCACGGCGAGGGCGGCGAGGACTGGGTCGAGCACGCCAAGCTGGAGATGTACCTCGAGCAGGTCTTCGTCTTCACGCCCAAGGGCTCGCTGATCACCCTGCCGCGCGGCGGCATGCCGCTGGACTTCGCCTACGCCGTCCACACCGAGGTCGGGGACACGGCCGTGGGGGTCAAGATCAACGGCGAGCTCAAGCCGATGCGCACCCAGCTGCAGAACGGCGACGTGGTCGAGATCGTGCGCGGCGCCAAGCGCGAGATCCCGGTCGACTGGCGCTCGCTGACGGTCACCGGCCGGGCCCGGTCGGCGATCCGCCGGCATATCCGCACCTCCGAACGCGGCGAGTTCCAGAAGCTGGGCCGCGCCACCCTGGACCAGACCCTGTCGCGGGCCGGCAAGACCCTGGCCGAGGTGTCGCTGAAGGCCATGCTGGAGACCTTCGCCTTCGCCTCGGAGGATGACCTGTATGAGGCCATCGGCCGGGGCCGGGTGTCGGCGGCCAAGGTCGGCGAGACCCTGTTCCCGGCGCTCAAGGGACGGCTCAAGGCCGGGCCCGACCGCAAGCGGATCGGCGACGAACAGGCGCGGCTGTTCGTGCGCGGCGGCGGGCTGACCCCCGGCGTCAGCGTCCATTTCGGTCATTGCTGCTCGCCGGTGCCCGGCGACCGCATCGTCGGCATCCTCGAGCCCGAGGCCGGGCTGACGGTGCACACCATCGACTGCCAGCGCCTGGCGGACTACGCCGACGACGATTCAGTCTGGCAGGACCTGCAATGGACGCCCCAGGCCGAGCAGGGGGCCGTGGCCTCGGCACGCATCCGCGCCACGATCAAGAACGCGCCGGGCGTGCTGGGGCAGGTGGCGACGATCATCGGCGAGGCCGGCGGCAATATCCTGAACCTGGTGATGAGCCACCGGCAGCAGGATTTCTTCGACGTCGACATCGACATGGAGGTCGAGGACGCCAAACACGCCACCACCATCATGGCGGCCCTGCGCACAAATCCCTCGGTCGACACGGTCGAAAGGGCGCGGGGCTAGGGCCTTGCGGCGACGGTTGCGCCCGCTATGACAACCGCCATGACCTCTGATGACGTTCTCGACGAATTCCGCGGCGCCGGCGCCCTGCGCGAAGGCCATTTCGTGCTGTCTTCCGGACTGCACAGTCCCGTCTTCCTGCAGAAGAACCTGGTGTTCATGGATGCGGCGCGCTGCGCCCGCCTGTGCAAGGCGCTGGCGGAGAAGATCACGGCGGCGGTCGGGACCGTCGATGTGGCCATCTCGCCGGCGGTCGGCGGCATCATCCCCGGCTATGAGACCGCCCGCTGGCTGGGCGTGCCGTCCATGTATGTCGAGCGCGAGGGCGGCGAATTCAGGCTGCGCCGCGGCTTCCACGTCGAGCCGGGCCAGAAGGTGGTCATGGTCGAGGACATCGTCACCACGGGCCTGAGCTCGCGCGAATGCATCGCGGCCATCGAGGCGGCGGGCGGCGAGGTCGTGGCCGCGGCCTGCATCGTCGACCGGTCGGGCGGACGGGCCGATGTCGGCGTGCCGCTGGTGGCGCTGGCGACGCTCGACGTTCCTGCATATCCCGCCGACGCCCTGCCGCCGGAACTGGCCGCCCTGCCGGTCGAGGACCCCGGCAGCCGCCGGTTGGCGAGCCGGGGCTAGACGGATGGCGTCTCCGGTCCGCCTTGGCGTCAACATCGACCATGTGGCCACGGTGCGGAACGCGCGCGGGGGCGTGCATCCCGATCCGGTGCGGGCCGCCCGCGAGGCGCTGGCCGCGGGCGCCGACGGCATCACCGCCCATCTGCGCGAGGACCGGCGCCATATCACCGACGCCGACATCGCGGCTCTCAGCGACCTGTGCGCCGAGGCGGGCCGGCCGCTGAACCTGGAGATGGCGGTCACCGACGAGATGCTGGCCATCGCCCTGCGCCACCGGCCGCACGCCGCCTGTCTGGTGCCGGAACGGCGCGAGGAGGTCACCACCGAGGGCGGGCTGGCGGTGGCGGGCCATGAGGCGCGGATCGCGCCGGTGGCCAGGGCCCTGGCCGAGGCCGGCATCCGGGTCTCGCTGTTCATCGAGCCGACGCCGCAGCAGGTCGACGCCGCCCACGCCGTCGGGGCCCAGGTGGTGGAGTTCCATACCGGCCGCTACTGCCACCTGAACGGCGACGACCGGGCCGTGGAGTTCGAACGGCTGCAGGCGGCGGCGACCCGGGCCTTCGACCTCGGGATGGAGGTCCACGCCGGCCACGGGCTCGACTACGGAACGGCCGCCGACATGCTCGCGATCGCCGAGGTGCGCGAACTCAACATCGGTCATTTTCTGATCGGCGAGGCGGTCTTTATCGGTCTGACCAGCGCCATCCACCGGATGCGGGCGGCCATGGACGCGGCCGCGTGATCGTCGGCGTCGGGGCCGACCTGTGCGACATCCGGCGCATCCAGGCGTCGCTGGATCGCTTCGGAGAGCGGTTCAAGACGCGCTGTTTCACGGACATCGAGCGGACCCGCTCGGATCGCAAGCCCGATCCGGCCTGGAGCTACGCCAAGCGGTTCGCGGCCAAGGAGGCCTGCGCCAAGGCCCTGGGCACCGGCATGCGGACCGACGTCTACTGGCGCGACATGGGGGTGGTGAACATACGAACCGGCCAGCCGACCCTGGCCCTGACGGGGCATGCGGCGGAGCATCTGTCGAGACTGACACCGCCCGGTCACGAAGCCCGGATACACCTAACGCTGAGTGACGAGCATCCCTATGCGCTCGCCTTCGTGGTGATCGAAGCCTTGCCGATGGCTTAATCACGTTATACCGATTTCGCCGCAAAGACCGCGGACAGCGGCTGGGGGACAGAGTCACAATGAGCGACGAGCACAAGCCGCACGACGATCACGGCCACGGCGGGGGTCACGGTCACGACGATCACGGGCATGCTGCGCCCGACGCCCATGGTCATGACGACCACGGCCACGTTGCGCCTGCCGCGCATGGCCATGACGATCACGGACACGCCGAAGCGGCTGCGCATGGTCACGACGATCACGCCCATGACGCCGGCCACGGTCACGACGACCACGGCCACGCCGCGCCCGCCGCACACGGCCATGACGATCACGGACACGCCGAGACGGCTGCGCATGGTCATGACGACCACGCCCATGACGCCGGCCACGGTCATGACGACCACGGCCATGCTGCGCCTGCCGCGCACGGCCACGACGACCATGGCCACGCCGAAGCGGCGGCGCATGGGCATGACGACCACGCTCACGACGCCCATGGCCATGACGACCATGCCGCGCCCGCCGCGCATGGACATGACGATCACGGCCACGAGGCCGGCCACGGTCACGACGATCACGCCGCGCCGGTCGCCGCCGCCGCTGTCGCCGGCGCCGCCGTGGCCGCCGCATCGAAGCCGGCCGTGTGGAGCGACTCCGGCGACGCGCCGTTCGAGGACGTCGACGCCACGCCGGTCTACGCCCGCGGCAAGGGCGGCAAGCGAAAGTCCAAGGGTTCGGGCAACGAGGGCCTGGAGATCTTCAAGACGATCTTCTTCGCCCTGCTGATCGCCCTGGTGCTGCGCGTGCTGCTGTTCCAGCCCTTCACCATTCCGTCGGCCTCGATGGAGCCGAACCTCTACGAGGGCGACTACATCGTCGTGTCCAAATGGACCTATGGCTATTCGAAACACTCGATCCCGTTCAGCCCGCCGGTCTTCGACGGCCGCATCATGCTGCCGGGCGTCAGCCACGAGCCCCGGCGCGGCGACATCGTCGTGTTCAAACTGCCGCGCGACAATGAGACGGACTACATCAAGCGCCTGATCGGCCTGCCCGGGGACCGCATCCAGATGATCGACAATGTGCTGTTCATCAACGGCACGGCGGTCCGTGACGTCGAGATGAGCCGCCAGGACGTGCAGAACCTGTACGGGACCCAGCTGACCATCCAGCTGCGCGAGACCCTGCCGGAAGGCCGCCAGATCAACATCCAGGACTGGGGCCCGGGCAACATCTCCGACAACACCCCGGTGTTCGAGGTGCCCGCCGGCCACTACTTCATGATCGGCGACAACCGCGACAACTCGCAGGACAGCCGTTACGACCGGTCCGCCGGCGTGGGCTATGTCCCGGCCGAGAACCTGATCGGCAAGGCCGAGATCATCCTGTTCTCATGGTCGCCCGGCGCCTCGCTGTGGAACCCGGTCAGCTGGTTCTCGAAGATCCGCCCGAGCCGGTTCTTCACCGTCCTCGACTGATGGCTGACAAACGGGCCGAGGCAGTTCAGGCGCTGCGGCGCCGCCTCGGCCACGACTTCCGGGATCCGGCCCTGCTGGACCTGGCCCTGACCCACGCCAGCGTGGGGGAGGGGGCCGAGCGCGACGCGCGCGGCCGGCTGTTCGCCGACAACCAGCGGCTGGAGTTCCTGGGCGACCGGGTGCTGGGCCTGCTGGTCGCCGACCGGCTGGTGCGCGACTTCCCCGACGCAGACGAGGGCGAGATGTCCACGCGACTGCATGCTCTCGTCGACAAGGCCGCCTGCGCCCGCGTGGCCGAGGCCATGGGGGTCGGCGACGCCATGCGGCTGTCGCCGGGCGAGACCAAGCAGGGCGGCCGGCGGCGCGAGGGCGTGCTGGGCGATGCGATGGAGGCCCTGCTGGCGGCCATCTGGCTGGACGGCGGCTTCGAGGCGGTGCGGGCGGTGTTCGACCGGGCGTGGCAGGCCGAATTGTCCGCCCCGCCGCAAAAATCCCTGACCAATCCGAAATCGGCCCTGCAGGAGTGGGCCCTGGCCCACGGAAAGCCCCTGCCGGCCTACAGGATCGTGGAGCGGAAGGGCTCGGACCACGCCCCGACATTCACCGTCGAAGCCAGCGTGGCCGGATATCCGCCCTTGACCGCACAAGGCCGTTCGCGTCAGGACGCGGAGAAGGCGGCCGCGATCGGCCTGCTGCAGCGTGAAGGCGTGATTTGACCGATACAGAAACCCAGCGGGCCGGCTTCGCCGCCATCATCGGCGCGCCCAACGCCGGCAAGTCCACGCTGGTCAATCGTCTGACGGGAACCAAGGTCTCGATCGTCACACAGAAGGTCCAGACCACGCGCTTCCCCGTGCGCGGCATCGCCATCGAGGGCGACGCCCAGATCGTGCTGGTCGACACCCCCGGAATCTTCACCCCGCGCCGTCGTCTGGACCGGGCCATGGTCGCCTCGGCCTGGGGCGGGGCCTCGGACGCCGACGTGGTGGTGCACCTGATCGACGCCGCCTCGCACATCGCCGCCGAGGGCAAGGAGGGCCAGGCTGCCGACCGCCGCTCGGCCGAGGACACCGAGACCATTGTCGCCAATCTCAAGGCGTCGGGAACCCAGGTCATCCTGGCTCTCAACAAGATCGACGGCATGCGCCGCGACACCCTGCTGGCCCTGTCCCACAGGCTGTTCGAGACCGGGGTCTATTCCGAGGTCTATATGATCTCGGCGCTGAGCGGCGACGGCGTCGACGACCTCAAGCAGCGGCTGGCGCGGGCCATGCCGCCCGGACACTGGCTGTATCCCGCGGACCAGTCCGCCGACGTGCCGATGCGCGTCCTGGCCGCCGAGATCACGCGCGAGAAGGTCTATCTGCGCGTCCATGAGGAACTGCCCTATTCGGCGGCGGTGGAGACCACGGCGTTCGAGGACAAGGCGGACGGCTCGGCCCGGATCGAGCAGATCATCTATGTCGAGCGCGAGAGCCAGCGGCCCATCGTGCTGGGCAAGGGCGGCCAGACCCTGAAATGGATCGGTCAGAAGTCGCGTGAGGAGCTGACCGAACTGCTCGATCGTCCCGTGCACCTGTTCATCACGGTCAAGGTCGACCCGAAATGGCAGGATAGTCGCGCGCTCTACGCCCAGTTCGGGCTGGACTACGACGTCTAGGCCGTTGTTCCACGTTCCCAGACACGCCGGCGGACATCCTCGACTGGCCATGGCGGTGCTCGCCGTGCTGTTCGTCCTCGCCGCAGGGCTGATGGCCTGGGCGAGCGTGCGACCGCAGCCCGCCTCTCCGGAGCCCGAGCCGGCCCCGCCGCGGCCGCCGCTGGTGGTGGTCGAGACCCTGCCGGGCCTGACGGCGCAACTCGACCGCTGGGGCGGCCCGGGCCAGTTCACCGGCGGCGTTCTGGTCGCGCGCGGCGACGAGGTGCTGTTCCGGCAGGTCTACGGCTATGCCGACCGCAATCTGATGAGGCCGCTGGCGCTGAACTCCCGCTTCCGCCTGGCGTCGGTCAGCAAGCAGTTCACCGCCGCCGCCATCCTGCGACTGCAGGACGAGGGCGTGCTGTCTGTCCAGGACCCGCTGTGCAAATGGATCCAGCCCTGTCCGGCGGCCTGGGCGCCGATCCGGCTGCATCACCTGCTGAGCCATACATCCGGCGTGCCGGACCTGATGGCGCGGCCGGGCTGGGGCGTGCGTCGGGTGACGCCTGCGACCGTCGCTGAATTGACCGCTGAATCGGCGCGTTACGGACTGCAGTTCCCGCCCGGCACGAAGGTTCGCTATGACAACGCCGGCTATAATCTGCTGGGCGCCGTGGTCGAAAAGGCCACCGGCCAGCCCTTGCACGCCTGGCTGAAGGACGCCTTCTTCGACCGCCTGGGCATGGCCGACACCGGCTATGACGACGGCGCTTCGGACGTCGTGATGGGCTACGCCAACCTGGCCGGCGGCCCGACCGAGCAGCCGGATGCGAATGTCAGCATCATCTTTGCCGCCGGGGCCCTGTATTCGACCCTGGACGACCTGCTTGTCTGGGAGCGGGCGCTGCACGGCGGCCGGCTGCTGACGCCGCGCAGCTACGCCATGATGATCGCCGACCATGCGCCGGAGGACACGCCGCCCGAGGGTGGACGCCCCCGCCGGGACTGGGGCTACGGCCTGTTCTCGAACAGTCTGGGCCGCCGGGTCAGTCCCGATTTCCTCGACCGCCAGATCTATCACACGGGCAGCTGGTCCGGGTTCCGCAACATGGTGACCTGGCAGCCGGACGCCGAGGTCACGGTGATCGTCCTGTCCAACAACTACCATTCGCGCGACGCCGTCTTCCTGCTGTCGCAGCAGGGCATGGCCGAGGCCCTGGGGCGGTCGTTCCCGACGGCGATGACGCGCTGAGACTCAGTCCTCGCGGGCCCACCGCTCGCGCCGCGCCAGTTCGGCCTCGCTGGGGGTCTGCTCACCGAATGATCCAGTCGGCGGCGGCTGATCTGTGCGCTGGAAGGTGTTGGCCACAACCCCGGTCGTGGTCTCACGGGTCCGGATCAGCGTCCAGGCGCGGGGGCGCGCTCCCTGGTCGAACCACCGCTTGCCCTTCCCAAGGATGATCGGAAAGGTCAGCAGGGTCAGCTGGTCGATCAGATCGTGGGCCAGCAGCGTCCGGATCACCTCGCTCGAGCCCTGGATCAGGAGGTCCCGCCCCTCGGTCGCCTTCAGGGCCCGGACGGCGTCGGGCAGATCGCCTTCCAGCCTGTGGCTGTGGGCCCAGGTCAGGGGCGTCTCGGGCCCGGCGGCGACGTATTTGTTGATGGCATTGAAGGTGCGGCCGATCTCGTCGTCCATTTGCGGCCAGTAGGCGGCGAATATTTCGTAGGTTCTGCGGCCCAGAAGCAGGTCGTAGTCCCGGCCCATGGCCTCGTCCATCAGCCCGCCGGAGGCCTCGTCGAAATGCGGCCAGACCCATCCTCCGAAACGGAAGCCGCCGGTCGTATCCTCATCGGGTCCGCCGGGCGCCTGCATGACGCCGTCGAGCGAAACAAAGGTGGCGGTTCGTATCCTGCGCATGACGTCTCTCCTCACCCGGTTCCGGGGACATCGTCGAAGAGGCCGCCGGGCATCGGGCGCGTCTCGTCGTCGAGGAACGGCAGGATCATCGCCGCCAGCAGGGCCGGGTCGCCGAAGACGTCGATGTGCGAGCTGGCGGGCAGGATGGCCAGCCGCGCCGGCGGCGCCTCGGTCAGGAAGGGCTGGGACGCGCGCGCCGTGTCGCCGCCGCCGCGCAGGCGGTACAGTTCGACGGCGTGTTCGGGGCGTACGATGTCGTGGTCGCCGACGATGATGAAGGTGGGCGAGGCGAGGGCCCGGATCTGCTCTGCCGGCCAGTCCTGGCCCTGGTCCATGACCTTGATCTTGTTCACCACGGACGGGAAGGCGTCGGGGTCCGGCGCCAGGCGTTTGAACTCCGCCTCCATCGGCGTGCCCGCGAAGACCTCCGGCGTGATTCCCTCCATCATCTGGCTGAAGCCGGGCAGATTTCCCGCCTCGTTGAAGCTGACCGAGGCGACGACCAGATGGTCGACCCGCTGCGGATGGCGCAGCGCCAGCTGCAGGGCGGCGCCGGCGCCCATGGAATAGCCGACCACATCGGCCCTCGCGACGCCGGCGTCGGCGAGGACGGCGGCGGCGTCGTCGGCCAGCGCCTGATAGGTGATCGGCCCGGGCAGGTCTCCGGTCCGGCCAT
Source organism: Brevundimonas sp. (assembly GCA_004296955.1). Classification (GTDB taxonomy): domain Bacteria; phylum Pseudomonadota; class Alphaproteobacteria; order Caulobacterales; family Caulobacteraceae; genus Brevundimonas. The sequence continues at coordinate 12,193 of SCVB01000029.1, forward strand.
GCCCGCGCTGGTCGACGATGATTACGGGACGGTCCGTGATCAGGTCGGTAAGCGGCCGCATGGCGTCCGATGACATGAAAGCGCCGTGCAGCACCAGCACCGGCGTCCTGCCCGAGGCCAGGTCGCCGTGAATGAAGTAGCGGACCTCGCCGCCCTCGACGGCGGCGGAAGCGTCGATGACCGGGACCAGCGCGGCGGCCGCGTGCGCGGGATGATGAGCGGGGCTCTGGGCCCCCGCGGGGCCTCCCGCCGCCATGGCCAGGACGGACGCGCCGGCCAGGACGGCGAAGCGGTTCAGGGTCAGTCGGATCATCCTGTCTTCTCCTTCTTCAGGAACCGGCGGCGACCGTGGCGTGGATGTGCGCCGCCAGCTTGTCGAGGCTCTGGCTCCAGCCCGTTTCCATACCGCTGAGCGGACCGAGGGCGTCCTCGCGGGCTTCCACGACCACGGCTTCGAACCGCATCAGGGTCCGGCCGTCGATCTCCTCGAACCGGACGGTGTGCTCGACCTCGAACCAGACGTCGCCGTCGGCGCACCTGACCCAGGTCCGCATCACCAGCCGTTCAGGTTCATCGAGCGCCACAAAGCGGCCGTCGAACGGATGTTCGCCGCCGTCCGGCCCTCGCATCACCATGTGGATGGCGCCGTCCGGCCGCACGTCCATCCGCACCACGGGCGTGGTGAAATGCTCGGGGCCGAACCAGACGCCGACGTGGGCCGGGTCGGTCCACATCCTCCAGACGAGCGCGCGCGGGGCGTCGAACTCCCGGACGATGCTGACCGTTCGCAGTCGCTCGGGTATGGCGGCGTCGATGGTCATGCCGGCGTCCTCCGGATCGGGAAGACCGCCCGCAGCGACGCGTCTCTCAGCCACAGCCCGCCCCACATGAACAGGCCCAGGTAGATTCCGAACAAGGTGTGGCTGAACAGCGGGTTCTCGACGCGGAGATTGGTCGCGATGGCGCCGCCCAGCAGGCCGGTCATCAGAATCGCGCCGAGCAGGCTGGTGCGCGGAACGACGTAGAGGATCACGCAGGCCAGCTCGATCACCCCGATCAGCAGCAGGTATTTCGCCGGCCAGCCGAGCGGCGTCATGTTCTGTTCGGCGACCATGTCTGCCATCAGGAATTTCGGCGCGATCGAGGCGCCGAGCATGAACAGGACGAACAGCCCGCTCAGCACCCGGCCGGTCCAGACCATCGGCCAGGCCTTCACGACGCCGGCTTCCAGTCGGCCGACGGCATGGTGTTGACCATCCACGGCACGCCGAATTTGTCGATCAGGCCGCCATAGCCCGGCGACCAGAAGGTTTCGCCGAAGGGCATGGTCGGCTGGCCGCCCTCGACGAGGGCGTCATACCAGCGCCGCGCCTCGGCCGGGTCGTCCGTATGCAGGGTGACGTCGAAGCCGTTCTTCGGCTTGTCGATGTTCTTCGCCCAGTCGACATCCATGTCGGCGCCCATGATCGCCTGGTCGCCGACCTGCAGCCAGCAATGCATCAGCCAGTCGCGGTACTGGGGGCCGATCGGCATGTCCGGCGGGCCGTCGCCATAGGGCATGGCGGCGGTGATCTCCCCGCCCAGCACCCGGGCGTAGAATTCGAAGGCCTGACGGCATTCGCCGCGGAAGCTCAGGCTGGTCACGATCTTCATGGTCAGTCTCCTCTGGCTTGATCTTGAAGGAAGGCCTCCAGCCGCTCGAAGGTGCTGGTCCAGCCGTGCCTGTGCCCGGTCAGGCTCTGTTCGGACTTCAGCCCCTCGTGGGTGAAATCCATCAGGGTGCCGCCGTCCGGCGCGTCGCGCAGCACGACGGTGACCAGGGTGTCGACGGGCGGGCCATCCTCGTGGGACTCGTCCCATTTGAAGGTGAAGACCAGGCGTTCGTTCGGCACGATCTCGCGATAGACCCCGCCCTGCCACAGGTCCTGGCCGGTGTCCGGCGAGCGTAGACAGGCCCGCCACGCCCCGCCGACCCTGAGGTCCTGGGTGGCGCTGACCGCCGGCCATTCGACCGGACCCAGCCACAGCACCATGACTTCAGGGTTCGTCCAGGCCCGCCACACCAGCGGCCGCGGCGCATCGAATTGACGCTGCATCTGCAGGGTGGGGCGGGCGGCGATGCTTTCGACGAAGGTCATCGTGCAGGCTCTCGGCGGGTCCGGTCGCGGCCGGGGAGGGTCAGTCCGTCTTCAGCAGTTCGGCCAGCTGGTCGGCGCAGGCCCCCCAGCCTTCGTGGAAGCCCATGGCCTCGTGCTGCTTCATGGTCTCGGCGTTCCAGTGACGCGCCGTGGCGACGTAGTCGGTCCTGCCGTCCTCGCGCGGGGTCAGCTCCACCGTGCCGACCATGAAGGGCTGGCCGGCGGGCTGCCAGTCCGGCGTCAGGGCGTCGGTCGTGATCCAGCGGCGGTTGGGGATGGCTTCAAGGAAGACGCCGCTGTTGGGAAAGCGTTCGCCGTCCGGTCCATGCATGACGAAGTTGAACACGCCGCCGGGACGGGGATCGACCGTCACGTCCGAGATCGTCCAGGGCTTGGGCGCGAACCACTGCTGCAGCAGTTCGGGCGTCATCCAGGCCTTCCAGATCTGCTCCGGCGTGGCGTCCAGTACGCGGCGCAGGGTCAGCACGTGCTGGTGGGCCGCGCCATCGGTGTGGCAGGGGTTCTCGTCAGTGTCCTGGGCCATTGGGGTCTCCTTTCTGGATTTTCTTGAGGTAGGCGTCGAGGCGGTCGAAGCTGGCGTCCCAGTAGCGACGGTAGTGCTCCAGCCATTCGGCGATGCCCTTCAGCCCCATGGGTTCGAGCCGGGCGGGGCGCCACTGGGCCTCGCGGCCCCGGCTGATCAAACCCGCCTTCTCCAGCACCTTCAGATGTTTCGACACAGCCGGCAGGCTCATGTCGAACGGGGCGGCGAGGTCGTTGACGCTGGCCTCGCCCTCGCACAGGCGCGCCAGGATGGCCCGACGGGTCGGGTCGGCCAGGGCGGCGAATTTGGCGGAGAGGGGATCGGTCTGCATGACGGTGACTTCGTATGTAACTGTGTGGTTAAATGCGCCCGAAGCGCGCTGCTGTCAACCGCCCGGTTAAATAAAACGAAGCCTTTGAGGCGGTGGAACAGTCCGGCGCTCCGACAGGTTGGACCGGTTCACGCCGGAGCCGCCGATGAAAGCCCTCGTCCTGAACTGCACCCTCAAGCCCTCGCCCGCGACCTCGAGCACGGAGGCGCTGGCGAAGGTCGTCATCGCCGAACTGGAGAAGGGCGGGGCGGAAGTCGAGATCATCCGTCTCGTCGATCTCAACCTCAGGCCGGGGGTGAAGACCGACGAGGGGGCCGGCGACGACTGGCCCGCCGTCCACGCCCGGATTCTGGCCGCCGACATCCTGGTGATGGCCACCCCGACCTGGCTCGGCCAGATGTCCAGCGTCTGCCTGCGCGCGCTGGAGCGGATGGACGCCCTGTTCGCGGAGTTCGACGAGGCGGGACGCCCCATCGCCTTCGGCAAGGTCGCCGGCGTGGTCGTCACCGGCAATGAGGACGGCGCCCACAACATCGTCGCCACCGTCTGCCAGGGCCTGATCGACATGGGCTTCACCATCCCCGGCCAGAGCTGGACCTACTGGCACCTCGGTCCGGGCCCCGGTCCCGACTATGTCGAGACCGATCAGGGGCATGTGTACTCCGACCGGGTCGGCCGCAATGCGGCGCGCAACCTGATCGCGCTGGCGAAGATTTTGAAGCCTTCCACCTATCCGGTTCCCGAAACCAGCGAGGATGACTAGCCTCCGGGGCAGCCGTCCGGAGGATTCCATGTCGTTGTTGCTCGCCGCCGTCGCCGCCCTGTCCCTGCAGTCCGCGCCGGAACAGGCGGCCGCCGCCGCCCTGACCGAACTGCACGCCGCGGCGGCGCGCTCCGACGCCGAGGCCTGGGCTGACCGGCTGGCGCCTGATCTGGTGTGGATCGGCAACGAGACCTCGGAACGCTGGGACCGGGCGGCCTTCGTGGGTTTCGCCGCCCCGGTGTTCGCCCGCGGCGAGGGCTGGGTCTATGCGGCTCGGGACGACGGCCGCCAGCGCCACGTGACCCTGGCCCCGGACCCCTGCGCCTGCGTCGCCTGGTTCGACGAGGTGCTGGACAGCGAGACCTATGGCACCGCCCGGGGCGAGGGGCTGCTGGTGCGCGAGGGCGAAGACTGGCGGGCGCTGCGTTACGCCCTCAGCTATCCGATCCCCAATGACCTCGCCAACGGCATGACCGCCGAGATCAGGGCCTTTGAGGCGGCCACGCCCATTGTCGACGCGCCCGGCGAGGCCGCCGACACGCCGGAGGAAGCCGCCGCAGCCGTTGTGCTGGACGCCCTGCACGAGGCGGCCTCAAAGGCGGATGGCGCGGTCTATTTCGACCTCTTCACTCCCGATGCAACCTATATCGGCTCCGACGTGACCGAGCACTGGTCGATCGCCGAGTTCCGATCCTATGCCGAGCCCTATTTCAACCGCGGCCGGGGCTGGACCTATACGCCGCGTTCGCGGTCGCTGACCCTGGCCCCGCTGGACTGCCGCTGCGTGGTCTGGTTCGACGAGGCCCTCGACAGCGCCAGCTACGGCACCAGCCGGGGGACGGGCGTCCTGGTGCGGGGCGAGGACGGCCGCTGGCGCATCGCCCTCTACGCCCTGACCTTCCCCATCCCCAACGCCCTGGCCCGGGACATGACGGCGCGGATCCGGGCGGCGGCGGAGTAGCGGAAAAACGGAACGTATGGCCAACTCCGGGCATGCGGGCTAGGTGAGGTGATGGATTTCACCGACGACGCCTTCGTCCTGTCCGCCCGCGCCCACGGCGACACCGGGGTGGTCGTGGAACTGCTGACGGAGACGCACGGGCGCCGCGCCGCCTATGTCGCCGGCGGAGCCTCCCGCAAGATGAAGCCGTTCCTCCAGCCAGGGGCGCGGGTCGTGGCGGACTACAAGGCGCGGACCTCCGATCATCTCGGCTCGGCCCGACTGGAGCCGGTGGGGGAGGGGCCCAGCGCACTGTTCGACGATTCCCTGGCCCTGACCGGCCTCGCCGCCGCCGCGGCCGTGGTGCAAGGGAGCCTGCCGGAGCGCGAGCCCCATCCCGGCGCCTTCCTGGCCTTCGAAGCGCTGATGAGCGCCTTCGCCCTGCCCCAGGTCTGGCCGGCGATCTTCGTGCGTTTCGAGGCGGGACTGCTGGAGGACCTGGGCTTCGGCCTCGATCTGTCGCGCTGCGCCGTCACCGGGACCATGGACGACCTGGTCTGGGTCAGCCCGCGCTCCGGCCGCGCCGTCAGCCGCGATGCCGGCGCGCCCTATGCCGACAAGCTGCTCAGGCTGCCGCCCTTCATGCTCGGCGCCCAGGCGGGGCTGGGCGAGGGGGACGTCAGGGACGGGCTGGCCCTCACCGGACATTTCCTCGAACAGTTCGTCTTCCATGCCCAGAACCGTCCGCTTCCACCGGCGCGCGCCTGGATGCTGGAGCGGCTGGCGAATGAGGCGTGGACGGATCAAGCGTAGCCGTAAGGCCACGGCGGACCGTCTTTGACGCTCCGAAAGCCACTCGTCACGAAAACGCGGGACGTCGGTTACCGTACCTTCGCGAGCCGGCCCTAGCTCGCGATCCGCGCTTTCGCGCCAATCCAAATGAGGGCTTAACTTGACCAACCACCGCATCCTGGCGGGAGCGTCGCTGCTCGCCATCACGCTCGCCTGCGGCCTGCTGGCGCCGGACACGGCCCTGGCGCAGGCCGCTGTCGCCGAACCCGACGCCGCGGAAAGCCTGGACGACGTCATCGTCTTCGGGCGGGGTCAGACCCGCCAGCAGGCGTCGATCACCGAGGCCGCCATCGCCATCGAGGCCCCGGGCACCAGCCCGCTGAAGGCCATCGAGCGCCTGCCGGGCGTCAGCTTCCAGTCGGCCGACGCCTTCGGAAACTATGAATGGTCGGCGCGCATCACCCTGCGCAGCTTCAACCAGAACCAGCTCGGCTTCACCCTCGACGGCCTGCCGCTCGGCGACATGAGCTACGGCGCCCACAACGGCCTGCACATCTCGCGCGCCATCATCTCCGAGAACGTGGCCCGTGTGGACGTGGCGCAGGGCTCGGGCGCGCTCGGCACCGCCTCCAGCAGCAATCTGGGCGGCGCGATCCAGTTCATCAGCCGTCGTCCGGCCGAGGTGTTCGGTCTCGACCTGGCCGGGACCTACGGCAGCGAGGACACCACGCGCGCTTTCGCCCGCGTCGATACGGGCGCCTTCGGTCCCGCCGACACCGCCCTGTCGCTGTCCGTCGTCGATCACCGGATGGACAAGTGGAAGGGCGTCGGCGAGCAGAACCAGCAGCAGATCAACTTCAACCTGGTCCAGCCGATCGGCCGTGGCGAGATCACCGGCTTCGTCAACCGCTCCGAGCGCCGGGAAAACGACTACCAGGACATGTCGCTGGCGCAGATCGCGCGCCTCGGCCGTGACTGGGACAACATCTCGGGCGACTACGCCCTGGCGGTGCTGATCGCCGACATCGCCAACAACCGCGGCGACACCGGCGCGCCGGTGACCAATGCGGCGGCGGGCACGGTCTATCCGACGCCGATCGCGACCGTCGATGACGCCTATTTCAACGCCGCGGGCCTGCGCGACGACACCCTGGGCGCCCTGACGCTGAACTACCCGGTCAACGACATGCTGTCGTTCTCCCTGACCGGCTACGGCCACAAGAACGAAGGCCAGGGCCTGTGGTGGACCCCCTATCTCGCCACGCCGGTCGGTGCGCCCGACGAGAACGGTGCGGCGATCACCGACCCCAGCCCGATTTCGGTCCGCACGACCGAATACGATCTGGAGCGCAGCGGCCTGATCGGCTCGGCCACCCTGGTGGTCGGCGATCATGAGCTCGTCGGCGGCCTCTGGCTGGAGAGCAACGACTTCAACCAGGCCCGTCGTTTCTATGGCCTTTCGCGCACTGCCAACACGCGGGACTCGCTCGAATTCTTCGCCCACCCCTTCTTCACCCAGTGGGAATACGACTTCGAGACCGAGACCCGGCTGTTCTACGTTCAGGACAGCTGGTCGCTGACAGAAGCCCTGACGCTGAACGCCGGCTTCAAGTCCTTGTCGGTCGAGAACTCCGCCACGACCGTGACCGGCGCCAACAAGACCGGCTCGATCAAGGCGGAAGACAATTTCCTGCCCCAGGTCGGCGTCGCCTGGGATCTCGACGGCGATCACCAGCTGTTCGCCTCCTATGCCGAAAACCTGCGGGCCTATGAATCCTCGGCCACGAGCGGCCCGTTCTCGGCCACCGCCACAGGCTTCGCGGCCCTGCGGGCCACTCTGGAGCCGGAAAGCTCAAAGACCCTCGAGGCCGGCTGGCGCTTCCGCTTCGACCAGCTTCAGGGTTCGGTCGCCGTCTATGACGTCCAGTTCGAGAACCGCCTGCTGGGCGTTGCCCTCGGCCTGCCGATCCAGGGCCTCGGCAGCGGCATCCAGAACGTCGGTTCGGTCAAGAGCCGCGGCTTCGAAGCCGCCGCTGTCTGGTCGTTCACGGACGACTGGTCGGCCTTCGGTTCGTTCAGCTACAACGACTCGACCTATGAGGACGACGTCCGTGACGGCGCCGGGGCGCTGGTGGCCGCTACCGCCGGCAAGACCGTGGTGAACACGCCCGAGACCCTGGCCCGGGTCGAACTGGCCTATGATGACGGCAGCCTTTACGGTACGCTGGCGGGAGCCTTCACCGGCGAACGCTTCTCCACCTACAAGAACGATGAATCGGTCGGTTCCTACACCCTGTTCGAACTGACCGCCGGCTATCGCTTCATGGATCGCGGCGACTGGCTGGACGGGACGGAAGTCCAGTTCAACGTGACCAACCTGTTCGACGAGGACCATATCTCGACGGTCGGTTCGGGCGGTTTCCAGAACGACGCCGGTCGCCAGACCTTCCTGCCGGGCGCGCCCCGTCAGGCGTTCGTGACCCTGCGCCGTCATTTCTGATCGCGTACAAGGACGGGGCGCATCGAGACGGTGCGCCCCGTCTGTTTTTCCAGTTCCAGGGATGACGAGATGAACGGTCTCTCGAGACGCAGCCTCATGGCTGCAACAGCCGGCGCGGGTCTGATCGCCGGCGCCGCCCGGGCGGCGCCCGATCCGCATCCGCAGGCCGGGCGCACCCTGACCCGGATCGCCTTCGGCTCCTGCGCCAAGAGCGACAAGCCCCAGCCGATCTGGGATGCCGTGCTCGCCACCCGGCCGGACCTGTTCATCTTCCTCGGCGACAACGTCTATCTGGACACCCGAGACCCGGCGGTGATGCGCCGCAAATACGCCGAACTGGCCGCCCAGCCGGGCTTCCAGCGGCTGAAGGCCAGCGTGCCGATCCTGGCCATCTGGGATGACCATGACTACGGCGAGAATGACGCCGGCGTCGACTATCCGATGAAGGAAGAGAGCCGCCGCCTGTTCCTGGACTTCTTCGGCGAACCCGCCGACAGCCCGCGCCGGTCGCGCGACGGCATCTATACGGCCCACGTCTTCGGCCCGCCCGGACGCCGGGTGCAGGTCATCCTGCCCGACCTGCGCTGGAACCGCACCCCGCTGGTCCCGCTGGAACTGGGCGGCCAGGACTATGACGCCTGGATCGAAAAGCGCGCCGAGGCCGGCGAGCCGACGCCCGGCCCCTACGCGCGCAACCCGGAAGCCATGGCCACCCAACTGGGCGAGACCCAGTGGCGCTGGCTGGAAGAACAACTGTCGGTCCCGGCGGATCTTCGCCTGTTCGGGTCCAGCCTGCAGGTCGTGGCCGATTTTCCCGGCTGGGAAGGCTGGATCAATTTCGCCCACGACCACCAGCGGCTGATCGCCGCCATCCGCGAGCGCGGGGCCGACCGCCTGATCTGCCTGTCGGGCGACACCCACTACGCCGAGATTTCGCGGCTGGACGTCAACACCCCCTATCCGCTGTGGGACATCACCTCGTCGGGCCTCACCGAGGTCTGGCCCGTTCTGCCGCCCAATGCGCGGCGGGTCGGGGAGGCGTATCGGGACCAGAATTTCGGCCTGCTGACCGTGGGCTGGGACGCCGCCCGGCCGACCGTCCTGGCCGAAATCCGCGACGTCGCCGGCGCGGTCCGGCTGGAACAGGCGATCCGACTCGACGATCTGGTCGCGCGCGGCGCCTGAGGACGCTTGCCCACAGGCTGACGCGCAGACGTCCCCCGTTCCAGCGGGTCCGCGCTAGACTTCCGGCTCCAGACCGCCGATTCGGACCCCATGACCGTTCACACTCCGCCGCCGGAAGGCGGCCGCATCGTCGACGAACCGATGAGCGAGGCGCTGTCGCGCCGCTATCTCGCCTATGCGCTGTCGACCATCACCAACCGGGCGCTTCCGGACGTGCGCGACGGCTTCAAGCCGGTTCACCGGCGCATCATGTACGCCATGCACCAGATGCGGCTGAACCCGCAGGCGGCGGCGCGCAAATGCGCCAAGGTCGTCGGCGAGGTCATGGGCGGCTATCACCCGCACGGCGACGCCTCCATCTATGACGCCCTGGTGCGCCTGGCCCAGGACTTTTCCCAGCGGTATCCGCTGGTCGATGGTCAGGGCAATTTCGGCAATATCGACGGCGATAACGCCGCGGCCATGCGCTACACGGAGTGCAAGCTGACCGCCGCCGCCGTCCTGCTGATGGATGGCATCGACCAGGACTCGGTGGACTTCAAGGCCACCTACGACGATCAGGACGAAGAGCCGATCGTCCTGCCGGCCGGCTTCCCGAACCTGCTGGCCAACGGCTCGTCGGGCATCGCCGTCGGCATGGCCACCTCGATCCCGCCGCACAATGTCGGCGAACTGATCGACGCCTGCCACCTGCTGCTGGAACGCCCGGATGCGACGACGCAGGAACTGGCCGGAATCGTGCCTGGCCCGGACTTCCCCACCGGCGGCGTCGCCGTCGAGGGCCACGCCTCCATCCTCGACGCCTATGAGACCGGCCGCGGCGGGGTGCGGCTGCGGGCGCGCTGGGAGACCGAGGATCTCGGCCGCGGCGTGTGGCGTATCATCGTCACCGAGATGCCCTATCAGGTGCAGAAGTCGAAATTGATCGCCGACCTCGCTGACCTGATCGAGCACAAGAAGGCGCCCCTGCTGGGCGACGTCCGCGACGAGTCGGCCGAGGACATCCGGCTGGTCATCGAACCCAAGAGCCGCACCGTCGAGCCCGAGGTGCTGATGGAGAGCCTGTTCAAGCTCTCCGACCTCGAAGTCCGTTTCCCGATTAACATGAACGTGCTCGACGCGACCGGCACGCCGCGCGTCATGGGGCTGAAGGCCTGTCTGCAGGCCTTCCTCGATCACCGCCGCGAGGTGCTGGTGCGCCGCGCCGGGTGGCGCATCGATCGGGTCGAGAAGCGGTTGCATCTGCTGGAAGGCCTGAGGATCGTCTTCCTCAACCTCGACGAGGTGATCCGCATCGTGCGCGAGGAGGAGCAGCCCAAGGCGGTCCTCATCGCGCGCTTCGGCCTGTCGGAGCTCCAGGCCGACTTCATCCTCGACACCCGCCTGCGTCAGCTGGCGCGGATCGAGGAAATGACAATCGAGAATGAATACAAGGTGCTGTCTGACGAACTTGCGGCGCTGCAGTCGCTGTCGTCGTCGCCGGCCAAACAGTGGAAACAGGTCGGCAAGGATCTGGAGGCCGTGCGCAAGGCGCTGGTCTCGCCGCGGCGGACCACCATTGCGGAAGCCGTGGACTCGTCCGCCTTCGCCTCGATCGAGGCCTTCATTCCGCGCGAGGCCATCACCGTCATCCTGTCCGAACGCGGCTGGATCCGGGCGGCCAAGGGCAAGGTCGAGGACCCGTCTGAGCTGAAGTTCAAGGAGGGCGACAGTCTCGCCTTCCTCGTCCCCGGCTATACGACCGACAAGCTGCTGGTGGCGGCCTCCGACGGCCGCATCTTCACCGTCGGGGCCGACAAGCTGGCCTCGGGTCGCGGCCATGGCGAGCCGCTGCGGTTGATGATCGACCTGGACGAGAAGGCCGCGATCGTGAACCTGATGATGCATCAACCGGGCGGCAAGCTGCTGATCGCCTCAAAGGCCGGCTATGGCTTCATCGCCCCCGAGGATGAGCTGCTGGCCCAGAAGCGAGGCGGCAAACAGGTGCTGAACGGCGAGATGCTGGCCGCCAACCGGGTCGCCGGCGACCATGTCGCGGCGATCGGCGACAACATCAAGGCGCTGATCTTCCCGCTCGCGGAACTGCCCGAGATGGGCCGCGGCAAGGGCGTCAAGCTGCAGTCCTACAAACAGGGCGGACTGGCGGATGTCGCGGTCTTCGACGGAGCCCACGGCCCGGAATGGGTGGACGGCGGCGGACGCCGGCGCAACTGGCCCGACTGGAAGGACTGGCTCGGCAAACGCGCCGGGGCGGGGCGTCAGGGGCCGAGGGGGCTGAGGAAGTTCCGGTGACGCCGATTTCACTATCGAGCGTCGCTCCGGCGCCCGATAATCGCTGAACGGCCGATCGTCGGCCGAGGTTGGAGACCGCCATGCTGACCACACTGATCGTCATCGCCGTCATCGTCGCCGTGGTGCTGTTCGTCATCGTCGGCGCCTACAACAAGCTGGTCGCCCTCGATCAGCGCGCCGACCAGTCGTTCGCCGACATCGACGTCCAGCTGAAGCAGCGCCAGGACCTGATCCCCAATCTGGTCGAGACCGTGAAGGGCTACGCCACGCATGAGCGGGCCACACTCGACGCTGTCACCCAGGCCCGCGCCGCCGCCGCCGGCGCCACCTCGGTCAACGACAAGGTCCAGGCCGAGAACATGCTGACCGCCTCGCTCGGCCGGCTGTTCGCCGTGGCCGAGGCCTATCCGGACCTCAAGGCCAACACCAACTATCTGGAACTGCAGCGCGAACTGTCGGACATCGAGAACAAGCTGGCCGCGGCCCGCCGCTTCTTCAACAACGCCGTCAGCGAGTTCAACGCCGTCCGCCGCCAGTTCCCGACCGTCGTGTTCGCCGGCATGGTCGGCTTCGGCTCGGACAAGCCCTTCTTCGATGTGGGCGAGGGCGAGCGCGCCACGATGACCGCCGCGCCGCCCAAGGTCAGCTTCACGGCGTAGGGGACGGCACAGATGGGCGCCGTCGGGCTCCAGACCCACATCTGGGCGAACAACACCCGCTCGCTCCTGCTGCTCGCCGGCTTTCCGGTGCTGATGATCTTCATCATCTACGGGCTGCAGCTGGTCCTGATGGGGTTCGGCTTCCTGCCGGGGACGGGCCGCGGCCTCGGCGACGACATGGCCCTGGCCGCCTCCTGGCTGGGCGGCACCATTCCTCTGGCCTTCATCGTCGCCGGGATATGGTTCGCCATCGCCTATTTCGGCAGCCAGAGCATGATCGACATGATGACGGGGGCCCGGAAGGTTGAGAGAAAGTCTGAGCCGGACCTCTACAACCTGCTGGAAAACCTCGCCATCTCGCGTGGCCTGCGCACCCCGACCCTGCGCGTGATCGACAATGACAGCCTCAACGCCTTCGCCACCGGCCTGCACGAGGGTCAGTACAGCATCACCGTCACCCGCGGCCTGGTGAATGCCCTGACCCGCGACGAACTCGAGGCGGTGCTGGCCCATGAGCTGACCCACGTCATCAACAGGGACGTGCGGACCATGGTGATCGCCTCGGTCTTCGCCGGCATCATCAGCGTCATCGCCGAACTGGTCTTCCGCGGCCTGATCTATTCGCGCGGCGGCGGCAAGCGGGACAACAAGAACGCCCTGCCGCTGATCCTGATCGGCCTGGCGTTCGCCGCCGTCGGCTTCGCCCTCGCCATCGTCATCCGCATGATGCTGTCGCGGACGCGGGAATATGTCGCCGACGCCGGGGCGGTCGAGCTGACCAAGAACCCGGACGCCATGATCTCGGCCCTGCGCAAGGTCGAGGGGCGTTCGTCGCTCAAGGGGCCCGATGAGTTGCAGCAGCTGTTCCTCGACAACCAGCCGGACGGCGTCGGGCTGGAAGGCCTGTTCGCCACCCATCCGTCGATCCAGAAGCGGGTCGAGGCGCTGATGAGGTTTGGCGGCGGCGTCGATCCGGGAGTGTTGTCCGGCCCGGATGGGGCGGCTGCAGCCTATTCGACCTCGACGCCCGTCACGGGCTGAGCCATCCGCTCCCAGCCCAGTTTGGTCAGCTGTTCCATCGGCCGGAACTCGGCCTTGTAGTCCATCTTCTTCGAGCCCCGGACCCAGTAGCCCAGATAGACGAAGGGCAGGCCGACGATCCGGGCCTGGCGGACATGGTCGAGGATGGCGAAACGTCCGAGGCTGCGGGCCTCCAGCGCCGGATCGAAGAAGCTGTAGACCATCGACAGCCCGTCCCCGAGCAGGTCGGTCAGGCAGACGCCGACGAGGTCGCCGGGGCCGCCGTCGGGCGAGGGCAGGCGGTATTCGATGAGGTGGGTGCGGACCGCCGTGTCCTCGACCATGGCGACATAGTCGGGCCAGCCCATGCCGCTCATCCCGCCGCCGGGATGACGGCCGTGCAGGTATCGGCGCAGCAGGTCGAACTGTTCGGTCGTAGCCTCGGCCTCGACCAGGTCGCGCGACAGGTCGTTGTTCCTTTTCAGGACCTTCCGCTGCGATCTTGAGAACTCGAATTCCGGAACCGGTAGGCGCACGGAGACGCAGGCGTCGCAGGATTCGCAGGCCGGTCGGTAGGCGATGTTCTGGCTCCGGCGGAAGCCGGCCTGGGTCAGCTCGTCATTGACGTGGGCCCCCTCGCTGAAGGGCAGGTTGGCGAACACCTTCCGCTCGGTCTGCCCCGGCAGATAGGGGCAGGGGGCCACCGTGGTCATGTAGAAGCGGAGCTGGCGCTCGGGAACAAAGGTCACGGCGTCAGGTCCGCATCCAATTTCGCCGACATTTTGGCAGCCGTCCGGTCATGGGACGATTTGCGCCCGCGCCGCTCCGCGGGGCAAGCCTGTTCACCCCACACGCGCGTGCGGGGACGGCGGTCACAGGCTGGTGTCCGTGGGCAGGACCGGCGCCTCGCGCAGCAGGACGATGGCGATCCGGCGGTTGCCGGCCAGGGTGGGGTCGTCGGGATACAGAGGGTCCGAACCGGCCTTGCCCGAGACCTGGTAGACGCGGTCCGGGTCGACGCCGGCGCTCTGGAGGATCAGTCGCGAGGCGTTGGCGCGGGCCGAGGACAGGGTCCAGTCGTTGGGCCCCGTGGCGCGGCTGGAGCCCGGCGCGGCCGAGGTGTGGCCGGTGATCGAGATGCGGTTCGGCAGCTGGTTGATGACCCGCGTGATGGTGCGCAGCAGCAGCTGGGCGCGCGCATTCGGGCGGGCGGAGTTCTGCTCGAACATCGAGCGGCCTTCCTGGTCGACCAGCTGGATGCGCAGGCCTTCGGGCGTCTGGTCGATGATCAGCTGTTTCGACAGCTCGGCCAGTTCGGGCATCGACTGCATGGCCTGGCGCAGCGATTCGGCTGCGGAGGCGAATTCGGCGGCCTCGCGGCGGGCGATCTCCTCGCGCAGGGCCTCCTCGCTCGCGGCGGCGAGGTTCTGGTTCTGGCCGGCCTCGGGCGGGGCGTCCGCGGGCGCCTCGGGCGCCAGCTGGTTGATCACCGACATGGCGCCCGAGCCCTTGGCCCCGTCGTCGCCGAGCGACGTCCCGCCGAGGATGCCGCCGGATCCCGATGTGGTCTGGGACACGCTGGCCGGGGCGAAATATTCGGCGATGCCGCGCTTCTGCTCCGGATCGGTCGTGTTGATCAGCCACATCAGCAGGAAGAAGGCCATCATGGCCGTGACGAAGTCGGCGTAGGCGACCTTCCAGGCGCCGCCGTGATGGCCGCCGCCGATGACCTTCTTGACCTTCTTGATGAGGATCGGGCGATCGCTCAGGGACATGGGACGCGGACCTTTGGCGGAGAACTCGGGGCAGGGTGGGGGAATCAAGGTTAAGGCCGCGTTTCCCATGTCGCAGCTTGCCCGGAGGCGGACGGTCGCATAGTCGTCAGGCGTGAACCCCGCTGATCCCGCCGCCTTCGACGTCGCCGCCTATCGCCGGGCGCTGGGGGGATTCGCCACGGGCGTCTGCGTGGTGACCGCGCACACGCCGGACGGCCCGTTCGGAATCACCGTCAACTCCTTCACCTCGGTGTCGCTGAAGCCGCCGCTGGTGCTCTGGTGCCTGAACCGCGCCTCGGACCGGCACGACGGCTTCGCGGGCGCCGACCGGTTCGCGGTCCATATGCTGCCGGTCGAGGATCGCGAGATGTCGGACCGCTTCGCCTGGGGCATCTGCCGCCTGTCGTCGGACGAGTTCGACAGCAGCAGCGCCGAACCGCCGCGGCTGAAGAACGCCCTGACGCGGCTGGACTGTCGGGCCACAGAGCGGATCGTGATGGGCGACCATCTGACCATTGTCGGGCAGGTGCGGGATTTCGAGACCCGTCCCGGCGCCGGCCTGACCTATTTCCGCGGACGCTACGGCGTCGCTGAGGAGCCCACGGCATGAAGATCGGTTTCGCAGGCCTCGGGGTCATGGGCGGGCCGATGGCCCGGCATCTGGTCGCCGGCGGGCATGAGGTCACGGGCTACAACCGCTCGCCGGACAAGGCCCGGGCCTGGGCCGCGGCGACCGGCGGCCGCTTCGCCGGTTCGGCGGCCGAGGCCGCGGACGGCGCCGAACTCCTGATCCTGTGCGTCGGCAATGACGACGACGTGCGCGCGGTGACGACCGAAGCCCTGCCGCATCTGGCCGGGGGCGCGGTCATCGTCGATCACACCACGACCTCGGCGCGCGTGGCGCGCGAGATGGCCGCGCTGGCAGCGGGGCAGGGGCGCGAATTCATCGACGCGCCCGTTTCGGGCGGTCAGGCCGGGGCCGAGAACGGCCAGCTCAGCGTCATGGCGGGCGGCGAGGCGGCGGCGCTGGCGCGCGTCGAGCCGGCGCTGATGGCATATTCGAAGGCGGTCAAGCACATGGGGGCGTCAGGATCGGGCCAGTTGACCAAGATGGTCAACCAGATAGCCATCGCCGGCGTCGTCCAGGGCCTGGCCGAGGCGGTGCATTTCGCCGAGGTCGCCGGCCTCGACACCGATGCCGCCTATGACGCCATCTCGAAGGGCGCGGCCCAGTCGTGGCAGATGGACAATCGCTGGAAGACGATGGCGGACGGGAAGTTCGAGTTCGGCTTCGCCGTCGACTGGATGCGCAAGGATCTCGGCCTGGTGCTGGACGAGGCCCGGGCCAACGGCGCCCATCTGTCGCTGACGGCGCTGGTCGACCAGTTCTATTCCGAGGTGCAGGCGATGGGCGGCGCGCGCTGGGACACCTCCAGCCTAGCGGCTCGGCTGCAGGACCGGGCGCCGAAGCCGCGCTGACGGCGGATCAAGCCAAATGATTTCGCATAATATCTCTTATGCGCATTTCGGACACAGCAAGGCGCACCGCTTTCACGGCGCCGGCGCCCCACCCGGGACCACGGCCAGCGCGGAGTCCAGCAAGGCGATCGCCTCCCTCACATAGCCGGCGTGAGCCACGACCCCGATCCCGAGCGGTTCGTCGGACGGTCGCACCTCGGAGGTCAGCACGCCGGCGATGAACGGATGGTCCGGCTGCACCGTCCCCGGCAGTTTTCGGGCCGCGGGCGTCCAGAAGACGGGTCCGCCCGAGTTTCCGGGAAAAACCGGGAAATCAAGCAGGAACACCTGAAACTTCTCGACCGGGGTCAGCGGCCAGGAGGCGATCCTGCCCGTTCTGAGGATCGGAAATCCGGCCGTGTTCGAGGAATAGCCGCGCGGAAAGCCGAGGGTCAGCAATTCATCCCCCGGGCCGATCTGCCAGGCGTCGAGATCGTCGCCGCTGGCCAGCCAGCCCAGCGGGATGGCGGCGCGGGCGAAGGCCGGCGGCGCGGAGACCTCCATCACGGCGATGTCCCGCTCGGGATGTTTGGTCCAGACCGGCGCGCCGAAATTGTCGCGGATGCGCAAGGGATCAGGCGCGAACCGCCAGCCGCCGCCGGGCATCTCGCTGCGCCATCCGACCCGGGCGTCGCGTCCGCCCATGCCTTCCAGGACATGGTTGGCGGTGACCAGCACGGTGCGGGGCGAGCCGTCCGGGCGCGGCGCGTTGATCAGGAAGCCGGTGCCGACGCGGCGGGTGGAATCGCCGTTGTTCTGGTCGATCTGCACCGTGGCGCTGATCAGGCCGAGGGTCAGGTCCCAAGCCGGCGCGGCGAGCTCCGCGATCGGCGGCTCCTGGGTCTGAACCTGCTCCCAGGCGGGCTGGGGCGGCGTCTGCAGATCGAACATCGGCCCCTGTCCGGCGATTGGCGTTTCTTCATTTGACGGCGGGCGGCCCGCACGCACAAGGTCCGGCGTCATTTCCGGGGGCAAGCTATGAATCGCCGCGACCTTATCGCCACAACCGCCGCCGCCCTCGCGGCGACCGCCCTTCCCGTCCAGGCCCGCCCATCCGGAGTCTCCATGTCCCAGGGAACGCCCGTCCCGCCCGTCGCCAAGAAGATTCCGGTCCGCATCGAACAGCTGGGCCGCGTCCGCACCGACGACTATCAGTGGATGAAGGACGACAACTGGCAGACCGTCCTGCGCGACCCGACGGTGATCAAGGCCGATGTGAAGGAGCATCTGCTCGCCGAGAACGCCTATCGCGAGGCGATGATGGCCTCGACCCTGCCGCTGCAGGCGGCGATGTTCGAGGAGATGAAGGGGCGGATCAAGGAGGCGGACAGCTCGGTCCCCTCGCCCGACGGCGCCTGGGCGTATTTCGTCGAATACCGGACCGGCGAGCAGCACCCCCGCTACATGCGGCAGCCGCGCGGCGGCGGAGAGCCGCAGCTGCTGCTCGACGCCAACGCCTTGGCAGAGGGCAAGGCCTATTCGGAGGTTTCGGCCGCCGACCACAGTCCGGACCATGCCCTGTTCGCCTTTTCCGAGGACGCCCAGGGGTCCGAGGTGCACCAGATCTTCGTCAAGGACCTGGCGACCGGCGAGGTCCTGCCTGATCCGATCGGCTCGGCCATCGGCGACTTCGCCTTCTCGCCCGACAGCCAGTGGATCTTCTGGACCAACCGCGACGACAACGGCCGGCCCGACAGGATCTTCCGCCGCCCGGCCCGCGGCGGCGAGACGACCCTGGTCTACCAGGAGGACGACGACGGCATGTTCATCAGCGTCGGCCGCACCGCCGACGACGCCTTCATCCTGATCACGATCGGCAACCAGGAGACCTCGGAGGTCCGGGTCATTCCGGCCGCAACGCCGACCGCGACCCCCGTGGCGCTGGAGCCGCGCCATGTCGGAAGGCTGTACGAGGCCGACCACTGGGGCGACCGCTGGGTGATCCGCACGAATGCGGACGAGTCCATCGACTTCAAGGTCGTCGAGGCCCCGACAGCCTCCCCGGGCAAGGCCCACTGGACCGACCTGATCCCGCACACGCCCGGCCGCTACATCGAGGGCATGGCCCTGGTGAAGGACTATATCGGCCGTCAGGAGCGGGCCGACGCCAATACGAAGATCGTCATCCGCGACCGCTCGGGCGCCGAGCATGAGATCGCGGTGGACGAGCCCGCCTACTCCCTGTCGCTGGCCGGGGCGTCGGAGTTCGACACCACCATCATGCGCTACGGCTACAACTCGCCGTCCACCCCGACCTCGACCTATGATTACGACCTGGCCACGCGCGAGCGGACCCTGCGCAAGGTGCAGGAGGTGCCCTCGGGCCATGACCCGGCCGACTATGTGGTCGAGCGGCTGAACGCCCCTGCCCCGGACGGCGAACTGGTGCCGGTGACAGTGCTGCGTCGCAAGGACACGCCCGTCGACGGCTCCGCGCCGGTGTTGCTGTACGGCTACGGCTCCTATGGCAGCCCGATCCCGGCCGGCTTCTCGACCAACCGGCTGTCGCTGGTGGACCGGGGCTGGATCTACGCCATCGCGCACGTCCGGGGCGGCTCGGACAAGGGTTGGAACTGGTTCCTGACCGCGCGGCGCATGACCAAGAAGAACACCTTCACCGACTTCATCGCCTCGGCCGAGCATCTGATCGCGCGCGGCTACGCCAGCAGCGGGCATATCGTCGCCGAGGGCCGGTCGGCGGGCGGCCTGCTGATGGGAGCGATCAACAACATGCGGCCCGACCTCTGGGCCGGGGTGATCGGCGGGGTGCCCTTCGTCGATGTGATCAACACGATGAGCGACACCAGCCTGCCGCTGACGCCGCCGGAATGGCCCGAATGGGGCAACCCCCTCGAGGACCCCGAAGCCTACGATTACATGATGAGCTACAGCCCCTACGACCAGGTCGGGCCCAAGGCCTATCCCGCGGTGCTGGCCACCGGGGGGCTGTCGGACCCACGCGTCACCTACTGGGAGCCGGAGAAGTGGGTGGCCAGGCTGCGGCCGGCGACGACCTCGGGCAAGCCGATCCTGCTGAAGATCAATATGGAGGCCGGCCACGCCGGATCATCGGGCCGGTTCGACTATCTGAAGGAGGTCGCCCACGACTACGCCTTCGCGGTCTGGGCCATCGAAAAGGGCTGGGAGCGGGTCTGAGCCGCTCCCCTGCCCCGCCTAGGGGTCGAGGTTCCAGGTGTAGGTCCCGGTCTCCTCGGCGTGCATGACGACGAAATTCCGGGTCTCGTAGCCTGAGGGACAGGTGTCGCTGCCGTCGGACCAGAAGGTGTACGGCCCCGGATACTGGACGCACAGCGCGTGGTTGCCGGACCAAGTGCGGCCCGAGCCGTCGAGGGTGTCGCCGTACAGGTAGAAATTGGCGTTGTCGGTCGAGACCAGGGCGGTGCAGTCGCCGTTGGCGACCTCGTACCAGCCGCGGTTGATGAACCGGCCCGTGCCGACCTCGACATAGGAGATGGCCACCGTGCCGTTGCGGCCGCTGCGGTTGCAGACGCGGATGTCGACGGTGGCGGGCGCCGCCGCAGCGGGCGGGGCCATGCCCGGCTTGGACTGGGCGGCGGCTGCGCCCGGGAGGGCGCTGACGGCCAGCGAGACGGCTATCGCCGCGACGAAAAGACGTGTTTTCATGATCCCCTCTCCCCCGATTTCGGGCGCA
Organism: Brevundimonas sp.; assembly: GCA_004296955.1. Lineage (GTDB taxonomy): Bacteria > Pseudomonadota > Alphaproteobacteria > Caulobacterales > Caulobacteraceae > Brevundimonas. The sequence continues at coordinate 32,323 of SCVB01000029.1, forward strand.
GGATATCAGGGTTCTCCCATGGCGCTACTGACAGTTGCTGACGGCCTCTCCAGCGCCGGGCTGACCTGGTGACCCTGACCGTTCGCGACGCCGAAGGGCCGGACCTGCCCGCGATCACCGCCCTCTATGCCGGCGAGGTCGTGGGCGGCACCGCCACCTTCGAGATGACGGCGCCGACCCTCGACGAGATGACGGGGCGGCTGACGACGGTGCGAAACCACGGCCTGCCCTGGCTGGTCGCGGAGGTCGACGGTCGCTTCGCCGGCTACGCCTACGCCTCGCTGTTCCGGCCGCGGCCGGCCTATCGCTACGGGGTGGAGGTGTCGGTCTATGTCGAGGCGGCGGCGCGCGGACAGGGTGTCGGCCGGACATTGCTGCTCGCCCTGGTCGAGCGGATACGCGCCATGGGGCTGCGCCACCTGATCGCCGCCGTCAGCGACAGCGACACGAGCGCCGCCTCGATCGCCCTGCACCGGTCCCTGGGGTTTCGGGACGCGGGCGTCTATCGGCAGGTGGGCTGGAAATTCGGACGCTGGCTGGACGTCGCCCTGCTGCAACTCGACCTCGATCCGGCCGGCGCGCCGCCGGCCTCGCCCGGTCTGGATCTGGAGGGCGGCCGCGCCTGACAGGCGTCAGTGCGGGGCGATGTCCGGGGGCGGCGTGGTCAGCCAGGGCGCGAGGCGGAAGCGCCGGGGCGGCTCGCCCAGGGTGCGGTGCTGGATGAATTGGCGCGCGAAGGCCACGACGGCCCGGATGGTGGACTCGTCGAAGGGTTTGGACACCGCCCCGAGAGCCCCGGCGAACCCTTCGGGAATCTGTTCGGGATTGGCGGTGAGGAAGACCACGGCGCAGCCGGTCTCGCTCACCACGTACTGGGCGATCTGCGGGCCGGTCAGGCCATCCAGAAGGTTGATGTCGATCAGGGCCAGGTCGGGCCGTTCGCGCTCGGCGATGGCCAGGGCCCCGGCCTTGTCCATGGCGCAGCCGACCACGTCGCAGCCCGATTCCGCCAGCACCAGTTCGAGCTCCATGGCGAGGAGCGCCTGGTCTTCGACAATCATGACCCGAAGGTCCGGCGACTCAGGCACGACATTTCCCCGACGCTAACCAGGCACGTTAAGACTACTTGTGTCCGCTAGCGGACACCACAACGCGCTGATGGCAATTCGGTTCGGGGTGGAGTAATTCTTTCGGGCATTTTCCGATGCCTGGGGGAACAATGGCTGCGACCGCGGAAGACCGTCAGGTCGAGCTTCAAAGGCGACTGCTGGGCGGCTATCAGCTGCTGCAGACGCTGGTCGGCATCCGCCTGCGCGCGGTCAGCGATCCCGAGAGCGTGCGGCATCTGACCTGGCTCAGCGACGTCACCGCCGCCATCGAACTGATCGGCCGCCGGATGACCGTCGAGGGGCCGCTGGATTTCGCCGCCTATCTCGAGGACGTCGCCGACTTCTGGAGCCGGGCCTGCGAGGGCCGGCCGGTGCGGCTGGACGTGCGGGGCCAGACCGCCCTGTTGCCCGACAGCCACCTGCTGCCGCTGGCCATCATCACCCATGAACTGATCGCCAACGCCTGCCGCCACGCCTTTCCGGACGACCGACGCGGCTCGATCGCCGTGGCCTTCTCGCGCGCCGTCGGCGGCGTCAGCCTGGTGGTGCGGGATTCCGGGGTCGGCGCCGTGACCCTGGTCCCGGCCGAAGGCCTGACCCTGGTTCAGGGCCTGGTCGAGCATCTGGGCGGGGCGATGAGCATCGAGACGGCCCCCGACGCCGGCGTGGGCGTCCGCATCCGTCTGCCGCTCGAGGCCGCGCTGACGCACTGAGGCCGCGCGCCCGTCCGCCTGTCGATCTGTGGGAAGGGCTGAGCCGCTCAGCGCGGACGGATGGCTGGGGAACTAGGACTCGTTCCGCCTCCAGAAAAAACATACGTTTTCAACCGCTTCTGTTGCCCCGCGTTCCCCGGTTGGGCACATCCATTAGCAGATGGCATTAACGGGAAGGAAGCCATTCTGGTGCGGACGCGCACGGCGCGTTGAAGCAAGGAAGGGCTGCTCTTAGCCCTTGTTAAGCCCCCAGCGTCTCCCCCGACTTTGGGCCGTTAGGGCGGGAGAGATCGCCAAGATTGAGTTCAGGAAGGAAGAGTTGGTCAATCGCATTGGCGGCCTTCTCAAGTTCACCCATTTGACGATCCTGTTGGTCAGTCAGCTTTTCCAGGTTCGGTTCATCCCCCCGCCTCTCGGCTCGCCGCTTCTCACTCGCAATGGAACGGTCGGTTCTGCGAAGAGCCGTTCCCATCGCACGCAAGCCACGCAAGCCATCATGGACCGCCGGGCGAAACAGGAACCGCGAGTCGTGAACCGCGATTTGGAAGCCCTTGGCGATTGTCTTCTCCTCGTCGGTCAGTTCCTCGACCTCAATTTCGGCGGCAGATGCGTAGGGTCGCGCGACGCGACCGTAGGCGTAAGCGTAAGAGAGCCAGTCATTGGTCGCTCGATAGATGACCTGTCTGCGCTCGAAGAGATCAGCGCGAACCTTCAGTGCCTCGATGTTTCCGAGATGCTCCTGAATCTCAGCCTGCCTCTCGCTGATAGTCGCTTGACGCTCACTGATGCTGGCTTGTCGGAGGCCGACAACAACCGCACCAATGACGGCACCCGCTCCGGTTAGGAGAATCGCCATGGCTTCCCATGTCGGTGGAGCGAATTCCCAATCCAATTTTTGTCCCTCTCAAAGTCGAGCCATAGCTTAGGCCGTCAGGCTGCTGGCAAGGTGCTTGCTCCTCAATGCACGATAAATCGCCCGCTCGACATCAGCGGCTCTCCAGCTTCCACAGGGCCCAACCAAGCTGGCAGCGTTGAGGTCATCAGCGGCCTTCATCAGCCTCTCACACCAGACATCGAAACCACGAGCGGTCCGATCACGGCTCTGCTTCGATCCCCCCGCCTTCCCGAAGCCAGTCCAGGCCCAAGGGGCAAACTCCACCGCCAACCACTCTTCGAGAGCGGAGCGAGACTCTTTCAGCAGCGTCCGTCCAAGTCCCTCATAGATTTGCTGATCCAGAACTCCGGCTCCCGCCGGAGCCAGGAATGTGATGAGTTTAGAGGCGAAGGAAGTCGAGCCGATCTCTGGCAACGCGAACGCCCTAATCAGGCTGGTGCCGTAGCGTCGATCATCGACCAGTCGGATGATCTCGTTCATCTCGTTCTTTAGAAATGCAGCCTCGCAGTTGGCCGTCCTGCCCGCGCGCGTCGCAGCGAAATTTGCGCGGTCCCCGTCGCCAAAGTGCCCCCAATAGACAACGCTGGCCAAACCGAGACGAACCCGACCATCATCATCCGACCGCAAGTCGTCACTGATCGACCGCTCGAACTCGGGATAAGTGACCTGGACCACGGCCGGCGCGAACGAAAGACCAATCTTGTCAAACTCTGGCAGACGATTTGGGTCGTCGGAGTCCGAGAAAATCAGCCGAGCGGGCGGATAATTGTAGGCGTTGGCCAGTCGCTGTAGTTCCTCGAACGCCGACTGAGAAGACACTGACCTATCAACGTTCATGGGTTCGTTCTTCGCTCGTCGGCATGGGCTGTTCGGATGACACGCCTTCGGCCGCGCGTGCGAGGGCATGGCTTAAAGAGCGATCTCTAGTGCCCGCTCCCCGCCTTCAATAGCTCGATCAAAACCGAGTTAAACAGCCCATACAGCCACCACGCTGTAAGGATCGCGAGCGCGCCCGTGGTCACTAGCGCGAGAATTTTCCATCTCGAAGTTTCGAACTCCCGGTCCATGTCAATAAACGCCCGCACCGGTGGCAGAGCCACAGAAACCACCAAGGCCGTCCACGCAGCCACGTACGCCGTTTCAGCCCAAGGATTTTCGGTGGCTCCGGCGACCGCACCGACAACGCCCACCACGGCAACGCGTTTGAGAAACTCAAAGAACCAGTCGATCACCTGACCGACCGATTTGATTGCGGCATCGACCAGAATGTCGGTGTTTGTCCGTTCTCGTTCCGCACTTTCGTTCGGCTCAAACATCCAGTCGAGATTTACCTTCCAAGCCATGCCCATCCCCAAACCTCTGCGGACCCGGTCTGCCACGGATCAACCAGTTGGTCGCTCCTTAAACAGTGATTTTGTGGTGGGGCACAGCGGACTGCTTAACCGTGGCCATGGCTCGTTTGATGCGCTGGACGGAGGCAGTGGAGACGCCAGTCGCCTTGTTGACGACGTACAGGACGCCGGATTTACCGCGACGGCGGACGTTTTCCATGAAGGACATTATTAGCAGCTTCTATGAGCAACGTGGACGCGATTCCCTTGCGGGACAACGAGATCGTTGCGTGGCTTGAAGCTGCTAATGGATGGCTGGGGAACTAGGACTCGAACCTAGAATGACGGTACCAAAAACCGGAGTGTTACCATTACACCATTCCCCAGCAGGTCCGGCGCATCCGGGGCCGAAGCGCCGGAAGGCGTGCGAGATACGACAAGGCCGCGGGCGATGCAAGAACCGGTTTCGAGACTATTTTCACCGGCGGCAAAACGGCGCTTGCGGGCGTCAAAGCCCGTGGCTATAAGCCCCCTCCTCAAGTCGGAGTGTGGCTCAGCCTGGTAGAGCACTGCGTTCGGGACGCAGGGGTCGGAGGTTCGAATCCTCTCACTCCGACCATCTTTCCCCGGAAAGAAAGAGACGGCCCTTCGGGGCCCCGAGGCTTCCCCGGCCTCAATCCCCGGCCTTCGCCGCCACCGTATTCAGATGCGCGCCCACGGCCTCGATCGTGCGGCCGGCCAGGGCCTTGCGGCGGGCCAGCAGGTCGGGCGAGCCGGCGTCATAGTCGGCCATCAGGCGGCGCACGAAGTCGCCGGACCGCACCTCCTCCAGCACTGTGTCCATGGCCGCCCGCGACGGTTCGCCGATGATCCGCGGGCCGGTCAGATAGGCGCCGTACTCCGCCGTGTTGGAGATGCGGGTGAAGGCGCCGGCGACGCCGCGCTCGAACATCAGGTCGGTGACCAGTTTCACCTCATAGAAGCATTCGAACCAGGCCACCTCGGGCGGATAGCCGGCCCTGACCAGCTTCATGAAGGCGGCGTCGACCAGTTCGGCCACCCCGCCGCACAGGACCACCTGTTCGCCGAACAGGTCGCTCTCGCATTCGGCGGCGAAGGTGGTCTCGAGGATGCCCTTGCGGCCGCAGCCCAGGGCGGCGGCGTAGGACAGGCCGAGCGCGTGGGCGCCGCCGGTGGCGTCCTGGTGCACGCCGAACAGGGCGAACACCCCCTGCCCTTCCACATAGAGGTCGCGGATGCGGGGGCCGATGCCCTTGGGCGAGGCGAGGATGACGTCGAGGTCGGGGCGCGGCTCGACGAGGCCGAAGCGGACCGACAGGCCGTGAGCGAAGACCAGGGCCGCGCCGGGCTTCATCGCCGGGGCCAGTTCGTCGCGCCACAGGTCGCGATGGGCCTCGTCCGAGACCATGACGGCGACGACCTCGGCCGAGGCGGCGGCCTCGCCCGCGGTCAGGACGGGAAAGCCGTCGGCCTCGGCCTTTGCGCGGGTGGCGGAGCCGGCTTTCAGGCCGACGACGATGTCCATGACGCCGGAGTCGCGCAGGTTCAGGGCGTGGGTCCGGCCCTGGCTGCCGTAGCCGATGACGGCCACGCGCTTGCCGCGGATGATGGAGAGATCGCAGTCGCGGTCATGGAAGACGGGGAGCGGGGCGCCTAGGTTATCGGTCATGAGCACAGACATAACGCCTTCCGCCGTCGTCGCCTTCTGGAAAGAGGCCGGACCGAAAATGTGGTTCGCCAAGGACGACGCCTTCGACGCCGAATTCCGCGGTCGCTTCCATGACGCCCATGTCGCCGCCGCCCGCCGCGAGCTGGACGACTGGGCGGAGACGGCCGAGGGGTCGCTGGCCCTGCTGATCCTGCTGGACCAGTTCCCGCGCAACAGCTTCCGCGGCACGGGCCACGCCTTCGCCACCGACCCGCTGGCGCGGATGTTCGCGAAGCGGGCGCTGGACGCCGGGCACGACCTGGAGATCGAGGGCGACATCCGCCGCTTCTTCTATCTGCCGCTGCAGCATTCGGAAGACGCCGCCGACCAGGCGCGCCAGGTCGAACTGTTCCGGACCCGGATGGACCGCGCACCGGACGACCGCTGGGCCGAGCATCATCACGACGTCATCGCCCGCTTCGGCCGGTTTCCGCATCGCAACCGCGCGCTGGGGCGCGAGACGACGGCGGAGGAGCAGGCGTTTCTGGATCAGGACGGGTTCAGGGGCTGAAAGTGACGCGAGCATGAGTCTCCGCCGCTTCGGGCGAAGCGGTTGCTGCGGGAAGGGCGGGCGGAGCGCCGGGCGCGAAGCCCGGAGACCGTTGGGAGATGTGTTTCGGCTTCGCGACGTCGCTCCGCACGGAATGTCTGACCGGGAGCTGTCGGCCTGGAGGCGG
>SCVB01000008.1 GCA_004296955.1 Brevundimonas sp.
TATTCGACGAAGAACTCGACCTCGCGGCGGACCGACTGGCCGTACAGGGTGTGCAGGATGGCGTGGCCGGTGCGGTCGGCGGCGGCGCAGGTGCGCTGCACCGGGCCCTCGCCGAAATTGCGGGTCATGCCGCCGAAGGCGCGCTGGTAAATCTTGCCTTCCTCGGTGCGCGAGAAGGGCACGCCCCAGTGCTCGAGCTCATAGACGGCCTTGGGCGCGTTGCGGACGAGGTATTCGATAGCGTCCTGGTCGCCCAGCCAGTCCGACCCCTTGACGGTGTCGTACATGTGCCACTGCCAGCTGTCCTCGCCCATGTTGCCGAGGCTGGCGGAGATGCCGCCCTGGGCCGCGACCGTGTGGGAGCGGGTCGGGAAGACCTTGGTGACGCAGGCGACCTTCAGCCCCTGCTGGGCGGCGCCGAGGGCGGCGCGAAGGCCCGAGCCGCCCGCGCCGACGACGACGACGTCATAGGCGTGATCGACGAATTCATAAGCAGCCATCAGCCGTCAGATCCCGAAGCCGGCAGGCAGGGGCGCAGAGCCCAGGGCCAGCCGTACGATGAAGAATACGCCCGCCGCCGCGATCAGGATGCAGAGCAGGCCGATCAGGCCCAGCAGGGCGCCGCGCGAGCCGGGCTTGTGGATGTAGTCGTCGACGATGACCTTGAGCCCCATCTGCATGTGCCAGACGCTGACCAGCAGGGTCAGCGCCAGAAGCACCGCATTGACGGGCGACCGGAACCAGTCGAGGGCGGCGTCATAGCCGGCGCCGGAGAGGGTGAAGCCGCTCCACAGACCCCAGAGGGTCAGGGGGACGAGGATCAGGGACGACATCCGTTCGGCGGACCATTCCCCGGCGCCGTGGCGGTCGGAGACCTTGACGCCCTTCACGAAAGCCTTGGTTTCGCGGCTCACAGCACGACCCTCCCCGAGGAGAACAGGACGGCCCAGAAGGCCACGGCGACGACGAGGCCGCCGATCATCGAGGCCCAGGACAGGGCGTCGGCGGTTTTCGGCGACAGGCCGACGGCCGCATCCCAGATCAGGTGGCGGACGCCGCCGGCCAGATGCAGGCACAGGGCGAGGGTGAGGCCGAACCAGACCAGCAGACCCAGGGGCGAACCCATCCAGCCGGTGAAGGTCGCATAGGCCTCCGGTCCGAAGGCCAGGGCCAGGAGCCAGAGGAAGACCAACACCGCCCCGACCGACAGGGCGCCGCCGGTCATGCGGTTGAGGATCGAGGCGAACATGGTGACGTGCCAGCGCCAGATCTGAAGATGCGGCGACAAGGGGCGGACGCGGCCGTTGGGCTGGACCACGAAGCGGCCGGTCTGGTCGTCAGACGGGTCGTTGGAGGCGTCGCCCGGCAGGGGAGAGGTCGACATATTGCGAATGGTTCTCAGAAACCTGAGCGAATTCAGCCGCTCGAAATCAGTGGACCGGGTTTAGTCAGCGGGGCGGCGGGGGTCAACGAAACGTGAGCAGGTGCGGCGTCAGCGATCACGAATTCGCGGACCGGGTGCAGCGGCTTTGTCATTCGCGGCCATTCGCGGCAGTCTGGCGCCATGCCGGAGTTTCTCGTCCTCGCCTTCGCTGGCCTGTTGCTGCAGCAGGCCGCGCCGCATCCCTCCACCCAGGCCGCCTACCAGGCGCCGACGGTGCGGCCGTTCGAGCCGGGACCGGGCTTCGGCCGCGAGCGGGCCCAGGGCGACGCCGACGCCGACCTGTACCGCCGCCCGCTGGAGGCCCCCGTCACGGTCGAGGCCTATGTGCGATCCTATGAATATACGCCGAGCGACGTGGAGGCGGCCTATGAGCAGGGCGTGGCCTCGGCCGAGATCCGGGCCGACCAGGCCGCCGGCCCGCTGGACGGGGCGTGGCGGATCGTGGATGCGGCCGGTCGCCCGCTCTATGATCTTGTGCTGGCCGATCCCGGCGTCGGCCCGGTCGAGGGCGGCTGGAGCAGCGGGTCCGGCGCGGGCGCGGCGACCTCGGACGGGACGACCTTGACCCTGGAGGGCGCCGGCGCCCTGACGCTGGAACGGTCGGGGAGCCGCTGGCGCGGGATGTTGACGGCCGACGGCGAGGCGCGGTCCGTGAGCCTTATCCGCCCGGACTGAGCCGGATGCGCGACATCGCCGCCTGCAGGCCGTTGGCGCCATAGGGCGCGGCCGCGCCGCGACCCCAGACCGGATCGGGCCACAGGCCGTCGTCATGACGGCGGCCGACCACATGGACGTGCAGCTGGGCGGTGACATTGCCGAGGGCGGCGACGTTGAGCTTCTGCACCGGCCGCCCCGCCGCCCGCCCCAGCGATCGCACCATGTCGCCTGCCCGGACGACCTCGTCCATCAGGGCGGCGCGCTCGGCGGCTGTCAGGTCCTCGATCTCGTGCAGGCCGGCGCGGCGCGGGATCAGGATCAGCCATGGAAAACGTGAGTCGTCCTGCAGCCGCAGCTGGCACAGGGGCCAGTCGCAGACGAGGACGGAGCCGGCCTCGAAGGCGGGATCGGCTTTGAACGGAGCGGTCATGACCTTCGGTCGCCCGGCCGCCGCGATGGGTCAAGCGTGACGGTTCAGTTCAGCGCGTAGACCACGCAGGCCCGGTCGGTCAGCTCGCGCAGGGGCGGCTGCATCGCCAGCCGGGCGGCCTCGATCTGCGCCTCGCTGGGGGCGGCGGCGCCGGGCGGCGGCGGAGGCGGCGGCGGCGGGGGAGCCGGAGGCGCCGGGCTGCGCGCCATCCGCGAGCCGGTGACCACCACATCGTCCACCGTCGTCGCCTGTTCAGCCCCCGACGCATAGGACGGCCAGCCCGCCAGGACGTCGGTCTCGCAGGCGCGGCCGGTCGGATCGATGACCCGGACGGCGCCGAGGCCCGCGCCGGCGTTCGACGCCGCCTCGCGCGCCCGCCGCGCCGCATCCTTGACCGCCTCGGCCTGCAGCCAGGTCTTGGTGGCGTTGTCCGGTTCGAGATTGAAACTGACCCGGCTGGTCGAGGTCGGCTCGGAGGCCAGGACGGTGGCGTAGACCCGCTCCAGCACGGCGACGTCGCGGACGGTGACGCTGACGGTTGCGTCGGCCTGGTAGCGGGCGATGCGGTCGGCGCGGACATTGTCGCGAAGGACGCCGTTCTCGTCGCGATACTGGTCGTAGATGGGCCGGGTGGTGATCGCCGTCTCGACCCGCACCACATCCACGCCGTAGGCCGCCAGGGCCTGGCTGAGGGCGCGGATCTGGTCGGCGGCCTTGCGCGAGGCGTCGGCGGCGCTGCGGTCGATCGACTGGAAGGCGGCCCCGAAGGCGGCGCGATTGGCCGGAACCTCGGCGCGGACATAGCCGACCGAGGCGATGACCGGATCCCGCATCCACCACGGCGCAGGCACATAACGGTCGCCCACGGTCGCGGGCGGAGTCTGGGCCGCGACGGCGGCGGGCAGGGCGGCGGCGGGCAGCGTCGCGGCGGCGATCAGCAGGGCGGCGGTCAGACGGCGCATGATGGATCCCTCGGTTGTTCGCCGACCTTGGAGCGGCGCAGGGCGCCGGTAAAGCGGGGATCGGATTTCGTCAGGATCGGCCGCCGCGCGGCCTATGAGGTCAATAGATATTATCTATCATACAAAGTCGGGTCCAAACATTGACTTTGTGCGTCGCAGCGACCATTTCGCGGCTGCGGCGCCCCTCCCCGGGCGCAAAACCCTTCAGAACCCTCAGGAGAACAGCCATGCTGGGCGTTGGTCAAACACTGCCGGACTTCAAGATCATCGGCGTCAAGCCGGGCTTCAACAGCCACGAAGAGAACGGCGTCTCGGCCTTCGAGCCGATCACCAAGGACAGCTTCGAGGGCAAGTGGAAGGTCATCTTCTTCTACCCGAAGGACTTCACCTTCGTCTGCCCGACCGAGATCGCCGAGTTCGCCTCGCTGGCGCGCGATTTCGAGGACCGCGACACTGTGGTGATGGGCGGCTCGACCGACAATGAGTTCGTGAAGCTGGCCTGGCGCCGCGACCATGCCGACCTGTCCAAGCTGCCGATCTGGCAGTTCGCCGACAACGGCGGCAAATTCGCCCGCGACCTGGGCGTGCTCGACGAGCAAGAGGGCGTCGCCCTGCGCGCCACCTTCGTGGTCGACCCGCACAACGTCGTGCAGCACGTCTATGTCACCAACCTGAACGTGGGCCGCGCGCCGGCCGACACCCTGCGGGTCGTCGACGCCCTGCAGACCGACGAACTGTGCGCCTGCAACCGCCCGGTCGGCGGCGAGACGCTGGCGGCTTAAGCGCCGCAGGGTCGAGGGTCGAGGGGCGAGGGGCGAAAGCGCCGGCGTCTCGACCCCGCCTTCCTGCCTCGACCCTCATCCCTCGACCCTCGACCCTCGACCCTTGGGAGTACCCATGTCCATCGACGCCCTGCGCGACCTGATGCCCGCCTATGCCAAGGACATCTCCCTGAACCTCGGCTCGCTGGCCTCCGAGACCGTGCTCAACGACCAGCAGAAATGGGGCTGTTTCCTCGCCTCGGCCCATGCGATCGGGGTCGCCCCGGTGGTGAAGGCGATCGAGGCCCAGGCGGCGACCGTGCTGTCGCCCGAGGCGATGAACGCGGCCAAGGCCGCCGCCGCCATCATGGGCATGAACAACATCTACTACCGGTCGCTGCACCTGATGGCGAACCACGAGTACACGACCATTCCCGCCCGGCTGCGGATGAACATCCTGGCCAATCCCGGCGTCGACAAGATGGATTTCGAGCTGTGGTCGACGGCGGTCTCGGCCGTCAACGGCTGCGGCTCCTGTCTGGACGCCCATGAGGGCGCGCTGCGCAAGCACGGCGTGCCGGCGACCCAGGTCCAGGCCGCGCTCCGCATCGCCGCGGTGGTTCATGCCGCCAGCCGGATCGCGGCGGCGGAGACGGCGCTGGCGGCCTAGAGGTCGTCCAGACGGTCCCCGAGCCGGCGGAACTGCTCGGCCAGGACGCCGTCGATGGCGTCCGCCATGGCGCCGGTTCCCGGACCCTGGACCACAAAGGTCCATTTGAGCTGGCGTTCGCCGCCCTCGGGCGGATCGGACCAGGTCATCGTCAGGACGGCGTCGGCGCCGAGGCCCTGCAGGGGCCCGAACGGCGCATCGAAACGGACCATGCGTCGCTCCGGCCAGACCATAAGGGTCTCAGCATGCTTGACGCCGCCGCCCGGCAGGGTCTCGCACCAGCAGCCGCCGGGAACGAGATCCAGCCGGATGTTGGCGGCGTCGCCGGAATAGGTGTGGTCGCTGCTCCACCAGGCGGCCGGGATGGCCACGGTCTCCAGCACGGTTTCGGGCGCGGCCCGAACCGGCCGTTCGAAGGCGAGCGTGAAACCGCTGTCGGTGCGCGCCTTGACCTCGGCCGAGGCGGCCGTTGCGATCATCGCCAGCGCCAGGCCGGCCGAAACAGTCTTGAGCATCCCTGATCCTCCCGGCCCGCATGGGCGGGCGTCAGGCCCGAGGTGTCAAGCCGGCGCGAACGACAGCGGCGCGCCCCAGAACTGGCTGACCAGCTCCGACTGCGGCCCGGGCTTGCCGCTGGTCAGGAAGTCGCGACGGCCCGAGCCGCCGAGGTCGTACTCGGGATGGCGCTCGAAATACCGGCCCAGGGCGTCGGCGACGGCGGTCGGCTGGTGGATCACCGGCGTCCCCGGCGGCAGGGCGGCGGCGAACAGGTCGGCGACGATCTCATAGTGGGTGCAGCCGAGGATGGCCTGGTCGGGATGGCGGCCGATGCGGCGGCGCAGGGCGTCGACATGGTCATCGACCACCACCTTGAGCTCCTCGGCCGGGGCGCCCAGCTCGATCAGGCCGGCGAGGCCCGGACAGGGTTCGGAAAAGACGGCCAGATCCTCGCGCCGCTTGTCGATCTCGATCTCATAGACGCGGCTCATGGCCGTGGCCGCGGTGCAGAAGACGCCGGTGACGTCGATGGCCTCGACCTTCTCGCCATGACGCTCGGCCTCATACTCCCAGGGCATGCCGGTGGCGGCCTCGATGGTCGGGACGATGATGCCCAGCACATTGATCGGCCGGCCGTGCCGGGCGCGCGCCTCGGGCACCCAGGACTGCTGCAGCCGGCGCAGGGCGATGGCCGAGGCGGTGTTGCAGGCCAGGACGATGATGTTGGCCCCGGCCTCGAACAGCCGCTCGCAACCGGCCCGGGTCAGGTCGACGATCTCCTCGCCGCCGCGCCCGCCATAGGGTGCGTTGGCCTGGTCGGCCAGATAGACGAAATCCCGGTTGGGGAACCGTCGCGTCAGTTCGCGGTGGACCGTCAGGCCGCCCACGCCGGAGTCGAATACGCCAATCGCCATGGCGCGGCCTTTAGACGCGCCGCCCCGTCCCGTCCACCGGCGAAGATTACGGCCCGTTCATGTGACAGTCAGGGCGGGAAGGGCCTAGGTTCCCCCGAAACCACCCATGGACGGAGTTCACCCATGCACAGACGCCAGCTTCTCGTCGCCGGGGGCAGTCTATTCGCCCTGTCGGCCTGCGCCACGAACGGGATGTCGGTGGGCGGGGGAACCCCGGCCGCAACCCTGGAGGCGGACGCCGCCGCCGCCCGCGCCGTCCTGCCGGCCCAGACGCCGCGCGCCGAACTGCTGCAGCCCTGGACGGGCGCCTATGACGGCACCCCGCCCTGGGACAGGGTCACGCCGGCCAAACTGCGCGAAGCCATGCTGGAAGGCATGGAGCTGGCCCGCGCCGATGTGGTCGCCGTCGCCAATAACCCCGCCCCTCCGACCTTCGCCAACACCATGGTGGCCATGGAGCTCTGGGGCGCCCCCCTGGACCGCATCATCAACATCTACAGCGTGATGACCGGCAACATCGGCGGCGAGGCCTATGATGCGGTGGACACGGAGATGTCGCCGCTTCTGTCGGCCTTCTTCGACGAGATCAACTTCAACGACGCCCTGTTCCAGCGCGTGAAGACCGTGGCCGACAATGCCGACGCCATGGGTCTGGACGCCCAGCAGAAGCGTCTGGCCGAGCGCAGCCGCGACAACTTCATCCGGTCGGGCGCCAATCTGGACGCCGCCGGCAAGGCGGAGCTGGGCCAGATCAACACCGCCCTGTCCAACGCCTTCACCCGCTTCGGCCAGCGGGTCGTGGCCGACGAAAACACCTGGACGGTCATCCCGACCGAAGCGGGCGTCGCCGGACTGCCCGCCTCCAACAAGGCCGCGGCCGCGGCCGCCGCGCGCTCGCGCAATCTTCAGGGATGGGCCATCGTCAACACGCGCTCGGACGTCGATCCGTTCCTGACCTTCGCCGACGACCGCGCCCTTCGCGAACAGGTCTGGCGCAAATTCGTCAATCGCGGCGACAATGGCGACGCCAACGACACCAATGCGACCATCGCCGAGATCGTCCGCCTGCGCGACCAGCGCGCCAAGCTGCTGGGCTACCGCAACCATGCCGAACTGCGCATGCAGGACACCATGGCCAAGACGCCGGCCGCCGCCATGTCCCTGATGAACCGCGTCTGGGCCCCGGCCAAGGCGCGCGTGGTCGAGGAGGTCGCCGACATGAAGGCCCTCGCCGGCTTCGACATCGAGCCGTGGGACTATCTGTATTTCGCCGAGAAGGTGCGGAAGGCCAAGTACGATCTCGATCAGAACGAGCTGAAGCCCTATTTCGAACTCAACGCCGTCCGCGCCGGCTCCTTCGCCATGGCCGAGCGCCTCTACGGCTTCGAGTTCCGCCACATGCCGCGCGGAACGGCCCCGGTGTTCGAGCCGAACGTCGAGCTGTACGAGGTCCACGACAAGACCAGCGGTCGCCTGATCGGCCTGTACTACACCGATGACTACGCCCGCGCCGGCAAGCGGTCGGGCGCGTGGATGACCACCTACCGGTCGTTCTCGACCCTCGATGGATCGAAGGCCATTCTGGCCTCCAACAACAACAATTTCACCAAGCCCGAACCCGGCCAGCCGGTGCTGATCTCGCTGGACGATGCCGAGACCCTGTTCCACGAATTCGGTCACGCCCTGCACTATTTCAGCTCGAACGTGACCTATCCGTCGTACGGCAACACGCCGCGCGACTTCGTGGAATATCCCTCGCAGGTTCACGAGCACTGGGTGCTGAGCCGGCCGATCCTGGACGGCTATCTGAAGCATCACGAGACCGGCGAGCCGATGCCGCAGGCGCTGGTCGACAAGGTCCAGGCCGCCGCGACCTTCAACCAGGGCTACGCCACGGTCAGCTATCTGTCCTCGGCCCTGGTCGACATGGACCTGCACACCCAGGCCACGCCGCCGACCGACATCGACGCCTTCGAGCGCGAGAGCCTGGAACGCTACGGCATGCCGAAGGAGATCGTGATGCGGCACCGCCTGCCGCAGTTCAATCACCTGTTCACGTCGGACGGCTATTCGGCGGGCTATTATTCCTACCTCTGGTCCGAGACCATGGACGCTGACACCTGGGCCTATTTCGAGGAGTCGGGCGACGTCTTCAATCCGGAGATCGCCGCGCGGTTCAAGTCGATCATGCTGGCGCCGGGCAACACCACCGACCGCGCCGAGGCCTATCGCAGCTTCCGCGGCCGCGACCCGGACGTGGCGGCCCTGCTGAAGGTGCGGGGCTTCCCGACGTCCTAGGAGCCCTGTCACTCGCCGCGCGGCGGCTCGCTGCCTGAGGGACAAGAGACCCGGACCCTGTCCCGGTCGCTCAAGCAGCGAGCGACCGCGTCGCGAGCGTTAGCGACAACAAGAAGAGGCCGGCGAGGGATCGCCGGCCTCTTTCGTTTGCGCCTTCACGCCGGCCAGGCGGGGGCGACCATGGCCAGGATGCGTTCGCCGCGGCGGGCGCGGGCGTAGTCGTCCTGACGCGCGGCCGGCAGGGCGCGCACCGCCTCCTGCTGCACGCGGCGCACGCAGTTGTCGTTGACGAGGCCGCGGGGACCGAAGGCGCAGACGGCGCGGGCGGCCTCGGCGGCGCGGGCGTCAAACGCCTGGGCGCCGGCGCCGCTGGACAGGTCGAGGTCGGCGAAAGGCACACGCACTTCCTGGGCGGCCGCGGGGGCGGCGCCCAAGAGGACGAAGGCGGCGAGGGAAAGCAGGGTTCTGGTCATCGGATCATCTCCACGTCGCGGGGATCAGCGACGACAAGCCAGATGATGGGCTTGCATGACGATCGCCAGACCAGAACCGTTATGTTTGCGTGACTTGAAGGCGAGAACTGCTCCGCTTAACACAAGTCTTACTTATGTATTCAGGCGGCGAACGGCCGGCGGCCGAGAGCGTAGTCGACCCGGGCGGCGCCGGGCAGTTGGCGGACGGCTTCGTCGCGGACGGCGGCGCGGCAGAAGGCGCGGTCGCTGATCCGGCTGCCGGGCCGGCGGGCGTCGCGGCACATGCGGTCGGCGGCGGCGCCGACACGGGCGTCGAAGGCGTCGGCGCCGGCGGCGCTGGACAGGTCCAGATCGCCCCAGCGAACGCGCGCTTCCTGGGCGGAGGCGGATCCGGCGGCGGCGACAAGCAGGACGGCGGCGACAAGCAGGACGGCGGCGAGTGAAGCGAGGGTCTTCATGGCGTTCTCCCGGAGAGGTCTGGGTCGCCCTGGCGGCGACGGCCCGGGAGATACGGCCGGGCTGTTGCAGCCGCGTGTGCCGCCCGCGGCGAAATCAAGACACCAGGTGAAATCGCGGAAAGCTGATCAATGATCAGCCGCTGTTGCGCAGTCCCGCGGCCACCCCGTTCAGGGCCAGCAATATGCCCTCCCGCACCCGGGGATCGTCATCGCCGGCGCGGCGGCGGCGGATCAGCTCGATCTGCACGTGGTTGAGCGGCTCGACATAGGGCATGCGCAGGCGGATCAACCGGTCCAGCTCGGGCTGGCCGCCCAGCAGGGCCTCCTGTCCGGTGACGGCCAGCACCGCCGCGTGGGTCCGGTCCCATTCGGCCTGGATAGCGGCGAAGATTCGTTCGGCCAGCGCCCGGTCCGGGACGAGGGCGGCGTAGCGGCGGGCGATGGTCATGTCGGCCTTGGCCATAACCATCTCCATGTTCTGGATCAGGGTGCGGAAGAAGGGCCAGTCGCGGTTCATGGCCCGCAATTCGTCCATGTCGGCGCCCGCCACGGCCGAGCCGAAGCCGAACCAGCCGGGCAGCATGACGCGGGACTGCGACCAGCTGAACACCCAGGGAATGGCGCGCAGGTCCTCGATGGCGGTGGAGGCTGTGCGCGAGGCCGGGCGCGAGCCGATCTTCAGGTCGGCGATCTCGGCGATCGGGGTGGCGGCGCGGAAATAGTCGACGAAGCCGTCGGTCTCATAGACCAGGGACCGGTAGGCGGCCATCGACGCCTGCGACAGCTTCGCGAGGGTCTCGCCATGCCGTTCGGTGAAGGTCTCGTCCGCCGGCGGCCGCAGCGAGGCCAGAAGCACACCGCAGGTCAGGGCGTCGAGGTTGCGGCGGGCGACCTCGGGCTCTCCGTACTTGTTGGCGATGACCTCGCCCTGTTCGGTGACGCGGATGCGGCCGCCGACCGTGCCCTGCGGCTGGGCCACGACGGCGGCGAAGCTGGAGCCTCCGCCCCGGCCGACGGCCCCGCCGCGGCCGTGGAACAGCTGCAGTCGAAGCCCCGCCGCATCCGTCACCGTCTTGAGGGCGCGCGAGGCCTCGTGCAGCTCCCATGTCGAGGTCAGATAGGAGCCGTCCTTGTTGGAGTCGGAATAGCCGATCATCACCTCCTGGACGCCGCGGGCGCGGGCCACGGCGAGGGCGGACGGCTCCTGCAACAGACGCTCCAGGGTGGGCCGCGCGGCGCGCAGGTCGTCGATGGTCTCGAACAGGGGCGCGGCCTGGACCGGGCAGGCCGCAGGGTCGGCGGGCCGGTAGAGGCCGACCTCCTTGAGCAGCAGATAGACCTCCAGCAGGTCCGAGGCCGCGTCGGTCTTGGAGACGATGTGGGTCCGGATCGCCTGGGGGCCGAACAGGCGCAGGGCCTCGGCCGCCGCCTGGAGGATGCCGCGCTCCTTCAGCGTCTCCTCGGTGTAGGCGGCATATGGATTGAACAGCGGGCGGCCCGAGGCGAGCTCGGCGGCGAGGATCGACAGGCGCGCCTCCTCGGCGAGGGCGGCGTAGTCGTCGCAGACGCCCGCGACCTTCAGAAGGTCGGCGACGAGCCGTTCATGCACATCGGAATTCTGGCGCAGATCCAGGGTCGCCATGTGGAAGCCGAAGACGTCGGCCGCGGTGATCAGCCGGGCCAGCCGGTCATCCTCGAACACCGCGCCGTGGTTGCGGACCAGACTGTCCTGTAGCACCGCCAGGTCGGCGCGGAAGGCGTCGGGCCCGGCATAGGGTTCGGCCGGGAAAGACGGCGCGCGCGGCGCGGGCTGGCCGGTCAGGACCGGGTGGGTCGCGGCCAGCCGGGCGTAGATCTCGCTGAGGGCGCGGCGGTAGGGCTCGTCGGCGCGGTGGGGCGAGCGGTCGCCGGACGCCTCGGACAAGGCCTTCAGCGCTGGCGAGATGGCGCTCATCGAGCCCGACAGGCTGAGCTCGGCCCCGAGGGCGTTCACCTCGTCGAGATAGAAGCGCAGCACGGCCCGCGCCTGGCTGCGGAAGGCGGCGGTCAGGACCGCGCCGTCGACATTGGGATTGCCGTCGCGGTCGCCGCCGACCCAGGTGCCGATGCGGATGAAGGGCTCAAGGTCCGGCGCCTCCAGCCGCCGGCGCCAGTCCGCCAGCTGGGCCGGGGCGACGTGGAGGAAGACCCGGTCGAGGAAGGAGACGACCGTGTCGATCTCGTCCTGAACCACCAGCCCCGTCTGACGCACAAGACGGGTGGCCCACAGGATGGTGACCTGCCGCCTCAGCCCCGCGTCCCGGGCCGCCTCATCGCAAGCCGCCCCGGTCTGGTCGCAGGCGTCCAGCAGGTCGGACACGGCGGCGATGCGGTCGATGACGCTCTTGCGCCGGACCTCGGACGGGTGAGCCGTCAGGACCGGAGAGATCAGCGCCCCGGCCAGCAGATCGCGCGCCTCCCCCGGGCTCCGACCCGCGGCAGCCAGCTGCTGAAGGGCGCCCTCCGGCGTATCGGGCCGGGCCCCGGCCGCCGTCTGTTCCTTCGCCCGTCGCTTGCCGGCCCGGTCCTCGGCCACATTGGCCAGAAGGGAGAAGGCGGCGAAGCCGTGGGCCAGGCCGACGGCGTCGTCGAGCGACAGCGCGGCCAGCAGGGCCTCCAGCCGCGACGCGTCATTGGAGGCGGGATCCCGATGATAGGCCACTGACGCCTGACGCACCGCCTCGATCCGGTCGTAGAGCCCCTGCCCGCCCTCGTCGCGGATGACCTCGCCCAGCAGCCCCCCCAGCAGGCGCACCTCGTCGCGCAGGTGGTCGTCGGCGGCAGGGCTCATGGGGTCGTCCTTCAGCGGGGAGGCTGGAAGCGGCACCGTATCAGGGACGAGAGGTCTGGCCATCGCAAAGCTAACGCTGAAACCGGAAGTGCGGTCCGTCGGAGGCGGAATGGAATTGTCCCGGACGAGTCGACAAACCGCCCCTTTTCCCTCATAAGCCGCCGCTTCCGACGCAAGTGAACCTCGCGTCTCCACCTGCACGACCCCCGATCCGTCGGGACGAGGCAGGCGAGAACCCTCCGCCGACGTGATCGTCGCCGGAGGCCATTTCGCTATGGAGACCGTCTCACCCGTCGGATGTTGATGGCCCGCAGGGCTGACGAGGTTTGTATGTTCGAGGCTCTGAACGAGCGGCTGACAGGCGTCTTCGACCGGATCACCGGGCGCGGCGCCCTGTCCGAAAAGGACGTCTCCGAGGCGATGCGCGAAGTCCGCGTGGCGCTGCTCGAGGCCGACGTCGCCCTGCCCGTCGTCAAGGACTTCATCGCCTTCGCCACCGAGCGCGCCACCGGCGAGGACGTCATCCGCTCGGTCAAACCGGCCGATCAGGTGGTCAAGATCGTCTATGACGGCCTGGTCGAGATGCTGGGCGGCGAGGAGCCGACCCCGATCAATCTGAACGCCACGCCGCCCGCCGTCATCCTGATGGCCGGCCTGCAGGGCTCGGGCAAGACCACGACCTCGGCCAAGCTGGCGCTGCGCCTGACCAAGTTCGATCGCAAGAAGGTCATGATGGCCTCGCTGGACACGCGTCGTCCGGCGGCCATGGAGCAGCTGCAGACCCTCGGCAAACAGATCGAGGTCGCTGTCCTGCCGATCGTGGCCGGCGAGTCGCCGATCCAGATCACCAAGCGGGCGCTGCAGTCGGCCAAACTGCAGGGCTTCGACGTCCTGATCCTCGACACCGCCGGCCGCATCACGCTGGACGAGGCCCTGATGGCCGAGGTGGCCGAGGTCGCCGCCGTGTCGAAGCCGGTCGAGACCCTGCTGGTCGCCGACAGCCTGACCGGTCAGGACGCCGTCCGCACCGCGAAAGCCTTCCACGACCGTCTGCCGCTGACCGGCCTGGTTCTGACCCGCGCCGACGGCGACGGGCGCGGCGGGGCCATGCTGTCGATGCGCGCCGTCACCGGCCTGCCGATCAAATACATCGGCGCGGGCGAGAAGGTCGACGCGCTGGAGGTGTTCGACGCCCGCCGCGTCGCCGGCCGCATCCTCGGTCAGGGGGACATCGTCGCCCTGGTCGAGAAGGCGAGCCAGGAGCTCGACCAGTCCAAGGCCGAGGCCATGGCCCGCAAACTGGCCAAGGGCCAGTTCGACCTCAACGACCTCGCGGCCCAGCTGCAGCAGATGAAGCGGATGGGCGGTCTGCAGGGCATCATGGGCATGCTGCCCGGCGTAGCCAAGATGAAGAACCAGATGGCCGAGAGCGGCGTCGACGATCGCATGATCGCCCGCCAGGAAGCCATCATCTCCTCGATGACCAAGGTCGAGCGCAAGAAGCCCGACCTGCTCAACGCCAGCCGCAGGAAGCGCATCGCCGCCGGCGCCGGCGTCGAGGTCCAGGACATCAACCGCCTGCTGAAACAGCACCGCCAGATGGCCGACATGGTGAAGTCCATGTCGAAGGGCGGCGGCAAGGGCCTGAAGCAGATGGCCGCCATGATGGGCGGTCTCGGCGGCGGCATGGGCGGCGGCCCCGACATGGCCCGCCTCAAGGCGATGGGGGGCGGCCGCATGCCCGAGCCCAGCGCAGACGAATTGAAAGCCCTTCAGGACCGCATGGCGGGTCTGGGCGGCGGACAACTTCCGGGGGGCCTTCCCGGCCTGCCGGGCTTTCCTCCCAAGAAATAATCCGACTTAACGAAAGAGACTGAAAATGCTGAAGATTCGTCTGGCCCGCGGCGGCGCCAAGAAGCGCCCCTACTACTACATCGTCGTCGCCGACAGCCACTCGCC
>SCVB01000030.1 GCA_004296955.1 Brevundimonas sp.
CAGGGCCGCGTGGGCGTGGGTCGCCGTCGTGTTGAGCCCCTGGATGTAATACAGGCTCAGCGGCGGGTTGATCATGAAGCCGAAGACGCCGGCGCCGAGCAGGTTCCAGAAGCCGACGGCGACGAAGAACAGGATCGGCCATTTGTAGGCCTTGACCCAGGGCGCCGATTTGGTGTGGCGCCAGTTCTCGAAGGCTTCGAAGCCGACGAGGGCCAGGGGGACGACCTCAAGGGCCGAGAACACCGAGCCGATGGCCATGACCGAGGTCGGCGTGCCGGCGAAATACCAGTGGTGAGCCGTGCCCAGCACCCCGCCCGTCATGAAGACGATGGTGCCGAAGACGACCGCGACATTGGCGACCATGGGCCGGACCAGGCCGAGACGGACGAAGAGCAGGCTGATCACGGCGGTGGCGAACACCTCGAAGAAGCCCTCGACCCACAGGTGGACGACCCACCAACGCCAGTATTCGACCATGCTGATGTGGGTGTGTTTGCCCCACATGAAGCCGGCCGCATAGAACAGGGCGATGGCCACGGTGGACAGGAACAGGATCACCAGCACCGGCTTGGCCTGGGACTTCTCCTTCAGCGCCGGCCACAGGGCCCGGGTCACCAGCAGCAGCCACAGCAGCAGGCCGACGAACAGCAGGCTCTGCCAGAAGCGGCCGAGGTCGATGTATTCCCAGCCCTGGTGACCGAACCACCAGTTGGTGTCGAGGTCGAAGATCTGCTGCACGCCGAACCATTCCCCGGCCATGGAGCCGAGGACGACGAAGACGAGGGCGACCCACAGGACGTTGACGCCGAGGGCCTGGAACCGCGGTTCCTTGCCGGAGACGATCGGGGCGATGTAGAGGCCCGTGCCCAGCCAGGCCGTGGCGATCCAGAAGACCGCCAGCTGGGTGTGCCAGGTGCGGGTGATGGCGTAGGGAATCCATTCCGAGATCGGAATGCCGTAGAAGTCATGGCCCTCGACCGCATAGTGTGCGGTGACGGCGCCGAGCCCGACCTGCAGCAGGAACAGGGCGATCACGGTCAGGAAATATTTGCCCGCCGCCTTCATCGACGGCGTCGGCTTCATGCCCATCAGCGGATCGGCCGTGGGCGGTTCGAGATGCTCGTCCTTCGGCTGGCGCGCATGCCAGAAGACCAGGCCGGCGACGCCGATGATCAGCAGCAGGACGCTGGCGACGGACCAGACGATGTTCGCCGCCGTCGGCACATTGCCGATCAGCGGCTCGTGCGGCCAGTTGGACGTGTAGGTGATGACGTCGTTCGGACGCTCGGTGCCCGCGCCCCAGCTGGCCCACCAGTAGAAGGCCGAGATCTGGTTGCGGCGGCTGATGTCCGGCACGGCGTTGTTGGCGATGGCGTATTGTTCGCGCAGGGATTCCAGGGCCGGGTCGTCGCTGAACAGGGCGACGTAGTGCGCCTTGACCTCACGCATGGCGGCGGCCCGGTCGGCCGAGACCGTGATGGTGTCGGTGGCCGGATCATAAGTGTTGGTGCGCATCTCGCGCTTGACCCGCGCCTTCAGCGCCGCCTGGCGTTCGAGGTCCAGCGCCTCCCAGGACTGGCCGAAGTCGCGCTGCGACCACATCTCCAGCAGGGCCATGGTTTCACGGTGCAACTGGTCCGCGGACCAGTCGGGAGCGACATAGCCGCCGTGGCCCCAGATCGAGCCGACCTGCTGGCCGCCCATGGATTGCCAGGCCAGCTGGCCGGTCTGGATATCCGCGCGGGTCAGCAGCACGTTCCCGGACGTGTCCACGACCTGCGCCGGGATCGGCGGCGCCTGCCGGTTGATCTCTCGTCCCATCATCCCCAGCACGGCGAAGGATGTCGCCATGATCAGGGCGAGGACGATCCATAGGTTTCTTGTGGTCATCTCGCTTGCCCTTCCGGCCGCACGGGAGGCTCCCGGATCAGGCCTGTTGATGCTTCCATCGAGCGGACAGGGTGTCGTGACGTTGTGCGCCGACAAACTCAGGGATTCCCCCAGCGGGGATGTCACTGGCGCGCTCAAGGGTTGCACGGGTCGCGATCGGGCCTTCATGGCCGATCGGGCGGGCGCACCTCCGGAACCTTCCCTAGGGCGGTGACCCTAGGGAAGGTTCCCGAATGTCCAGCCGGACAGGTTTCGGCCAGGATCGCAGCCTTCATGAGGGAGTGCAGGCATGCCTTTGGTACCGTCAAACATCTCCGTCGCCGCCGGATCGGTCCGGCGCCCGCCTCCGTCGGCTGCTGTCTGATGTGGTGGTGGTCCGGCGAGAATGACGCGATGAACCCGGCCCCGCGGGCGCGTCCGGTTTCGGTGGCCCGGGCCGGTCCGTGGTCGCAGTCCGAGCGGAACGGGGACGCCCGGTCGGCCGAACCCGACGGCGCGCCGCATCCCGCCCCTGCAGACGCTGTCGCCCGCCTCGGGTTGCAGAGCGTCGACTCTCCGGATGGCGGCGAACAACCGGACGCCGCCCTCGGCGCCTGAGGTTGCACGGCCCTCAGTGGGCCAGCAGCAGATCCGGGCCATCCCTGCACTGCAGGAAGGTGCGCGTCGCGCCGCCGAAAACCGCCTCGCGGAGACGCGAGTGTCCCCAGGCCCCTGCGACGAGAAGCCGGGCCGAACATCCCTTCGCCGCAGCGATCAGGGCGGGTCCTGCATCGGCCCCCTCGACCCGGACGCTCACGCCGGGCCCGACGCCGTGGAGCCCGAGCCAGGCGTTCAGGGAGTCGATGTCCGGGCTCGACGCGGTCTGGTCGAGGCCCGCGAGACATTGAAGGACATGGATCTCGCTCGCGGCCGCGAGCAGGGGCAGGGCGGCCCGGACCGCGCGCCCCGCCTGGGCGCTGCCGTCCCAGGCGATGGCTGCGGGGCCCGACAGCGCGGCGGCGTCCCGGCGCGCGATGAGCACCGGCGAGCGGTCGCCGAGAAGACACTGGTCGAACAGCTCGCGACCGGGGAAATGTTCCAGCTGGGCCTGACCGAAGACGATGAGGTCGGCCAGGGCGGTGATGCGGCTGACCGGCTGCGCCGGCCGAAGGCTGTCATGCCGCACCCGCAGGCGCGGCGTATTCGCGCCGGCGCCGAAGGCCACTCCGGCCTCGCCGGCGGCGGCGCGGGCCGCGGCTTCGATCCGGAGGTGAAGCTCCCGTTCGGCGCCGGCGAGTTCATCGCTCGCCTCGCGGGACAGGGGGGCGCCCAGGGTCAGGCCGAGGCTGATGAGGTCTCCGGCCCCGTCCGGATGGAGGGGGATGACCTCGACCAGGCCGCCGTGGCGGCCGGCGAGGCGACAGGCCAGGTTGAGCGCCGGACCATCGCCGGGGCCGCCCGTGGCGATCGCGACCAGATGTTTGAGGGGCATTGCAGTCTCCCGTTTGCCGCAGACTGCGCGTCCTGGCGGGCCGGGGAGTTGATCCCGAGCAAAGCGGCCGGGACTTTCCTGCTGTCTGGTGTCTGAAAGGAGAACGCCATGACCTACGCCAGCCTGCTGGTCGCCATCGACGACGGCGCCGAAAGCGACAGCCGGCTTGAGCTCGCCTGTGACCTCGCGACGGCCTTCGACGCCCTGTTGATCGGACTGTCGGTCGGGTCCAGCGCGCCACCGCTCTACGACCCCATGGCCGGCGGGGGAATGGTGGGCGAACTGGTCGGCCTCTATCGCGACATGGCCACGGCCGACGTCGAGCGGGCGCGGGTCCGCTTCGCCGGGGCCGCCGCCGCCCGGGCGCTGGAGACCGAGTGGCGGGGCGGCGTCGGCGATCCGTCCGGATTCTGTGCGCGCGCCGCGCGGGCGTCGGACCTGGTGATTCTCGGCGGCCGCAACCCGCGGGCGCCGGACCAGGCGCCCGGCGTCGCGGACGTGCTGATGGACTGCGGACGGCCGGTGCTGGTGACGCCGCCGGCCCGGCTGCGGTCGCCGCTCGGCCATCCCGCCCTTGTCGCCTGGAAGGACGGTCGCGAGGCGCGACGCGCGCTCGCGGGCGCCCTCCCGCTGCTGCGGCGCGCATCGGCCGTGACCCTGTTCAGCGTCTGCTCGCCCGCGGAAAACGCCACCGCCGACGGCGAACTCGCCGAGGTGGTCCGCTATCTCGCCCGCCACCAGATCGCCGCCGAGCCCCTGATCGCGCTCGCGGATCAACGGCCGGCGGGACGCCGGATTCTGGACGAGGCGCTGGCGCGGGACGCCGGACTGATCGTCGCGGGCGGCTACGGCCACGCCCGGCTTCGCGAATGGGCCCTGGGCGGGGTGACGCGCGACCTGATCGCCGACAGCCCCCTCTGCCTGGTTCTCGCCCACTAGGACGGCGGCCGGGCGCTCACAGAAGCCGGGCCGGCGACGCCGAGGTCCGTGCGGCCGCTATTTGTCGCCGTCGCGCGACGGCAGATAGGTCCAGAGGGACACCCCGCCGACGACGGCGATGAATACGGCGAAGATCGGAAGGATAAGCAGGGCGGGCTGGGCGGCTTCAGGCATGGAACTCTCCGTGGATGGAGACCCATGATCGCCGCGACGGATATGGCCGTGCTTTGCGCCAGATCAAATGCCGTCGCCTGCTCGCGCGGCGTTCAGGACCGTCCCCGGATCCTGACGCCGTCCCGGATCTGGTCGGAAGGATAGATCACCAGCCGGTCGCCCGCCGAAAGTCCGTCCAGCACCTCGGCGTGCGACTCGGTGAGGATGCCGACCCGGATCCTGACCAGTCGGGCGCGGCCCCCTTCCAGCCGGTAGACGGCCCAGGCGCCGCCATCCCGAACGAGGGCGCCGATGGGCGCCCGGACGACGTCCGGCGCCGTCCGCAGCTGGACCCGGGCCCAGAGCCGGTAGCCCGCGCCGAGCTCGGGCGGCGCCTCGAACTGCAGAAGAACGAGGGCGCGCTGTTCCTCGACGCCCAGCGCCGAGACCTTGACGAACCCCTGCGGCTCGACCCGGCGGACCCGGGCGGGAAGGGGGCGGCCGCCCCAGTCGAAGATCTCCGCCGCCATCCCCTCGCGGATCCGGGCGGCGTCCTGAGAGCGGAACTCGATCGCCCCCTCGAGGCCCCGGGTGTCGGCGATCTCGATCAGGGGTTCGCCGGCCTGGGTGGTGCGGGCGCTTTCCTGAAACACCCGGGTGACGGTCCCCGACACCGGCGCGCCGACGACGGTCGCCCCGGCGGTCGCGGCATCGGGTCCGATGAGGCCCGCTCGTGCGCGGGCCACATCCGCGCGTCGGGCGCTGACGTCCGCCGCGGCCGATTGGGTCTCGGCCCGCGCGGCGCGGTAGGCTGTTTCAGCCGCTTCAAGCCCGGCCCGGGAGACGATGCCGTCCGCGGCCAGGCTTCGATCCCGTTCGACCCGCGCGGTCTCCCGGTCAAGCAGGGCCCGGGCCGCCGCCGCCCGGCCGACGGCCGACTGTTCCGCGGCCAGCGCCGCCGAGACCGCGGCGAGGCTCTGGGCGCGGAGCCGCGGATCGAGGGCGGCCGATGCGGACGGCCGGATCCGCGCGACCGCCTGACCGGCGACCACCCGGTCCCCGACCTTGAGGCCGAGCCGGTCGATCTGGCCCGGGATCGGCGCCGAGACGACATAGGCCTGCCGGACCCGGGCATAGCCCTGGTCGGTCAGGGTGTCCGCCACGACGCCGCGGTCCACCTGCGCAAGGTCGACCTCCCGCGCGCGCGGTGCGGCCAGCCAGCCGACCAGCAGGACGAAGGCGGCCGTCAGGCTCCCCACGATCCACCAACGAGAAGGTATGTGCTTCATTTTCAATCCCGCGATTTCAGGACGGCGACCAGATTCAGACCCCATACCCGGCGTCCGACCAGGATGGCGGCGGCGAGGATGGTGGCGCCATAGACGATCAGGGCCGTCGACATTCCGCCGGGCGAGACCTCCAGGGGCAGGCGAAGCTCCTCCCGGGCATAGGCCCAGGCCAGGCCCCGGGAGAGGGCGGCGCCGCCGAGGAGGCCGAAGGGTATGGCCGCAAGCGTCAGGATCAGGAGCTCGCCCAGCAGCACATAGGCGCAGTCGATGCGGTCGAACCCGAGGATGCGTAGCGTGGCCAGATCGCGCGCGCGCTCGGACAGGCCGATCCGCGCGAGATTGAAGGCGACGCCCAGGCCGATGGCGGCGGCGAAACCCATGTAGAAGGTCATCGACGTCCGCATCGCGTCGATCATCGCCATGCGCAGGCCGGCGATCGCCTCGTCGCGGTCGAGGAGGCCGACGACCTGGGGCGTACGGGCGATGCTGCGGTAGAAGGCCGCGCGCGCCAGGGGATCGACCAGCAGATGGGCGCCGGTGACGATCTCGCCTTCGCCCAGCAGCATGTTGAGGCGGCGTCGCGGCATGTAGACGCCATAGCCGCTGTAGTCCTCGCTCAGGGCGGCCAGGCGCACCACGGCCTCCGACCGCGCGCCGTCGCGCAGGCGGAGATGGAGCGGGTCCCCCGGACGGACGTCCAGGCGTTCGGCGAGGGCGGCGCTGATCACCACGCCGCCCTGCAGCGGAACCGGTCGGCCGAGGCTGTCCAGCGGCCGCTGCAGCCGCCCGTCCGGATCGATTCCGCTGATCATCACCCGCCGGGACGTTCCACGGCCCGAAATCGTGGCCTCGGCGTTGCGCACGGGCTCGACCCGCAGCACGCCGGGCAGGGTCGCCACATCGGTCCGGCTGCCAAGGCTCCGGGCCTCCAGAAAGGTGAGGGAGTGGTTCCATCTCTGGGTCCGGAAGGCCGCATGTTCGACCAGGCGATCAAGGCTGGCGAACATCGACTGGGCGCTCACCAGCAGGGCCAGGCTGGCGGCCAGGCCGGCCCCGCCCAGCAGGGCCCGCCCGGGAAAGCGCGTCAGGTTGCGCAGCAGGATTCGCGTCGCCTCGTCGATCGGCCGCAACCGGCCCAGGCCCAGGGCGAGGCCGCGGTGAAAGACGGCGGGCGGCGGCGGGCGCATGGCCACCGAAGGCGAAAGGGCGACGGCGCGCCGCACGGCCAGCAGGGATCCCGCGACCGCGGCGCCCACGGATATGGCGAGGGAGGCGACAAAGGCCGCCAGGTTGAAGCTCGGCTGCAGATCCGGCAGGCGGAAATACTGCTCATACAGGCCCATGATCAGCGCCCCCAGCGTCCAGCCGGCGAGACCGCCGGCGAGACCTCCGGCGGCGCCGATGGCGGCCGAAAGCTTCAGATAGCCCTCGGCGACCTCGCCGTCGGTGAAGCCGAAGGCCTTGAGGAGGCCGATCTGCTCCCGCTCGGCGTCCACCAGTCGTCCCATCACCATATGCACCAGGGCGCTGGCCACGAGCAGGAAGATGGGCGGCAGAAGCGTCGCCGACAGGCTGAGTTCGCGCAGTTCGGCCTCGAGCATGGCGTGCGACGGCTGGTCCGCACGCTCCACCGCCCCGCGACCGCCATAGGGCTCCAGCAGCCGGTCGACGGCCGCCGCCACGGCGGGGGCCGAGGCGCCGTCTGCGAGGTCCAGCGCCACGGTGTCGAATACGGCGCCCATACCGGACGCCCGGCCGACGAAGTCGCGGTCCGCCCACAGGACGGCGTTGTGAGCGTTGTCGGGCAGGAAGGAGCCCGGTCCGGCGCTGAACACATACTCCGGCGCCTCGACGGCTCCGACGATCCTGAGCTGAACCGGTCGGCCGCGCACGGTCGCGGGCAAGGCGTCGCCGGGGGCGAGACGGGCGGCGTCCAGAAAGGCCTTCAGCGCCACGACCTCGCCTTCGGCGACCGGCATCCGTCCCTGCACCAGATGAGGCAGGTTCAGGCCGGTCTCGCCGGTCCGGGGGAGGGAGATCAGCTGGAGCGCCGCCGGCCGCACCTGGCCCGGGATCGGCATCAGGCCGACTTCGCGCAGCCGCAGGTCGACGACGAGCACGCCGTCGATGGCGAGGATTTCGCTTCCGAGGCTCTCGGGCGCCCGCCGGGCCTGGGCGAACAGATCGGCGAACCGGGTGTCCGCATAGAATCCGGCCTGGGCGGACCGGAGCGCCGACTGCGCTGAGAAGGCCATCACCGAGACGGCCACGCCGCAGGCGATGAGCAGGGCGATGGCGGCGGCCTGCCAGCCGAGCCGCCTGAAATCGCGCAGAAGCTTCAGGTCCCGGGCGCGCATCTCACCACTCGATGTCCGCCGGGCGTCGCTTGTCCGCGTTGATCTCGATGTCCTTGATGGCCCCGTCGTGGAAGCGGATGATCCGGTCCGCGATCCGGGCGATGCCGGTGTTGTGCGACACGATCAGGGTGGTGGCGCCCAGGGTCTCGGTGCTGTCCACCAGGGCCTGGAGGACCTGCCGGCCGCTGTCGCTGTCGAGCGAGCCGGTGGGCTCGTCGCAAAGCAATATCTCCGGCCGCTTGGCGACGGCGCGGGCGACGGCGACGCGCTGTTGCTCGCCGCCGCTCAGCTCGGCGGGGAAATGATCGCCCCGGTCGCCAAGGCCGACCTTCCGCAGCGCCTCGTCGGGCGACATGGGGTGTTCGGCGATCTCGGTGATCAGGGCGACGTTCTCCCGCGCCGTCAGGCTCGGCATCAGGTTGAAGAACTGGAAGATGAAGCCCACGGAGGCGCGACGGAAGGCCGTGAGCGCCCGGTCCGACAGGCCGGTGATGTCCCGGTCGCCGAACATGACCCGGCCGCCGGAGGCCGAGTCCAGCCCGCCGAGGATGTTCAGCAGGGTCGATTTTCCCGATCCCGAGGGGCCGAGCAGGACGATCAGCTCGCCGCGGCGCACTTCCAGGTCGATGCCCCGCAAGGCCGCGACGTCGCCGCCCGCGGAGGGGTAGATCTTGCGGAGTCCTTCGACGGTGAAACAGATCTCCGGCCGGGGCTGGCGCAAGGCGGATCTCCCTGATGCGCCGCCAGGATGACGGGTCCCGGACCGGGCCGCCTTGAGCGATATCAATCGGGCCCGCTGTCAGCCCCGCCGGTGTCCGCAAGCCGGCGCCCCGGGCGGTCAGGGCGGGCGCCCCGGGGCCCGCCACGGCGACGGTTGTGACAGTTCGACCGTATGGGGAGGGGTTTTCACCGAACCGCGAAGACAACTTCACACAAGCGCACCGGAACCGTCACCAATCGGCGTGCGCCCTGTCTTATCCGGCCTCTAGCTAAGGCGACGGGCAGGGGGCGATGAAGCCATCGCTGCGGGGACGGTCCCCGTGACGACTCCTGCCGTGAATTCCATTTGGACAGACACGGTGAAAACGATGACCGGCTTTCGACTGACCACCCTGCTCGCGGTCTCCGCCAGCGCCCTGACCCTCGCAGCCTGCGGCTCGGCCGAGGTCGCGTCGCCCGGCGAAGGCGACTTCGGCGGCGGCACGGGCGGCGGCGGCACGACCCCTCCGCCGGCTCCGGGCACTCCGGCGGCTGATTGCCCGACCGGGTTCGCCAACGTCGGCCTGGTCGCCGGCGGCACGCTCCGCGCCTGCCAACTGCCGCAGCAGATCAACGGCGCCCTGACCGTGCCGCTGCGCGCCGGCACCATCTACGCCATCTCCGGCCGGACCTCGGTCGGCACCGACCAGGGCGTCGATCCGGCCGCGCCGATCGCGGGCAGCGTCCAGGGCATCCTGACCATCGAGGCCGGCGTGCGCATCTTCGCCTCGGGCGGCTCCGACTATCTGCTGGTCAACCGCGGCTCGCAGCTGTTCGCCGAAGGCACGGCCACCACCCCGATCATCTTCACCAGCCGCCAGAACGTCGAAGGCACGACGACGGAAAGCTCGCAGGGCCAGTGGGGCGGCATCGTCCTCGCCGGCCGCGCGCCGACGGCCAACTGCCAGCTGACCGCGCCGGTGACCTGCACGGGCACGGTCGAGGGCACCAGCGCCTTCTTCGGCGGCAACACCGCCGCCGACAACTCGGGTCGCCTGCGCTACCTGCAGATCAAGTTCTCGGGCTTCGAGATTTCGACCGGCAACGAACTGCAGGGCCTGACCATGGCCGGCGTCGGCTCCGGAACGACGGTGGACCACATTCAGGTCTACAACAGCTCCGACGACGGCATGGAAATCTTCGGCGGCACCGTCAACCTGCGCCACATCGTGATCAACGGCGCTGACGACGACGGCATGGACACCGACACCGGCTGGCGCGGCGGCGCCCAGTTCGGCATCGTGACCCAGCGGGCCCCGGGCTCGACCAGCCGCAGCGCCGGCTTCGAGTTCTCCTCCGCTCCGACCTCCGTGCCGCTGGCCACCCGCTACGTCTCCCAGCCCAAGATGGCCAACTGGACCCTCGTCGGCCGCAACTCGCCGACCGACGCCCACACCGTGGCCCACTTCGACACCGGCACCGACGCGACGATCATCAACTCGGTGTTCACCAGCGTCCCCGGTTCGCTGGCCGGCTGTATGGCCATCAACGACGCCGACACCGCCACCAGCGGCGTGACCTTCAACTCGGTCTTCATGTCCTGCGGCATCTCCTATCGCCCGGCCAACGCGGTCCTTTCCGCCGCCGCCTTCACCGCGGGGACGAACAACACGGCGGCCGGGACCTCCACCCTGACCGCCCCGGCCTCGGGCACCAGCCTGAGCAACCAGGTGCTGACCTTCATCAACGGCGCCAATGAAACCGCCGTGACCCCGGTCGCGGCCGCCACCGTCCACCCCTTCTTCCAGAACACCACCTACATCGGCGCCGTCCAGAACGCCGCCGACACCTGGTGGCAGGGCTGGACCTGCGGCCTCACGGCCGGCGCGTCCTGCTGACGACGGATGCGGAGGCGGCCCGTCCGGGCCGCCTCCGGCTTTCGCCCAGTCCGTTGAACTCCTTCAAGGCGCAGATCATGAAGACCGTTACCTTGACCCTGAGCGGGGTCCTTCTGGCCACCAGCGCGCTGATCGCGCCCGGCATGGCCTATGCTCAAACGCCGCCGGTCGCGGCGACGCAGGATCCGTCCGTCCAGGACGAGCCCGACGCCGCCGGCGAACTCGATGAGATCGTCGTCCTCGGACGCTTCATTCCCGAGCCGAATCGCGAAAGCGCCGAGGTCGCCGCCTTCCTGACCTCCGAGGACCTCGAACGGACCGGCGACAGCAGCGCCGCCGGCGCCCTGGCCCGGGTCACGGGCCTGACCGTCGTCGAGGGCCGGTTCGTCTATGTCCGCGGACTCGGCGAGCGCTATTCCTCGGCCCTGCTGAACGGCTCGCCCCTGCCCAGCCCGGAGCCGCTCCAGCGCGTCGTTCCGCTGGACCTGTTCCCCTCCAGCATTCTGGAGAGCGTCACGGTCCAGAAATCCTATTCGGTGAATTTCCCCGGCGAGTTCGGCGGCGGGGTGATCGACCTGCGCACGGTCGATGCGCCCAACCAGCCCTTCTTCTCGATGTCGACCTCGATCGGCGGCAATACCGAGACGACCAACAAGGACAGCCTGATCTATTTCGGCTCCCGCACCGACTTCACCGGCTTTGACGACGGGACCCGGGACGTGCCCGGCCCGCTCGCTCTCGCCTTCGGGCGGGGCGTTCCGGTCAACAGCGCCAACGTCGAGGCGCAGGAACTGCAGCGGATCGGTCAGTCGCTGGTCAATGCGCCGCTGCGCCTTCTGCAGCGCGAGACCACGCCGGTGAATTTCGGCTTCGACTTCGCCGGCGGCCTGAAGAGCGACAGCAGCCTCGGGACCTTCGGCCTGATCGCGGTGGCCGGCTACAGCAACAGCTGGTCGACCCGCAACGGCGTCCAGGAGGAGGCCCAGTTCTCTGGCCCCGTGCTCGTCCCGGTCACCAGCAAGGCCTTCGAATCGAACCAGAACGACATCCAGCTGAACTTCCTCGGCGGCCTGTCGCTGGTGACGGACAACAGCGACTTCCGCTGGACCAATTTCTACGTCCGCAACGTCACCAAGGAGGCCCGGATCAGCGCCGGTCCGGACTTCGACGCCGGCGGCGAGATCCAGCGCACGGACTACACCGAGTGGTACGAGCGCCAGCTGTTCTCCACGCAGCTGAGCGGCGAACATGAGCTCATGGACGGCGCCCTCGAAATCGCCTGGCGCGGGGCCTACGCCCTGACCGAGCGCAATGCGCCCTATGAAACGCGCTTCGAATACGGCGTCGACGCCAATGGCGACTTCCTGCACGAGATCGGCGGCAACCGCATTTCGTTCAGCGAACTGGACGACGACATCGTCTCGGGCGGGGCGGACATCAGCTACACCCTGCCGCTGTCCGACTATCGTGACGCTGTCTTCAGCGCCGGCTTCGCCTGGTTCGACAACAACCGCGACGCCGAGCGCCGCGACCTGCAGTTCGTCCCCGCCAGCACCCTGACGGAAGAGCAGCGCCGGTCGCGCGTCGACTACCTCTATTCGGATTACAACATCAGCCCGACCGGGCTGATCCTGTCCGAAGTCACGGGCAGCGCGGGCAGCGGGGCGGCGGCCTATTCGGCCCAGCTCGAGGTCGCCGCGGCCTATGTCCAGGTCGACGCCGAGTTCATTCCGCTGCTGCGCACCACCTTCGGCGTTCGCTACGAGGACGGCCGTCAGTCGGTGACCACCCGCGATCTGTTCGGCGGCGCCGCGCCCTTCGCGCCGACCGAGATCGAGGAGCAGTATTTCCTGCCCTCGTTCACGGCGACGTGGAATTTCGCCGAGGACCAGCAGTTCCGCGTCGGGGCCTCCCAGACCATCGGTCGCCCCCAGTTCCGCGAACTGGCGCCGCAGTCCTACACGGACCCGGAAACCGATCGCGAGTTCACCGGCAACCCGTTCCTGGTCGACACCGAGATCCTGAACCTCGACGCCCGCTATGAGTGGTTCTTCGCCCGCCAGCAGTATCTGACCGCCGGCGTCTTCTTCAAGGACCTGGACAAGCCGGTCGAGGCGACCATCGTCACCTCCGGCAATGCGCGCCAGCAGTCGTATCTGAACTCGCCGCAGGCGGTCATCTACGGCGCCGAGATCGAGGCCAAGAAATACTTCGAGTTCCCCGACAACGGCCTCTCCTTCATCGCGGACAAGCGCTGGCTGGTGCAGGCCAACTACACCTGGTCGGACTCCGAGGTACAGGTCGATGCGGGCGACGTCGTCCGCACTCCGGGGGGCGGCGGCGCCGACGAGGACGCCACCTTCTTCATCGAGGACGGCAGCCGCCTCCAGGGCCAGTCCGAGCACGTCGCCAACCTGCAACTGGGCTGGGAAGACGACACGGCCCGGTCCCAGGCGACGATCATCGTCAACTATGTCAGCGAGCGCATCAGCGCCCGCGGCGCCGGCGGCGCGGGCAACCGCGAGCCGGACTACGTCCAGGATCCGGGCGTGATCGTCGACTTCGTGTACCGCAAGGATTTCGAATACGGGGGCCGCGATCTCGGCTTCGCCCTCGAACTCCGGAACCTGCTCAACACCGATTTCGACGAGCATCAGACGCTGGGCAACACGATCCGGATCAACAACTACGAGTTGGGATCCAGCGCCTCGGTCAGCCTGACCGCGCGCTTCTAGACGGCCCGGGGAGGCGGTCGCCTGACCGCCTCCCATGCCGGCCTGTGCGACGGATTTGCGGCGGTTCATCCGTGGACGTCGCAACCGTCACGGCAAGTTCGCCGCGCCGTCATGACCCCGTGAAGCCCGGACACGGACGATCGGTCTAGAAGGCCCCCGGGCCGTCGGGGCCGCTTGAGGCACGCCATAGTGATCGGCGCAGTGCGCAGTTTCAGCAGTCGGGTTCGGGACGCCGTCGCGGCGCGTCCGGATCGCGTGCGGGCGGGGGTTGAGATCGCGCTCGCCCTGGCCCTGGCTGTGCAGCTCGGCCAGCTGGTCTGGATCGCGGCGGGGCCGGAAGCGACGCCGCCGGCGCCGGCGGCGGTCGCCGCGGCGGTGCAGCCCGCGGATCCCTCCATTTTCCAGCGTTTTGACGCCTTCTTCCGCACCGGCGGGGTGAGCAGTCTGGCGGGTGCGTCGGCGGGCGGGTCGCAGATGCGGCTGTTCGGCGTTCGGGCCGGCGGGGCGGACGGCGGTTCGGCGATCATCGGCCTGGCCGACGGGCGTCAGGTGTCGGTGGGAGCGGGCGAGACGGTCGAGCCGGGTCTGGTGCTGCAGTCGGTGGGGCCGGATCATGTGGTGCTGGCGCGCGGCGGTTCGCTGAGCCGGCTCGACTTCGGCGATGCGCCGGTGGGCGCCGCGCCGCCGCCTCCGCCGCCGCCCGGTCCGCAGACCGTGGCGCCGCCGGCCCCGGCTGCTGCGCCCGCTGTGGCCGGCCCGGGGATCGATGCGGCGCAGTTGCTGGCCCAGGCGGGGCTGCGGCCGCGGATGCGGGGCCTGCGGCTGGACGGCTTCACCGTCTCGACGGCCGGCGAGGGTTCGGCGCTGGCGGCCGCCGGCCTGCAGGCGGGCGACGTCCTGCTGGCCGTCGACGGGACGGCGCTGGACAGCCCGGAGCGGATCTCCGGCCTGCGCCGCCAGCTCGCCGGGGCCGCCAGCGTGACGCTCCGCTTCGAACGGGACGGGGCCGTGCAGACCACCACCATAAGGACAGGCCGTTGAAGCGCTCGAACCGAACCGTCCTCGCCGCCGTGATCGCCGCGGTCCTGGCCGCCCAGGGCCCGCTGGCGGCGGGGCCGGCGGCCGCCCAGTCGCAGACCCTGAACGTGCAGGGGGCGGACATCCGCGCCTTCATCCAGGACGTGGCCCGCTCGACCGGGCGGACCTTCATCGTCGATCCGGGGGTGACGGGGACGGTGACGGTGTCGAGCGAGCGGCCGCTGAGCCGGGCGCAGCTGTTCGAGGTGTTTCTCTCGACTCTGCGCGCCAACGGCCTGGTGGTGACCCCGACCGCCTCGGGCGCCTATCGCATCAGCCCGGCCCAGGGCGCCGCCCAGGGCCCGTCGACGGTGGGTTCGGAGCGCTTCTCGACCGAGGTCTTCCAGCTTCGCAACATCGACGCCGCCTCGGCCGCCGAGACCATCCGGCCGCTGGTCGGACCGCAGGGCCAGGTGCTGGCCAACCCCGGCGCCAACAGCGTCGTCGTCGCCGATTTCTCGGACAACCTGGCCCGCATCCGCGCCCTGATCGGCCGCATCGACGTCGACCGCACCGGCTTCGAGGTCGTCACCTTGCAGAACTCCTCAGCGCGCGAGATCGCCGCCGTGCTGCAGTCCGTGCTCACGCCTCCGGGCGGCCAGCCGGGGCAGGGGATGGTCACGGTCACCCCGGTCGAGAGCTCCAACTCCATCGTCCTGCGCGGCGATCCGGCGGCGATGGCGCGCATCCGGCCGCTGGTCGAGGACCTCGACCGCCGCGCCGAGTCCGCCGATGACGTCAAGGTCGTCTTCCTGCAGCACGCCAACGCCGAGGCCCTGCTGCCGGTGCTGCAGCAGATCGTCGGCCAGCCGGTCACCGCCGCCAGCGCCAACGCCACGCCCGCCCCGCGCGGCGCGTCGGGCGACGCCGCTGCCGAAGTCATCCCGGCCAGCGCCACGACCGCGGCCCCCGTCCCGGGCCAGCGCGCCACCATCGCCCGTTTCCCCGGCGCCAACGCCCTGGTCATCTCGGCCTCGGCCGACACCCAGCGGATGCTGTCCGAGGTCATCCGCCAGCTGGACCAGCGGCGCCAGCAGGTGCTGATCGAGGCGATCGTGGTCGAGCTCAGCGACAACGCCGTCAAGGAACTCGGCGTCCAGTGGCTGCTGGCCGGCGAGGACGGCAGCCCCATCGGCCTGACCAATTATTCGGACAGCGCCGTCCCCCTTCTGCCGGTCGCGGGCGGAGCGGCGGCGGGACAGCTGGAGGCGGACGATCCCCTGCGCGAGCAGTTGCAGAACCTGGCCCTGAACACCCTCTTGGGCGCCAACGGCTTCGTCGGCGGCGGCGGCGGCAGCATCGGCAACGGCCTGTTCGGCTTCATCATCAACGCCGCCAAGACCGATGCGGGCTCCAACCTGCTGCAGACCCCGTCGCTGATGACGCTGGACAATGAGGAGGCGACCATCCTGGTGGGTCAGGAGGTGCCGATCACGACCGGCGAGACCCTGCTGGACGGCAATTCCAACCCCTTCCGCACGACCCAGCGGCAGGACATCGGCGTCAAATTGATCGTGCGGCCCCAGATCAACGCCGGCGGCTCGATCACCCTGTTCCTGCGGCAGGAGGTGTCCAGCATCAACGGCGTCCTGACCAATTCGGCCAGCGACCTGGTGCTCAACAAGCGCGAGCTGGAGACGACGCTGGTGGTGGACGACGGCGACATCGCCGTGGCGGGCGGCCTGCTGGACCAGAACGACCGGCTGTCGGTCGACGGAGTTCCGGGGCTCAGCGCCCTGCCGGTGATCGGCGGCCTGTTCCGCTCGACCAGCCGCCAGCGCGGGCGGACCAATCTGATGGTCTTCATCCGCCCGACCATCATCCGCTCGCCCGCCGACGCCCAGGCGCTGGCGGCGGACCGCTGGGGCTATATGCGCCAGCAACAGCTCAACAACGCGCCGGGTGTGGAGCCGAGCCTGGACGAGATGCTGCGCGACTATATGCGCACCCAGCCGCCGGTCGCGCCGGACTACGCCATCATCGCGCCCGTGGGCGAGGTGACCCCGTCGCCCCTGCCGCCGGTCGCGTCAGGCGAGTGAGGCGGCCATGATCACCCTGGTCAATCCGACGCTTCCCTACGGCTTCGCCAAACGGCACGGGGTGATCCTGCTGGACGCGGGCGAGATCGCCGTGGTGGGCCTGCGCGAGGGCGCGGATCCGTCGGCCCTGATCGAGACGCGCCGGGCCCTGGGCCGGCCCTTGCGGGTCGAGCCGCTGGACCAGGCGGCCTTCGACCGGCGGCTGTCGCAGGTCTATGCCGGCGATCACCTGAGCGCGACGGACGGCGACGACCTGGAGATGCCGTCGGGGCTGGAGAGCCTGATCGACGATATCCCCGCCGCGGCGGACCTGCTGGACACGGCCGACGACGCCCCGGTGATCCGGCTGATCAACGGCATCATCGCCGAGGCCGTGCGGGCGGGGGCCTCGGACATCCATCTGGAGCCGTTCGAGACGGCGCTGACGGTGCGGATGCGCATCGACGGGGTGTTGCGCGAGACCCTGTCGCTGAACCCGCGGATCACGCCGCTGCTGGTGTCGCGGATCAAGGTAATGGCGCGGCTGGACATCGCCGAGAAGCGGGTGCCGCAGGACGGGCGCATCCCGCTGGCCCTGGGCGGCAAGACGCTGGACGTGCGCGTCTCGACCCTGCCGTCGCGGGCGGGCGAGCGGGTGGTGCTGCGCATCCTCGACCGCGACCAGGCGGGGCTGACCCTGGACCGTCTGGGCATGGCGCCGGATGCGCTCGAGGCCTTCCGCGCGGCGCTGGGGGAGCCCAACGGCATCATCCTGGTCACCGGCCCGACGGGCTCGGGCAAGACCACCTCGCTCTACGCCGGCCTGTCGCTGCTCAATGACGCGACGCGCAACATCCTGACGGTCGAGGACCCGGTGGAATACGCCATCGACGGGGTCGGCCAGACCCAGGTCAACGCCCGGGTCGGCATGACCTTCGCGGCGGGGCTGCGGGCCATACTGCGCCAGGACCCGGACGTGGTCATGGTCGGGGAGATCCGCGATGCGGAGACGGCGCGGATCGCGGTCCAGGCGGCCCTGACCGGCCATCTGGTGCTGTCGACGGTGCACACCAATGACGCCTCCGGGGCGATCACCCGGCTGAGGGACATGGGGGTGGAGCCCTTCCTGCTGGCCTCGACCCTGCGGCTGATCGTGGCCCAGCGGCTGGTGCGCCGGCTGTGCGGCGACTGCCGCCGGTCCGAACCGGCTGACCAGGCCACGGCGCGGCTGGCCGGGGTCCGGGTCGGCCAGACGGTGTGGCGGCCGCACGGCTGCGCGGCCTGCAACCAGACCGGCTATGTGGGGCGGGTGGGCCTCTATGAAGTGATCCGCGTCGACGACCGGGTGCGCCGGCTGATCGCGGCCGAGGCCGGGGAGGAGGCGATCAACGCCGTCGCCTTCGCCGGGGCGGAAACCCTCAGTCAGCGGGCGCGGGCCCTGGTGCTGGACGGCGTCACCTCGGTGGAGGAGGCGGTGCGGGTGACGCGCCAGGAGACGGCCCAGGCCCATGAGGCGCCGGGGCCGGCCGCCACCGTTCCCGCCGTCGCCGTCGCGACCGGACGCGAGGATGCGGCCTGATGGCGGCCTTCGACTATGTGGCGGCGGACGCGGGCGGGCGTACGGTGCGCGGCACGCTGACGGCGGCGGACGAGGCGGCGGCGCGGGCCCTGCTGGCGCGGCGCCGGCTGGCGGCGCTGGAGATCGCGCCCTCGCGCGGGGCGGTGCGCAACGGGGCCCCGGGGCGGAGCCGCACGGAGGCGGCGTCCGGCAAGGCGGGCCGGCTGGGGGCGCGGACCTTGGCGCTGGTGACGCGCCAGCTGGCCACCCTGGTGACGGTGTCGCCGGTGGAGGAGGCGCTCAGGGCCATCGCCCTGCAGGCGGACCGGCCGGCGGTGCGGGCCGTGCTGGAGGGGGTGCATGGCGGGGTGCTGGAGGGCCGCCGGCTGTCGGACGCCATGGGGCTGCAGGGCCAGGCCTTCCCGCCGCTGTACCGGGCCATGGTGTCGGCGGGCGAGACCTCGGGGGCGCTGGCGCCGATCCTGGAGCGGCTGGCCGACGGGCTGGAGCGGGACGAGACGGTGCGCGGCAAGGTGATCACGGCCCTGGTCTATCCGGCGGTGCTGGCGGTCGTGGCCCTGGGGGTGGTGATCGCCCTGATGGCCTTTGTGGTGCCGCGGGTGGTGGACCAGTTCGAGAGCATGAACCAGACCCTGCCGCTGCTGACGCGGCTGGTGATCGGCCTGTCGGACGGGTTGCGCGCCTGGGGCTGGCTGGCGGCGCTGCTGCTGGCGGCGGCCGTCGCCGGCGGCGTGGCCGCCCTGCGCAATCCGGCCCTCCGTCTGCAAGCCGACACCGTCCTCCTGCGCCTGCCGCTGGTCGGGCGGCTGACGCGCGACCTGCACGGGGCGAAGATGGCGCGGACGCTGTCGACGATGATCGCGGCGGGCCTGCCGGTGCTGGAGGGGCTGACGATCACGGCCCGCACCGTGTCCAACCGGCGGCTGCGGCAGGCGACGGAGACCATGGCCGAGGCGGTGCGCGAGGGCGGGGGGCTGTCGGCGGCGATGCGCCGGGCTGACGTCTTCCCGCCGATCCTGGTGACCATGACCGCCTCGGGCGAGGCGAGCGGGCGGCTGGAGCCGATGATGGAGCGGGCGGCGGACTATCTGGAGCGGGAGTTCTCGACCTTCACCGCGGTGATGCTGAGCCTGATCGAGCCGGCCATCATCGTGGTCATGGGCGGGGTGGTGGCGGTGATCATCCTGTCGATCCTGCTGCCCATCCTGCAGATCAACACCCTGGCCATGGGATGAGGAAATAACATGCGCACCCTGACATTCTTGCGCCCTATCGCTCGCCGCGCGGCGGCTCGCTGCTTGAGGGCCTGGCATGCGCGAAGCGCCAGGCCGCGTCGGGTCGACAGGGCGGAGCCCTGTGACCGCGGCCCCCACAGGAAAGGCTTCACCCTGGTGGAGCTGATGGTGGTGATCGTGATCATCGGCCTGCTGGCGACCGTGGTGGCGATCAATGTCCTGCCCAGCCAGGACCGGGCCATGACGACCAAGGCCAAGGCCGACATCGCCACCCTCGAACAGGCGATCGAGACCTACCGGCTCGACAATCTGGACTTCCCGGCCGACCTGCAGGCCCTGGTCACGGCCCCGACCGGCCTGGCCAGCCCGGAACGCTACCGGCCCGGCGGCTATGTCCGCCGCCTGCCCGAGGACCCGTGGGGCGAGCCCTATCAGTACCGCCGTCCGGGCGCCCACGGCGGCCCGTTCGACGTCTTCTCGTACGGCGCGGACCGCAAGGAAGGGGGCGAGGGCGATGACGCCGACCTCGGCAATTGGAGTTAGAGGC
The DNA here is from genome assembly GCA_004296955.1 of Brevundimonas sp. Taxonomy (GTDB): domain Bacteria; phylum Pseudomonadota; class Alphaproteobacteria; order Caulobacterales; family Caulobacteraceae; genus Brevundimonas. The sequence goes on from SCVB01000030.1 coordinate 19,888, forward strand.
GCTACCGCTCGCGACGCGGTCGCTCGCTGCTTGAGCGCGGGGCATGCGCGAAGCGCCAGGCCGCGTCGGGTCGACAGGGCGGAGCCCTGTGACCGCGGCCCCTGCAAACAAGGCTTTACCCTCGTCGAGCTGCTGATGGTGATCGCCATCCTCGGCCTGGCGGCCGGGGCGGTCGCCCTGTCCGTACCCGATCCGCGGCCGTCGGTGGCCGCGGACGCCGAGCGGTTCGCGGCCCGGCTGAGCCGGGCCCGCGAGGAGGCCATCCTGTCCAACCGTCCGGTGGCGGTCGAGGCGACGGCGACGGGCTATGGCTTCTCGGTCTTCGACGGGGCCGCATGGTCGGCGCTGGATGAGGGGCCGTTCGGCCCGGAGACCTGGACGGCGGGGACGACGGTCGCGCCCCCGATCCCGCCGCGGCTGGTGTTCGACGCCACCGGCGCGGTCGAGCCCGCCGCCCTGACCCTGACCCGCGAGGGCCGCAGCCGCACCGTCACGGTCGACGGCGCCGGCGAGGTGACGCTCCATGAGTGAAGCGGGTTTGGGCGCTAACGCTCGCCGCGCGGCGGCTCGCTGCTTGAGCGCGGGGCATGCGCGAAGCGCCAGGCCGCGTCGGGTCGACAGGGCGGAGCCCTGTGACCGCGGCCCCCACAAAGAAGGCTTTACGTTGATCGAACTGCTGGTGGCCCTGGCGGTGTTCAGCCTGGCGGCCATGGCCCTGCTCAACCTGTCCGGCGAGAACACCCGCTCGGCCGCCCGCGTCGAGGCCCGCACCCTCGGCGGCGTCGTGGCCGAGAACCTCGCCGTCGAGGCCATGATCGCCCCGACCGCCGCCGAAGGAACCGTCTCGGGCCGCACCGACCTGGCCGGCCGCCCCTGGCGCTGGACCCGCACCACCACCGCCACCGACGATCCCGACCTGCTGCGCATCGACATCCGCGTCCGCGACCCCGAAGCCCAGGCCGCCCAACGCACCCTGTTCCGGTCCAGATCGCGATGATGAAGACGCGCGCCGGCTTCACCCTGGTCGAGGTGATGATCTCCCTGCTGATCTTCGCCATGCTGGCGGGCGCGGGCGCCGCTGTGCTGAGCGCCACGATCGACAACCGTTTCGCCATCAAGGCGGCCAGCGACCGGGTCGGGGATCTGCAGCGCATGCGCGGCCTGCTGCGGGCCGACCTCGGCCAGGCCACGGCCCGTCGCTCGCGCGGGCCCACGGGCCGGCCGTCGCCCCAGCCCCTCATCGGCGCCGCCACCCCCGGCGATCCCGTCCTGGTGCTGAACCGCGCCGGCTGGAGCAATCCGGGCGAACAGGCGCGGCCGTCGCTGCAAAGGGTCGAGTACCGGCTGGTCGGGGACCGGCTGGAACGGCGCGCCTCAAGTCATCTGGACGGCGCCCGGCCGGGCCCGCCCCAGGTGCTCTATCGCGGGGTGAGCGACGTCGCCGTAGCCTTCGTGCGGGACGGGGAGGCGGCCCCGGCCTTTATCTCCAGCCTCGACCGGCCGCTGCCGGACGCGGTGCGGATCAGCATGACGGTCAAGGGCTACGGCCGGATCGACCAGCTGTTCATCGTCGGAAGCGGCCAGTGAGCGGCCCGCGGCGCGAGCGCGAAGGCATGGCCCTGCTGACGGTGCTGTTGCTGGTCGCCGTCATGTCCGTGGTGGCGGTGGCGATCCTCGACGATGTGCGCTTTTCCGTGCGCCGCGCCACCAATGTCGAGGCCGGCAGCCAGGCCCAGTGGTACGCCGCCGGGGCCGAGGCCCTGGCGCGACGCCGGATCGCCAGCCTGCTGGCCGCCGGGCCAACCCGCACCCCGCTGGAGCCCGACTGGAACGGGCGGTCGATGCGCTTCCCGATCGACGGCGGGGCCCTCACCGTCGCCGTCTCCGACGGCCAGGCCTGTTTCAACCTGAACAGCCTCGTCCTCGGCGTGGGCGAGGACCTGACCGCGCGGCCGCTCGGGGCGGCGCAGTTCCGGGCCCTGGGCCGGGCCGTCGGCGCGCCAGACAGCCGGATGCGGGCGATCGCCGACGCCCTGACCGACTGGCTCGACGCCGACACGACGCCCCTGCCCCTGGGCGCCGAGGACGGCGCCTACGCCGGCCTGGCCACGCCCTATCGCACAGGCGGGGTGATGCTGGCCGAGGTCAGCGAACTGCGCGCGGTGAAGGGGGTGGACGCCGAAACCTACCGCCGCCTGAGGCCTTGGGTCTGCGCCCTTCCGACCTCGCGGCTGTCGCCCCTGAACGTCAACACCCTGACCCCCGACCAGGCCCCGCTGTTGTCCATGCTGACGGACGGCGCGATCGGTCCCGAGCGGGCCCGGGCCGTGATCGCGGCGCGCCCGCGCGACGGCTGGGCCGACCCCGAGGCCTTCTGGACCCAGTCCGCCCTGGCCGCGGTGACCGTCGATCCGGAGGCGCGCGACCAGATCACCGTCCTGACCCGCTTCTTCGACCTCAGGGTCGACGTCGAGCTGGGAGGGACCCATACCGTCCGCACCGCCCTGCTGGAGGCCGGCTCCGACGGCCGCGTGCGCACCGTCATCCAGCGCTGGACACCCGAAGAATGAAGCCGATCCGCCTGATCCTGATCCCCGAACCCGGCAATCAGCCCGCGCCCTATCTGGTGGTCGAGGACGGCATGGTGCGCGAACGCGGCCTGCTGTCGCTGGACGCGGCCGAGCGACCGGAGCCGATGCGCACCGTCGCGGTGGCGCCGGGGGCGGATGTGATGATCCGTTGGCTGGACCTGCCCGCTGGCGGCCCGATGCAGCAACGCGCCGCCGCCCTGTGGATGCTCAAGGACTCGCTCGCGGCGCCGGCCGACCGGCTGGCGCTGGCCCTCGGGCCGATGCCGACAAGGGGCGAGCCCCGCCTGGTCGCCGTGGTCAGCCTGTCGCTGCTGCAGGCCTGGACGGACTATCTCGACGCTCTCGGGGTGCGCGCCGACGTCATCGTGCCCGATGTCCTGACCGTCCCGGAGCCGGTAGACGGCGACCAGCTGAACGCCGTCGTCTTCGGCTCGGCCACGGCCCTGCGCGGCGCCGGCTTCGCGGCCAGCGTCCAGGCCGATCTGGTCGACCTCGTCGCCGGACCCCGCCGCGTCGTCGCCATCGGGGACGAGGCCGCGGTTGAACGGGCCCTGGTCGCGGCGGCCCTGGCCCCGTCCGTCAATCTGTTGGCCGATCCGGGCCGCACCGGCGCCGCCGCCGTCCGGCGCGGATGGGCCCGCGCCGCGGCCCTGGCGGGACTGCTGGCGGTCTCGCCCCTGGTCCTGATCGCCGCCGCGGCGGCGCGCGACGAATCGAACGCCCGGCGCGACGCCGGACGGGCCCGCGCCGAGATCGTCCGCGCGGCGCCCGATCTGGCCGCCGCCGCCGATCCCGTGGAGGCCCTGCGCCGGCGCGTCCGCGCCGCGCCGCCGCCCGGGGGCGTCGTGGCCGCGACGGCGGCCCTCTACGCCGCGGTCGAGTCGGTCGAGGGGGCCGAGCTGGACCTGCTGATCGTCGATCCCGAGGCCGGCATGAAGGCCAGCATCACCCACGGCGACTACCAGGACATCGGGGTCATCGCCGGCTCCCTGCAGGCGCACGGCCTGCAACTGACGGAAACCGGCACCCTCGACGACCAGGGCCGTATCGTCAGCGACATCACGATCGGAGCAGCCCGATGAACCGGATCATGAGCCTTGCGGCCCATTGGTGGGGCGGGCGCACCGTGCGCGAGCGGCGCATGGTGGCGGTGATGAACCTGTTGCTGCTGGCCGTCGTGGTCTCCCTGGGCGTCGTCCGGCCGGTGCTGGACTGGCGGGCGGCGGCCGCGGACCGTGCGGCCGTCGCCGCCGACGTCCTCGTCGAGGTTCGCGCCGCGGTCGCGGCCATCCGGCCCGCCGGTTCGACGGCGTCCGCCCCGGCCGAAGGGCTGGAGCCCCTGGTCCGCCGCACGGCGGAGGCCGCGGGGCTTGACGTCGTGACCCTGATGAGCCCGTCCGGACAGCTGGGATTTCAGCTTTCCCGGGTCGGGTCCGGGGCGCTGTTCGCCTGGCTGGCGGTCCTTGAGACCGACCATCGTCTGACGATCTGCAGCCTGGGCGTCACCGAAAACGCCGACGCCACCCTGAATGTCGAGGGAGCCGTGTCCGCGGCAGGCTGCGCGGGCTGAACCGGGAGGTCCGGACCGATGGCGGCAGGGGTATGTCAAACTTCCTACGCCAAACTGTCGTATAATATTTACAATCGCTGCATTTGGCGCATTATCCCTCCGGGTCCTGATGGTTTCAGGCGTTCGGGAGAGACAGGATGCGTGCTTTCAAACCCCTTTTCGGCCTCGCGGCCCTGGCCGCCGCCCTTCTTCCCGCTGGTCTGGCGAGCGCCGGCGACGCGGGAGAGTCCCGGGCCCAGGCCCGTCCGGTGCTGATCTGCGCCACCGACGACGCGACCCGTCGGGCCTTCATTCGTGAGCATGGGGCGCCGCCGGTCTTCGTCACGGCGCGCGAAGCCCTGTCCGTGCGGGCCTCGGATCCGGCCTGGGAGACGCCTCGCTGCATGACGGCGCGCGAGCATGCCCGCTTCCGGGACGCCGCGACGAGCTACGCCGCCGTTCGCTAGGGCCGCGGACCGGATGGCGGAAGCGGTGGGATTCGAACCCACGGACGGCTTGCACCGTCGCTGGTTTTCAAGACCAGTGCCTTAAACCACTCGGCCACACTTCCTTCCGGGCCGGCCCGCCGCTTGCGGCAGGCCGGGTGGTCCCCACGGGGGAACCGGCCGCATAGCGCCAAACGGGGCGTTAACCAAAGCGGAAATGTCTTCGGCCATCCTGCCGGCCGTCAAGGGCGGGGTCATGGCCGGTTATCTTCGCACCAAAGCGCTCAGGAGCCTGCTCGCCGTCGGCCTGCTGTCCCTGCTCGCCGCCTGCGCCGTCGGGGTCCGGCCCGAGGCGACGCGCCTGCCGGTGGTGACCGACCCGGCTCCCATCGTCTCCGGCACCATGCGCGCCTACCAGGTGCGGGGGCGCTGGTATCGCCCGGCCGAACAGCCCGGTTATGACGAGACCGGCATGGCGTCCTGGTACGGCGACCAGTTCAACGGCCGGCCTACGGCAACGGGCGAGCGGTTCGACATGCATGCGCTGACGGCGGCCCACAAGACGCTGCCGCTGCCGGGTCTGGTCGAGGTGACCAACCTGGCCAACGGCCGCCGCATCGTCGTGCGGGTCAACGACCGCGGGCCGTTCGTCGACAACCGGATCATCGACCTGTCGCGCGGCGCCGCCGACGCCCTGGGCATGCTGCAGGCGGGGGTGGGCGAAGTCCGGGTCCGTTATCTGGGCCGGGCCCCGCGCGCCGGCGGCGGGACCACCCTGCAATATGCGGCCGCGGACGAGCGGTCGCGCGAGCCCGCGGCCCGTCCCCTTTCTGCGGGCGCCGCCTACTGGATCCAGGCCGGGGCCTTTTCCGACCGTCGCGCCGCCCGGCGGGTCGCCGACCAGCTGGGCGACCGGGCCACGGTCGACGGAGACCGCAACGACGGCCTGTTCCGGGTCCTGGTCGGTCCCTGGCCGGATCCGAACGCCGCTGAACGCTCGCGCCAGGCGGTGATCGCACGCGGATACGCCGACGCCCTGTTGATATCGGCGCGGTGAGGGTTGCGTAGCGGGCCGCCGTCGCCATTGTGCGCCGGTGACCCAGGGCAGATTCATCACCTTTGAAGGCGGGGAGGGGACCGGCAAGTCGACCCAGGCCGCGCGCCTGGTCGAGCGGTTGCGCGCGCTCGACAGGGAGGTCGTCCAGACCCGCGAGCCGGGGGGCTCGCCGGGGGCCGAGGACATCCGCGCCATCGCCCTGAACGGCGACGCCGGACGCTGGTCGCCCATGACCGAGACCCTGCTGATGTTCGCCGCCCGCTCGGACCATCTGGAGCGCACCATCCGGCCGGCGCTGGAGGCCGGGCGCTGGGTGGTGTGCGACCGGTTCGCCGATTCCAGTCGGGCGTATCAGGGCGTCGGCGGCGGCACGCCGGCCGAGTTCATCGAATCGCTGGACGCCGCCATCGTCGGCGCGACCCAGCCGGACCTGACCCTGGTCTTCGACCTGCCGGTCGAGGTCGGGCTGGAGCGGGCCTTTGGCCGGGGCCTGTTTGAGACGCGGTTCGAGTCCAAGGGGCTGGAGTTTCACGAACGCCTGCGGCGCGGCTTCCTCGAGATCGCGGCCCGGCACGCCGAACGCTGTGTGATCATCGACGCCGACGGCGATCAGGACACGGTGGCCGCCCGGGTCTGGGCCGCCGTCGAGGCGCGGCTGTCGTGAGCGGGCACGCGCGGGACCGATGCGACCTGGTCCCCGACGCGGCGGCCGAGGCCGCCTTCCTCGACGCCTTCGGCAAGGGCCGGCTGCACCACGCCTGGCTGCTGTGCGGGCCGGAGGGCTCGGGCAAGGCGACCTTCGCCTTCCGCGCCGCGCGACGGCTGCTGGGCGCCGCGCCAGATCCGTCATTCGGCCCGTTGGGAACCAGCCCCGATGATCCGGTGGCGCGGCTGGTGACGGCCCAGTCCCATCCTGACCTGCTGGTGCTGGAACGCGCTGTCGAGGGCGGCAAGACGAAGAAGTCGATCTCGGTCGACCAGGCGCGGGAACTGCCCGAGTTCTTCTCCAAGAGCCCGTCGCAGGCGCGCTATCGGGTCGCCATCATCGATGCCGCCGACGACCTGAACCTGAATGCCGCCAACGCCTTGCTCAAGGTTCTTGAGGAGCCGCCCGAGCGGGGCGTGCTGTTCCTGGTCAGCCATGCGCCGGGCCGGCTGCTGGCGACGATCCGTTCGCGCTGCCGCCGGCTGGCCTTCCCGGTCTGGCCGCTGCACGCGCTGGAGGAGCTGGTGCGGAACCGGACCGGCGTGTCCTCGGCCGAGGCGGCGCGGATCGCCGGCATGGCGGGCGGCTCGCCGGGCAGGGCCCTGGCCCTGGCCTCCGGGGCGACCCTTGAGGCCGACCAGCTCGCCCAGGCCTGGGTGTCGGCGGCGACCGTCGATCGGGCCGAGGCGCTGGCGGTCGGCGACAAATTCCGCGGCGCCGAGGGTCAGGAGCGGTTCGAGACCCTGATGGACCGGCTCGCCGCGGCCGTGAAGGTGCGGGCGCTGGAGGAGGGGGCGTCCGGCGCGCGCTGGGCCGAGCTGTGGAGCCGACTGGCCGAACTGCCCGACCGCGCCGCCGCCATCAACCTCGACCGGGCCGACGTCCTCGCCGGAGTCCTGGCCGACCTGCAGCGGGTCAAGGCGGGCGGATGATCATCGACAGCCACGTCAATCTGCACGCCCCCCAGTTCGATGAAGACCGCGACGCCGTCATCGCCCGCGCCCGCGAGGCCGGGGTCGCGCTGATGGTCGAAATCTCCGACAAGCTGTCGACCTTCGAGGCCACCCATGGTCTGGCCATGGCCCATGATGACATCTGGTGCACCGTCGGGGCCCATCCGCATGAGGCCAAGGATCACGTCGACCTGACCGTCGACCGGCTGGTCGAACTGGCCGGGCGGCCGCGCGTGGTCGGGATCGGCGAATGCGGCCTGGACTTCCACTACGACCTCAGCCCGCGCGACGTGCAGGCGGCGGTGTTCCGGACCCATATCGCGGCGGCGCGCCAGACCGGCCTGCCATTGGTGGTGCATACCCGCGAAGCCGACGATGTCATGGCCAGCATCCTGGCGGAGGAACAGGCCGAGGGGCCGTTCCGGTTCCTGATGCATTGCTATACCAGCGGGCCGGAACTGGCGGAGAAGGCGGCGGAAATGGGGGCGTGGTTCTCCGTGTCCGGCATCGCCACCTTCAAGGCGGCGAGCGAGGTGCGGGAGATCGTGGCGGCCATGCCGGCCGACCGGATCATCGTCGAGACCGACTGCCCCTATCTGGCGCCCATGCCGCATCGCGGGCGGCGCAACGAGCCGGCGTATGTGGTTCATGTGCTGGACAAGCTGGCCGAGATCCGCGGCTGGACCCGGGACGAGGCCGAGGCGCGAACCACCGACGCCTTCTTCGCCCTGTTCGACCGCATTCCGAGGCCGGAGGGGGCATGAGCGAGGCGGCGGGCGAGCTGGAGGTCGTGATCCTCGGCTGCGGCTCGTCCGGCGGCGTGCCGCGCGGCGACGGGGACTGGGGTGATTGCGATCCGGCCGAGCCGAGGAACCGGCGCAGCCGTTGCTCGGCGCTGTTCCGCCGCCACGGACCCGATGGGGTCACCAGCGTGTTGATCGACACCTCGCCGGACCTGCGGGCCCAGATGCTGGCGGCCCAGGTCCGCCACATAGACGCGGTGCTCTACACCCACGACCACGCCGACCAGACCCACGGGATCGACGACCTGCGCGTCTTCGCCATGCGCGCCCGACGGCGCATCCCCGCCTTCATGGACCCGGCGACCTACGAGGCCCTGTATCAGCGGTTCCGCTACATCTTCGAGAGCGTGGAGGGCTATCCGGCCATTCTCGACGACCGTCCGATCCCGCCGCACGGCGGGGCCTGGGCGGTGGACGGACCCGGCGGGCCCCTGCCGGTCGTCACCTTCGACCAGGCGCACGGGCCGATCCGCTCGGTGGGCTACCGTATCGGGCCGTTGGCCTATTCGAGCGACGTCTCCGACCTCGACGAAGCGGCGATCGAGGCGGTGCGCGGCTGCGACCTGTGGATCGTCGACGCCCTGCGCTGGACGCCGCACCCGACCCACGCCCATGTCGACAAGACCCTGGACTGGATCGCCCGGGCGCAGGTCAAGCGGGCCGTGCTGACCAACCTGCACCTCGACCTCGACTACAACGCCCTCAAGGCCGCCGTGCCCGCCCATGTCGACGTCGCCCATGACGGCTGGTCGGCGCGGCTTTCCCTTTGACGATGGAGACCTGACGCGATGAAACGCCTCGTTCCGGCCCTGTGCGGCCTCGCGGCCCTGCTGATGTCCTCCGCGGCTGCAGCCCAGCCCGCGCCGACGGAGGGGGACTTCCGCGTCGCCGGCTTCGCCCTCGCCTCGGGCGAGACCCTGCCGGACCTGCGCCTGCACTACCGCACCCTCGGCCAGCCGCGCCGCGGCGCGGACGGGCGGATCGACAACGCCGTCCTGATCCTGCACGGCACCGGCGGGACCGGGGCGCAGTTCCTGTCGCCGCAGTTCGCTGACGAGCTTTACGGGCCCGGTCAGCCGCTGGATATCACCCGCTACTACATCATTCTGCCGGACAACCTCGGTCACGGCGGTTCGTCCAAACCGTCGGACGGCCAGAGAGCCCGGTTCCCGGAGTACGGCTACGCGGATATGGTCGAGGCGCAGCGGCGGCTGCTGGTCGACGGGCTTGGCGTGGACCGTCTGCGGCTGATCATGGGCACCTCGATGGGCTGTATGCACATCTTCGTCTGGGCCGAGGCCCATCCTGACTTCGCCGGGGCCCTGATGCCCATGGCCTGCCAGCCGACGGCCATCGTCGGCCGCAACCGCCTGTGGCGGACCATGCTGAAGGACGCCATCCGCAGCGATCCGGCCTGGGCCGGCGGCGACTATGTCGAGCAGCCGGTCGGAGGGCTGCGCACGGCGGTCGATCTGCTGCTGCTGGCGGGCTCGGCGCCCATGGCCATGCAGCAGGATCTGCCGACGCCGGCGGCGGCCGATGAGTGGCTGGCGGCGCAGCAGGCGCGACGCATCCCGGCGCTGGACGCCAATGACCTCTGGTATCAGGTCAACGCCTCGCACGACTACGACCCTTCGGCCGGTCTGGAGCGGATCACCGCCCCGATGACCTGGATCAACTCGGCCGACGACTTCATCAATCCGCCCGAGCTGGGGCTGGCCGAGCAGTTCGTCCCGCGGATCGCCGGGGTCCAGTACCGCCTGGTGCCCAACAGCCCCGGCGGCAAGGGCCACGGGACCCACACCTGGGCGGTGTTCTGGAAACAGGACCTGATCGACCTGCTGGCGCGGACGGAGCGTTAGGCGGCGTCCCAGCGCGGCGCCGGGGCGCCCCGCAGCAGACCTTCGGTGCTCAGATCTTCGTCGATATCGGGCCAGTGAATCCCAAGGCCGGCTCCGGAGATCTTCCAGTTGCTGCGCTGCTCGGCCGTGGCGTTCGCCAGGCGAGGGTACCATGCGAGGGGCGCGGCGATCGCGCGACCGTCCATCAGCTCCACCACGAGACGATCGTCTTCGATCGTGAGTGACTTCGCCCGGATGTCGGCGACATCGTTATGAGCCAAAGAAGTCATTCCACGCCTTTCCGAACGCATCGCCGTGATCGCTCACATGGCCTTGTATCACGCGCAGCTCCTTTGCTGAAAAGCCGATGTTCTGCGCCAGGGCCGTGTCCTTCAGCCAGAATTTCGCGGTGCAGTCGTCGCGGTCCACGTGAACATGCGGCGGTTCGTTTGGCTCGTGGCTGTAGAAATAGAATCGGTAAGGGCCGATCCGAAGCAGCGTCGGCATCTCATCCCCCCAGCAACCGCGCCGCCTGCGGGGCGAAATAGCTCAGCACCCCGGCGCAGCCGGCGCGCTTGAAGGCGTGGAGGGATTCGAGGATGGCGCGGTCTTCCTCGAGCCAGCCGTTGGCCATGGCGGCGCGCATCATCGCGTACTCGCCGGACACCTGGTAGGCGAAGGTGGGAACTTTGAAGGTCTCGCTAACGCGCTGAACGATATCGAGATACAGCATGCCGGGCTTGACCATGACGGCGTCGGCGCCCTCGCTGATGTCCATGGCCACCTCGCGCAGGGCCTCGTCGGAATTGGCGTAGTCCATCTGATAGGTCTTCTTGTCGCCGGTCAGGGCTTTGGCCGAGCCGACGGCGTCGCGATAAGGGCTATAGAAGGCCGAGGCGTATTTGGCGGCGTAGGATAGGATCAGGACGTCGTGGAAGCTGTTGGCCTCCAGCGCTTCCCGGATGGCCTGGACCCGGCCGTCCATCATGTCCGAGGGGGCGACCACATCGGCGCCGGCGTGGGCGTGGATGAAGGCCTGTTCGGCCAGCCGCTCGAGGCTGGCGTCATTGAGGATGCAACCGTCCTCGACCACGCCGTCGTGGCCGTGGTCGGTGTAGCAGTCGAGCGCCACGTCGGTGATGACGCCGATCTCGGGCGCGGCGTCCTTGATGGCCTTGATGCAGGCGGGGATCAGGCCGTCGGGGTCGGTCGCGCCCGTGCCGATAGCGTCCTTGATCGCGCCGTCGACATTGGGGAACAGGGCCACGGCGGGAATGCCGAGATCGCGGGCCTCGACGGCGGCGGCCGCGGCGGCGCGGGGCGACAGGCGGAAGACGCCCGGCATGGAGGCGACCGGGATGCGGTCGTCGGCGCCGTCATGGACGATCAGCGGCCAGACCAGATCGGCCGGGGTCAGCACCGTCTCGGCGACCAGCCGGCGCACCCAGGGGCTGCTGCGGAGGCGGCGGGGGCGGGCGAACGGGAAGGCGGCGGGGGCGAACGGCTGGGTCATGGCCGCGCTTATAGACGAAGCCTCGCCGCCGAGGGGAGGGTTCAGTTTGTCGCCGGTTCGGTTAGAAGCGCCTCACAGACTCAAGGAAACGCCCCATGGACTTCGCCCTCAATGACGACCAGCGCGCCATCCAGGACGCGGCCCGGCAGTTCGCCGATGCTGAACTGGCTCCGCACAGCGCCGAATGGGACGAGACCAAACATTTCCCGGTCGATGTCATGCGCCACGCCGCCGAAATGGGCTTCTGCGGCATCTATACGGGCGAGGAACACGGCGGCATGGCCCTGGGCCGGGTCGAGGCGGCGCTGATCTTCGAGGAGTTGTCCCGCGGCGACGTCTCCACGGCGGCCTTCATCTCGATCCACAACATGGCCACGTGGATGATCGACAAATTCGGCTCGGACGACCTGCGCGCCCGCTATGTGCCGCGGCTGACCACCATGGAGCTGATCGCCAGCTACTGCCTGACCGAGCCGGGCTCGGGCTCCGACGCGGCCGGCCTGCGCACCACGGCGAAGCGTGACGGCGACCACTGGGTGCTGAACGGCTCCAAGGCCTTCATCTCGGGGGCGGGCACGTCGGACGTCTATGTCGTCATGGCGCGCACTGGCGGCGACGGCCCGAAGGGGATCTCGACCTTCGTGATCGAGAAGGATGCGCCGGGCCTCAGCTTCGGGGCGCAGGAGAAGAAGATGGGCTGGAACAGCCAGCCCACGGCGATCGTCGCCTTCGATGACTGCCGCATCCCGGCGGCCAATCTGCTGGGCAAGGAGGGGGACGGTTTCCGCTACGCCATGATGGGTCTGGACGGCGGCCGCCTGAACATCGCCGCCTGTTCACTGGGCGGCGCCCGGCTGGCGCTGGAGACGACGCAGGCTTACGTCACGACGCGAAAACAGTTCGGCAAGCCCTTGTCGGACTTTCAGAATACCCAGTTCAAGCTCGCCGACATGGCGACCCAGCTGGAGGCCTGCCGCCTGATGGTGCTGCGCGGGGCCTGGGCCATCGACACCAACCATCCCGAGAAGACCAAATGGTGCGCCATGGCCAAGCGCATGACCACCGACGCCTGTTTCCAGATCGCCGACGAGGCCCTGCAGTTGCATGGCGGCTACGGCTATCTGAAGGACTATCCGCTGGAGCGGATCGTTCGGGACCTGCGGGTGCACCGGATTCTCGAGGGCACCAATGAGATCATGCGCGTGATCACGGCGCGGGAAATGCTGCGGCAGTAATGCATGACGGCGTTCCGAGACGGAGTCATAGTGGCGGGGGGAGGACCATCGTCATGAAACTGCTCTGGATCGCCGCTGCCGCCGTCCTGATCGCCGCCCCCGTCGCCGCGCAGGACGTCGCCAACTACCTCGGCAGCGACGAGATCATCGTCACCGGCTCGCGCGCCATCGAATGGGACCCGGACGACGTGCCGGTGATCCAGCTGGAGCGGCGCGCCGACAATCTGATCGTCGCCGTGCGGGTGGTGAACGACACGCGCGACGCCCCGGGACGCCGCGACGAGATCACCCGGACCCTGCGCGCCATGGCCCGGGCGGCCGCGGGACGGGCCGACATCGACCTGAGCATCGAGGACGACGGGACCCTGGTTCCGCTGACCGAAGACATGGTCGCCACCCTGACGCTGGGCGTCGATCAGGGCCGCAGCGACACCAGCGTGGCCAGCCTTGTGGTCAAGACGCCGATCCGCGAGGCCGACACCCTCGACTCCGCCTCGGAGCGGATCGAGGAGTTCGTTGACGACATCGCGCCGGTCGGACGTTCGATCGCCGACATCAGCGGGGACTGGCAGCTGTCGGTGATCAATCCGGCCCAGTACCGGGCGCCGATCCTTGTGGCGGTCGCGGCCGATGCGCGCGCGACCTCGGCGGTGTTCGGCGAGGGCTATGCGGTCCAGGTCGAGGGGATGTCCAACCGGGTGACCTGGCGCCAGTCCGGCCCGCTCGATCTGTCGCTGTTCATTCCCTACGACATGACGGTGACGCCGAAGCCCTGATCTGCTATTCTGACCACAAATATGGTCAGGATGTCATCATGCGAACGGTCGGGGTGCTCGAGGCCAAGACGAACCTCTCGGCGTTAATCGATGAGGTCGAGACCTCGGGCGAGGTGATCGTGATCACCCGTCACGGCAAGGCGGTGGCGCGGCTGGCGCCCGAGCCGTCCGCGCGCCGTTCCGGCGCGTCGGGAGTGGCCGAACGCGCCCGGGCCTTTCGCGACAAACAGGCGCCGGATCCGGAATGGGCCGCCCTGTCGTGGGAAGAACTGAAGGCGATCGCGCGTGACGAAGCTGATCGTTGACGCATCGGCGGCCGCCTCCTGGCTGTTAGCCTCTCAAGCGACCCGATCCGCGCTGGACCTTCTCGACCGTCTCGGCACGTTCGATCTGGTGGCTCCCCATATATTTCAATGGGAGATCGGAAACGTGCTTGTGCGCCAGACGCGGCGTGTTTCCGGATTCGATCTGCAGGAGGCGCTGATACTTCTCGATGACTTTGACATTGAGTTGGCCCCACCTTGGGAGCGCAACGATTTGCGGCTTCTGGGCCTTTTCGCGGCGAGCCGCGGGCTCAGCCTTTTCGATGCGAGCTACCTGTGGCTCGCGATGGCGGTTGACGGCGCCGTCGCGTCCCGTGACGGCAGCCTGTTGGGCGCGGCAAGCGCCGCCGGTCTTCCCGTGTTCGACCTTCGCGACTAAGCGGGGGCGCATGACCGCCGAATCCGAAGTTCTGACCCGCGTCGATTCCGGCGTCGGCCGCATCACATTGAACCGGCCGAAGGCGCTGCATGCGCTGAATCGCGCCATGTGCGAGGCGATGATTGACGCGCTGCTGGCCTGGCGGACCGATGATGCGGTGAAGTCGGTGCTGATCGACCACGCGGGCGAGCGCGGCTTCTGCGCCGGGGGCGACATCCGCATGATCGCCGAGAGCGGGGCGGGGGATGCGTCGGAGGCGAGGGCCTTCTTCAGGGTCGAGTACCGGCTGAACCATCTGATGTTCGACTATCCGAAGCCGATCACGGCGATCGTCGACGGCATCGTCATGGGCGGCGGCGTCGGTATTTCCGAACCCGCCGACGTCCGCATCGCCACCGAACGCACCACCTACGCCATGCCCGAGACCGGCATCGGCCTGTTTCCCGACGTCGGCGGCGGCTGGTTCCTGCCGCGCCTGCCGGGCCAGACGGGCGTCTGGCTGGCCCTGACCGGGGCGCGGCTGAAGGCGGCGGATACGGTGGCCTTGGGGATTCACACCCATTTCGTCCCGGTCGAACGGGTCGAGGCGCTGAAGGCCGCCCTGACGGCTCACCCGGACAATCCACAGGCCGTCGCCGCCAGTTTCGCCGCCGATTCCGGGCCGGCCCCGAGCGCGGCGCATCGCACGGCCATCGACCGGCTGTTCGCCTTCGATACGGTGGAGGAGATATTCGCCGCCCTGGAGGCCGACGGGTCGGACTGGACCCTGGCCCAGCTGGCGATCCTGAAGACCAAGTCGCCGCAGTCGCTGAAGGTGACGCTGCGCCAGCTGCGGCTCGGCGCGGCGGCGCCGTCCTTCGCCGACAACATGGCCATGGAGTACCGGCTGGGCGGTCGGGTGGTGCGCACCCACGACTTCCAGGAGGGCGTCCGGGCGGTGGTGGTCGACAAGGACAATGCGGCGCGCTGGTCGCCCGCCGACCTGTCCGGCGTCAGCGAGGCGGAGATCGACGCGCTGTTCGCGGCCCTGCCCGCAGGGCAGGAGTGGACGCCGCTGTCATAGCTCGCCCGTGCCGGCTTTCGCCCGAATGAGCGGAGCAGTAGGGTGATGTCGCGCCGTCAGTCCGGGCGCAGCCACGCTCTCGCCCCGAGGTTCGCCATGCTGAAGCCGCTGCTCGCCGCCGCCGTCATCGCCATGTCGCTGGGCGCCTGCGCCTCGGAGCCCTGGTCCGGGCGGGGAGATCGCGCAGCCACCCGCACCTATCAGGCCCTCGCCCTGGCCGACATTCAGAGGGCGGCCATCGCCGATCCGCTGCGGCCGGCCGAGGAGATCGCTCGTGACCCGCTCCGCCACCCGGACCGGATGCTGGCCTTCGCCGGCGTGGCTCCGGGCTGGAAGATCGCCGACATCCGCCCGGGAGCAGGCTATTTCACCCGGCTGTTCGCCCGCACCGTCGGCGAGACGGGCAAGGTCTACGCCTTCGTGCCCAACCGCACCGCCGAGCGCGAGAACGGCCGAGCCGACGCCCTCGTCGCCGCCTATCCCAATGTGATGCGGGTCAACGGCGACCTGAACACCCTGAGCTTCCCGGAGCCGCTGGATGCGGTGTTCATGAGTCAGGAATACCACGACTTCCACATCCCGGCCTTCAACACCGACGTGGCCCTGATGAACCGGGCCGTCTTCGCCGCGCTCAAGCCCGGCGGCGTCTTCATCGTCATCGATCACGCCGGCCGGGCAGGCACCGGGCACAGCGAGGTCCAGACCCTGCACCGCATCGAGGGCGCCTCGCTGCGAGCCGAGGTCGAGGCCGCCGGCTTCGTCTTCGACGGGGAGTCGAGCGCCGTCGCCAATCCGGCCGATGACCGTACGACCAATGTCTTCGACGAGGCCATCCGTGGCCGCACCGACCAGTTCGTCTACCGTTTCCGCAAGCCCGGCTGACGCCGCCCGGCGTCCGTCCGACATGAACCGACCGCGCCCTCGCGGCGCCCTGGGAGAAGCCGTCATGCGCCGTTCAATCCTTCTGGCCGCCGTCGCGGCGATGAGCCTGTCGTCCGCCGCCTGCATGGGCGTCATGGGCGACGCGCCCGCGCCGACGCCGGCCGACTACGCCGGGGTCCTGGCGACGCCTTCCCGCCCGGCGGACGACCGCGCCCGGGACGCGGCCCGCCACACGGCCGAAACGCTCGCCTTCGCCGAAGTCCGGCCGGGCCAGAAGATCGCCGACATGATCATCGGCGGCGGCTATTTCACGCGCATCTTCTCCGCCGCCGTGGGCCCGGAAGGCCGGGTCACGGCCTGGCAGCCGGCCGAGTTCATCGCCTTCCAGGCCAGCTACGGCGAAAGCCTGACGGCCGTCGACGCCCTGCCGAATGTCGACGCGATCCGCTCGTCCATGGGCGCGCCGGACTTCCCGACCGGGCTGGATCTGGTCTTCACCGCCCAGAACTACCACGACCTGCACCTGAACATCGCGCCGGCCGACACCGCCGCGAACGTCAATGCGGCGGTCTTCCGGGCCCTCAAACCGGGCGGCCTGTATGTGGTCATCGACCATCACGCCGTCGCCGGCGCGCCCCTGACCGCGGCCGATACGGTTCACCGCATCGATATCGAGGCGGTCAAGCGCGAGGTCCTCGCCGCCGGCTTCGTGCTGGACGGTGAGAGCGACGTCCTCGCCAATCCGGCCGATCCGTTGACCGCCAGCGTCTTCGACGCCTCGATCCGCGGCCGGACCAGCCAGTTCATGCTCCGCTTCCGCAAGCCGGGCTGATCAAATTCCGCCCGCGGCGCTGGCGACGGCGCGGGCGAGCGGCTAACCCTCCCGGCAAATCATTCGGGAGATGACGCCATGACCCACAGGATCGCCTTCATCGGCCTCGGCAACATGGGCGGGGGCATGGCCGCCAACCAGGCGAAGGCCGGCTGCGCCGTCGCCGCCTTCGACCTGTCGCAGGCCGCCCTCGACCGCGCCGCCGCCGCCGGTTGCATGCTGGTCGGCTCGGTGGCCGAGGCGGTGAAGGACGCGGACGTGGTCATCACCATGCTGCCCGCGGGGCCGCATGTGCTGAAGGTCTATTCGGAGCAGATCATCGGCGTCGCCCCGACCTCGGCCCTGCTGCTCGACTGTTCGACCATCGACGTCGACACGGCGCGCAAGGTGGCCGGCCTGGCGAAGGACGCCGGCTACGCCTTCGCCGACGCGCCCGTCTCGGGCGGGACCATGGCGGCGGACGCCGGGACCCTGGCCTTCATGGTCGGCTGCGACGAGCCGGACTTCGCCCGCATCGAGGCGGCGCTGGAGCCGATGAGCCGCGCCACCTTCCGCGCCGGCGACCACGGGGCGGGGCAGGCGGCCAAGATCTGCAACAACATGATCCTCGGCATCACCATGCTCGGCACCTGCGAGGCCATCGGTCTGGCCGAGAAGCTGGGTCTCGACCCGGTGAAGATGTTCGACATCGTCGCCAAATCCTCGGGCCAGAGCTGGTCGACGACCACCTACTACCCCTGGCCGGGCCCGGTCCCGACCGCCCCGTCGAACCGCAACTACGAGGGCGGGTTCGCCGCCGCCATGATGCTCAAGGACCTGAAACTGGCCCAGGACGCTGCCGCCAAATCCGGCGCCTCGACGCCGCTGGGGGCCCAGACCGAGGCCCTGTTCCAGATGTTCAACGGCCTCGGCTACGGCGGCCGCGACTTCTCGGCGATTCTTCAGATGCTGCGCGGCAAGCTGGACGAACTGCCGAAAACCTGACCCGTCGCTGCACGGCTCCCGGCAGATGAGAATCGTTATCAATTAAGGGCTTGCGGCCTTTTGTCCGGTCCGATTCATGGACAAATCGGCCCGATCGGCGCATCACCCGCACATTGATTTCGCGCCGTTCGGGGCACTCCGTTTGTTCGACTACCAGGCCGCATTCGAGACTGCTGTTGAGCAGGTCAGGGGCGAGGGGCGTTATCGCGTCTTCGCGGACCTCAAGCGCGTGCGCGGCCAGTTCCCCAAGGCTGTGCGCCGTCGGGAGGACGGATCCGAGCAGGACGTCATCGTCTGGTGCTCGAACGACTATCTGGGCATGGGCCAGCATCCGGCCGTGCTGGAGGCCATGCAGGCCGAGATCGAGACGGTCGGCGCCGGCGCCGGCGGCACCCGCAACATCTCCGGCACGACGCGCTCGGCGGTCGACCTCGAAGCCGAGCTGGCCAGCTGGCACCAGAAGGAAGCCGCGCTGCTCTTCACCTCGGGCTATGTCGCCAACGAGGCGACCCTGACGACGCTGCAGCGCATCCTGCCGGGCCTGATCGTCTTCTCCGATTCCCTGAACCACGCCTCCATGATCGCCGGCATCCGCAATGGCGGCTGCGAGCGGCACATCTACGCCCACAACGATCTGGAACACCTCGAACGCCTGCTGCGCGACGCGCCCGCCGACGCGCCCAAGCTGATCGCCTTCGAGAGCGTCTATTCCATGGACGGCGACATCGCTGACCTCGCCGGCACCATCGCCCTGGCGCGCAAATACAACGCCATGACCTATCTCGACGAGGTCCACGCGGTCGGCCTGTACGGCGCGACCGGCGCGGGCGTGGCCGAGCGCGACGGCGTTCTGGACGGCATCGACATCGTCGAATGCACGCTCGGAAAGGCCATTGGCGTTATGGGCGGCTATATCGCCGCCGACGCGGTGATCGTCGACGCCGTGCGCAGCTGGGCCTCCGGCTTCATCTTCACCACCAGCCTGCCGCCGGCCCTGACCGCCGGGGCCCTGGCCTCGGTGCGCTGGCTCAAGGCCCATCCGGAGGTGCGCGACGCCCACCAGGAGCGCGCCGCCGCCCTCAAGGCCCGCTTCAAGGCCGCCGGCATTCCGGTGATGGACTCGGTCAGCCATATCGTGCCGGTCTTCGTCGGCGATCCGGTCCACGCCAAGATGATCTCGGACATGCTGCTGGAAGAGCACGGCGTCTATGTCCAGCCGATCAACTATCCGACCGTGCCCAAGGGCACGGAGCGGCTGCGCTTCACGCCCTCGCCCAACCACACCGACGCCATGATGGACGACCTCGTCCGCGCCATGGACCGGCTGTGGACCCACTGCAATGTGGCGCGCCTCCCTGCCGTCGCCTGACGACATCGGCGAGGTCATCGTCGAACTGACCCGCAACGGGGCCTATCTGAAATGCTCGGCCGTGCACGTCGCCAGCGGCGTGGAGGCCTCGGCCATCGGCCCGGCGACGGAGCGGGCAGGGCTGGAGCGGATCGCGATCGCCAAACTGAGACGGGCGCTGGCGGTCCGCTGACCCACAAGATGTTGTGGTCCACCGCGGTCAGGCCTAAATGGTGCGCCGCAGTTTTCGGGGACTTCACGTGACCGCCTTCACCCACGCCAACTATTTCTCGAAGAGCCTCGCCGAGGCCGATCCCGACATCTTCGGCGGCATCCAGGGCGAACTGGGCCGGCAGAAAGAGCAGATCGAGCTGATCGCCTCCGAGAACATCGTCTCGCGGGCGGTGCTGGAGGCCCAAGGCTCGGTCCTGACCAACAAATACGCCGAGGGCTATCCCGGTCGCCGCTACTACGGCGGCTGCGAATATGTCGACGTCACCGAGAATCTCGCCCGCGAGCGCGCCAAACAGCTGTTCGGCTGCGCCTTCGCCAACGTCCAGCCCCACTCGGGCGCCCAGGCCAACCAGGCGGTGTTCCAGGCCCTGCTGCAGCCGGGCGACACCTTCCTCGGCATGGATCTGGCCGCCGGGGGCCACCTGACCCACGGCTCTCCCGCCAACCAGTCGGGCAAGTGGTTCCGGCCGGTGACCTATACGGTCCGTCAGGGCGACTGCCTGATCGACTATGACAACGTCGCCGAAATGGCCGAGCGCGAGAAGCCGAAGCTGATCATCGCCGGCGCCAGCGCCTACAGTCGCCCCATCGACTTCAAACGCTTCCGCGAGATCGCCGATTCGGTCGGGGCCTATCTGATGGTCGACATGGCCCACTACGCCGGGCTCGTCGCCGGCGGCGTCTATCCCGATCCGCTGCCGCACGCCCACGTGGTCACCACCACGACGCACAAGACCCTGCGCGGTCCGCGCGGCGGCATGGTGCTGTCGAACGACGTCGAGCTGGGCAAGAAGATCAATTCGGCCGTCTTCCCCGGCCTGCAGGGCGGTCCGCTGGAGCATGTCATCGCCGCCAAGGCCGTGGCATTCGGCGAGGCGCTGAAGCCCGAGTTCAAACTGTACGCACAGCAGGTGGTGACCAACGCCCGGGCCCTGGCCGCGGTGCTGGTCGAGCGCGGCGCGGCCATCGTCTCGGGCGGCACCGACAGCCATCTGATGTTGGTCGACCTGCGGCCCAAGGGCGTCACCGGCAAGGCCACCGAGGCCGCCCTCGAACACGCCCTGATGACCTGCAACAAGAACGGCGTGCCGTTCGACACGGCCCCCTTCACCGTCACCTCGGGCGTCCGTCTCGGCACGCCCGCAGGCACCACCCGCGGCTTCGGCGTCGGCGAGTTTGAGCAGGTCGGCCACTGGATCTCCGACGTCATCGATTCGATGAAGGGCACGGACGAGGCCGACGCCGGCGTGTCGCAACGCGTGGCCGGCGAGGTGCGCGAGCTCACGCGTCGCTTCCCGATCTACGGATAACCCTCCGATGAAATGCCCCTTCTGCGGACACCAGGACACCCAGGTGAAGGACAGCCGCCCGTCGGATGACGGCGCCGCCATCCGCCGCCGACGGTCCTGTCCGCAGTGTAACGGGCGCTTCACCACCTTCGAGCGGGTGCAACTGCGCGAGCTGATGATCCTCAAGCGCAACGGCCGCCGCGCGCCCTTCGACCGCGACAAGCTGGAGCGGTCGCTGAACGTCGCCCTGCGCAAGCGGCCGGTCCAGGCCGAGCAGATCGAACAGCTGGTCAGCCGCATCACCCGCCAGCTGGAAAGCCTCGGCGAGACCGAGATCCCGTCCTCGACGGTCGGCGACTTCATCATGAAGGCGCTCAAGTCGGTCGATGAGGTGGCCTATGTCCGCTACGCCTCGGTCTACAAGGATTTCCGCCACACGGGCGACTTCGCCCGGTTCCTCGGCGCCGAGGGACTGAATGAGGGGCAGGACGACGGCTCCGGCTCGCACTGATGCGACCCGCCGTCACCCTGAAACTGGCGACCTCCCTCGACGGACGGATCGCGACCGCCTCCGGCGAGAGCCGCTGGATCACCGGCGAGGCCGCGCGTCTGGAAGGGCACCGGCAGCGCGCCGCCCATGACGCCATCATGGTGGGGGTGGAGACGGTGCTGACAGACGATCCGGAACTGACCGCCCGCCTGCCCGGGCGTCCGGTCGACCAGCCCCTTCGCGTCGTGCTGGACAGCCGCCTGCGGACCCCGCCGACCGCCCGGATCGCGAGCGGCGGCGACAGTCTGATCCTGACCGTCTCCGAGCCGAGGCCCGTCGGCGCCGCGGTCATCGAGCGGGTCGAGGCGGAGGACGGCCGTCCCGGCGTGGCCGCCTGCCTCGCGGCCTTGCGGCGCCGGGGGGTGTCCTCGCTGCTGATCGAGGGCGGCGGACAGGTGGCGGCGTCGTTTCTGCGCGCCGGCCTGGTGGACCGGCTGGAGTGGTTCCGCGCCCCGGTGTTGCTGGGCGGGGAAGGGCGTCCCTGCGTCGCCGCCCTCGGCCTGGCGCGGCTTTCCGACGCCCCGCGCTTCCGGCGCCTTGCGGTCGCGCCCTGCGGTGACGACCTGTGGGAGCGATACGAGAGGCTCTGATGTTCACCGGCATCGTCACAGACATCGGCAGGGTGCGAAAGGTCGAGGAGACCGCCCGCGACCGGCGCTATGAAATCGAAACCGCGTGGGACACGGCCGGCATCGATCTGGGCGCCTCGATCAGCCATGCCGGCTGCTGCCTGACGGTCACCGAAAAGGGCCCCGGCTGGTTCGCCGTCGAGGTCTCGGGCGAGACCCTGTCGAAGACCACGCTCGGTGATTGGCGCGAAGGCGATGCCGTCAATCTGGAGCGGGCGGCGAAACTGGGCGACGAGCTGGGCGGCCATATCGTCTCGGGCCATGTCGACGGCCTCGGCCGAGTCGTCTCGGTGACGCCGGAAGGCGGCTCGCACCGGATCGGGATCGAGGCCCCGGCGCCGCTGCATCGCTATATCGCCCCCAAGGGCTCGATCACCGTGGACGGAGTGTCGCTGACGGTGAACGCCGTGGACGACCAGATCTTCGGCCTGAACATCATCCCCCACACCTGGCAGGCGACGACCCTCGGTGCCCTGAAACCGGGCGATGCGGTCAATCTGGAGATCGACATGCTGGCGCGATACCTCGCGCGGTGGCAGGAGACGGCGTGATGGCCAATACAATCATTCTCGCCTCGAACATGTTCGAGAGCCCGATCAGCCCCATCGAGGACATCCTCGAGGACGCCCGCAACGGCAAGCCCTACATCCTCGTCGACGCCGAGGACCGGGAGAACGAGGGCGACATCATCATTCCGGCCCAGTTCGCCACGCCGGACCAGATCAACTTCATGGCCCGCCACGCCCGCGGCCTGATCTGCCTGGCCATCACCGCCGACCGCGCCCGCCAGCTGCGCCTGCCGCCGATGGCCGCCGAGAACCGCGAGAGCATGGGCACGGCCTTCACCGTCTCGATCGAGGCGAAGGAGGGGGTCACCACCGGCATTTCGGCCGCCGATCGCGCCCGCACCGTGCAGGTGGCGGCGGACCCCGCGCGGGGCGCCGACGACATCGTCTCGCCGGGCCATGTCTTCCCCCTGGTCGCCCGCGACGGCGGGGTGCTGGTCCGCACCGGCCACACCGAGGCGGCCGTGGACATCAGCCGCATGGCCGGCCTGACCCCCGCCGGGGTCATCTGCGAGATCATGAACGAAGACGGCACCATGGCCCGGATGCCGGACCTGGTCGCCTTCGCCCAGCTGCACGGGCTCAAGATCGGCACCATCGCCGATCTGATCGCCTATCGGCGCCGCACTGAACGGTATGTCGAGCGGATCATGGACACGCCGTTCGACAGCGTCCACGGCGGGCCCTTCCGCCTGATGCTGTACCGGAACACCATCGAGGGCGCGGAGCATATCGCCCTGGTCAAGGGCAAGATCGAGCCGGGCAAGCCGACGCTGGTGCGGATGCACCAGGTGGATTTCGCCGCCGACATCCTCGGCCATGTCGAGGCGCGCCAGAACTATGTGCCCCAGGCCCTGAAGGCGATCAGCGCGCACGACGGCGCCGGAGTCACGGTCTTCCTGCGCGATCCCGAGTTGCAGGGCCTGGCCGAGCGGCTGGCCGGGGTCGAGAAGCCCGCGGCCGTCGACCGCTCGATCCGCAACTACGGCGTCGGGGCCCAGATTCTGCTGGATCTCGGCGTGCGCGACATGATCGTGATGAGCTCGACCCGCCCCAACCCCGCAGCGCTTGAAGGCTACGGCCTGCGCATCGTCGGCTGGCGCGACATGGACGGAGAAGACCAATCCTGAGCGATCCCCCCCGCGTCCTCATCGTCGAGGCGCGCTTCTATGACGCCCTGGCCGACGCCCTGCTGGAAGGGGCGAAGGACGCCCTGCGCGCCCAGGGCGCCGATTTCGACGTCATTTCGGTGCCGGGCGCCCTCGAGGTCCCGACCGCCATCGCCCTGGCCGAAGAGGCCGGCCGCTTTCCGACCGCGCCGCGCTATGACGGCTATGTGGCGCTTGGCTGCGTCATCCGCGGCGAGACCTATCATTTCGAGATCGTCTCGGACCAGTCGGCGGCGGCCCTGAGCACGCTGGGTCTCAAGGGGCTGATCATCGGCAACGGCATCCTGACCACCGAGGACGAGGACCAGGCCTGGGCCCGGGCCCGTCTCAGCGAGGGCGACAAGGGCGGCGGGGCGGCCCGCGCCTGTCTGGACCTCATTGCCTTGCGCAAGCGGCTGCGGGTAGGACTGGGCGCGTGACCGAACCCGCCAGCCTACAGTCCGTGCTCGAACAACTCGCCGAGGCGGAAAAGCAGCGCGCCGAGCCGCAGCTGACCAGCCGTCAGCGGCGCGCCCGCACCGTCGCGCGCCTCGCGGCGGTCCAGGCCCTGTACCAGATGGAGCTGGCCGGCGAGGGCGTGGACACGGTCATCGCCGAATTCTCCAACCACCGCTTCGACGCCGACATGGAGGGCGAGCCCCTCGCCGAGGCCGATGAGGACTATTTCGCGGAGATCGTGCGCGGGGTGGTCGGCAGCCAGCGCGACATCGATACGGCCGTGAAGGCGCGGCTGGCCTCGAACTGGCGGCTGGAGCGGCTGGACTCAACCCTGCGGGCCCTGCTGCGGGCCGGAGCCTGGGAGTTGCGCGACCGTCAGGACGTGCCCCGCGAGATCGTCATCGACGAATATGTCGAACTGGCCAAGGCCTTCTTCGACGACGCCGAGGCGAAATTCGTCAATGCGGCGCTGGACGGCGTCGCCCGGGACGTCCGCCCGAAATCCTGAGGTGAACCCATGCCCGCGGTCGATGTCGCCGGCGAGTTCGAGACCATCCAGCGACTGTTCGCGCCCCTGGCCCATCCGGAGTGGGGGCGGGGGCTCGCCGACGACGTCGCCGTCGTGCCTTCCCGGGCGGGCCATGACCTGGTCCTGACCAAGGACGCCATC
Source organism: Brevundimonas sp. (assembly GCA_004296955.1). Classification (GTDB taxonomy): domain Bacteria; phylum Pseudomonadota; class Alphaproteobacteria; order Caulobacterales; family Caulobacteraceae; genus Brevundimonas. The sequence continues at coordinate 44,714 of SCVB01000030.1, forward strand.
GTCGAGGGCGTCCATTTCCTGCCCACCGATCCGCTGGACACGGTGGCGCGCAAGCTGATGCGCGTGAACCTGTCCGATCTGGCGGCCAAGGGAGCCGAGCCGTTCGGTTATCTGCTCGCCTGCCACTGGTCGCCACGCTGCGGCTGGCCGGAGCGGACGAGCTTCTGCGACGGCCTGCGGCTCGACCAGAAGACCTTCGGCGTCGCCCTGCTGGGCGGGGACACCGTCGTCACCCCCGGTCCCGCCGGCTTCTCCATGACGATGCTGGGCTGGATTCCCAAGGGGCGGACCGTGAGCCGGGCGGGTGCGCGCGTCGGCGATCTGGTGTTCGTGACCGGGGCGATCGGCGACGGCTGGCTGGGGCTGGAGGCGGTGCAGGACAGGCTGTCGCTCGACGCCGAGCGCGTCGCGGCCCTGTCGGACCACTACCGCACGCCGACGCCGCGGGTGGCGTTCGCCCTGCCGGTCCGGGACATGGCCAGCGCCGCCATCGACGTCTCCGACGGCCTTATCGCCGACCTCGGCCACCTCGCCGAGGCGAGTCGGGTGGGGATCGAGATCGACCTGGAGCTCGTCCCCCTTTCGGCCGCCGGGCATGCATGGTGCGACGACCGTGTCGACGAACAGGCGGCGCTGGAGAGGCTGGTCACCGGCGGCGACGACTATGAGATCGCCTTCACCGCCCCGGCGCGCGACGAGGCGGCCCTGCGGCGCGAGGCGGAGCGGCGACACCTGCGTCTGACCCGGATCGGCCGGGTGACGGCGGGGGAGGGCGTGGCGGCCCGGTTCGGCGGCCAGCCGGTGGCCTTCGACCGCACCGGCTACACCCACGGCTGACAACGAAATCTCAAGGCCTGGCGGTCAGGGTGAGGGGATGCGCCGTCGTGACCTCATCGTTGCCGCCACCGCCCTGTCCGCTGTCGCCTCGGGCGCGGCGGCGTCCGAGGATGCGCCCGCGGGCGGCCAGAGCCTGAGCATGCCCGGGGTCGGCCTGCCGATCATCAGCGGCGGGCGGCTGCGCAACTATGTCTTCGTCTCGCTGCGCCTGCATCTCGGCGGCTCGGCCACGCCCGAGACCATGCGCGCCAAGGAGGCCTTCCTGCGCGACGCCCTGGTCCGCGCCGGCCACCGGACGCCGTTTGTGGTGCCGGACGACTGGACCCGAATCGATACGGCCGCCCTGGCCGCCAGTCTGATGCGCTCGGCCGCGACGATCGCGGGGCGCGGCGCGGTCACCCGCGTCGAGATCGTCAGCCAGGCCCCGCGCCGCCGTACCGGCGTTCCGACCGCCTGACCCGCATTCGCCTGTTGCGTCGGCCCCCGGCATTTGGCACGTTTCCGCCGCAATTCCCCAAGGACGCAACACGCGTCCGGTGCGCACGGGGGGACCGGAAGGCGGACAGAGGCGAATAACGCCCGCCGCGCCAAGGGACCGGGCGTCTGAAGATCACAGGATTTGGAAACGTCATGAGCAACTATCTGTGGCTGGTCATCGCCGCAGGCGCGCTGGGGGTCCTCTATGGACTGATCCAGACCGCCTCGCTGATGAAGGCCAGCACCGGCAACGACAAGATGCGCGAGATCGCCGCGGCGATCCAGGAGGGCGCCTCGGCTTATCTGCGGCGGCAGTACACCACCATCGCCATGGTCGGCGTGGTCATCCTCGTCGCTGCGTATTTCCTGATCGGCCAATGGGCGGCCATCGGCTTCGTCATCGGCGCGGTCCTGTCGGGCCTGGCCGGTTTCGCCGGCATGCTGATCTCGGTGCGGGCCAACGTCCGCACGGCGCAGGCCGCCTCCGAGAGCCTCTCGAAGGGCCTCGACCTGGCCTTCCGTTCGGGCGCCATCACCGGCATGTTCGTGGCGGGCGGCGCCCTGCTGGGCGTGGCGGGCTACTATGCCTTCCTGACCGCCGGCGCGGGCTTTGAGCCGACCAGCCGCGAGGTCATCGACGGCCTGGTCGCCCTGGGCTTCGGCGCCTCGCTGATCTCCATCTTCGCCCGTCTGGGCGGCGGCATCTTCACCAAGGGCGCCGACGTCGGCGGCGACATGGTGGGCAAGGTCGAGGCCGGCATCCCCGAGGATGATCCCCGCAACGCCGCCACCATCGCCGACAACGTGGGCGACAACGTCGGCGACTGCGCCGGCATGGCCGCCGACCTGTTCGAGACCTATGCGGTGACCACGGTCGCCACCATGGTGCTGGCGGCGATCTTCTTCCGCGACCAGCCCTATGTCGACACCATGATGCTGCTGCCGCTGGCCATCTGCGGCATCTGCATCGTCACCTCGATCATCGGCTCCTTCTTCGTCCGCCTGGGCAAGAGCCAGAACATCATGGGGGCCCTGTATCAGGGCCTGATCGTCACCGGCGTGCTGTCCATCGGGGCCGTCTGGTGGATCATCGACCAGCTGGTGACCGGCCCGGTCACCACCAACACCGGCCTCGTCATCGAGCCGATGAGCCTGTTCTGGTCGGGCCTCGTCGGCCTCGCGGTCACCGCGGCCATCGTGGTGATCACCGAATACTACACCGGCTCGAACTTCCGTCCGGTGCGCTCGGTGGCCAACGCCTCGGTTTCGGGCCACGGCACCAATGTCATCCAGGGTCTGGCCGTCTCGCTGGAGTCGACCGCCCTGCCGGCGCTGACCATCATCGTCGGCATCGTCGCTTCCTATCAGCTGGCGGGCCTGTTCGGCATCGCCATCGCCACCACGACCATGCTGGGCGTGGCGGGGATGATCGTGGCGCTGGACGCCTTCGGGCCGGTCACCGACAACGCCGGCGGCATCGCCGAAATGGCGGGCCTGCCCAGTGAAGTGCGTCACTCGACCGACGCCCTCGACGCGGTCGGCAACACCACCAAGGCGGTCACCAAGGGTTACGCCATCGGTTCGGCCGGCCTCGGCGCCCTGGTGCTGTTCGCGGCCTATACGTCCGACCTCGACTACTTCGCCGCCAATCCGGACCTGTTCCCGTTCTTCGCGGGCATGGGCGAGATCGATTTCGGCCTGACCAATCCGTACGTCGTCGTCGGCCTGCTGTTCGGGGGGCTGCTGCCCTTCCTGTTCGGCGGCATGTCGATGATGGCCGTGGGTCGCGCGGCCGAGTCGGTGGTGGCCGAGGTGCGTCGTCAGTTCCGCGAGAACCCGGGCATCATGACCTATGAGGTCAAGCCCGAGTACGGTCGGGCCGTCGACATCCTGACCAAGGCGGCGATCAAGGAAATGATCGTTCCGTCCCTGCTGCCGGTGCTGTCGCCGATCGTCCTGTTCGTCGCGGTTCTGTCGATCTCGGACAAGGCCACGGCCTTCGCCGCGCTCGGCGCCATGCTGATGGGCGTCATCGTCACCGGCCTGTTCGTCGCCATCTCGATGACCTCGGGCGGCGGCGCCTGGGACAACGCCAAGAAGGTGATCGAAGAGGGCTTCACCGACAAGAACGGCGTCGTCCACGGCAAGGGCTCCGAGGCCCACAAGGCCGCGGTGACCGGCGATACGGTCGGCGATCCCTACAAGGACACCTCCGGTCCCGCGGTGAACCCGATGATCAAGATCACCAACATCGTGGCCCTGCTGCTTCTGGCGGTCCTGGCCAGCGGCAAGGTGTTCTAGGACCTGCATCCGGCCTCCCGGCTCACGCCGGGAGGCTTCGGTCCACGCGAATCAAAGAGGCCCCGGAGAGCGATCTCCGGGGCCTTCTTCGTCTGTCGATGGAAGCGGCGACTATTCGCGGCGCTGCTGGCCCGGCTGGTCCTCGTCGGTGCGGGGCAGTTGGCCGCGGCCGACGTTGCCGAGCAGCTGCTCGAGGATGGTCAGCTGGCGGCCGCGGGTCGGGGTCTCGCGGCCGTTCATGGCGAGATGCTGGCCGTCGTCCAGCCCGAGGGTGCGGACCTCGGCCACCTGGCCGGCGTCGTTGAAGGTGATCTCGGTCACCGACCGCTGGGTCACTTGGGGCCGGTTGTAGGTGTATTTCTCGGTCACCTGGCTGATGTAGTACCAGATGTTGTCACGCTCGAAGGTCGAGGTCGTCGACGGCGTGCCCAGGCGGGCCAGCACCGTCTGCTTGGTGTCGGTGCCGGCGACGATGTCGGTCGGCTTGGCGTCGATGGCCTGGAAGCCATTCTGGCCCACCACGGGGGCGCAGCCGACGGTCAGGGCGGCGGCTGAAAGGGCCGCGATCAGGAGGTTCGTACGGAGCATTTGCGGCGCCTGCGACTTCAACAAGGTCTTTGACCTAACCGGACCCGAGCCTTAGTTCAACGGCGCGGCGGAAAAGGGGCCGTATGATCATGCTTCAGAATCTGTTCCGAACCCGTCCCCGCGAGCGTCTGGGTCAGTCGCTGTATGAAGCGGCGGTGCGTCAGGCGCGCGATCCGGCCTTCTATACCCGGCTGGGCGTCGCCGATCGCATCGACGCCCGGTTCGAGCTCTACACCCTGCATGTGCTGCTTCTGGTGATGCGGCTGCGCGACGAGGGCGACGCTCGGGGCGGGGAGGCGGCCCAGGACCTGTTCAACACCTATGTCTCGGCGCTGGACCATGCCTTGCGGGAGCTGGGCGTGGGCGACATCTCGGTCGGCAAGAAGATGCGCAAGCTGGGCGAGGCCCTGTACGGCCGGATGACCGCCTACGAGGGGCCCCTGCGGGACGGCGACGCGGCGGCGCTGGCCGCCGGACTGGCGCGCAATGTGTTCGAGAGCGGGGAGGCTGCGTCGGGCGGCGCCCTGGCGGCCTACGCCCTGGCCAGTCGCGACCGGCTGGCGGCGCAATCCTTCGATACAGTGGCGACCGCCCCGCAATGGGCCGAGGTGACTGCATGACCCTGCCGCCCCCCCCCTACAGCGAGCCCGTCCGCCTGCATCAGGTCCCCGGCGGCGTGAAACGGACCCTCGAGCCCGACGCGGCCGCCCGGGCGCGGATCGTCAAGGCGCTGGACCTGGCCTCGCTGGACGCCTTCACCGCCGAGATGGATCTGGCCCCGACCGATTCCGGCTGGCGGCTGTCGGGCCGGGTGCGGGCGAAACTGGCCCAGACCTGCGGCATCACCCTGGAGCCCTTGCCGGTCGAGATCGACGCCCCGTTCATCGTGACCCTCGCCGAGGCCGTGGATGAGGATTCGGACGAGATCGTCATCACCATGGACGACGAATCGCCCGACCTGATCGAGAACGGCCAGATCGATCTCGGCCAGTACGCCGTCGAGCAGCTGGCCCTGCGGCTCGACCCGTTCCCGCGCAAGCCGGGCGCCGAGTTCGTCCAGCCCCCCGAACCCGAGGAAATTTCGCCGTTCGCCGTGCTGAAGCAACTTCGGCCCTCCGACGACGGTTGACGCAGGGGCGGCGTGGTTGCATCCCCCCCGGGCGGCGCTATCGTCGCCAAACTGACAAGCGCCGGCCTGACGGCGCGACGGAGTCGAAACGGCTTGTCATCCCCGATCCTGATTTCGCTCGACGCCATGGGCGGGGACCACGGTCCGCCTGTCGTGGTGGCCGGGGTTCGCGACTACATCAAACGTCACGGCGGCGCCGGCGTGCGCTTCCTGCTGCATGGCGACGAGACGGCCATCCGCGCCGAAATGGCTCAATGCGGCCTGACGGACGACGTCTGCATCGTCCGTCACACCGACAAGGTGGTGGCCATGGACGAAAAGCCCGCCCAGGCCATGCGCCGTGGCAAGGGCTCCAGCCTGTGGAACGCCATCGAGGCGGTCAAGTCGGGCGAGGCCGGCGCCGTGGTCTCCGCCGGCAACACCGGCGCCCTGATGGCCATTTCCAAACTGCTGCTGCGCATGTCCGCGCCCGGGCTTGAACGCCCGGCCATCGTGGCTGGATGGCCGACGCCCCGGGGCGTCACCGCCGTGCTCGACGTCGGGGCCAATATCGAGAGCGACGCGGCCCAGCTGGTCGAGTTCGCCATCATGGGCGAGGCCTTCATGACCGCTGTCCACAGCGTCGCGAAGCCGACCATCGGCATTCTGAACGTCGGCTCCGAGGACATGAAGGGCCATGAGGAGGTGCGCGAGGCGGCGCGCCTGTTGCGCGAGGGCGGCTTCGGTCTGGACTATTTCGGCTTCGTCGAGGGCACCGACATCGCCAGGGGCACGGTGGATGTCGTGGTGACCGACGGCTTCACCGGCAATATCGCGCTGAAGACGGCCGAAGGGGTGGCCAAATTCATCGCCGGCCTGATGAAGGAGGCCCTGACCTCCAGCCTGGCGTCGAAGGCCGGCGCGCTGCTGGCCATGCCGGCGCTCAGGCGGATGAGTCAGAAGATCGACCCCAACGCCAACAATGGCGGACCGCTGCTGGGCCTGAACGGAATCGTGGTGAAAAGCCACGGCGGCGCGACCCCGGGCGGTTTCGGCGCCGCCATCCGCGTCGCGGTCGAACTGGGCCGCAGCGACTATCTGATCAAGGTCAGCCAGAGTTTCAGCCGCCTGACCGCTGTGCTCGAACAGCCGCCCGCCGCTCCGTCGGACCCGGCCAAGGAGACTTCCCAGTGAGCGTTATCCGCAGCGCCGTGACCGGCGTCGGCTCCTTCCTGCCGGAACAGGTCGTCACAAACGCCGACCTGGCGAAGATCGTCGACACCTCGGACGAATGGATCCAGGAGCGCACCGGCATTCGCCAGCGCCACCGGGCGCGCGACGACCAGCCGACCAGCGATCTGGCGGTCGAGGCCGCCCGGCGCGCCCTCGCCGACGCCGGCCGCACCGCCGCCGAGGTCGACCTGATCATCGTCGCCACCACCACGCCCGACATGACCTTCCCGTCGGTCGCCTCGATCGTGCAGCGCAAGATCGGCGCGCCGACCTGCATCGCCTTCGACCTTCAGGCCGTGTGTTCCGGCTTCGTCTACGCGCTCAGCGTCGCCGACGGCTTCGTCGCCCGCGGCCTGGCCAAATGCGCCCTGGTCATCGGCGCCGAGGAGATGACCCGGCTGATGGACTGGACCGACCGGTCGACCTGCGTCCTGTTCGGCGACGGCGCCGGCTGCGTCGTGGTCGAGCCGCGCGAGGGGCAGGGGACCAAGGCCGACCAGGGCCTGCTGGGCTTCGCCCTGCGCTGCGACGGGACCAAGACCGACCTGCTGTACGTCGACGGCGGCCCCGCCACCACGGGCACGGTCGGCCATCTGCGCATGGCGGGAAACCAGGTCTTCCGCCACGCCGTGGTCAATATCGCCGAAGCCATCACCGCCGCCTGCGCCGCCTCGGGCATCGAGGTCGCCGACGTCGACTGGTTCGTGCCGCACCAGGCCAACCAGCGCATCATCAAGGGGGTCGGCGACCGGCTGGGCCTGGACGAGAACAAGGTCGTCTCGACGGTGGCCATCCACGCCAACACCTCGGCCGCTTCCATCCCGCTCGCCCTCGATGCGGCGATTCAGGACGGCCGGATCAAGCGCGGCGATCTGGTTCTGCTCGAGGCCATGGGCGGCGGTCTGACCTGGGGCGCCTGCGCGTTTCGTCTGTAGGGCGATTTCCGGCTTTCCATTTGACGACGCTTGCCCTTTTATGTCCGCCGACCGACCTTTGGAGGGGAGCGGACCTTTGACCGAACACCAGACCTTGACCCGCGCGGACCTGTGTGAAGCGGTGCATGAGGAGGTGGGCCTGTCCCGACAGGAATGCTCGGCCCTGGTCGAGCGCACGCTCGAACTGATCATCGAATCGCTTGAACGCGGCGAAACGGTGAAGCTGTCGGGCTTCGGCGTGTTCCAGGTGCGCGAGAAGCGCGCCCGCATGGGCCGCAATCCCAAGACCGGCCAGCCGGCCGCCATCCACCCGCGCCGGGTCATCAGCTTCCGCGCCTCGCAGATCATGAAGGGCCGGGTTCACGACGCTGTCGTGAGCGCCTGACGCCCGTGGCCAAGAGCCCCAACGCCTTCAGGACTATTTCCGAAGCGGCCGAGGAGGTCGGCGCGCCCCAGCACGTTCTGCGGTTCTGGGAGACCAAATTCACCTTCCTGACCCCGCTCAAGCGGGCCGGCGGGCGGCGCTTTTACCGGCCCCAGGACATCGTGCTGCTCAAGGCGGTGAAGCGGCTGCTGCACGCCGAGGGCCTGACCATCAAGGGCGTCCAGCGGCTGTTCAAGGAACAGGGGCTGAAGCGGCTGGCCTACTATGGCGATCCCGACGGCTCCGTGGCGTTCGAGCCGGACGGCGCGGCCCCGGCGACCGTTTCCGCGCCGGCGGCGACGGGCCAGTCCTCGATCCGCCTGCGTCAGGCGCTGGCCGAACTGGAGGGCGCCCGCGCCCGTCTGGAAGCGGTCCTGTCGAGAAGCGCCTGAGACGCGCTTTTTCGGTTTGCGGCGCCGCGAACCCCGTCTATAGGGAGCGCCTCTCGGAGCGTGGCGCAGCCTGGTAGCGCACTTGACTGGGGGTCAAGGGGTCGCAGGTTCGAATCCTGTCGCTCCGACCATCTTCCTGAATGAAGACGGTTGGTTGAAGGGGTCGCCCACGGGCGGCCCCTTTGCAATTCCGGTCCGCTACTTCCCGGCTTCCGCCCATTTGAACAGCGGATAGAGCGGGACGGCCCAGCCGACGCCGGCGATGGCGAAAACCGCAAGGTCGATCATCGGCCCCGGCGGCAGCAGGCCGCGGACCGCGATCGCGCCCCAGATCCAGAAGACGACGAAGGCCAGGACGCCGAGCATGGCGACGAAACGACGGCTCCGCGGCCCCATCAACGCTTGCTCCGGAACAGGAAGAAGGCGCCCAGGGCCCCCGCCGAGGCGATCAGCGACCAGAGCACCCAGGTCCAGCCCTCCATCGTGCCCACGGCGAAGACGCGGATGGCCAGGAACCAGCCGCAGACGGCGGCGACTCCGGACACCAGCGAGGTCGCGAACAGGCCGCGGCGGCCGGTGACCAGGTCGGCCAGCCAGGCGAGGGCGAAGGCGCCGAGGACGGCGATGGCGATTTCGGCGTACGGCAACCGGGCTCTCCAGACTTGCGGCGATGCGACGCCGAAAAGCGACTCGATCTCGCCGCAGCCTGCGGGCATACCGCTGCTGTCGGCGCGAACCAATCACGCGCGGTCACTGTAACGGTCGGGACGGCAGGCGTCGAATGAAGCGTTTCATCGGTGGCGATCAGAACCGCGCGGTCGCGGTCTGGCTGTTCGTCTGCGCCGCCCTCGTGTTCGCCATGGTCGTGGTCGGGGGGATCACCCGCCTCACCGGCTCTGGCCTGTCGATCACCGAGTGGAAGCCGATCATGGGCGCCCTGCCGCCGATGAATGCGGCCGACTGGAATGCGGCGTTCGAGAAATACCGCGCCATTCCGCAATACGCCCAGGTCAACGCCGGCATGAGCCTGGCGGAGTTCCAGGGCATCTTCTGGTGGGAATGGGCGCACCGGCTGCTGGGGCGGGCCATCGGCGCCGTCTTCGCCTTGCCCTTCGTCGTCTTCCTGCTCCTGCGCCAGCTCCCCCGGCGACTGGTCATCCGCTGCGCGGTGCTGCTCGGGCTCGGCGGCCTGCAGGGGCTGATCGGCTGGTGGATGGTGTCGAGCGGCCTGTCGGAGCGGGTCGATGTCGCTCCGGAGCGGCTGGCGGTCCATCTGGGTCTCGCCCTGCTGATCTTCACGGGGCTGATCTGGACCGGGCTGGAGGCCTGGAACGGCGAATCGTACAGCCGCTCTCCCGCCGACTGGAGCCGCGGCGCGGCCGTGCTCCTGGGCGCGGTCTTCGTCCAGTGCCTGCTGGGCGGCCTGGTGGCCGGGGCCAAGGCGGGCTTCGTCTATACCGACTGGCCGCTGATGAACGGCGCGTTTCTGCCGCCGGTCGAGTGGAGCCGGGGCGGCCTGGCCTTCCTGCACGACCAGGCGCTGGTCCAGTTCAATCACCGGCTCTGGGCCTATGGCCTGCTGATCGGCGGCACGGCCTATGCGGTCCAGGCCTGGCGCTGGCGGCTGGCCGAGGGGCTGGGGGCGTCGGCCTTCGTCGTGGCCGGCGCCCTGTGGCTGCAGGCCCTGCTGGGCATCGCCACCCTGGTCAACGCCACTCCCCTGTGGCTGGGCGCCCTGCACCAGGCCGGCGCGGCCCTGGTGCTGGCCACGGCGACGATCAACCTGTGGCTGGTGCGACGCTCGCAGGCCCGCCTGTTTACGTCCGGACCGAGGTCCAGGGGCCTCTGATCGCGAAGGTGATCCCGGGGTACTGGATGTTGACGAACATCACCTGTCCGTCGGGCGAGAAACAGGCTCCGGCGAACTCGCTGTTCCCGGCGAAGACGTTGCGGGCGATGGTGTAGAGCTTACCGTCCGGCGTGACGCCCTTCACATGGTTGCGGATGTCGGCGGAATAGTTGTCCTCGCAGACGATCAGGTGGCCCCAGGGCGCGACGCAGAGGTTGTCGCCCATGTTCATCGCCTTCTCGTCCGTGCTCTCGACGAACAGCTGCATCCGGCCCGGCCGCATGCGCTCGCCCAGCGAGCCCTCGAAGCGTGACGGGACATAGCGCAGGATCTGGCCGCGCTGGATCGGCCCGCCCGAGGTGGCCGTCAGATACAGTTCGCCTTCGCCCCAGAACACGCCCTCGCCGCGCGAAACAAGCGTAGCGCCGGCGGCGTGGCCGCGCATGCGAAGATCGCCGGCCGGGCTCTCGACATCCTCCATGTCGATCCAGACCACGTCGCGCCAGTCGCCCGGCGACCAGAGACGGGTGGTGTTGTTCGAGCTGTCGGAGCCGCGCGCGTCCCGGAACGCCATGGCCTGCAGCCGCCCGCCCTCGGCCAGCTTTCCGGGCGTGGTCGGGATGAAGCGGTAGAACAGGCCGTCGGCCTTGTCCTCGGTCAGATAGACGATGCCGGTGCGGGGATCGACGCAGACGGCCTCGTGCTCGAAGCGACCCATGGCCTTCAGCGGGATCGGGTCGGCAAGGCCGGTGCCGTCGGCGGGCACCTCGAAGACATAGCCGTGCTCCCGGGACACATCGGCCCCGGCCGGAGCTTCTTCGGTTTCCTCGCAGGTCAGCCAGCTGCCCCAGGGCGTGTGGCCGCCGCAGCAGTTGGTGCTGGTGCCGGACAGGGACAGGAATTGGCGCACGACCTCACGGGTCTCGAGATCATAGACCAGGGTGGTCGTGCCGCCGGGCAGGGGGCGTCCGTCCTTGTAGGTGTCATAGCCCCTGGCGGGGTCGAGCAGGCCGATCCGCTCCTGGTGGAAACCGCCGGGTCCGAGGTTGCGGTGCAGGCCGCTGGACCCCTTCAGTTCATGGTTCCGCACCAGGGCCACGCGCGGCCCGTCCAGCGGAAAACAGCCCATGCCGTCGAACTGTCCGGGGGTGAACAGGCCGTCGTCCATCGTGTCGCCGCTCTGCGAGATGACCTGGTAGGAGAAGCCCTCGGGCAGGTCGAGCAGCCGGTTTGGATCCCGCACCAGCGGGCCGTAGCCGGTCACCTGATTGATGTAGGTCTCTCCCGCCGCGGCGGCCTGGGCCCGGGCGTGACGGGCGAAGCCGGCGAAGGCGAAGGCGGCGGCCGAGCCGGCGATCAGATCACGACGATGGGGGCGCATGGGGACTCCGGAGCGGACTGTCGCGCTTATGACCGGCGGGGCGGCTGCGGTCATCATGGTTTCATGACGCAGAGCGCCGCCTGCCTCAGTCCTTCAGCGCCCGCCCGGCCACCACGGCCCTGTCGCCGAATTTCGCCCTCAGGGCGTCGATGGCGGTCTCGGTCTTCAAGGTCCGCGCCTCGGGGGATTCGAACAGGGCGGGGGCGTCGACGGCGTCGACCACCTCCGCCATGCCGATGCCGATCAGCCGGTAGGGTCGACCCAATTCCGGGGCCATCAGCTCCCGGGCGGCCGCGAACAGGGCGCGGGCGGTCTGGACCGGTTCGGGCAGGGACATCCTGCGGGTGACGATCTTGAAGTCCGTTCGCCGCAGTTTGAGCACCAGCACCCGGCTGGCCACCCCGTCGCGCCGCGCCTTGGAGGCCAGTTTCTCGCACAGCGGCCACAGCTCGGCCTCGAGATCTTCCGCCGAGGTCAGGTCCTCGTTGAAGGTGGTTTCGGCGCTCATCCCCTTGCGCTCGTGGCCCGGATTGACCGCCCGGGCGTCGCGGCCGTGGGCGAGGTCGTGCAGGCGCAGGCCGGTCTCGCCATAGCGTTTGACCAGGTCGCGGACGTCGGCGGCGGCGAGGTCGCCGACGGTGGCGTAGCCGTCGCTCTGCAGGGTCTTGCGGAACACCGGGCCGACGCCGGGCAGGATGCCCACGGGCCTGGGGGCCAGCACGGCGGCGGCCTCGGAGCCCAGCACCGAGAAGCCGCGCGGCTTGTCCAGCTCCGAAGCCACCTTGGCGAGGAAGCGGTTGGGGGCCAGTCCGATGGAGACGGTCAGGCCGGTGTCGGCCTCGATCTGCTGCTGCAGCCGGATCAGCTGGAAGGCCGGCGAGCCGCCGTTCAGCCGCTCGGTGCCGGCGAGGTCGATCCAGGCCTCGTCCAGCGACAGGGTCTGGACCAGCGGCGTGAGCTTGCCGACGGCCCCGAAGATGGCCTCGCTGGCGGCGACGTATTTGCGGAAGTCGGGCTTGATGACCACGGCTTCGGGACAGGCCTTCAGCGCCTTGAACATCGGCATGGCCGAATGGACGCCGTACTGGCGCGCGACATAGCAGCAGGTCGAGACCACGCCACGCCTGCCGCCGCCGACGATGACCGGCCGGTCGCGCAGTTCGGGCCGGTCGCGCTTCTCCACGGAGGCGTAGAAGGCGTCGCAGTCCAGATGGGCGATGGTCAGCCGGTCCAGCTCGTCGTGAGAGACCATGCGGCGCGAATCGCAAGCCGGGCACCGCTCGACCTTGCGGTCGCCGGTCCAAAGGCAGTCGCGGCAGATGGCGCGGATCGGCACGGCGGGGTCCTGTGGTCTGGCTTCACCCCAACTTAAGACCCGGCGGGTCACAGTGCACGAAGAAGGCGAAAAGCCTCCGTGCAGCCGCACCCAGAGGCAACCAGGCCAAGGTGATGATGTCCAAGAAAGTCCTCATCGTCGAGGATAACGAGCTGAACATGAAGCTCTTTCATGATCTGCTCGACTCGCAGGGCTACCAGACGCTGCAGACCCGCGAGGGCCTGCAGGCGCTGGCCCTGGCGCGGTTGCACAAGCCCGACCTGATCCTGATGGACATCCAGCTGCCCGAGATCAGCGGCCTGGAGGTCACCAAATGGCTCAAGGACGACGAGGAGCTGAGCCACATCCCCGTCGTCGCCGTCACCGCCTTCGCCATGAAGGGCGATGAGGAGCGCATCCGCCAGGGCGGCTGCGAGGCCTACATCTCCAAGCCCATCTCGGTGATGCATTTCCTCGACGTGGTGCGGAAACATCTGGGGTAGCAAGCGATGACGGCGCGTATTCTTGTCGTTGACGACGTGGAAGCGAACGTCCGCCTGCTCGAGGCCAAGCTGACGCTCGAATACTATGAGGTCATGACCGCCGGCGACGGGGCGAAGGCCCTGCAGATCGCCTCGGACGAACGGCCCGACATCATCCTGCTGGACGTGATGATGCCCGGCATGGACGGGTTCGAGACCTGCCGGCGGCTCAAGGCCGATCCGGTCACCCGCCATATCCCCGTCGTGCTGGTGACGGCGCTGGACGGGCGCGAGGACAAGATCAAGGGACTGGGCGTCGGGGCCGACGACTTCGTCACCAAGCCGATCGACGACGTCATCCTGTTCGCCCGCGTGCGGTCGCTGCTGCGGCTCAAGTCGGTGATGGACGAGCTGCGCGAACGTGAGGAGAGCGGCCGCCGGTTGGGCGTCGACACCGACGGCGCGGGGCGGCTGCGGGGCTCGGGCGGTCGGGTGCTGGTTGTCGACGACAATGCGCGCCAGGCCGAACGCATGGCCGAACATCTCGCCAGCGAGCATCGGCCCACGGTCGAGAGCGATCCGGCGGCCGCCCTGATCGCGGCGCGCGGGCCTGTCGACCTGATGATCGTCAATGTCTCGAGTTCCGGGTTCGACGGCCTGCGCTTCGTGGCCCAGACCCGGTCGACCGAGGCCTCGCGGCGGATCCCGATTCTCGCGGTGATCGATCCGGCCGACCGGCCGCGCCTGCTCAAGGCGCTGGAGCTGGGCGTCAACGACATCCTGCCGCGTCCGGTCGACCCCGAGGAGCTGGAGGCCCGCGCCCGCACCCAGATCAAGCGGAAGCGCTACGCCGACTTCCTCAAGCAGAAGCTGGACTACAGCCTCGAGATGGCGGTCACCGACGCCCTGACCGGCCTGCATAACCGGCGGTATATGGCGGGCCAGTTGCAGGCCCTGATGAGCCGGGCGGGGCAGGGGGGCGATTCCGTGGCCGTGCTGGTCATGGACATCGACCACTTCAAACTGGTCAACGACGGCTTCGGCCACGACGCCGGCGACGAGGTGCTGCGCGAGTTCGCCGTGCGGCTGGCGACCAATGTCCGCGCCATCGACCTGCCGTGCCGGCTGGGCGGCGAGGAGTTCGTGGTCGTGATGCCCGGCGCAAGTCTGGAAGACGCCACTCACGTCGCCGACCGCATCCGGCGCGACGTCGGTGGACAGCCCTTCCCGATCATGAGCGGGGCCGAGGCCCTGACCGTCACCGTCTCGGTCGGCGTCGCCGCCAGCACCGGCGTCGACGACACTCCGGACGCCCTGCTCAAGCGGGCCGATGAGGGGGTTTACGAGGCCAAGGCGCGCGGCCGGAACCAGGTGATCGCGCGAGCGGCCTGAGGCGCGGCTACCGGCTCATCCACGGCTTCGACTTGCCCGTCGCGATCCGGGCCGCCTGCTCGCGCTGGAAGCGGCCGCCGCGCGGCGGCTTCTCCCGCGCGGCGATCGCCGCCTGCTTCAGACGAAGCGCCCGTTGGACGGGGCTCTCCGTCGCAGGCGCGGCGGCGGAGTCATCGGCGGCGTCGGTCGGGTCGGTCATCCGCTCCACCTAGCACATCGACGAGCGCCGGACGCATTCAGCCGACCGCGCCCAAACAAAAACGCCCGGCGTTTCCACCGGGCGTTCCAAAAATCCAGCAGGCGTGAGCCTTACTTGATCTTGCCTTCCTTGAACTCGACGTGCTTGCGCACGACGGGGTCGTATTTCTTGACGACCATTTTCTCGGTCATCGTGCGGGCGTTCTTCTTGGTCACGTAGAAGAAGCCGGTGTCGGCGGACGAGTTCAGGCGGATCTTGATTGAAGCCGGCTTGGCCATCGGAATTACCTTTGCGACGGCGAAAGCCGCTGAAATGAGAGGCGCGGAACATACTCAGGCGCGCTCCAAAGTCAACGCCAGTCAGACAGGCCGCCATCCAATGGCTGGACGCACCGTGGCGCAGGCGGGGGAACCGTCCTTGCCGCGCCCCGGCAAATGCACCTCCAGCAGGGCGTCCGGGACCAGCAGGGCCTTGGGGATGTCGTGGATGTCGATCTTGGCGCGTCGGCTCCAGGCCGCGGCATGGTCGCCCGCAGACGTCCCGATGCGGATGTAGACGAAGCGTCGGACAGGCCCTTCCCGACGCACAAAGGGACCGGTCATGCGGCCGTCGGGCTGGAGGGTGATCGGAATTTCGAAGGCAATCGGGCCGTCGCCGGCGGTGCGCAGCTCGAACGGCATGTCGTCCTTCTGCAGGCTGTAGCGCACGCCCGGCACGGGATCGTCGATGATGAGGCGAAGCGTCACGGTGTCAGCCATGCCGTCAGGTTAGGCGAGGGCAGATGTTCGGGCTAGGCTCCGTGGATGAAACAGATCGCCGCCCTCGCCGCCGCCGCCCTCGTCCTGTCCGCATGCGCCACGGTTCCCGCGCGCGCGCCGCAGCAGGATGCCTTCATGGCCAACCTCAACGCCCTGTGCGGCCAGCGATTCGAGGGGCGGGTCGTGACCACCGACGCCGCCGACGCCGACTTCGCACGCTCGCGCCTGATCATGCACGTCCGCGACTGTTCCGCAGACGAGGTCCGCATTCCCTTCCATGTCGGCGACGACGCGTCCCGGACCTGGGTCATCAGCCGCAATGAAGAGGGCGGCCTGACCCTGAAGCACGATCACCGCGACCCCGAGGGCCGGCCTCACGGCCTGCACTGGTACGGCGGCGACACGACCTCGGCGGGGACGGCGAACCGTCAGGAGTTTCCCGTCGACGCCTTCTCGGTCGAGCTGTTCACCGCCGGCGACGCCTCGGTCTCGACCACCAATGTCTGGGCGGTCGAGGTGCATCCGGGGCGCGTCTACGCCTATGAACTCCGCCGGGCGAACCGCCATTTCCGGGTCGAGTTCGACCTGACCCGGCCGGTCGCCGAATAGGGTCTAGCCGGCCGCCATCACCCCGCAGGCGACGCGGTCGCCGGCCCCGCCGATCGGCTGGCTGGCATGGTCGTCGGCGTTTGCGTGGATGACCAGGGCCGAGCCGTCGGCGTCCCACAGCCATTGGCCCGGGCCCTCGGAGGCGATGCGGGCGCGGGTGGTGAACAGCTCCGCCCGCACCTGACCCGCGGCGTCGGCGAAGATGTTGGGCAGGTCGCCGTCGTCAGGCCCGCCCGCATTCAGCAGGCCATGCGGCGCCTTGGGGTCGCCGTGGTTGACGTGGGCGCCGGCCGAGGTGAAGGGCGCGTCGCAGCGGCCCGCCGCATGGATGTGGACGCCATGCCAGCCGGGAGTCAGGCCGTCGGCCTCGATGCGGATCAGCAGTCCGGTCGCCCCCTGGGTCAGGACGGCGCGGCCGATCCGGGCGCCGGCGGCGTTGACCAGCGTCGCCTCGCCGAAATCTCCCGGAGCGGCGCGCTCGGGCCGGTCGGAATAGTCGTTGGCGGTGACGCTGACGCAGCCGGCGAGGGCGGCGGCGAGGGGCAGGAGGGCGAGGGCGGCGAGGCGGGCGGCGCGCATGGTCGGTGTCCTTGTCAGGGCGGGGCGAAGAGCCTCGGCGTCGCTTTGCCACGGCAGCCCCCGGATGCTAGAAAACCGGTTCGCGGATCACGTTCCGATTCCGGCCATTTAAAGCCTGATTTCCTTGACTGACGACAGCTACGAAAACGCCCTTCCTCCTTCGTCGGGGGCCGGCGGCGGCGACATTTCCACCATCACCATCGAGGACGAGCTGAGGCGCTCGTATCTCGACTACGCCATGAGCGTGATCGTCTCCCGCGCCCTGCCGGACGCGCGCGACGGGCTGAAGCCCGTGCACCGCCGCATCCTGTATTCGATGCACGACCTGAAGATGACGCCGGACCGGCCCTATTCGAAATGCGCCCGCGTCGTCGGCGACGTGCTGGGCCGTTTCCACCCGCACGGTGACGCCTCGGTCTATATGGCGCTGGTGCGCATGGCCCAGCCGTTCTCGATGGGGCTGATGCTGGTCGACGGCCAGGGCAATTTCGGCTCGGTCGACGGCGATATGCCGGCCTCGATGCGATACACCGAGGCCCGGATGGCCCCGGCCGCCTCGGCGCTGCTGACCGACATCGACAAGGACACCGTCGATTTCCAGCCGAACTACGACGAGAAGGAGCTGGAGCCCGTCGTTCTGCCGGCGCGGATCCCCAACCTGCTGGTCAATGGCGCGGGCGGCATCGCCGTCGGCATGGCGACCAACATCCCGCCGCATAACCTCGCCGAGATCGTCGACGCCTGCGTCGCCCTGCTGGATGACCCCAACATCTCGGACGACGCCCTGCTGGACATCGTGCCCGGTCCCGATTTCCCGACCGGCGGCGAGATCATGGGCCGGACGGCGCCGCGCAACGCCCTGCGCGACGGCCGCGGCTCGGTCGTGGTGCGCGGCCAGGCGACGATCGAGACGATCCGCAAGGACCGCGAGGCCATCGTCGTCACCCAGCTGCCCTACCAGGTCAACAAACAGACCCTGATCGAGCGCATCGTCGAAATGGTCCGCGAAAAGCGGATCGAGGGCATCTCCGACGTCCGCGACGAATCCGACCGCGACGGCATGCGGATGGTCATCGAGCTGAAGCGCGACGCCTCGGCCGATGTGGTGCTGAACCAGCTGTGGCGCTTCACCGCCATGCAGAGCTCGTTCGGGGTCAACATGCTGGCGCTCAACCACGGCCGCCCGGTCCAGATGGGTCTGCGCCAGCTGCTGGAGGCCTTCCTCGAATTCCGCGAGGAAGTGGTCGTCCGCCGCATCAAGTTCGAACTGGCCAAGGCCCGCGACCGCGGCCATGTGCTGGTCGGTCTGGCCGTGGCCGTGGCCAATATCGACGAGGTGATCCACATCATCCGCAGCTCGGCCGATCCGGCCGAGGCGCGCGAGCGTCTGCAGGCCAAGAGCTGGCCGGTGGGCGACATGATCGCCCTCATCGAACTGATCGCCGACCCGCGTTCCATGCTGGTCGAGGGCGACAAGCTCAACCTGACCGACGAGCAGGCGCGGGCCATTCTGGGCCTGACCCTCAGCCGCCTGACCGGCCTCGGCCGCGACGACATCTTCGGCGAGGCGCGCGGCCTGGCCGACACCATCCAGGGCCATCTGACCCTGCTCAGCGACCGCGCCAACATCCTGGCCGTGATCCGCGCCGATCTGCTGGAGGTGCGCGAGGAATTCGCCGTGCCGCGCCGGACCCTGATCGGCGAGGGCGACTATGAGCTGGAAGACGAGGACCTGATCCCGCGCGAGGACATGGTCGTCACCGTCACCCACGGCGGCTACGTCAAGCGCGTGGCCCTGAACGCCTACCGGACCCAGCATCGCGGCGGCAAGGGCCGCTCGGGCGTGGCGATGAAGGAGGACGACGCCGTCGTCGGCGTCTTCTCGGCCTCGACCCATACGCCGGTGCTGTTCTTCGCCACCAACGGCAAGGCCTACAAGCTCAAGACCTGGCGTCTGCCGCTGGGCAATCCGCAGTCGCGCGGCAAGGCCTTCGTCAACCTGCTGCCGATCGAGCCGGGCGATTCGATCATGAACGTCCTGCCGCTGCCCGAGGACGAGGCGGAGTGGGGCAACCTGGACATCATGTTTGCGACCCGGTCGGGCGACGTGCGTCGCAACAAGCTGAGCGATTTCGCCACCGTCAACCGGGCGGGCAAGATCGCGATGAAGCTGGAGGACGGCGATCACATGGTCGGCGTCGCCCTGTGTACCGCCGAGGACGACGTCATGTTGACGACCGCCCTGGGTCGCGCCATCCGCTTCAAGGCCGACGATGTGCGTGTGTTCAAGGGCCGGGATTCGACCGGCGTGCGCGGCGTCCGTCTGCAGAAGGACGACGAGGTCATCTCCATGGCCGTGCTGGGCCGGGTCGACGCCACGCCGGACGAACGGGCCGCCTATGTCAAACATGCCTCGGCCATGCGCCGTGCGGCGGACGGGGTCGAGGACGAACCGGTCGCGGCCGCCGATGACGAGGGCGATGAGGGCGCGGGTGAGGCCGTCCTGTCGACCGAGCGGATCGCCCAGCTGGGGGCGGCCGAACAGTTCATCCTCACGGTCACCGAGACCGGCTTCGGCAAGCGATCCTCGGCCTATGAATACCGGCGCACGGGCCGGGGCGGGCAGGGGCTGACGGCCCATGGCCTGGGCGGTCGCGCGGGCACGCGTCTGGCGGCCTCCTTCCCGGTCGAGGACAGCGACGAACTGCTGTTGGTCACCTCGGGCGGGCAGATGATCCGCACGCCGGTCGGACAGGTCCGCATCGTCGGCCGGTCCAGCCAGGGCGTGACCATCTTCCGCACCGCCGACGGCGAGAAGGTCGTCTCGGTCGAACGTCTGCCGGACAGCGGCGGCGGCGATGACGACGCGGTCGAGGGTGAAACGCCGAACGACGAGGCCGGCGAAGGCTGATCCATGGCGGGCGCCGTTGAACTCAGCGTCGACGGCGCGCCGGCCACGCCCGGGGACCTCGCCTGCCTGACCCTGGTCAACTATGGCGCCTACACCTCGTTCCGGGTCGAGGACGGCGGCGTGCGCGGTCTGGACCTGCATCTGGCGCGACTTGAGGCCGAGGCCGTCGAGCTGTTCGGCGAACCCGTCGGGGAATCGCGCCTGCGCGCGCTGATGCGCGCGGCCGTGAGCGATCGCACGGCCTGCTGGCTGCGGGTCAGCCTGTTTTCCCCTGAGGTCAGCCCGCGCACGCCCGACTGGCGGGGCGTCCCCAGGGTGATGATCGCCGTGTCGCCGCCGCCGGCGCCGTTCGGCGATGGCCCGCGACTGCAGCCGCAGACCTATGCCCGCGAGGCCGCCCATCTCAAACATGTCGCCACTTTCGGCCTGATCCGCGCCCGGCGCGCCGCCCGCGCTGCCGGCTTTGACGATGCCCTGTTCGTCGACGGCGACGGCCGGATTTCGGAAGGCAGCCTCTGGAACATCGGCTTCCTTCGCGGCGGGGCCGTGGTCTGGCCGCAGGCGCCCATGCTGGCCGGGGTGGCCCAGGCCCTGGTGCAGCGGGGCCTTGCGGACGTCGGGCTGGAGGGCGGCGCCGAGCCGGTCCGTCTGGCTGATCTCGGAAGCTTTGACGCCGCCTTCCTGTGCAACAGCGCCACGCCGGCCTGCGCCGTCGCGGCGATCGGCGACCGGATCTTCCCGGCACGGCCCGCCCTGATCGACCGACTCCGGACAGCCTGGGCGTCCAACCCGGTCCAGCCGATCTAGGCCGTCGGTTTCGCACCTGCTAAACGACCGGAAAGGCGGGGAGGAAAGCGATGCGCATCGGCCTGTACCCGGGCACGTTCGACCCCGTCACCAACGGGCATATGGACATCATCGGCCGGGCCGTGAAGCTGGTCGACCGGCTCGTCATCGGCGTGGCCCGGAATGATGAGAAGGGTCCGATGTTCACGACCGACCAGCGCGTCGAGATGGTTCGCGCCGAGGTCGCCCATCTGGGCGACCGGGTCGAGGTTCGGGCCTTCTCCAGCCTGCTGATGCATTTCGCCGAGGAACTGGACGCCGGCATCATCGTGCGCGGCCTGCGCGCCGTGGCGGACTTCGAATATGAGTTCCAGATGACGGCGATGAACCAGCGCCTCAATGCCGACATCGAGACCGTCTTCCTGATGGCCGACCCGCGGCACCAGGCCATCGCCTCGCGGCTGGTCAAGGAGATCGCCCGTCTGGACGGCGCGATCGACAGTTTCGTCAGCCCCGCCGTTGCTGAAATGGTGCGGGCCAGGGTCAAGGAATAGAATGTTTTACAGGATCACAGCAGCCGGCGCGCTTTCGGTGGCGCTTCTCGCGGCGTCCGTTCCCGCCGCCGCCCAGACAGCGGCGTCGGCCGCCGAATGGCGCACGATCGCGCCCGAGAACCTGCTGGTCATCGACACCGCCAAGGGGCGGATCCTCGTCGAGCTGGAGCCGCGCATGGCGCCGCTCGCGGTTGCGCGGGTCCGCACCCTGGCCGACCAGGGCTTCTATGACGGCCTGAAATTCCATCGTGTGCTGGAAGGGTTCATGGCCCAGACGGGCGACCCGCAGGGCACCGGCGCGGGGGGCAGCGACCTGCCCGACATCGCGGGCGAGTTCCAGTTCCGACGCGGACGCGACCTCGGCTTCGTCAATCTGATCACTGCGCCGACGGGGCAACTGGGCATCGCCGGATCCATGCCGATCCTCACCCAGCCCGACGCGCAGATGATGGTCACGGCCGATTTCAAGACCGCCGGACAGGCCCTGTTCTGCCCCGGCGTGGCAGGCATGGCGCGCAACCAGGACCCGGACAGCGCGAACAGCCAGTTCTTTCTGATGAGCGGCGCCAATGACAGCCTGAACGGCCTCTATACGCCGTTCGGCCGGGTGGTGGCGGGGCTCGACGTCGTTCGGGCCCTGAAGACCGGCTCCGAGGCCGCCAACGGCCGGGTCGACGATCCCGATCTCATGACCCGCGCGCGCACGGCCGCCGGCCTGCCGGAGGCTGAGCGGCCTGTGGTCCGGGTCATGAACCCGTCCAGCCCCGCCTTCGCCGCCGAGGTTGAACGGGTGCGATCCGAGCGCGGCGCGCGCTTCGAAGTCTGCGACGTCCAGCCGGCCGTTCAGGTGACCGGGGATGACTGACCTGCGGGAGGATGTGATGAAGACCCTGTCCGGACTGGCGGCCCTGTGCGCCGTGATCGCGGCGTCGCCGGCCATGGCCCAGGATGTCGGCGGCCCGCCGCCGCCCCCTCCGGCCCCCACCGCCGAAACGACAGTCGCCGCCGCCGAATGGCGCGCCGTCCCGGCCGAGAACCTGCTGGTCATCGACACCACCCGCGGCCGCATCCTCGTCGAGCTGATGCCCGAAGTGGCCCCGCTGCACGTCGAGCGGATCAAGCTGCTGGCGCGGCGCGGCTTCTACGACAATCTGCCCTGGCACCGGGTCATCGACTGGTTCATGGCCCAGACGGGCGATCCTCTCGGCAATGGCGACGGGCAGAGCCCCTATCCGGACCTGAAGGCCGAATTCACCTTCCGGCGCGATCCGTCCATGCCCTTCGTCGCCGTGGCCGAGCCCGCCGGCGCCCGTCTCGGCTTCTTCCATTCCCTGCCGGTCCAGACCCAGCCCGACGCCGCCTTCGCCCTGACCGGCGACGGCAAGGTGCACGGCTGGGGCCTGTACTGCCCCGGCGTGGCCGGCATGGCCCGCGACGAAGGCAATGACACGGCCAACAGCCAGTTCTTCCTGATGCGCCAGGCCTATCCGGCCCTCGACAAGCGCTACACCATCTGGGGCATGACGGTGTCGGGTCTGGACGTGGTGCGGAGCCTGCGTGTCGGCGACGGCGACAACGGCATGGTCACGGCCGAACCGGACCGCATGACCCGGGTTCGGATCGCCGCCGACATCGCCGAGGCCGAACGCCCGGCCGTTCAGGTGCTGGCCGCCGACTCGCCGCGGTTCCGGGCCCTGGTCGACGAAACCCGGATCTCGCGCGGGGCGGACTTTTCCGTCTGCGACATCGAACTGCCGGTGCAGGTCGTCAACTGACCGCGGGACGGGCCGTCAGGCGACTGGCGGGCTGGAGTTGCGGCGCCGTCGCCGTCGCCGCGGCTTCCGGTCGTGGCGCATCTGCTGCAGCAGCAGGCCCTCGCGCAGGCCCCGGTCGGCGACACGCACCCGCTCCGACGGCCAGGCGCGCTGCACCGCCTCCATGATCGCGGCGCCGGCGAGAACCAGATCGGCGCGGTCCGGTCCGATGCAGGGCTGGGCGGCACGTCCGGCCGCGCCCAGTTGCTTCAGGGTTTCGGCTGCCGCCTCACAGTCGCCGCGGGTCATCCACAGGCCGTCGACCAGATTGCGCTGGTAGCGCTGCAGGCCGAGGTGAATCCCGGCCAGGCTGGTGATCGCCCCGGAGGTGCCGACCATATGGGCCCGGCCGCCGACGAACAGATCGCGGACGGCGGGGCCGACCGGGGCGTCGGCGATCGCCGCGCTCATGTCCCGGACCATGGCCTCGTACCAGTCGTCGAGGCCGGCGGCGGGTTCGGGGTGGCGTTCGGCCAGGGTGACGACGCCGACGGGGGCCGACATCCAGCCCTCGAGGACGAAGGCGTCGCCGCGCTTGGTCAGCCAGTTGAGCTCGGTGGAGCCGCCGCCGACGTCGACGACCAGCACCGCCTCGACCGAGGGGTCGAACAGGTTCAGGCAGCCCCGGACGGCGAGCCGCGCCTCCTCGACCGGGTCGATGATTCGCAGGTTCAGGCCGGTTCCGGCGCGTACCCGTTCGAGGAAGGCCGGGCCGTTCTCGGCCTGGCGACAGGCCTGGGTGGCGACGGCCATAAGGCGGGCCGAGTCCAGGCCCTTCCTCGCCACGCGTTCGCCGCACAGGGCCAGGGCCTCATAGGCCCGGTCCATGGCCGCGTCGTCGAGCCGGCCCGTGCGCGACAGGCCTTCGCCGAGGCGGACGATGCGGCTGAAGGAATCGACGACGCGAAAGCCGTCGCGCGCCGGCTTGGCGATCAGCAGCCGGCAGTTGTTGGTCCCGAGATCGAGTGCGCCATACAGGGGCGCATCGCGACCTGACGCCCCTGGCTCGCCGGCGGCGCCGTTTGCGGCGCGTTGCCCGTCGGTCCGTCGGGGCTGGGACCGGTCGTCACGCCGCGGCGCGCCGTCGGTCTCCGGCATGGGCCGAACTTTCCTGGTGGGCGGTCCGAAGCGGCGCCCGTCCCGGACACTCTAGGACTGTGCGATCGTCCGCGCCAAGCGTGTCTGTCGCGAAAATGAACGACAAGAGCCGGATAAGGCTCAGGTCGGGTCAGGCAATCTCCCGCCATGACCCAGGAAACTGTCGCGAAATTCGGCCTCGGCCAGATCGTCCGTCACCGCGACGCCGCCTTTCGGGGCGTGGTGATCGACATCGACGCCTCCTACGCCGGCCTGCCCGGCGAGACCGGCGAGGTCGCGCCCGACCAACCCTTCTACCAGGTGCTGGCCATCGGCCCCGACGGCGGCTTCATCGCCTACGCCGCCGAGACCGCCCTTGAGCACGATCCGGAGCTTTCGGCCCTGACCCGGGAGGCGGAGAGCCGCTGGTTCACCGTCGACGCCCGGGGCCGACATGCGCCCAAGGCCTGCGCGATTCACTGACCCTCCGCTGGCGCGGCCCGCGCGGCGGGCCTAGATTGACGGCAAGGGCCCTTCAGAGCCCGCAGCCAGCAGGAGTGCGTCCATGTCCGACTTCGAACACGTGTTCGACGCCCCGCCGGAAGGCGCGGCCGCTGACTGGACGATCCCGCAGGACTGGGCCGCCTACACCGAGGTCGAGCACCGGACCTGGGACACGCTGTACGCCCGCCAGATGAAGATCCTGCCCGGCCGGGCGGCTGACGTCTTCATGAAGGGACTGACGGCGCTGGACCTGAACACGGGCGGCATCCCCGACTTCGCGGTGATGAATCCCAAGCTCCAGGCCCTGACCGGCTGGACCGTGGTCTGCGTGCCGGGCCTGGTGCCGGACGACGTCTTCTTCGACCATCTGGCCAACCGCCGCTTCCCCTCTGGGCAGTTCATCCGCAAGCCGGACCAGCTGGACTATCTGCAGGAGCCGGACATCTTCCACGACGTCTTCGGCCATGTGCCCATGCTCTCCGACCCCGATTTCGCCGCCTATATGGAGGCCTACGGCAAGGGCGGGCAGCGCGCCGCCTCGCTGGGCGTGCTGCAGAATCTGGCCCGCCTCTACTGGTACACGGTCGAGTTCGGCCTGATGAAGGACACTGCCGGCCTGCGCATCTATGGCGCCGGCATCGTCTCCTCGTCGACCGAGAGCGTCTTCTCGCTGGAGGACCCGTCGCCCAACCGCCTCGGCTTCGATCTGGAGCGGGTGATGCGCACCCTCTACCGGATCGACGACTTCCAGCAGGTCTATTTCGTCATCGATTCCATCGACCAGCTGAAGCAGGAGACGCTGCAGGACTTCGGCCCGATCTATGACCGGCTGAAGGGCGCCGATGATATCGCCATCGACGCCATCCTGCCGACCGACAAGGTCTTCACCCGCGGCACCCAGGCCTATGCGGCCCGGGGCGGTCGGTTCGCCGCCTGAGGCCGGACGCCCAGCAGCAGGCCGGCCCAGCCCAGCCGGCGCGCGACCTCATAGGTCAGGAAGCAGGCGGCGAGGGTTGCTGCGATCAGGAGGCCCGCCTCCGCGGCCAGCGGCAGCCCCAGCGGCGCCAGGTGGTGGCCGACGACGACGATGACGGTCTGGTGCACGATGTAGAAGGGGAAGACCCCGACGGTCAGGTAGCGCAACACCGGTCCGCCGTGGTTCAGGTGTTTGGCGCCGAAGCCGAGCACGGCGGCGATGAAGGCCCACTGGTCCGCGGCATAGACCACGCGCATCGCCCGGCGCAGGGCGTCGGCGGGCATGGCGTCATCGGCGCGATACTCCCAGGCGTAGCCGGCCCAGGCCGCCCAGGCGGCGAGGGCGAGGATCAGCGCCGGCCAGCGCAGGCGGATGAAGCCCTGACGCAGGGCCTCGGACCGGGCGGTCAGGAAGCCGAACAGGAAGGCGCTGAACGACAGGGAGTGATTGTACCAGTCGTTGACCAGGTCGTGGGTGATCTCGAACCGGTAGGCCAGGCCCCAGCGGATCGCCGCGAGGAAGACGATGGGCCAGATCAGAAGACCCCAGCCCTTCAGGCTTCGTTCGAGCGGGCCGCCCAGGGCGCGCAGGCGCCCGGCGCTGATGGCCAGCAGGGCGGCGAGGATGAGGCTGTAGACCAGCAGATAGGCCACGAACCACATGTGGTTCCAGGTCGGGGTGATCAGGCAGCCGTCGGCGTCGCACCAGGCGCCCGAGGCGGTCGCGTAGCGGACCCAGAAGTCGGCGGTGAAGGCGTTGTGATAGGCGTCGGCCTGCGGCGCCAGATGGCCGATAGCCTCGACGATCTCGTAATAGCTCTGCGGGGGCACGATCACGAACATGGCGAACAACAGCGGCGGCAGCAGCCTCAGGGTCCGCGATCCGGCCAGCCGGCCCGCGCCGACGCGGCCGTCGCGGGCCAGGCTGTCGGCGAGAAACCGGGTCGCCGCGCCGGATACAAGGAACAGCAGCGTCAGCCGCCACGGATTGGTCAGCTGCATGATGGGCTCGAGCGCCTCGACCTCGTGACCGGACTTCACGTGCCAGTCCCACGGCACGTAGAACATGCCGACGTGGTAGAGAATCAGCAGCAGGAAGGCCCCGACACGGATCCAGTCGAGGTCGTAACGGCGGTCCGGCGAAGGGGCGACGGAGAGGGATGACACGGGCGGGAACTCCATGAGCGATGGCGACGCTTCGGGATCGTCGGCGCCGGGCCGGACGGTGCAAGAACGGCGGGGCAGGCGGCCGCCGGCGAGGGATGGCCGTGCGCCGTCAGGGACGGGCGGCGCGTCCCGCGGGACCGGCGGCCTGCTGGAGGGCGGCCTGGAGCGCCTGCGCGGGATCGGGACGCGCGACTTGGCGATCGGCGCCCTGATCATCGCGGGGGGCTCCGCGGCGGTCACCGTGGTCAACGCCCTGACGGTCCAGGTCGACCATCCCCACGTCGACGCCTGGGAGCCCTGGGTCTGGGAGGGCACCAGCGCCGTCGTGGTCGTGCTTCTGGCCTGGCTGCCGTGGCTCAGCACGGCCGTGGCGCCGCCCGACATGGTGCGGGAGGGCTGGCGGGCGCGGACCGCCTTCGCCGGCGTCCACCTGGCCGCCGTCGCAATCTGGAGCGCCCTGCACGTCGTCGGGATGATGAGCCTGCGGCTGACGATCTACGGACTGGCCGACGCCGGCCCCTATGAGCCGGGCCCGGCCGCGGAGGTCTACCTCTATGAGTTCCGCAAGGATCTGCTCAGCTACGCGGCCTTCGTCTGCCTGTTCTGGATTCTGCGACGGCTGCGCCGGACGGAGCCGACGCACCTGCGACCGGTCAGTTTCGATATCCGCGACGGGGCCCGGATCATCCGTGCGCCGGTAGGCGAGATCCTGGCCGTGTCTTCGGCCGGAAACTATGTCGAGTTCTGGCTCGCCGACGGGCGGCGACCGTTGATGCGCGCCACCCTGGCGGCCATCGAGGTCGAGCTGGAGAGCTACGGCTTCGTCCGGGCCCACAGGTCGTGGCTGGTCAATGGCGCGCGGGTCACAGGCCTCGAGCCCGAGGGCTCCGGCGACTGGACCATCGAACTGGGCGAGGTCCGCGCGCCGCTGTCCCGCCGCTTCCCCGAAGCCCTGGCCCGCCTCAAGGGCTAGTCGTGCGTGATCAGACTGTTGCGTCCGGTATCTCTCATCCGGATGTAGGTCAGTAGCGACACGCCGATCAGGGCGGTGACGTACCAGAAATAGGCGCTTTCCATGCCCTCTCCCTTGAACCACAGGGCGGCGTATTCGGCCGTGCCGCCGAACAGGGCGTTGGCGACGGCGTAGGGCAGGGCGACTCCAAGCGCCCGGATATGGGCCGGGAACAGCTCGGCCTTCACCACGGCGTTGATCGAGGTGTAGCCGCTGACGATGATCAGGGCCGACATCGCGAGCAGGAAGGCGCTGAAGGGGCTCTCGACGCCTGAGAGGGCGGTCATGATCGGCACGGTGAACAGGACTCCGGCGACCCCGAAGGCGATCATCACCGGCCGCCGCCCGACCCGGTCCGAAAGGGCCCCGACGGCCGGCTGCAGCAGCATGAAGACGAACAGGGCCGCGGCGCTGATCTCGGTCGCCGTGGCCTTGGTGAAGCCGCTCGTATTGACGAGGAATTTCTGCAGATAGGTCGTGTAGGTATAGAAGGCGACGGTCCCGCCGGCGGTGAGGCCGAGCACCATCAGCGCCTCCTTCGGGTGTTTGAGGATCAGCAGCAGGGCGCTGGATTTCGGCGCCTCGCTCGCATCCGCAGCGATGAAGGCCGAGGTCTCGTCCAGCCGCCGCCGCAGCCAGAACACCACCACCGCCAGGACCGCGCCGACGAAGAACGGAATGCGCCAGCCCCAGGCCGCCAGATCGCTTTCGGCCATGGTCTTCTGCAGCGCGATCAGCAGCATCAGGGCCAGCAGCTGGCCCGAGATCAGGGTGACGTACTGGAAGCTGGACCAGAAGCCGCGGTGTTTGGCCGTGGCCATCTCCGACAGATAGGTGGCCGAGGAGCCGTATTCGCCGCCGACGCTGAGGCCCTGCAGCATGCGGGCGAACAGCAACAGGGCCGGCGCGGCCAGGCCGATGCTCGCATGGCCGGGCGTGCAGGCGATGATCAGGCTGCCGGTGCACATCAGGGTCACCGACAGGGTCAGTCCGGCCTTGCGGCCCTTGCGGTCGGAATAGACCCCCATGACCCAGGCCCCGACCGGCCGCATCAGGAAGCCGACCGCGAACACCGCCGCCGCGCTCAGCAGCTGGGCGGTGCTGTCGCCCTTGGGGAAGAAGACCGGCGCGAAATAGACGGTGAAGGCGGCGTAGGCGAACCAGTCGAACCATTCGACCAGATTGCCGGCCGATCCGCCGATGATGTTGCGCAGACGACGGGCGGGGGTCATGGCGGTCGCGGTCATCCGGCGGCTCCGTTCAAGGTCTGGCGAACCCGGGTCGCGACGGCCGCCGGGGTCCGCTGCCGATGCGCGACGCTAGCCGGGTTCGCGGGAATGGCCAACCGCCAGCCGCTTGCCCATCCGGACCAGCGGCACGCGCGCGCCGCCGCGGTCGTCCTCGAAGCGTTCGATCTCGACATAGCCGTGGGCCAGATAGAGGGGTTCGCCGCCCAGGGTGGCGACCAGCTCGACCCGGTCGTAGCCGGCGGCCCGGGCGGCCAGTTCGCACAGGCTGAGGATCTGTGACCCGACGCCCTGACGGACGAACTCCGGCGCGGTGTACATGGCCCGGATGCGGGCGGCGTCGACGCCCGGCGTCAGCGGCGCGGGGCTGCGTCCGGGGGTGTGGTCGCCGCCATATTCGGTGATCCGGCCGCTCCAGCCGCCGCAGCCGGCCGGCACGCCGTCGGCCTCGACGATGAAAAAGGTGCGGTCGGCGATCAGCTGGCTGTCGATCCCCATCAGCCTGCGGCTGGCGTTGATCTGGTCCGGCGTCAGGAAGGCGGCCAGCGGGCCGGCGATCGACCGGTCCATCAGGGCGACCAGGGCCGGAATATCGGCCTCGGTGGCGATGCGGTGGGTCAGTTCCGCCATAGCGCC
This sequence comes from Brevundimonas sp., assembly GCA_004296955.1. GTDB lineage: Bacteria > Pseudomonadota > Alphaproteobacteria > Caulobacterales > Caulobacteraceae > Brevundimonas. The sequence goes on from SCVB01000030.1 coordinate 74,256, forward strand.
AGGGTCCCCAGGACATGGACGACGGCATAGACGAGGACGATCACAGAACTGACCCAGGCGAAGGTTCCGACCGGCGCGCCCGTGGCCATCAGGACCGGGATGTAGCCGAACGCCCGCAGGACATAGACGGCCGAGATGGCAAGCAGGCCGAGTTTGAGCAGCGGCAGGCGCGGCAGCAGCCCGGCTCCCGAAAAGGCGTAGGCCGCCCAGACGGCGAGTACGGCAGCGATGAGGAGGGTGATGGCCGCGGCCTTGGGCGAGCCCTGTTCCGCCAGACGCACCATGCGCGATCCCGCGCCGAAGAAATCGTACCAGCGCGGGCCGCCGACGATGATGGCGAGATGGGCGATGGACGCCGCCGCACTGAGGGCGCCGCCCGCCATGAGCCAGGGGTTGGCGATCATCCCAGGTCTCGCTGGAACGGATAGAAGCCGCCGCCGAGGCCGAGCAGGCCGGTCAGTTCGTCGAGGGCGATGCGGCCCTCGTCCAGCAGGGCCGGGTCGGCGAGGTCGGCCGGGGTCAGCCGGTCGCGATAGTGGCGCTCGCCCCAGACCGACAGGCGGCCGTGCAGATCGTCGGTCAGGCGCATGGCCGGATTGGTCGCCGCCTGTTCGGCCTCCGTCAGCACCACCCGCAGGCGCAGGCAGGCGGGGCCGCCGCCGTTGCGCATCGACTGGCGCACATCGACATATTCGACCCGCCCGATGGGGCCGTTGGAGGCGGCCAGCCGCTCGGCGACGGCGTGGCTGCGGGCGTTGTCGCGGGTCTCGGTCGGGCAGATCAGGGTCAGGCGGTCCTCGCCGGGGATCCGCACCAGCATGGAGTTGAACAGATAGCTGGAGATGGCGTCGGCCAGGGGCAGGTCGGCGGAGGAGACTTCGACGAAGACCGGTTCGAACCGGTCGTCGGCGGCGGCGCGGATGGCGGCCTTGGTCCCTGCCGTGTCTTCGAAAGCCAGGTCGTGGAAGAACAGGGTCTCCAGCGCGCCGACGCAGACCACGTCATTGTGGAAGGTCCCGCCGGCGATGGCGGCTTTCGACTGGCGGGCCAGCACCGCGCCCGAGGCGGCGTGGCGACGGGCGACGGCCTCCGAAGCCTCGCGCGTCTGGCGGGCCGGAAAGGCGTCGGCCCAGGGCTCGAAGGCCTCGCGGCCCCAGACCAGCAGGTTCACGCCGGGCTCGCCGTGATCGGCGCACAGGCGGACGTGGTTGGCGGCGCCCTCGTCGGCGAGATGGGCGACGGAGGGCAGGGCGTCGTGGACCGCGAACCGCTCAGGGTCCGGGAAGAGGGCGTCCAGCGACCGCTTCGTCTGTTCGTGCTCCAGCGAGCGGTGCAGGTTGGTGACCAGGTTGGCGGGGGTGAAATGCACCCGGCCGTCGGCGCTATCGGCGCTGGGCGTCACTGTCGCGGCGTTGGCGGCCCACATCGGCGAGGCCGAACAGGCGGCGGCGGCGAAGGACGGTGCGTCCTTCCACGCCTGTTCGAGCACGCGGGCGTCCGATCCGGTGAAGCCGAGGCTGCGCAGGAAGGGGATGTTGGGCCGCTCGTGCGGCGGCAGGACGTATTGCGGCAGGCCGAGGTCAGCGAGCCGCTTCATCTTGTCGAGGCCCTGCAGCACCGCCGCGCGCGGGTTCGACGCCTCGCCCTTGTTCAGGCTGGACGCGAGGTTGCCGGGGGAGAGACCTGCATAGGAATGGGTCGGGCCGATCAGGCCGTCGGCGTTTGCCTCGACGGCGAAGGTCACGGCCTCAAGCCCTTGATCTCGCCTTCGATATTCTTCACCGCCCCCGCCTCGAAACTGGCCACCGGATAAGCGCAGTAGTCGGCGGCGTACCAGGCGCTGGGCCGGTGATTGCCGCTGGCGCCGAGCCCGCCGAAGGGCATGTCGCCGGCGGCGCCCGTGGTCGGGCGATTGAAGTTCACGACGCCGGCGCGGATGCGGCGGATGAAGCGGTCCCAGTTCGCCGGGTCGTCGCTGACCAGGCCGGCGGACAGGCCATAGCGGGTGGCGTTGGCCGCTGCGACTGCGTCGCCGAAACTGGCCACGCGGGTGACCGACAGGAAGGGGGCGAACATCTCCTCGTCGGGGACGTCCACCCCGGTGACGTCGATGATGGCGGGCTTTACGAAAGCGCCGGGCAGGTTGCCGACCGGGCCGGAGGCGCGGATCACCTTCGCCCCCATGTCGATCCGGTCCTGCAGGGCCTTCAGCGCAGCCTCCGCCGCCTTCACCGAGATCAGCGGCCCGGCATAGGGTTCGGGCGTCGAGTTCCACGGGGCGAGGATCAGCCGGTCGACCATGGCGTTGACCGCTTCGATGATCGCATCGCCCTGCGGACCCTCGGGCACGATCAGCCGCCGGGCGCAGGAACAGCGCTGGCCCGTGGTGACGAAAGCCGACTGGACCACGATCCCGGCCACGGCCTCGGCGTCGGCGGCGTCCCAGACGACCAGCGGATTGTTGCCGCCCAGTTCGAGGGCGAGGATCACATGCGGATCGTCGGCGAATTTGCGCCGGAAATGCGCGCCGGCCGCACCCGAGCCGGTGAACATCAGGGCGTCGATGCCGCTGTCCAGCAGGGCCGCGCCCGTGTCGCGACCGCCTTGGACGACATTGACCACGCCGTCGGGCAGGTCGGCCTCGGCGAAGGCCTCGGCCATCAGCTGACCGATGAGGGGCGTCTCTTCCGACGGCTTGAAGACGACCGTGTCGCCGGCCAGCAGGGCGGGCACGATATGGCCGTTGGGCAGATGGCCCGGGAAGTTGAAGGGGCCGAGCACTGCCGCGACGCCGTGCGGTCGATGGCGCAGGGTCGCGTGGCCGAAGCCGGTCTCGGCCGTGCGCTCGCCGGTGCGCTCGTCATAGGCGCGGATGGAGATGTCGACCTTGCCGGCCATGGCGCCGAGTTCCGCAGTGGTCTCCCACAGGGCCTTGCCGGTCTCGCGGCTGATCGTCTCGGCCATGGCCGGGGCGCGAGCCTTGAGCACGGCCTGATAGCGTTTGACGGCGTCGACCCGGTCCTGACGCGGGCGATCGGCCCAGTCGGGGAAGGCGGCGCGGGCGCGGTCGGCGGCGGCCCGAACCTCGGCGGGGGAGGCGGCGGCGCCCTCCCAGACGGTTTCGCCGGTGGCGGGGTCGATGGATTTCATATGGGTCATGCTGTCGCTCACGTCTTCACCCGCACCGTGTCGCCGGCCCTGACCCGCAGCGCCTCGGCCGTCTCGGTTGTCAGGGTCACGACGTCGCCCTCGATCACCGCCCGCTGGCGCACCGAGCGGAAGCCGCCGACGCTGTCGGTCGAGATCAGGGCCGGAAGGTCGGCGTCGACCTCCGGCGCCACGGCCACGGTCAGGCGGCGGGCGTCCCGGACGGTGCGGATGTTGTCGCGGTCGCAGGTCACCGTCGGGCCGGCGTCGAAGATGTCGATCAGGCCGTTGGGGCGGAAGCCCTCGCTCTCCAGCAGGGCCATGGCGGGCACGCCCTGGGGATGGACCTTGCCGATCACCGCCCGCGCCGGCTCGGGCAGCAGGTCGATATAGATCGGGTGGCGCGGGGCCAGGTCGAGGATGAACTGTTTGTCGGTCGAGCCGGTCATCCGGTCGGCCTCATCGAATTCCATGGGGAAGAATTTGTGCGCCACATTGTCCCAGAAGGGGCAGGCGCCGTCGGGCGTGAACACCCCGCGCAGCTCGGCCAGGACGGTGTCGGCGAACAGCTCCGGCTCAGCCCCGATCAGCATGTAGCGCGACTGGCTCAGCAGCCGCCCCGCGCCGCCCTTGCGCCGGTCGGCCTTCAGGAACAGCGAACCGACCTCGCTCCAGCCGGTGCATTCATTGACCAGCACCAGGGTCTTCTGCTCCAGCTTGATGCCCAGCGACGGCGAGGACTGGGTGTTGGTCACCACGCGGAACGAGAAGAAGGGCCGGTTCAGCCCCACCGCCGCCTTGACCGAGCCGATGCCGTCGACGTCGCCGGTCTCGGTCTCCTCCAGCATCAGCGTGTACCAGCGCTGCTGCGGCTCCAGCCTGCCGGCGAAACTGTCGCGGCTCAGATCCAGCCGCTCGGCCAGCTGGTCGGGGTCCTCGGGCAGGCTGGTGAAGCCGGGGCCGGACAGGATGGCCAGCTCCAGCAGGAAGTCGAGATCGGCGGGGCCGGCGGGTCGGACGACGAGCATGAGGTTAGATCGTCTCCAGACGCAGGGCTTTGAGTTTCAGCGCATCGATCTCGCCCGAGGCGATCTTGCACAGGATCAGGGCGCTGAGATGCGCCCGTTCGACGAAGCTGGCGGGCCAGGCGAACTCCTGGTCCGAATGGATATCGCCGCCCAGCACCCCGAGGGTGTCGATATTGGGCAGGCCGGCGGCGTGCAGATTGTTGCCCTCGCAGACGCCGCCCGACGGCTTCCAGGCGATCGACTGGCCCAGCAGGGCGCCGGTCTGGCGCACGGCCTCGAACAGGGCGGTCTGGCTGGCGTCCATCGGCTTGGGCGCGCGGGTCATTCCGCCGTGCAGATCGAGGGTCAGGCCGGGGAAGGGGGGCTCGGCGGCGATGCCGCGCACGGTCTCCGAAATCCACGCCGAGGCCTGGGCGTCGGGGACGCGGACGTTGAAGCGCACCACGGCGTTGTCGGCGACCACGTTCAGGGCCCCGCCGCCCGAGATTTTCGCCACATTGACGGTCACGCCCTCGCGCTGGCCGTTGAGGGCGTGCAGGCGGGCGGCGATCATGGCGGCGCCGGCGACGGCGTTGGCGCCCTCATGGAAGGCGCGGCCGGCGTGGGCCGCCTTGCCGGTGACGATCAGATGGTAGTTGCCGCTGCCCTTGCGCGCCCCGGCCAGGGTCCCGTCGGCCAGCGCCGGCTCATAGGTCAGGCCGATGTGGCCGCGCGCGCCCAGCTCCGCCAGCAGGGGGGCGGAGGCGGGCGAGCCGACCTCCTCGTCCGGCGAGAGCAGCACGGTCCAGCCGACCCGCTCGCGGTCCGGATGGGTCTCGAACGCCTCCAGCGCCGCCATCAGGACGCTGATACCGCCCTTCATATCGGCGATCCCGGGGCCGTTCAGGGCGCCGTCGGCGCGCGTCGTCACCGTCTGGAAGGCGCTCTCGGCCGGGAAGACGGTGTCATAGTGGCCGGTCAGAACCACCTGGATCGGCGCCTCCGGTCGGGCTGAGATCTTCAGGGCGTCGGCATGAGCCTCGCTCCGCACCGCGCCGTCGTCGGATACCGTGGTCGAAGTCTGGGTCGGAATTCGCAGGACTGCGGCCGGCAGCCGCCGCGCCTCGGCCTCAAGCAGGGCCAGCACATGAGCCAGTCCGCTGGCGTTCCGGCTGCCGGAATTGACGTTCGCCCAGGCGACCGCGCGGCCGACGATGGCGGTCTCGCGCGCCGCGACATGGTCGAGCACGATCTGGTCGGGTGGGAGAATCCGCATGCGGGCGGACCCTAGCGGCCCAGGCGGCAAAGGTGAAGGCGAGCGGTGGGTTTCGCCCTGGACGGGAGCGGGCTAGGCTGAACGCCTCAATGAGGGAGGCTAACTGAAATGACTGACTGGCTCCGGGCGTCGAATCCGACGGCCCCGATAACCACCGAGGCCGAGGCCTTGGCCGCCGCGCGGGCGAGCGCCCTCGCCATCTTCCTGGGCGTGCTCTGGGGCATCGTGGGCATCGTCTATCTGATGACCGCCGGCCAGGCCGTCATGGAGGCCGCCATGGCCCAGGCCAGCGCGGACGCACCCGAAATGGCCGGGATGACGGGCGCCATGACCCAGCTGGCCCTGTGGATGTCGGTCGGCTTCGTCGTCATCCAGCTGGTGCTCGGCCTGGTGCAATGGGCCAAGCCCAATATCGTCATCCCCATCATCTTCCTGATCCTGGTCGCCTTCGGCCTGGTCTCCGGCCTGGCCGGGCTGATGATGGCGGGTCAGGCGGGCATGCCCGAGACCGCCGCTGCGCCGGTCTGGCAGACCTGGCTGGGGCTGATCATCCTGGTCGTCCAGCTGATCCTGCACATCGCCGGCATCCGCGGCGCCCGTCAGCTGGACAAGCTGCGCATGGACGCGGCCCAGAACTACTGACGCCTACCGGTTCGGGCGTCGGTCCTCGCGGCCGGCGCCCGACTCCCGGGACTGGCGGCGCCAGCGAATCGACAGGCTGGCGTCGCCCTGTCCGCCGAATTTCGAACTGACCGTCAGGTTGCGACGCACCCGCCATTCGACATTCACCGCCGCGCCGTTCTCGCCGCCGCCGATGATCTCCAGATAAACGTCGTCGGTGATGTAGCGGCCGCCCGCGACCGTCAGGCTCGAGGCCTCGCCGCCGAACGACAGCCGGTCCAGACCGGCCAGCTCCCGCAGGTTCCCGATCACGTCGAAGCCGCCCCCGCCGGCCAGCGCCGCCACGCCCGCGGCCAGCTGGGCCGCCTCGAAGGCCGAAAGCTGGGACGCCGAGCGCCCGAACAGCACCTGGGACAGGATTTCATCCTGCGGCAGATCCGGGGTCGAGGTCAGGGCGATGACCGGACGGGCCGCCGTGCCGGTGGCGCGGATGGTCGCCGTCAGGGCCGGATCCTCGCGCGTGGCGGTCAGGTTCAGCCGGATCTGGTCGGGACGGGTCGACAGGGTGACCGTGCCGCGCTCGTCGAAGACGAACCGCTTGCCCGCGAAATCATAGTCGCCGCGCACGACCCGCGCCGTACCGCTCAGCACGGGGCGCGCGATGGTCCCCGTGACCTGGGCGTCGACATTCATCTCGACATTCAGGCCGCGGCCGATGACCCGTACATCGCCGCCGGGCGAGCGCAGGGCGATGTCGAGGCCGAACTGCAGGCCGCGCTGACGGTTCTGTTCCTCTTCCGGCACGTCGCCGCCCGGCTTGTTGATCTCGATGACGTCCATGCCGACGATGCCGGTCGAGCCGGGCGGATTGGCCTGGATGCGGGCCTCGTCGATGTCCATCCGGCCCCTCAGGGTGATGTTGCCGTCCGCGCCGCGGGTGACCGTCAGCGGACCCGAGGCCTTGGCCTCGGCGATGTCGTTGTCGATGATGCGGAAGCGGTTGAGGAGCAGCTGGAAGCTGGAGCCGGAGCCCTGTTTCAGCCCGATCCGGCCATTGCCGCTGACCGAGCCGCCGGCGCCGTCGACGGCGCTGAAGGCCTCAACCAGCCCGGTCGTGTCATCGAAACGGCTGGCCAGGGTGATGTTTTCGAGGCGGACGCCGGTGGCGCTGTCGCGGAAGGCGCCCTGTTGCAGGTCCAGCCGTCCGTTGAGGCGCGGCTCGGCCATGGACCCGGCAAGGGTGGCGCGGGCATTGACCTGGCCCGAGAGCGAGCGCTCGCCGCCGGCCAGCAGGTCCCAGATCGGCTGGATCTGGCCCTGGATCGAGATCTCCCCGGTCATGTCGCGCGTCCGGACGACGGCCAGTCGCAGCGGGGCGGCCGTGGCCTCGACCGGCAGGGTGACGTCGGCGACGGCCCGGACGGCGTCGCCGTCGGCGGCGTTGGCCTGGATACGCAGGGTGTTGTTGACCAGCAGGGCGTTGATGGTTCCGTCGACGGCGAGGCCGCTGGGGGAGTCGATGCTGCGGACGTCGTCCACGGTGATATTGGCCGAGCCGGACAGGTCGTCGCCGGCTCCGCGCAGCGACAGCCGACCTGTCACCCGGCCGCGCATGTCCTGGATCAGGGTGCCGAGGTCCACGCTCGTCAGATTGGCCTCGATGATGGCGGCCCGGCTGTCCTGGCGCAGTTCGCCCAGCAGCACGCCGCCGCCGATGCCGAGGTCGACCCGGGCGATGCGGCCGTCCCCCGACAGGGCGATGACCGCAGGGTTGCGGGTGGTGAAGGCGATCTCGCGCACCCGCCCCGACCCTTCCAGCACCACCGTCTGCGAGGGGCCGGCGCGCGAGTAGACGCCTGTGCCGTCGAACGACAGCGGCGTGGCGCCGCCGACATCGGCCTTGAGGGTGAAGGGCAGGCGTTCCAGCGTGCCCCGGCCGTTCAGGTCGAGGGTGCGGATGATCCAGGTGGAGCCCGCCAGCTGCACATTGCGGCCGGTGACCGCAAGGATCGCGGTCTCGTCGCCGGCCCCTTCGGTCAGACGGATGCGGCCGTCAGCGGTCCCGGAGGCGAGGAAGGCGCCCGGGCGGGCGGTGAAGGTCAGGTCGGCGCTCGACGGCACATTGTCGGACAGGGCGATGGCGCCCTGGGCCGTCACTCCGCCGGCGTTCAGATCGACATCGGTCAGCCGCAGACGGTCGCCGCCGAGGAAGAAATTACCGCTGGCCCGGGCCGGTCCATAGTTGGAGTCCGCCGTCACCGCGATCCGTCCGTCAGAGGCGTCGGCGCCGCGCCGGAAGCTCAACACCATCTCCGCGTCGGTCAGGGCCAGGGCGCCGGCGTTGACCTTGCCGAAGGCGGCGGTCAGGTCGGCGCGCGGCTCGGCCAGGGTCCCGGTCAACGCGCCCTGGCCCGTCATGGCGCCGTCGATCTCCACCGGGCCGACGCCGAACGGTCCCTGGGCGTCCCAGCTCAGGGCCAGACGCAGCCGTCCATCGCCCTCGATCAGGCCGCGCGCGGCCGCCGACCCCTTGGCGCCGGTCAGTTCGGCCCGCTCGACCGCGATCCGCCCATCGTCCAGGGCGCCGGTCAGCTGCAGCCGCGGCGTCGGTCCCAGCAGGCGATCCAACTCGTCCATGCCGATAGAGAGTCCGCGTCCCCGACCGTCGAAGGTCAGCCGCCAGGGCGCCCCGGTGCGGGCGGTCGACGCCGTGATCGGTCCGCCGAAGCGGCCGCGCGCGCCCTTGCGCAGGCGCGAGGCGTCGGTGATCTCGGCCCGTCCGCGGAAGCCGAGGGCGCCGACCAGGTTGCGGCCGCCCGAGCCGGTCAGGGTCAGGGCCTGGCCCGTCAGATTGATCCGCTCCAGCAGGACGGCCCCGTCCGCCTGGCGGGCCGCCTCGAAGGTCAGCCGCGGCGCGGCGCCGAGCAGGCCGCCGACGATTCCGGCGCTGGATCCGCCCGTGGCGCGCAGGTCGCCGTCGATGTCCACCCGTCCCCTGCGCACCTGCAGGTTCAACGGCCCGCGGAGGCGCTGGGCGCGATAGCTGGAGAGTTCGGCTCCGATCACGTCGACCGAGCCGGTCAGGGTCCAGACCTGGGCGTCGCCGCGGAACACGCCGCGATAGGCCGCGGGGCCGCCGGCGGGGGCGCCGACCAGTCGGCTCAGCGAGCGGGTCGAGACGCCGAGGGCGACGCCGTCGGGACTGCTGCGGTCGTTGATCCGGATCTCGCCGCTGGCCCGGGAGTCGAGGTTGTCGGCCATCAGCCGCCAGGCGACGCCGATGCGGCCGTCGTCGTCGCTGTCGGTCGAGGTGGCGAAGCCGAACCGGACCGTCCGACCGATCCGCTCGGCGAACGGCGCCAGCAGGTCGGAGCCGGAGAAGTCCGCGAAACCCGAGATCCGCGTCCGCGTCTCGCCGTACCGGCCCTTGATCACCAGCGGGACGAAATCGCCGGTGCGCACGACCGCATCGACGATCTCGCCATTGACCACCGCAGTCGCGGAGAAGGGCTGGTCGGGCGAATAGCCGAGCGCCCCGGCCAGCGGGCCGCCACGGGCTTCATTGGCCCGCAGGTTCAGTCGCAGGTCGGCCAGTTCCTCACCGATCGTCGCAGTAAGGGCGAGGTAGTCGCCGGGGCGGGTGTTGCTGACCGCGTTGACGACGGCCTTCTTCAACCCTTTGCGGGGCACGTCGGCCTCGCCCGTCAGGCGCCAGCGGCCGTATTCCTTGCTGAAGCCCTCCAGCAGTTCGACGTCGGCCGTGAACCGGTCGATGTCCACGGACAGCGGCTGCGGTCCCGGCGGCTCGGTCGTCGGTTCGACGTCCGGCCGGCGGATCAGCCGGATGACCTCGGCGCGGACCTCGGTGGCGTGGAAGCGGCGACCGATCAGCTGCCACCAGTCCCAGTCGACCCGCACCTTGCGGGCCTCCAGCCAGACGCCGCGGGCGTCGGTGACGGTGACGCGATCGATGGTGAAGTCATCGAACAGGTCGCCGCGGACGCCCTCGACATTGATCCGTCCGTAGCGCCCGATCTTCTGGCCGGCGACGAAGCTCGTCACCAGCGTCCGGCCGGAGTCCGAAAGCAGATACATCCGCCCGCCGATCGTCACGAGAATCAGCAGGGCGGCGAGAACGGCGGCGGCCATGCCGCCGAAGAAGGCGACGGCCTGCAGCCGGGTGCGCTTCTTCTTCGCCGCCTCCGCGGGCGTGTCGGGCGCTTCGTCGGGGGGAGGGGCGGCGGTCAAAACGCCTGCCCGATGCTGACATAGATCTGGAAGTCGGCGTCGCCTTCACGCCGGTCCAGCGGGAAGGCGATATCAGCCCGGATCGGGCCGAACGGCAGCTTGTAGCGGACCCCGAAGCCGGCGCCGTAGCGGAGGTTGTTGAAGTTCGGCGTCTCCTGGAAGCCGATGGCTCCCGCGTCGACAAAGGCGACCCCCTGGAAATTGCGCCAGACGTCGCGGCGAATTTCGATCGAGGTCTCGAACAGGCTCAGCCCGCCGCGCGGCGTATTGTCGGGCAGGCGCGGCCCTACGCCCTGGTATTCGAAGCCGCGCACCGAGCCGCCGCCGCCGGAGTAGAACAACCGGTCCGACGGCACCGTCAGCTCCTCGCCGCCGATGATCGATCCGATCCGGACGCGCCCGGCCAGGACCGTCTTCGCCCCCTTCTGCAACGGCAGATAGGCCGTGGCCTGGGCCTCGGTGCGCAGGAACAGCACCGTATCCTCGCCGGCCACGGCGGTCGGCTGGGCCGAGGCCAGCAGCCGCCACCCCGTCGTCGGGTCCAGCGGGTCGTTCGACCGGTCCAGATAGGCGCTGGCGCGGCCGGTCAGGATGACCAGGTCGCGGTTGAAGTTGACCGGCAGTTGGGTCAGCGGATCGAAGCGGTTCTCGTCGTATTTGCCGGCGTCCAGTCCGACGCCGTAGCTGATCCACGAAGTCTTGCCGAGCCGCTGCTGCAGGTCGGCCGCCAGGGCCACGGCGGTCCGGCGGTAGGCGTCGGTGTCCTCGTTCAGCAGGGCCGCGGACAGCCGCAGCGTTTCGCCGGGGCGGCGCCAGTGCGGCAGGCCCAGGGCGACCCCGAGCCGGCTGTCGACGTCGGCGGCGCGCGCCTGCCAGACCAGGGTGTCGGCGCGGCCGAAGTAGTTGTGCCAGGTCCAGAGCAGGTCCACACCGGACCCCTCGGCGGTCGAGAAGGTCGCCCCCGCCTCGAGGATGCGACGGGGGCGGTCAGTCAGGGTGACGATGACGGGGCGGTGGCCGTCGCCATCGGTCTGGGCGGTCGGCGCCAGGGCCACGCCGACTCCGTCATAGACTCCGGTCTCGAGCAGCCGTCGCTCCAGTTCGGCGACGTCATCCGGATCATAGACCTCGCCGACAGACCAGGGCGCCAGGCCGGCGACCCAGTCCGGATTGGTCGGTCCCCGTGTCTCCAGCCGCACCCCGTCCAGCCGCACCAGGGGGCCGGAGGCGATGTTGAAGGTCGGCTGGACGGTGAAGACCGCATGGTCGACGACGACCCGGCGCGGTCGCGCCTCCGCGTCGGCATAGCCCCGGCGGGTCAGCCCCGCGATGATCCGGCCCTCGGCGGATATGACATCGGCGGCGCGACCGGGCTGTCCGGGCGTCAGACCGATCTCGCCGCGCACCGCCCTGTCGGCCTCGGCGTCGGGCGCCGGCTCGACCCAAAGCACCTGGACCTCGGCCAGTTCGAACCGCCGGCCGGGAGTCACATTGACGATGGCGACCGGCGTCTCCTCGCCCTCGACGATGTCCTCGAGCACCGGCTGATAATAGCCCTCGGATCGCAACAGGGCCTCGGCGGCCTGCATCGCGCCGCGGGCGCGACGACGGGCCTCGAACCGGTTGGCGGGCGCCTCGTCGACCTCGCCGACGGCGCGGACCAGCTGGGCCCGCAGCTCGTCGTCCATCTCGCCGCGAATCTGCGCGCGCGGATCTGCCGCTGCGGCGGAGGCCAGCAACAGAAAGCCCGCCGTGCCGATGAGAAACAGGGCGGGCCGTGGCGTCAAACTGGAACCTTCGTCAGGGCGCTGGGGTCAGCGCCGTCGCATCCGTCTGTGGCGCCGATGGGGCGGCGGCCGGGTCAATAGAAGAGGGTTTCGCTTTCCGGCTGGACCGATTCCTCGGACGAGCGCTTTTCAGGCGGCAGGGTGGTCGAATCCACGGGCGGCGTATCCGCCGCGCTGGGCTCCGCGACCGGCGCCACGACATCTTCCGCCGCGGGGGCGACCGGAGCCTCCATCGGCGCTTCGGAGAACTCGGGCTCGCCCCCGTTCGGATCATCACAGGCCGCCACGCCGAAGGCGGTCGACAGGGCCAGAATGGCAATCAGGCGTTTCATCAGCAGCGTCTCCCCCGGATCGGCCTTGCAACGCGCGGCAGGCTCGCCTGTTCCATAGCTCCGAACGCGGCGCCGGTCACCACGGCCGGCAACCAATCGTTTCATAATTTGGCGTAAGCCGAAATCCGGAGGGGCGCGAATGACGGCCAGGGCCTACGCCATGGTGTCGCAGGTGCGATACCGGGAACTCAAGACGCGAATCGCTCTGGCGGCCTTCATCGGCGCCACCGCGTGGTTCGTGGCGCCGTCGATCTGGCCGCCGATCTGGTTTGCGGCGGTGCTGGCGACCCAGATTCTGGACATGGCGGTGTTCGGTCGCTTCCGGCGCCAGCCGGTCCGGGCGCCGGGCAGGGCCTATCTGGTCCTGTGTTGCGCGACGACCGTTCTGAGCGTGTCCGTCTATGCGGCGATCACCGCCTTCCTGTGGTTCAGGGGCGGGGAGGTCGGCAAGCTGTTCGCCATGGTCCAGTGCGCCGGCGGCCTGTTGCACGTCAGCCTGCACATGCACCATGTGCGCCCGATCCTGATCTCGGCCGTCACGCCCCACGCCGTCTATTTCCTCGGTCTCCCGGTGCTCACCGCCATCGCCACCCGGCACTGGCACGAACTGCTCGTCGGCATCGGCGGCCTTCTCTACATGAGCCACCTCGTCGTGGCCGTACGGCAGAGCTCGTCCACCACCGCAGCGCTCCAGAGCGCCCGCGATTCCGAGGAGCAGGCCCGCCGCAAGGCCGAGGTGGCCAGCGCCGCCAAGTCCGATTTCCTCGCCGTCGTCAGCCATGAAATCCGCACGCCGATGAACGCCGTGATCTCGGCCGCCAATCTGCTGCGCCGGACCCGGCTGGACGGACAGCAGCGCGAACACGTGTCCATGCTGATCGATGCGGGCGACGTCCTCATGGGCCTGCTCAACGACGTGCTCGACTTCTCCAAGATCGAAGCCGGCAAGATGGAGCTGGAAAGCGCCGAGATGATCGTGCGCGACCGCCTGTCGACCGTGGTGCGCCTGTGGGAGCCCCGCGCCCTTGCCAACGGGGTCCGCCTCAGGCTGCGGGTGGCTCCGACCGTGCCGGCCGCCGTGCGCACCGATCCGCTGCGGGTGCAGCAGATCCTGTTCAACCTGATGTCCAATGCGGTGAAGTTCACCCGGGACGGCGAGATCACCATCGCGGTCGGCTGGGACGGCGACCGGCTGAATGTGGCGGTGGGCGACACCGGCTGCGGCATCCCGGCGGATCGTCTCGCCCAGATCTTCAACAGTTTCGAACAGGCCGACGTCGGCACCACACGCCGCTATGGCGGAACGGGCCTGGGCCTATCGATCAGCCGCAAGCTGGCCGAGCTGATGGGCGGCACGCTGACCGCCGAGAGCGTCGAGGGCGAGGGGGCGACCTTCACCCTCTCCCTGCCGATGACCGTGGTCGAGGCCGCGGCGGTCGCGCCGGAGCGGCCGGTCGAGATCGCCGGCTCCCTGTCGGGCCGTTCGATCCTCGCCGCCGACGATCACGAGGTGAACCGGCGCATCCTGCAGCTGTTGCTGGAGCCGCACGGCTGCCGCCTGACCCTGGTCGAGAACGGCGCCGAGGCTCTGGAGGCGGCCTCGGGCCAGCGTTTTGACGCCATCCTGATGGATATGCAGATGCCGGTGATGGACGGGCTGGAAGCCACGCGGCGTATCCGGGCGGGCGCCGTCAATGGAAGTACGCCGGTGATCGCCCTGACGGCCAATGCGCTGGACGTGCACCGGGCCGCCTGGGACGCCGCGGGCGTCCACGCCTTCCTGACCAAGCCGATCGACCCCGTCATGCTGGCCGCCACCCTGGCCCAGGCCTGCGCCGCCGAGCGGACCGGGCCGGCGGCCGCCGTCGCCTGACCGTCAGACCCAGCGATTGCGGGCCTCGTCCAGCGACAGGGGCGCGCCCTCCGGGACAGGCTCCGCTGCGATCCCGTCGAACCGCGGCGCCGGGGCCGCCTGGACGACGCCGGCGTCGACATAGGTTCCGCGCGCGGCGTTGTGCGGATGCCGGGCCGCCTCGGCCAGCGTCAGGACGGGCGTGACGCAGGCGTCCGCGCCCGCGAAATGCGCGGCCCAGTCGTCGCGGTCGCGGGTGGCGAAAATCGCCTCCAGCCGGGCATGCAGGTCCGGCCAGCCGGCCAGGTCGAACTGCGGCGCCGTCTCAGCCGCCAGATCCAGGCCGGCGATGAGGGCGGCGTAGAACTGGGGCTCCAGCGCTCCGACCGCCACGAACCGCCCGTCCCGGCAGGTATAGCAGCGGTAGAACGGCGCGCCGCCGTCCAGCAGATTGGCGCCCCGCGTCTCGCTCCACAGCCCCCGCGCACCCAGGGCCTGGAACAGGCTCATCAGCAGGGCGGACCCGTCGGTCATGGCCGCGTCCACTGTGCGTCCCCGGCCGGTGGCCCTCGCCTCCAGCATTGCGGCCAGCACGCCGGTGACCAGCATCATCGCGCCGCCGCCATAGTCGCCCAGCAGATTCAGCGGCGGACGCGGGGGACGATCGGGTTCGCCAAGGGCGTGGAGCGCGCCGCTGAGTGCGATGTAGTTGATGTCGTGCCCGACCTGCTTCGCCAGCGGGCCGGTCTGACCCCAGCCGGTGATCCGGCCATAGACCAGCCGGGGGTTGCGTGCGGCGCAGACGTCAGGTCCCAGGCCGAGCCGTTCCATGACCCCGGGCCGGAATCCCTCGATCACGGCGTCGGCCGCCCCCACCAGATCCAGCACGCTTGCGATGTCGGCCGGGTCCTTCAGATTGACCCCGACAGCGGCGCGGCCGCGATGAAGCACGGCCCCGCCGACCTCGCTGAAGGCCGCCGCTCCCGCCGCGGCGCTGCGACTCAGCCGCAGGATATCCGCCCCGAGGTCGGCCAGCATCATGCCGGCGAAGGTCACGGGGCCCAGACCGTCGAACTCGAGGATGCGCAGGCCGGACAAGGGTTTCATGGCCCTTGCCTAGCCCCGGGCCGTTCGCGCGTCGAGCCAGCCCTTGACCCCGACGACTCTTTGCAACAGAAGGCGCCTCGCTGGCTCGTGATCGCGACCGGCGTGGTATGCGCCCTTAGCTCAGTTGGTTAGAGCATCTGACTTTTAATCAGAGGGTCCTCGGTTCGAGCCCGAGAGGGCGTACCATCCGCTTTCCCCCCGTCCGAAGCGCCGCGCCGCTTCGCGCGGGGGGGGGCGGCCGGGTCCCTATCTCGGTTTGGGTTTCCGCTTTCGGCAGCGCTTGCAGACCAGCGTGCCGGGCTTGCTCCGGCTGAATCGATACTGATGGGCGCACTGTAGTTGCGCCAGCCATGTCCTGAACCACTGAGTCATGGGTCCGGAGATTACGTGCGTCTGTACGAGAGCCAAGCCTTTTATGGCAAAGCTTGCGGACGCGAGGTCCGACTGCGCTTCCCGTGCGTCCCGCGGCGTGATTGAAGGGGATATGCGCACCGCCGGCCTCATGCTCATCCTCTGCATTCCCCTGTCGGCCTGTGGAGCCGTCTCTGGAGGGGCGCAGTCGTTCGGCGCCGGTCTGGGCGCCGCGGCCAGCGCACCGCTCGACGACTTCAACCTGCGCCGGGAGCATATCCCGACCGTCCTGTTGCAGGCCGAGGCCAATCCCTACGACCTGCGTAATCTGACCCAGTGCGCCACCATCGTGGCCGAGATCGCCCGGTTGAACGAGGCCCTCGGCCCGGACACTGACGAGCCGCCGCCCGCCGACGGCTCCTTCCTCAGCGAGCGCGCGGCCGACGCGGCGTCGGCGGCGGCGCTGGACGCCATCCGTGACACCGCCACTGACTTCATCCCGGGACGCAGCTGGATTCGGCGGTTGTCGGGGGCCGAGCAGCACAGTCGCCACGTCCAGTCGGCTATCCAGGCCGGCCGTATGCGCCGGGCCTTCCTGAAGGGGACGGGGATGCAGCGGAATTGCGCTCCGCCGGCGGCGCCGGTCTGGTACCGCCCGCGCGGCCACAGCCAGCACTAACTCTGGTTGTTCGACGTATGCCGGGCGTGGAAGTCACGGCGGAAGGCTTCGAACCGGCCGTGGGCGATGGCCTCGCGCATCGCCGCCGTCAGGGCCTGGAAGAAGGCGATGTTGTGCCAGCTCAACAGCACCTTGCCGAGAATCTCGTCGGCCCGGACGAGGTGATGCAGATAGGCTTTTGAATAGGCCTGCGAGGCCGGGCAGGGGACCGAGGGCTCCAGCGGGTCCTGATCCTCGGCGAAGCGGGCGTTCTTGAGGTTGATCGGCCCGGTCCACGTCCAGGCCTGACCATGGCGGCCAGCGCGGGTCGGCAGGACGCAGTCGAACATGTCGACCCCGCGCGCCACCGCCTCGACCAGATCGACCGGCTTGCCGACGCCCATCAGATAGCGCGGCCGGTCGGCAGGCAGCATCTCGGGGGCGTAGTCCAGCACCTCACACATCGCCTGATGGCCCTCGCCGACGGCCAGGCCGCCGATGGCGTAGCCGTCGAAGCCGGTCTCGATCAGACGGTCCGAGGACTCGCGGCGCAGGTTTTCGAAGGTCGAGCCCTGCTGGATGCCGAACAGGGCCTGGGTCTCGCGCGTGCCGAAGGCCGCCTTCGAGCGCGCGCCCCAGCGGGCCGACAGCTCCATGGCGGCGCGGGCGGCGGGCTCCTCGGCCGGCCAGCTGACGCACTGGTCCAGCTGCATGGAGATGTCGGCGCCGATGCGGTCGGCCTGGATCTCGATCGAGCGTTCGGGGCTCAGCACATGTTTCGAGCCGTCGATGTGGCTCGCGAAGGTGACGGCGTCCTCCTTCACCTTGGAAATGCCGGCCAGGGACATGACCTGGAAGCCGCCGCTGTCGGTGAGGATCGGCTTGTTCCAGCCCATGAATTTGTGCAGCCCGCCCAGCCGCTCCATCCGCTCGGGGCCGGGACGCAGCATCAGGTGGTAGGTGTTGCCGAGGATGATGTCCGCGCCGGTCTGCGCCACCTGATCCACCGTCATCGCCTTGACCGTGGCGGCGGTGCCGACGGGCATGAAGGCGGGCGTGCGGATGTCGCCGCGCGGCGTCCGCAGCACCCCGGTCCGGGCGCGGCCTTCGGTGGCGGTGATGTCAAAGGGGAAGGGCATCAGGCGGCGCGGAATAGCAGGCTGCCATCCCCGTAGGAATAGAAGCGATAGCCGTCCTTCACCGCATGGGCATAGGCCGCCTTCATCGTCTCCAGCCCGGCGAAGGCGCTGACCAGCATGAACAGGGTCGACTTCGGCAGGTGGAAATTGGTCATCAGCACGTCGGCGGCGCGGAAGCGGTAGCCGGGGGTGATGAAGATCGCCGTGTCGCCGTGGAACGGCCGGACGACGCCGTCCTCGCTCGTGGCGCTCTCCAGCAGGCGCAGGCTGGTCGTGCCGACGCAGACGATCCGTCCCCCGGCGGCGCGGACCGCGTTCAGGGCCGCGGCGGTCTCCGCGAAAACCTCGCCCCATTCGCTGTGCATTTTGTGGTCGGCGGTGTCGTCGGCCTTGACCGGCAGGAAGGTGCCGGCTCCGACGTGCAGGGTCACCGCATGGGTCGAGACCCCTTTCGCCTCAATCGCCGCCAGCAGCGCCGGGGTGAAATGCAGCCCCGCCGTCGGCGCGGCGACCGAGCCGTCCCATTTCGCGAACAGGGTCTGATAGTCCGACCGGTCGCGGTCGTCCTCGGCCCGTTTCGCCGCGATATAGGGGGGCAGGGGCATGACCCCGACGTCGCGGATCGCCTCGTCCAGCATCGGCCCGGCCAGATCGAACCGCAGCGTGACCAGCCCATCCTCGCCCTTGTCGACCACCGTGGCGTCCAGCCGGCCCAGCAGACAGGCGCCGTCCGCCGCCGCGCCGAAGCGGATGCGGTCGCCCGCCTTGATCCGCTTGCCGGGCTTCATGAAGGCTGACCAGACGTCGGGCGCGTCGCGGTGATGCAGGGTGGCCTCGACCGGGACGGTCAGGGTCTCGCCCTCCGGTCCGATCCGTTCGCGCACGCCCGACAGCCGGGCGGGAATGACGCGGGTGTCGTTGAAGACAAGGGCGTCGCCGGGCTGGAGGAAGTCGGGCAGGTCGCGGATGGTGCGGTCTTCCAGGCCGCCGTTGCGGACCACCAGCAGGCGCGCCGCATCGCGCGGCTCGGCAGGGCGGAGCGCGATGCGGTCGTCGGGCAGGTGGAAGTCGAAATCGGCGGTCTTCATCAGGCGGCGCAAAGGCCACGGGGCAGGGGCGGGGTCAAGGTGGACGCGCATCGGCTGGAGTGCGGATCGCGGCCGCGCCGCCTCATGGCGTGGCCGCGCGCGGCGGCAGGTCGCGGGCGTCGGACGGCGGCGGCTCGCGCGACAGCTCGGCGATCAGGGCGTCCATCTCGCCGATCTCGCGCACCTGGGCCTCTATGATGCCGTCCGCCAGGTCGCGGACGCGGGGATCGCGGATATGGGCGCGTTCGCTGGTCAGGATGGCGATCGAATGGTGCGGGATCATGGCCTTCATATAGGCGACATCTTCCACGATCGCCTGACTGCGCACCAGCCACAGCGAGCCGGCGAAGACCACGACGGAGAGGGCGATGATCGCCTGGTTGATCCGCGTCTTCTCATACATGGACCACATGAAGCCCAGCATGATGACCGCCATGACCGCGCCCATGATCAGCGCCATGTAGAGCCGCGTCTCACTGAAGCGGACGTGGTCGATCTCGTAGGTATTGAGAAACATCAACCCGTACATGACGATGGTCGAGACGGCGATCATCGCGGCGAAGCGGCGGTAAGTCATTGCGGCCTCCTGAAAATCGGAACGCCGGTACAACGCCCTCATCCTTCGCGTTGATCCTCGGCGTTGACCCGCCGCCTCTGACCCTGCAAACCCCGCTGATGCTGCAGAACCTCGAAACCCTCGCGCGCGAAGCCAGGTCCTGGCCGTTCGAACAGGCCCGCAATCTTCTCGCCCATGTGCTGAAGAAGCGGCTGTCGGACGCCGAGCGCAGCGCGGCCAAACTGCTGATCGACGCCGGCAAGGCCGACGAGGCGCTGGCGACCTTCGAGGCCCTGCAACGGCCCGTCGTCCTCGAGACCGGTTATGGCCCGTCGGGCCTGCCGCACATGGGCACCTTTGGCGAGGTGGCGCGCACGACCATGGTGCGCAACGCCTTCCGCGCCCTGACCGGCGACCACTGGCCCACGCGGCTGATCGCCTTCAGCGACGACATGGACGGGCTGCGCAAGGTGCCGGAGGGGATCCCGAACCCTGAGATGCTGGCCGAGGATCTGCACAAGCCGCTGACCGTGGTGCGCGATCCGTTCGGGACGCACGACAGTTTCGGGGCCCACAACAACGCCCGCCTGCGCGCCTTCCTCGACGGCTTCGGCTTCGACTACGAATTCCTGTCCTCGACCGAACAGTACAGGTCGGGCCGTTTCGACCAGACGCTGCTGACCCTGCTGGAGCGGTTCGACGCCGTGCAGGCCATCATGCTGCCGACCCTCGGCGAGGAGCGCCGCGCCACCTATTCGCCCTTCCTGCCGATCAGCCCGGTGACCGGTCATGTGCTGCAGGTGCCGACCCTGGCGCGTAACGTCGAGAAGGGGACCATCGTCTTCGACGACCCCGCCGGCGGGCGAACCGAACTTCCCGTCACCGGCGGTCATGTGAAGCTGCAGTGGAAGCCGGACTGGGCCATGCGCTGGACAGCCCTGGACGTCGACTATGAGATGTCGGGCAAGGACCTGATCGAGAGCGTCCGCGAGAGCGGCAAGATCTGTCGCGCCCTCGGCGGAATCCCGCCCGAAGGCTTCAATTTCGAACTCTTCCTCGACGTCGAGGGCAAGAAGATCTCCAAGTCGAAGGGCAATGGCCTGACCATGGAGGAGTGGCTGCGCTACGGCACGCCGGAGTCGCTGAGCTGGTACATGTTCCAGTCCCCGAAATCGGCCAAGAGCCTGCATTTCAACGTCATCCCGCGGGCGATCGATGACTATCTGGCGTTCATCGAGGCGTACAAGACGCAGGAGCCGGCGAAGCAGATCGACAACGCCGTCTGGTCGATCCACGCCGGATCGCCGCCCGAGCATGCGTCGCCGGTGTCCTTCGCCCTGCTGCTTAACCTCGTCAGCGTCGCCAACGCCTCCGACAAGGCCCAGCTCTGGGCCTATATGGCCAAATATCTGCCGGACGCCACGCCGCAGAGCGAACCTCTGCTGGACCGGCTGATGGGCCATGCGCTCAACTACTACGAGGATTTCGTGAAGCCGGCGAAGGCCTATCGCGCGCCCGACGACCGGGAGAAGGCCGCCCTGCTGGACCTCGCGGCCCGGCTGAAGGCGCTGCCGGGAGACGCCGACGGCGAGGCGATCCAGACCGAGGTCTATGCGGTCGGCAAGGAACACGCCTTCGAGCCGCTCCGCGCCTGGTTCGGGGCGCTGTACGAGGTGCTGCTCGGCGCCGCCCAGGGCCCGCGCTTCGGCTCGTTCGCCGCCATCTACGGGCTGCCGCAGACGATCGCCCTGATCGAAGCGGGCGCGAACGGCGAACTCGCTTCCTGAGGGGCTGCGGCCGCCGCGCGCGAAGGTCAGTGCGCCAACGAAGATGAACCGAATATAACGGCGAGCCTCCGGGAGCCTTCACCTTGCCCCGTGCATTGTGAAGGCCATCGACCAACTCGATGACAGGAGAAGAGCCATGTCGAACTTCAAGCTCACCGCCGCGATCGCCTCGGCCGCCCTGCTGGCCGGCCTCGCCCCCGCCGCCCTGCCGACCATGGCCATGGCCCAGCAGGCCAACGGCATCACCAACTGCGACGCCCCCGGCGGCCGTCAGCGCACCGGCGCCGTGATCGGCGGCGTCCTCGGCGCCCTCGCCGGCAGCCAGGTCTCGGACAATGAACGCACCCTCGGCGCCGTGGTCGGCGCCGGCGCCGGCGCCGCCGCCGGCTCCTATATAGGCTGCAACCAGCAGCGGGCGCGCCAGGCCAATCAGCAGGCCCAGGGCGGCGCCTATCGCGCCACCTCCAACCTGCGCATCCGCTCGGGCCCCGGCACCAACTACCGACAGGCCGGCAGCCTGCGCGCCGGCCAGTCGTTCAGCGCCATCGGCTCGCAGGGCGAATGGGTCCAGATCGCCGGCGGCGGCTGGGTCAACGCCCGCTATGTGACGACCAACTAGAACCGTCGCTCGACTGTCTGAGGAAGAGGCCGCTCCGGAAAGGGGCGGCCTTTTGCCTGCGCGGCGCGCGACGCTCCCGGTCGCTTCGGGACGGTTACGGGCCTGACGCGGTCTACTGGCTGACCCAGAGAATACGCCCCATCCAAAGGATGTCCCGCCGGGCGACCGCGCGCGGCGGGTAGGCCGGATTGACCGAGGCCAGGGTGACGGTCCGCCCCGTCAGCGCCGCGACTTCCTTTGCCAGGGTTTCGCCGCCGGTCGTGCGCACCACCACCCGGTCGCCCTTGCGCACCTCGGTCGCCTCCCGGTCGACGATGACCCGGTCGCCCTCCCGATACAGGGGGGCCATGGAATCACCGATGATTCGCAGGCTCAGCAGACCGTCGCGCGGGCGCGGCAGTTCGGTCTGCTCCCAGCCGTCGCCGACAGGCAGGCCCGCGTCGTCGAAGAATCCGTCCTGGCCGGCCTGGGCCATCCCGAGCATCGGCACGGTGGAGGGCCGCGCCGTCGCGTCATGGGCCAAGGCCGCGAACTCGCCCAGAGAGAGGCCGGTGGCCGCGAGAATGCGGGTCAGACTTTCGGTCGAGGGCCAGCGGGGGCGGGGCGGATCGCCCGGTCCGAATCGTTTGGAGGGATTGAAGCTGGTCGCATCCAGTCCGGCCCGTCGGGCCAGCGCCGAGGCGCTGATCCCCTCACGCCGGGCCAGGCCGTCGATCGCCTTCCAGAGTTGCGCATGGGACAGGGGCATGGCGTCCGCCGCGGCCGGGAGGGCCGATTCGGCGAGACAATAGGAATAAAAACCTGTCGCCTCAACCCCGCCGCCTACTCCAGTCCGGCGGCGCGGCGCTCCTGCCAGGCCCAGAAGGTGCCGATAGCGATGACCAGCAGAATCCCGGTGCTGGCCAGGTTGATGACCGCATAGAAGGCGGAGATGGGAGGCCGGATATCGACGAGGCTGAGGATGTGACTCATGACCACGAGGGACTGGAGCGCGGCTGCCCAGACCGGCCAGGCTCGACGGCTTTTCCACGCAAGGCCGATGTAGACGCCGAGCATGATGATATCGATGCCCATCATGCCCCATTGGGTCCCCCCTACGGAGCCGTCGCCCTGGACCAGCAGGGTGGCGAACCAGGCGAGGACATAGGCGCCGGCGGCGATCCGCTCAGGCTCGTCGCCCTTGAGAAAGGCGAACGCCACGACCAGGACCGTGAAGCCAGCCCCGATCTGGGTTGGCAGGGTGTCAAACATGAAACCGCCCCCATGCCGAATGGCACGGGGGCGATACTGCATCGAGTCTGTCCAGACCGGAATGACCGGTTGCGGACATTACCGCGAATTAAACCGCGCGCAGGCGCGCCGAGCGGGTCAGCTCGCCCGTGGTCGTCTCGGACGGCTTGTTCACATGGCCCGAGGCATAGACGCCGTAGCCGAGGCGACGGTGATCCTTGGCCAGCTCCTCGTGGCAGGCGACGAGCGCCTCACGGGCGGTCGCCATGGCGGCGATGGCTTCGATGGCCTTGGTCTGCGAACCGGCGCCGGCGACCGGCGACAGGCTGAGGGCGGTGCGGGCGCCGATCATCGACTGGACCAGCGTGGTCGCCTGGGTGATGGCGAGATCCAGCGCTTGTTCCGCGGAGTTCAGGTCGCCGGCGACGCTGGCGATCGTATCAGCCTTGTTCATGGTAAGCCTCCCACTGAAAAACAGGTGACCAAGTCGTTAACATGAGTTGGGCGTGGTTGGTAGGATTTTGTTCACCACGTTGGGCTCGATCCCGCTGCTGTCGCCGCCGCCCCCACCGATCGGCGGTCCCTCTCCAGGCTTGTCCAGCGGCCCGACCGCAAGGGCGTCCAGGCCCAGTTTCCGGGCGATGGCGGCCAGGACGCCATGGGTCTGGACGATATGGGACCGGGCCTGGGCGAGGGCGCTGATGGTCGCGGCGGTTCCCTCGAAGGCCCGTTGGCCCACGCTGGCGGACAGCCAGGCCCCCGACCGCGCGGCGGGCAGGGCGGCGGCCAGGGTGGCGGTTTCAATCAGGGCCCGATCAATGGCGGATTCGGCGGCGAACAGGCGGTCGGCGAGATCCTCGCCGATGGACAGTCTGGACATCGTGCTTCTCCCCGTGACAGCGCGTCACGGGGGAAAGCCACCACAGGTTGCTAACAAATGCAACTAGGAGTCATCTTCCGCCATCAGGAAATGCGCGGTCAGGGCGGCGATCGGCTGGGTCTCGTCATCCTGCCAGGCCTCGGCCAGTACGTGGGCGACGCGCCGCCCCGCCTTGCTGATCCGGGCGCGGGCGTGAACGTCGACGGGCCGGCCAGAGCGCAGATAGGCCACGGTGACATTGATCGGCCTCGGCAGCCGCAACCGGGGGTAAAGGGCGGCGACCTGGGCGACGGCCGTCAGTTCGAGCAGGGCCGCGGTCGATCCCCCGTGCAGGGCCGGCAGGATCGGATTGCCGATCAGCTTCTGCGCAAACGGCATGGTCACCGTCAGCGACTGGCCCTCGGCCTCGGTCGTCAGGCCCAGAAAGCGGGCGTAGGGGAGGCGGTCCAGCAGGTCGCTCATCGCGCCGGCTCCCCCGCAGGCCGGTCGCCGCCGCTCGAGGTCAGCATATAGGCGCTCTGGGCCGCGGCGACGGGATCGTCGGGGCCGTCCTCGAAGGCCCAGGCGCGGACGAAGGCGACCGACCGGGTCAGGTGATAGCAACGCGCCTCGGCGATCAGGTCGCGCCGCGCCGCGGCCGCGCGCATATAGTCGACGCGCAGGTCCAGGGTGGCGATGGACTCGAACCGCCCGAGCGCGATCCACACGGCCAGGCCGCCGACGTGGTCCAGCAGGGTCGTGACCAGGCCGCCGGACAGCACGCCGGTGTCCGGATCGCCGACCAGATCCTCGCGCCATGGGGCGCGGATACGCACCCGGTCCCCGTCGAGGCTGTCATAGACGAAGCCCAGGGCATGGGTGTGGGCGGCGCCGGCGGCCAGCTGGGGCAGGATGTCGTGGATCGTCGAAGTCATGCTCCGCTTCTCGGTCCGTCGTGAAATGAGCGCAAGGGCGAGCGAAGCGTTGTCTCTCCCGCCATGACCGTCATATCTCGCCGATGATCCGTTTCGAGGACCTGCTGAGGCCCACTCCGGCTGGCCTGTACTGTCCGCCGGGGGACTTCTACATCGACCCGGTCGGCCCCGTGGGCAGGGCCGTGATCACCCATGGCCACGCGGACCACGCCCGGTCGGGGCATGGCGCAGTGCTGGCGACCCCGCAGACCCTGGCGATCATGGCCGAGCGCTATGGCGCGGACTTCGCCGCGCAGCGCCAGCCGCTCGGACCGGGAGAGACGGCCTCGCACAACGGCGTCGAGGTGAGTCTGGCTCCGGCGGGCCATGTCCTCGGCTCGGCCCAGGCGGTGATTCGCTGGAAGGGCCTCACCATGGTGGCATCCGGCGACTACAAGCGTCGGCGGGATCCGACCTGCGCCGCCTTCGAGCCTGTGCCGTGCCATGTGTTCATTTCAGAGGCCACCTTCGGCCTGCCGGTCTTCGTCCATCCGCCCGACGCCGACGAGATCGGACGGCTGGTTCACAGTCTCGCCCAGTTTCCGGAGCGGGCCCATCTGGTCGGCGCCTATGCCCTGGGCAAGGCCCAGCGCGTCATCCGCCTGCTGCGCGAGGCCGGCTGGGAGCGACCGATCTATGTCCATGGTGCCCTGGAACGGCTGAACGCCCTGTATGAACGGGAGGGAGTGGACCTCGGGCCGCTGCGCCCGGCGACGGGACTGCCGGCCAATGCGCTGGGCGGGGAGGTGGTGATCGCCCCGCCGTCCGCGACCCAGGACCGCTGGGCGCGGCGGTTCGCGGATCCGGTTCTGGCCTTCGCCTCCGGCTGGATGGGGGTGCGGGCGCGGGCCCGGCAGCGGGGCGTCGAACTTCCTCTGGTGCTCTCGGACCACGCCGACTGGCCGGAGTTGACGGCCACTTTCGCGGACCTGGAGCCCGAGGAGGTCTGGATCACCCACGGGCGTGAGGAGGGATTGCTGCGCTGGTGCGAGCTCAGGGGTCAGAAGGCCCGGGCCTTGCGTCTGGTCGGCTATGACGAGGAAGACGACGAGGGGGCGGGGGCGCCTCCCGTCTAGGCTGCTGAGCTGGCCTTGCGGCCGCGCGCCGGGACGGTCTCCTCGGCCGCTGTGGCGGCGGCGTGCTCGAGCGCCAGGTTCATCGCCATGCGCAGGCGTTCCGGCTTGATCGGCTTCTCGACCACGGCGGCCATGCCGATGGCGAGATATTTCTTCGCATCGTCGGGGTCGGCGTTCGCGGTCAGGGCGACGATCGGAATGTCGCGGGCGGGACCGTCGAGGGCGCGGATCGCCTGGGTGGCCTGGACCCCGTCCATGCGCGGCATCTTGATGTCCATCAGGATCAGGTCGAAGCGCCGCTCCTGCACCGCTTCCAGGGCTTCGACCCCGTCCTCGGCGGTTTCGGAGGTGCAGCCGAACATCTCGCACAGCGCCTGGGCCACCACGCGATTGGTGGCGTTGTCGTCGACGATCAGGATGTGCGGGCTGCTCTCATGATCGCGGTCGCCGCCGAGGCTCTCGACATTGGAGGTCGTCGCGGCCTCGACCTGGGTCCGTTCGACGTCCAGATCGAAGGCGAAGGTCGCGCCCCGGCCCGGATTGTTTTCGGCCCAGATGCGTCCGCCCATCCGGTCGACGATCTGTCGGCAGATGGCCAGACCCAGGCCCGCGCCGTCCTGCCCCGAGCCATGGACGAAGGGTTCGAAGACGGCGTCGACCCGGTCGGCGTCGACGCCCGCGCCGTCGTCGCGCACCCGGGCTTCCAGCCGGATCCGGTCGCCCACGGCCACGGCCTTGAGGCCGGCTTCCACGACGCCGTTGCGTGCGAAATTGAGGGCGTTGCCGATCAAGTTGTTGAACAGCTGCTTGATCCGGGCGCCGTCGACGACGGCGGCCAGCTCGGTGTCACCTTCGTAGCTGACCATCAGGGTCACATTGTCCTGCGACGCGCGCGGGGCCCAGGTCGCCTGGACGTCGTCCATCAGGGCGCGCAGCGGCGTGGCCTCGGGATGCAGTTCCAGTTCGCCCGCTTCGGCGCGGGACAGGTCCAGCGCGTCCGAAAGAATGCGCAGCAGGGCCTCGGAGGATTCCACGATGGTGTTGATATGGGCGTGCGACTGGGCGTTCAGCGGCTGGCGGCGCAGCAGTTCGGCCACGGCCAGCACGCCGTTCATCGGCGTCCGCAGTTCGTGGCTCATGACCGTCAGGAACTGGCTCTTGGCCCGGGCCGAGGCCAGGGCCTGGGTCCGGGTGTCGCTCAGGGTGCGGGCCTGTTCGGCCAGTTCGATATTCTGGCGGCGTTGCAGCTCGTTGACCGCCTGCAGCAGGGACACCGCCGTGCCCACGCCATGATAGCGGCCTTCGCGGGTGACGATGAAGCCGCGCATGAGGGCGGCGGGGCCGCCCTTCAGAAGCACGTCGCAGAAGGCGTCGATGCTGACGCCGGCCTCCACGACCGCGGGCTCGGCGTCCATGATGTGGATCACTGGGCGGTTGGCGTACAGGGCGTAGCCGAAGGCGCCGGCGATTTTCAGAAGGAAGACGTGGCGCTCGACGAGGCCGACGGGCCGGCCGTCATCGACCACCGGGATCACCAGCGTGTCGGGCTCGCGTTCGAACCGCGCGAAGATCTCGCTTCCGGGCGTCTGGGGCGGCACCGCCTCGGCGCGCTCGGTCAGGACTTCGATGGTCGCCATGAAAGGCCGGTACTCCACTGAGACCTGTGGATAATGGCTCGCAACCGTTTTCAGAATGGTTAAGGCTGAAGCCGCCGTTTTCGCGCCGCTTTTGCTCTGGTTGCGGCGCTGGTGTAGAAGGCCGGCCCGCCTCCGGGCGGCCCATCTTCCTTTCCATGCGCGCGGCCGATCGGCCGACCGCAGGTTTGTCATGAGCGATTCCCGGTCCATGCCCGCTATGGCCACTCCCGCAAGTTCGGCCCTCGTCCTGTTTTCGGGCGGGCAGGACAGCGCCACCTGTCTGGCCTGGGCGCTGGAGCGGTACGATCGCGTGGAGACCGTCGGCTTCGATTACGGTCAGCGTCACCACGTCGAGATGGAGGCTCGCCTGGCGGTCCGCGGCGGCATGCCGGCGGTCCTGCCGCAGTGGGCCGGACGGCTGGGCCCGGACCACGTCGTCGACCTGACCGGTTATGGCCGGATCGCGGAGAGCGCCCTGACCGCCGACCGGGCCATCGAGCGGGACGCGCGGGGCCTGCCGACCACCTTCGTGCCGGGCCGCAACCTCGTCTTCCTGGCCTGCGCCGCCGCCCTCGCCGACCGCCGCGGCCTTGAGGTCCTGGTCGGGGGCATGTGTGAGACCGACTACTCCGGCTATCCAGACTGCCGCCGCGACACGATCGACGCCATGGCGACGGCGCTCAGCCTCGGCCTCGACAAGCCGGTCGTGATCGAGACCCCCCTGATGGCCCTGACCAAGGCGCAGACCTGGGCCCTGGCCGACCGGATCGGCGGCGCGGCGCTGGTGGATCTGATCGTGGAGGCCTCGCACACCTGCTACCGGGGCGACCGTGAACACCGTCACGCCTGGGGCTACGGCTGCGGTGACTGCCCGGCGTGCGAACTGCGGGCCGCGGGCCATGCGGAATGGGCCGGCGCATGACCTATTCGGCCAAGGAAGTGTTCCTGACGGTCCAGGGCGAAGGCGGACAGGCGGGCCGACCCGCGGTCTTCCTGCGCTTCGCGGGCTGCAACCTCTGGAGCGGGCTGGAGCGGGACCGCGCGACCGCCGTCTGCACCTTCTGCGACACCGATTTCGTCGGCGTGGACGGCGACGGCGGCGGCAAGTTCGCGACCGCCGACAGCCTCGCCGATCATGTCGGCGCGATGTGGCGCGGCCGGGCAGGGGACCCGAAGCTGGTGGTCTGCACGGGCGGAGAGCCGCTGCTGCAACTGGACGCGCCGCTGATCGACGCCCTGCACGCCCGCGGCTTCGAGGTCGCCATCGAATCCAACGGCACGCTCGCCGCGCCCGCCGGAATCGACTGGATCTGCATCAGCCCCAAGGCCGAGGCGCCGGTGATCCAGACCTCGGGTCAGGAGCTCAAACTGGTCTTCCCCCAGCCGACCGCCATGCCCGACCGGTTCGAACACCTCGCCTTCGAGCGCTTCTGGCTCCAGCCCATGGACGGCCCCGACCAGGCGGCCAATACCGCGGCGGCCATCGACTACTGCCTGACCCACCCCAAATGGCGCCTCAGCGTCCAGACCCACAAATACATCGGCGTAAGATGAGCGTTTTCGAGATCACCAAGGCCGCTACCTTCGATGCGGCCCATCATTTCCCGAGCGAGCCGGAAGGCAGCCCCTACCGGCGCATCCACGGGCATTCGTTCCAGGTCGAGGCCACGGTGCGCGGCGAGGCCCTGGACGCGGAGCACGGCTGGGTCGCCGATCTCGGCGCCCTGGACCGGGCCCTCAAGGCGGCGGCGGGCGAGCTGGATCACGGCATGCTCAATGAACACGCCGGCCTGGATCTGCCGTCGCTCGAGAATCTGTGCCTGTGGTTCGCCAACCGGCTGAAGCCGGAATGGCCGGGCCTGAGCCGGATCACCGTTTCCCGGCCGACGATCCACGAGCGATGCGTCCTCACCCTGTGAGCGCGATCCGGCCCTACCGGGACGGCGACGCCGAGGCGCTGGCGACCGTGTTCGAGCGCGCCGTGCGGGGGATCGCCGCTCGCGATTATTCGCCCGCCCAGATCGAGGCGTGGATCGGACCGGAGCCCCGGGCTGATCGCTTTGGCGCCAGAATGGCCGACGGCCGCCGCTGCTGGGTCGCGCTGGACGACGACGACGGACGGGTGACGGCCTTCGTCGACCTCGAGGCGGACGGCCATATCGACCTGCTCTTCGCCGATCCGGAGGTCGCAGGACGCGGCGTGACGTCCGACCTCCTCGACGTCCTTGAGCGGACGGCGCGGGATGAAGGCATGTCGCGGCTGTACGTCGAGGCCAGCGAAGCGGCCCGGCGGTTCCTGCTGAAGCGTGGCTATGTCGTCGAGCGTCGCCGGGACTTTGAAATCCGGGGCGTCGCCATCCACAACTACGCCATGGAACTCCGGCTCTGACGCGCCGTCCGTCCGCCTAGCAGTCGCGGCCCTGGCGCTGGCGCTGTTCGCAGCGGCGCTGCTCCCGTTCGTAGTCGCGCTGTTCGCGTTCGCGTCTGGCGCGGGTTTCCTCGTCGGACGTCGTGACTGCGTCGACCCCGGCGCCGACCACCGAGCCGGTCACCTTGGCCGCGCCGCCGACGACCGCCCCGGCCGCGCCGACCGCCGCCCCCACGATACAGCCCTGCAGCATCACGCTCGCGGCGAGGACGGCCAGCACGGTCGCGCCGGTCCTGAGGGTTCTGTTCATGGCTGCCTTCTCCCGATGCGGCAGGGTTAGCCGCCAATGGTGAATGCAATCTGACCGGAGGATCAGGCCGGATCGGGGCCGCCTGCGGATGGTGGGCGGCGAGGGGTTCGAACCCCCGACCCCCTCGGTGTAAACGAGGTGCTCTGACCAGCTGAGCTAGCCGCCCGTCCGTCTGAATGCCCCAGTCGTTCCGCCTGTTAGAAGCGGAAGCTGGCCCGCAGGAACAGCATGTAGCGGATGTAGTCCTCGATCATCTCGGCGTCGGCGTTGATGGACAGCATGCCCAGTTCATTGCCGATGTTCAGGCGGAAGCCGACGATCGGCCCGCCGCCTTCGATCGAACCGCCGTCCAGGGTGAAGTCCGGCCCGCCCGAGCGGAAGCGGGCGATCGTCTCACCCGGATCGACCGAGATGTTCTGGCGCCAGCCGACGCGGAGCTCGGGACGAAGCCAGCTGTCCTGGCCCATCGACATGCCGACGTTGACCGCCGCCGTGGCCGAGAACAGGTGCCCGTCGCGTTCGTCGATCTCGAGGTCGAAGCCGTCGCCGCCGCCGGTCTCGACGTGGCCTTCCTCGCTGAGCGAGAAGAATTCGGCATAGGCCTCAGGCCGGACGCTGAAGCGACCGAAATTGCGCTCGTAGGAAACACCGCCGGCCGCGGCGAGGGTGAAGCCGCTCCAGTCCGATTCATTGGACAGGTTGAGATCGGCGCCGACGAAGCGGCGCTCGGATTCGAACGTCGCATAGCCCGCCGCCGCCCGCGCCCAGGTCGTCCAGTACTGGCCCTGGGCGCGCCAGTAGAGGCCGAGCTCGAGCAGATTGGCCGACAGGACTTCTTCCGCCGCGGACTCGGGGTCCTCAAGGTCGGACGAGGTGAAGGCCACCGAAAGTCCCACGGCGCCGAGGCCGCTGCCGCGCTCGATCCCGCCGGCGACGCCAAAGCCTTCCGAACGGAAGCCGTAGGTGTCGGTCCGGTCCTTGTCGGCGTAGAAATTGATCTCCTGCACCCAGGCACTGGTCTCGCCCGGCGCGGCCGAGGCGTTGCGGCCGGTCAGGGCCCGCGTCACGGCGTCGACGCCGGACGACAGGGACAGCAGCGGACCGCCGGCGTGGTCCGGCAGCAGCTGTTCGTACAGGTCGATGAAGTCCTCACGGCCCGTCTGGGCCAGGAAGGCGTTGCGGATGTCCGCGGCTCCGGCGCCGCCGAGGGCCGCATAGAAGGAGTCGTACATCGCCGCCTCGACCGGGATCAGGTCGGCCTCGTCGGCGGTGCGCCGGCGCACATCGACGAAGACCTCGCCCGCCGGGACATCGGCGCCGGCGGCGACGACGTAGAGGTAGGGGGAATTGGCCTCGATCGAACTGAGGTCGATGGCGCCGTAGTTCAGCGTCGCCGCATCGATCAGGGTGAAGCGCTCGGGCGCGGCCAGCAGGGAGGTGAAGCGGACGCCCAGGCCCGCGCCGTCGGCCAGGGTCGCGGCGCCGGAGACGTTGAAGCCGCCCGAGGAGCCGCTGGCCGGGTCGATGCTGACGATCAGGTCGCCATCGGCGCCGACGGTCAGGCTGGCGACGTCCAGGGCGGTCGTCTGGCGGGCGTCCAGGACGCCGTTGGCCACATTGATGGTGAGATCGCCGCCGAGGTCCGACAGCGCGCCGCGCACGAGGCCGCCGCCGGTGATGGACAGGGTGTCGGCGCCCGCGCCGAAGTCGATGTCGCCGAGGACGACGCCGTTGCGGATGTCGACCAGGTCCGCGCCGGAGCCCAGTCGGATGTCGCCGGCGATGAGCGGTTCATTGCCGTCCGGCACGCCGTCGCCGTCCGTATCCGGGTTGGCCGTCGTCGGCGCCGAGGCGACCCCGGTCTGGAGCAGGGTCACGCCCGTCGTATTGGCGCTCAGGTCGAAGGCGGTCACGGTTCCGGTGATCGGGTCGCCGTCGGCATTGGGGCCGACGAGCGCCTGGATCGAACCCGTGTTGGTGATCGAGGTCAGCGTTCCGCTCAGATCGATCAGGGCCACGGTGTTGGCCACGCCGCCGCCCGCCGAGGCCAGGATGTTGCCGCTGTTGCGGAAGGTCGGGACCGTGGCGCCGGCGTCGATCCGGATCGCCGTGCCGGTCGCGGCGACGTCGCCGGTGAGACCGGCCGAGATGGCGCCGGCATTGTAGAGCAGGGGCGTCGTGACGCCGTCTCCGATGCGGACGGCGATCGAGTCGGCCCCGGCTGAGAGCGAGACGACCGAACCGTCGTTGCGGATGCCGCCGTCGACGGTCACCGTCTGGCCTGCGCCGCCGCCGAAGACCACCGCATTGGCGGCGATCCCGTCGTAGACGCCCTGCGCCGTCAGGGTGCCCCGATTGATGAAGCCATAGGCGTCGTCGCCGGTCCCCACCGCCCCGAGGGCGATCGACTGGCTCGCGGATCCTACCAGGACAGCCGGCGCGGCGCCGTAGCTGGTCACATTGGCGGTCGTCTCCGCGGTGTCGATGACGCCGTTTCCGTCGCGGTCGGTGTCGTTGCGATTGATCGTGCCGTCGCTGTCGTCGTCCTCATCGCCGTTCTTGACGCCATCGTCGTCATCGTCGTCCTCGATGCCCGAGCCGCCGTAGGTCGGCGGCCGGTCGAACAGCACGCCGCCGGCGATGTTGCCGGCGATCCGCAGGGCGGGGCCGCCCTGCAGAAGGTCGTCCGCGTCCAGTTCGTCCAGGAACCCGTAGTCGCCGTCGTTGGCGGTCGTCTCGGTGTAGGTGTCCGGCTGTTCGGGCGGGCGGGTCGTGTAGCGATAGCCGGTCGTGTTGATCGTCGACTGCACGAGCAGGACGCCGGCGACATCGCCGTCGATGGCGGCCCCGACGGAACCGCCGCCCTGGGCGGTGATCGCGCCGACCAGACGCACATCGCCGCCGACATCGCCGGTCGTGCGAACGGCATAACTGTTGTTGCCGAGGACGCTGACGGCGCCCAGGACATTCAGATCGCCGGTCAGGGGCGCTTCCAGCGCCACGCCGTACGAATCGTTGCCATCCACGCGGACGGAGCCGCCGGTCTCGACGATCACGTCTCCCGTCAGGGCGCTGGCGCCGACGACCCGGACCCCGTAGCGGCCCGTGCCGTTCGCAAAATTGCCGTCGGCGTCGCCGTCGTTGTCGGTGTCGAGGTCCGTGCTCGAGGTGATGTCGTCCTCGATCAGGATCGAGCCGCCGATGAGGATGTTGCCGGTGTTGCCGCCGTTCGCCAGCACGCCGGTGGCCCCGTTCGCCGCGGCGGCCATCTTGATGGAGCCGCCCGAGTCGATATCGACGCTGTGGCTGGAATCCAGGGTCACCGCGACCCCGCTGCTCAGGCTGATCGACCCGCCGGATGCGATGCGGATGCTGTCGGCGGCCGAGCCTGTAGCGTTCGATGTGACGATCGGAGTCGTGCGCGCGGTCGAGATCACGACCTCGGCCATGGCGCCGCTGGCGGCCATCAGGGGAGCGATCGCAACCGCGGTCGCGAGTAGAATACGCATTCGGTAGAAACCCCTGTGGACGATACGCGCAGAGACGCCGGCGATCCTCTAACAGGGACCGTGTCAGCCTGCCTCAAGTTTCTCGAATTTGAGGCGAATGCAAGGCCGAACGCGC
Organism: Brevundimonas sp.; assembly: GCA_004296955.1. Lineage (GTDB taxonomy): Bacteria > Pseudomonadota > Alphaproteobacteria > Caulobacterales > Caulobacteraceae > Brevundimonas. The sequence goes on from SCVB01000030.1 coordinate 107,909, forward strand.
GGGCGGGGCGTGTTCCACAGGCGTGGCCATTGCCAATATCGCAATCTAAGTGATATCATTCCCATATCGAAACCGGGAGGGAATGATGTCCACCACCCACTCCAGATCCACCGAGCGGCCGGCGAGCACGGCCAATGGCATATTGATGCTCCTGGTAGGCCTCCTGCTGCTCATCGCCGGACCCGCGAGCATCTCCCAGGATCCCGGGTCGGTGCTGCGCGTCGTCGCCGGCGTGTCCGCCGCGGTCGTCGGCCTGTTGCTGATCTGCGGACTCTATTCGCTCCAGCCGAACGAGGGCATGGCCATCATGCTGTTCGGGGCCTACCGCGGCACCGATCGCAAGACCGGCCTGCGCTGGGTCCTGCCCTGGTACAGCCGCAAGAAGATCTCCCTGCGCGTCCGTAACCTGACCAGCGACAAGCTCAAGGTGAACGACAAACGCGGCAGTCCCATCGAGATCGCGGCCAATGTCGTCTGGCGCGTCCAGGATTCGGCCCAGGCCCTGTTCGACGTCGACGACTACCAGGCCTTTGTGAACATCCAGGTCGACACCGCCCTGCGCGATATCGCCTCCCACTACGCCTATGACCACGGCGACGAGACCGATGTGCCAGAACTGACCCTGCGGGCCGACGCCGAGGATGTGGCCGGCCGCCTCAGGGACGAGCTGGTCGGCCGGGTCGCCGCCGCCGGCGTCGCCGTCGACGAGGCCCGGCTGGCCCACCTGGCCTATGCGCCCGAGATCGCCGGGGCCATGCTGAAGCGCCAGCAGGCCGAGGCCGTGCTGTCCGCCCGCCGTCTGATCGTCAAGGGCGCCGTCGGCATGGTCGAGAGCGCGCTCGCCGACCTCAATGAGCGCGGCGTCGTCGATCTGGACGAGGATCGCAAGGCGGCGATGGTCTCCAACCTGCTGGTCGTCCTGTGCGCCGACCGCGAGGCCCAGCCGGTCGTCAATACGGGCACCCTGTACGGCTGACATGGCCCGAGCCAGAAAGCCCTTCCTGATGCGGGCCTCGCCCGGAGTGATGGCGGCGGTCGAGCGATTGGCCGCCGCCGAACTGCGCTCGGTCAACGCCCAGGTCGAATGCCTGCTGCGCGAAGCCCTCGCCCGGCGCGGGATTTCACCGTCGGAAGACCTTCCGCCGACGGACAGCGCTTGAGCTTCGCCGTCGTCGGCGCTACGGGCCGCCCATGGTGAAGTCGCATATGTCCAGGGTCCGCAAGGCCCGCCGTATCCAGAGACGGGTCCGGCGCGGCGGGGCCTCCAGTATCAGCGCCGCCGAGCGCGAACTGATGACCCTCGCCGGCATAGAGGTGCAGGAAGGCGAGCTGCGCCTGTTCCCCGGCTGGGACGAGGAGGTCTCCGAGACCCTCGCCGCGACCAAGGCCGCGGGCGAGGACGGCCGGCCCCGCCTCGTCGACACCACCATGCTCTATGCCCCCCGATCGGGCGGGGTGAAGCGCTATCTGCTGTCCAAGAAGGCCTGGCTGGAGACCAACCGCCCGGGCGTGGCCCACTCCCTCGTCGTGCCGGGCGCGCACCACAAGGCCGGCGACGATGGCATCGTCCAGTTGCACGCCACCAAATTGCCGTTCGGCGACGGCTACCGCTGGCCCACCTCGGTCAGCCGCTGGGCGGCCTGGGTCGCCTCGCTGAACCCGTCGATCATCGAGGCCGGCGATCCCTATACGCCGGGGCAGGGGGCCTTGGCCGCCGGTCAGCGCGCCGGCTGCCCCGTCGTCGGCTTCTGCCACTCCGATCCGGCCGGCCTCGCCGCCCTGCATTTCGGCGAATGGGCCAAGAAGCCGGTCGAGAAGCGCTGGGCCCGGCTGTTCGGCCAGTTCGACCGCGTCATCTCGCCCAGCCGCTACATCGCCCGTCGGCTGGAAGAGGCCGGAGTCGGCAACATCGTCATCCGGCCGCTGGGGGTCGAGATCGACACCTTCCGTCCCGACCGCGGCGACCGCGACTGGCTGCTGAAGAAACTGGGTCTGCCCGCCTCGGCGCGGCTGCTGTGTTTCGCCGGCCGCCCGGCCCGCGAGAAGAACATCGATGTGCTGATCCAGGCCGTCCAGGCCCTCGGCGCGCCCTATCATCTGGTGCTGGTCGGCGCCGGGGCGGGCATGCCGGCCGAGGAGCGGGTCATCTCCCTGCCGTACGAGGCCAATCCCAAGGCCGTGGCGAAGATCATCGCCAGCTGCGACGCCTTCGTCCACGCCAATGACAAGGAGCCGTTCGGCCTGATCGTGCTCGAGGCCATGGCCTGCGGTCGACCGGTCGTCGGCGTCAACGCCGGGGGGGTCAAGGAGACGGTCGACGACACCGTCGGCCAGCTGGCGAAGAGCGCCGACCCGCGCCACTACGCCGCCGCCATCGAGGCCCTGTTCGCCCGCGACATCGAGGCCCTCGGCGCCGCCGCCCGGAATCGCACCGTCGAACGCTTCGCCTGGGATCGGGTGTTCGAGGATCTCGGCTCGGTCTACGCCGAGGTCAGCGGCGAGCCCGCCTTCACCCTGCCCGGGGACCGGGAGAGCCTCTGACGGCTCGACAGGCGCGACGCCGGCCGCCAGTCTGCGGCCAAACGGGGACTTGAGATGATGAAACGCCTGCTGCTCGCGACCGCGCTCACCCTCATGGCCGCGGGCTCGGCCATGGCCCAGACCGTGGTCATCGTCCGCCACGCCGAAAAGGCCGACGCCAGCAGCGATCCGGTGCTGTCCGAACTGGGGCAGCGTCGAGCAATGGACCTCGCTGTCGCCCTCAGTGACTCCGACCTGACGCATGTCTTCACCTCTCCGCTCCAGCGCACCGTGCTGACGGCCCGCCCGGCCGCGGAGGCCCATGCGATCAATCCGGAAGCGATCTCGTTCGAAGGCGGGACGGAGGCTCACATTCTCCGGATCGCCGAACGCATTCGCGCCCTTCCGGCCGACGCGGTCGTGCTGGTCGTCGGTCACAGCAATACGGTCCCGCTGATCGCCCGGGCGCTGGGGGAAACCGGCTCGTCGGAGATGGCCGAGTGCGAATATGACCGGCTGACCGTCCTCTCTGTTGAGGACGACGGCGATTCGCCCGCCGTCATCGGCCGCTACGGGGCGCCGGCGAACTGCGAACAGAATATATCCGGGTAATATTGACGGATTGATTTCGCCCGGGTAAATCGCTGCCGTTCGGCATGGAACGTCCATGCGCGACGCCGGGACCAGCCAGATGCAGCACGACCTCACCCAGGGCTCCATAAGCAAACGCCTGCTCGGCATGGCGGCCTTCATCGGCCTCGGCCTGCTGTTCCAGACCCTCTATTTCCTGATCGACCTCTATTTCGTCGGCGCGGTCGGCCCCGACGCCCTGGCCGGCGTCGGCCTCGCCGGCGTGGTCTTCTTCCTGGTCATGGCCGCGGCCCAGATGGTCGCCGTCGGCTCCCTCTCCCTGATCGCCCGCGCCATCGGCGGCCAGGATTTCAGCCAGGTCGACGGCGTCTATCGCCAGTCGATGCTGCTGTCCGCCGGCCTGTTCGGCCTGACGCTGGGGCTCGGCTACGGCTTCGGCGGGCAGGCCATCGACGCCCTCGCCGCCGACCCCGCCACCGCCGCCCAGGGCAAGGCCTATCTGCAGGGCTTCCTGCCGGCGCTCGCCCTGATGTTCCCCACCGGCGCCATGGGCGCGGCCCTGCGCGCGGCGGGCGTCGTGCGGCCGACCATGCTGGTCCAGACGGGCACGGTGCTGCTGAACGCCGTCCTCGCGCCCCTGCTGATCGCCGGCTGGGGCACGGGCGTTCCCCTGGGCGCCTTCGGGGCCGGTCTGGCCAGCTCCCTGGCCGCCGGCGCGGGCTTCGTCGCTTCTGTCTGGCTGTTCGGGCGGGTGCAGACCCTGATGAAGTCGCCGCTGCGGCTCGATCGGCCCGACCCCGCCGTCCTTGGCCGCATCATCGGCATCGGCCTGCCGTCGGCGGTCGAATTCCTGCTCATGTTCGTGACCATGGGCGTCGTCTATGCGGTCGTCCGCGGGTTCGGCAGCGAGGCCCAGGCCGGCTTCGGCGTCGGCTCGCGGGTCATGCAGGCCGTCTTCCTGCCGGCCATGGCCATCGCCTTCGCCGTCGCCCCCGTCGCCGGCCAGAATTTCGGCGCGGGCCGGGCGGACCGGGTCCGGCGCACGGTGCGCGACGCCGCCCTGATGAGCTCGACCCTGATGGCCTGCCTGACGATCCTGTGCCTGTTCGAGTCCCGCTGGCTGGTCGCGCCCTTCGCCCCCGACCCGGCCGTGGCCGAGGTGGCGGCGACCTATCTGCGCATCGTCTCGCTGAATTTCGTGGCCACCGGCCTGATCTTCACCGCCTCGGGGACCTTCCAGGCGCTCGGCGACACCCGCCCGGCCCTCGTCGGCGGCGTACTACGGCTCATCGGCTTCACATCAGCGGCCTTCTGGATCTCGGCCCAGCCGTGGGCGAAGCTCGAGTATCTGTGGTGGGCCTCGGCCGCCTCCGCCCTGCTCCAGGCTGCGGTCGCCCTGCTGTTCCTGCGGGACCAGTTGAAGCGGAAACTGGCGGGGCTGCCCCCGCGGGCGGCGGCTCCAGTGGGCGCCTGAGCGCTACGGCCCAGGTTTCGGAACGGGCTGCCGCCCGGTTCGGCACGGCATCGATGGGACCCGTCGCCGGTGCTTCGGCTCAGGCGGGCTTCTGCGGCAGGCCGTCTGCGATGTCGTAATAGTCGCCCTTTTCCGCGACGAAGATGTGCACCGCCAGATGAGTCTCCGTCGGCGTATCGAAGGCCCCCATGGCGACGCCGATCCAGCCCCGGAACAGCGGATCCCAGAACAGCGAGGACCCGCAGACGGCGCAAAAGCCGCGCCGCACCTTTTCCGACGACTGGTGCCAGGCGACATGGTCTTCGCCGTGCACCGTCAGGGCCGATTTCGGCACGTCGGTCGAGGCGAAATAGTGCCCCGACTGCTTGCGGCATTGGCGGCAGTGGCAGGCGTCGGGGGGCGGCAGTTCGCCTGTGACCTCGAAGGCGACCGCCCCGCAGAGACAGGACCCTCTGTGCATCTCGACCTCCAATCGGGCCGTCCGGACCCCTAGACGTCCAGATCGGCGACCGCGAACTGGGCGTTGTCCTGGATGAACTGGAAGCGGGCCTCGGCCTTCTTGCCCATCAGCCGTTCAACCAGATCCTCGATCTCGTCTTCCGAGGCCGGCACCGTGACCCGCGCCAGGGTCCGCTTCTTCGGGTCCATGGTGGTCTCCTTGAGCTGGGAGGCCATCATCTCGCCCAGACCCTTGAACCGGCCGATCTCGACCTTCCTGCCCTTGAACACCGTGGCCAGCAGTTCGTCGCGGTGGGCGTCGTCGCGGGCGTATTCGCTCAGGGGCCCGGCGCTGATCCGGTAGAGCGGGGGCAGGGCCATGAACAGCCGGCCCTGACGTATGGTCTCGGGCATCGACCGGTAGAAGAAGGTGATCAGCAGGGCCGCGATATGGGCGCCGTCCACGTCGGCGTCGGTCATGATGATGATCCGCTCGTAGCGCAGATCCTCGATGTTGAACCGGCTGCCGGGCTGGACGCCCAGCGCCAGGGCCAGGTCGGACAGTTCGATATTGGCGCGCAGCTTGTCGGCCGTGGCCGAGGCGACGTTCAGGATCTTGCCGCGCAGGGGCAGGATGGCCTGGGTCGTGCGGTCGCGCGCCTGCTTGGCCGAGCCGCCGGCCGAGTCGCCCTCGACGATGAACAGTTCGGTGCCGTTGGACGACTGGCGCGAACAGTCCGACAGCTTGCCCGGCAGGCGCAGCTTGCGCGTGGCCTGGGCCCGCTGGACCTCCTTGTCCTTGCGCCGCTTCAGCCGGTCCTCGGCCCGCTCGATCACGAAGCCCAGCAGGCTGTTGGCCTGTTTCGGGCTCTCCGTCAGCCAGTGGTCCAGCGGATCGCGCAGCAACTGCTCGACCAGACGCTGGGCGTCGGGGGAGGAGAGGCGGTCCTTGGTCTGGCCCTGGAACTCGGGATTGCGGATGAAGACGGAGATCATCGCCCCGGCGTTGGCGATGACGTCCTCGGCCGTGATCAGGCCCGCCCGCTTCTCATTGGTCAGTTCGCCATAGGCCTTCAGACCCTTCACCAGGGCGGCGCGGAAGCCGGCCTCGTGGGTGCCGCCGTCGGGCGTGGAGACGGTGTTGCAATAGGAGGAGACGAAGCCGTCGGCCTCGCCGAAGCCGATGGGCGACCAGGTCACCGCCCATTCGACCGCGCCGGCCTCGCCCTTGCGTTCGACCCGGCCCGAGAAGGCGGGGGTTACGGTTTCCAGCTCGCCGATGCGCTCGGCCAGGGCGTCGGCCAGGCCGTTGGGGAAGTGGAACACCGCCTCGGTCGGGGTCTGGTCGGTGATCCGCTCGGCGGCGCAGGTCCAGCGGATCTCGACGCCGCGGAACAGATAGGCCTTGGACCGCGCCATGCGGAACAGGCGGGCGGGTTTGAAGGCCGCGCCGACGCCGAAGATCTCCTCGTCCGGCTTGAACCGGATCAATGTGCCCTTCTTCTTCGACGGCTGGACCTGGGCGATCGGGCCGAGCGGCAGACCGCGGCTGAAGGCCTGTTTCCACTCGAAGCCGTCGCGCCAGACGGTGACCTCGAGCCGTTCGCTCAGGGCGTTGACGACGCTGACGCCTACGCCGTGCAAACCGCCGGAAGTTTCATAGGCTTTCCCTGAAAACTTGCCGCCGGAGTGGAGGACGGTCATGACCACTTCCAGCGCCGACTTGCCCGGATGTTTCGGGTGCGGATCGACAGGGATGCCGCGGCCGTCGTCCTTGACGGCCAGCCAGCCCTCCGCGTCGAGGTCGACGGTGATCAGCTTCGCATGACGGGCCACGGCCTCGTCCATGGCGTTGTCGAGGACTTCGGCGAACAGGTGGTGCAGCGCCCGCTCGTCGGTGCCGCCGATATACATGCCGGGGCGTTTGCGGACCGGCTCCAGCCCTTCCAGCACCTCGATCGACGAGGCCGAATAGCTGCCGGGGACCGGCGGGGCGGACGGCGCGGCCGGGGCGGGCGCTGCGCGCTCCGGTTCGGGCTTCGGCGCCGCGGCCTGCGGCGTCAGGGCCGGTTCCGCCGCGGCGGGCGCAGGCGTCGGCGCCGGGCCTTCCGGCTCGGGCAGGTCATCGAACAGGGAAGGCGCGGCGTTGGGACCCATGCGGATACTGTGAGACGATTCGGGGACCGGTCTGGTAGGCCCGGCGGCGCTTCTCCACAAGCGGCGCTGCGTCCGGAGCGCGGCTTGCGGCCGGGGCCGGCAGGATCGCCCGGGTCAGGGCCGCCACGAACAGAACCCAGGGCAGGCCCTGGTGCGCCATCAGTATGCTCTCGGACAGGCTGAGCACGAAGAAGGCCGCGAGAAAGCCCAGCCCCCACCAGCCCTCGCGCGCCCCGGCGCCGAACGACCGCAGCACGGCGATCAGCGCGGTTCCGGCCATCAGGCCGCCGACCAGAACGGCGCCGGGCCAACCCAGTTGCACCAGCAGGTCGATCCAGCCGTTGTGCGCCGAGGGCACGGTCCAGCCCGTCTCCTTGCGCACCCAGTCGGCCGGCGCCGATTCCCCGATCCGGCCCCAGAAGGCCCCGTAGCCGTAGCCCGTCCACGGCCGGTCCGCGACCTTGCGCATCAGGCTGTCCCAGATCTCGGTGCGGCCGGTCAGCGAGGGGTCCTTGCCCAGCGCCTCCAGCAACTGGACCGCATGGGATTCCCACAGCCAGACCCCGGCGCCCGCCAGCACGACCGCCCCCCAGACGGCGATCACCGTGACCACCGGGCCGCCGCGTCGCATGGTCCAGAAGCCGCCGATCAGGCCCAGCCCGACCAGCAGGCACAGCAGGGAGGTCTTGGACTGGGTCGCCAGCACCAGGCCGCTGGTCAGGACCAGGGCGACGACCGGCAGCAGCCGGCGCGGATCGGGCGAGGCCAGACAGGCGGCGGCGGCCGTGGCACCGATCACCATCACCGCCCCCATCTGGTTCTTCTCGTACCAGAGCCCGCGCCACAGGCCGGCGTTGTCGTACTGGTGCACCCCGATCTCGGGGAAGGCGAAGACCATGACCAGGCTGCCGACCGCCATCACCAGGGCCGTGTGCATCAGCAGCCTCGGCAGGTGCGGCCCCCGGAACACCGCCCCGAGATAGAGGGCGAAGGCGCAACTGATCGCCAGGGCGATGACCCGGCGCATGGTGGTGGCGAAATCGATCGACCAGTAGCGCGAGGCGAAGGCCAGGCCGACGACGGCGGCGATCGCGATCATCGCCGGCCACGCTCGCCACAGCCGGTCCAGCCGGAACAGCAGCAGGCCGACGATGGCCGCATAGGCCGGCAGCCAGACCAGTCGCAGCACCGGCGTCTCTTCCTGCATCGGCGCGAACACCGGCCCGATCAGGGCCCCGGTCAGCATGGCGATGATCACGCCGCAGATGACCTGCTCCCACAGGCTGGGAGCCGGCTCGGTCAGGACGGCGTCTGGACGGGATTCGCGCACCGTTGCAGGGTGGGCGAACGGGCTTAACGAAGGGTTGGAATCCGCTTCAGCCGCGATCCTGACGGCCGTGGAAGACGCGCCGGCGAGCTTCGCCTCTCACGCCTTCTCCACAAACGTATCGATCACCTTCTTCTCGCCCGCCTTCTCGAAGTCGATCAGCAGCTTGTTGCCCTCGATCGCCGTCACCGCGCCGTAGCCGAATTTCTGGTGGAAGACCCGCTGGCCCTTCGACCAGTCGCCGCCCGCCTTCGGGTCGGCCGTGGCCACCAGCCTTCCATCGCCCTCGATCAAGGCATGCCGCGCCGGGCGGGCCGCCGGGCTCCGTCCCGCCGTGAACGACTGCGCCCGTTTCCAGCCCGGAGAGGCGTAACCGGCGCCGAAGGTCGGCATCTCGTCCCAGCGGGACTTGGCCTCCTTCATGCCCGGGGTGACGCCATAGTAGCCGGTGTCGCTCTCGGCCTCGACGTGTGCCATCGGCAGTTCGTCGACGAACCGGCTCGGCAGTTGCGAGGTCCAGCGGCCGTAGACCAGCCGGTTGGCGGCGAACGAAATCCGGGCGTCTGACTTGGCCCGGGTGACGCCGACATAGGCCAGGCGGCGTTCCTCCTCGAGGCCCTTTTCGCCCTTCTCGTCGATGCTGCGCTGGCTGGGGAAGACGCCTTCCTCCCAGCCCGGCAGGAAGACCAGCGGGAACTCCAGCCCCTTGGCCCCGTGCAGGGTCATGATCTGCACCGCATCGTCCGAGCCGCCGCGGTCGAGGTCCATGACCAGCGAGACGTGCTCCAGATAGGCGGGCAGGGTCTCGAACTGCTGCATCGACTGCGTCAGCTCCTTGAGGTTGTCCAGCCGCGTCTGACCGGTCGCCCGGTCGGCCTTCTGCATGTCGGTGTAGCCGCTCTCCTCGAGGACGGTTTCGGTCAACTCCCAGTGGGTGCTGGTCTGGGCGAAGGTCCGCCAGCGGTCGATGTCGCGGACAAAGTTCGCGAGCGCCGTTCGGGTGCGGGCCTGCAGTTCGTCCGAGGTGATCAGGTCCCGCACCGCGCTCATCGCGGAGACGCCCGACAGGCGCGCGATCTGCAGCACCTTCTGCACCGAGGTGTCGCCGATGCCGCGCTTGGGCACATTGACGATCCGCTCGAAGGCGAGGTCGTCATCCTCGCTGAGGATCAGCCGCAGATAGGCGTGGGCGTCGCGGATCTCGGCCCGTTCGAAGAAGCGCGGGCCGCCGATCACCACATAGGGCACGGCCAGCAGCACGAACCGCTCCTCGAAGGCCCGCATCTGGAACGAGGCGCGCACCAGCACCGCCATGTCCTTGTAGGGCGTGCCCGCCCGCCGCGCCGTCTCGATCTCGTCCGCGACGAGCCGGGCCTCGGCCTCGCCGTCCCAGACCCCGCGCACCCGCACCTTGTCGCCGCTCAGATCCTCGGTCCACAGGGTCTTGCCCAGACGGTCGCGGTTGGCCGCGATCAGGCCCGAGGCCGCGCCCAGAATATGCTGCGTCGACCGGTAGTTGCGCTCCAGTCTTACGACCTTGGCGCCGGGGAAGTCGCGCTCGAACCGCAGGATGTTGTCGACCTCTGCTCCCCGCCAGCCATAGATCGACTGATCGTCGTCGCCGACGCAGCAGACATTGCCGGTCGACGAAGTCAGCAGCCGCAGCCACAGGTACTGGGCGACATTGGTGTCCTGATATTCGTCGACCAGGATGTAGCGGAACCGTCTCCGGTATTCCTCCGCGATATCCGCATGTTTCGACAGGATCGTCAGGTTGTGCAGCAACAGATCGCCGAAGTCGCAGGCGTTCAGACTGACCAGCCGCGCCTGATAGGCGGCGTACAGCTCGTGCCCCTTGCCGTTGGCGAAATCCTCTGACAGGGGCAGCTTTTCGGGCGTCCAGCCGCGGTTCTTCCAGTGGTCGATCAGGCCGTTCAGCGACTTCGGCGTCCAGCGTTTGGTGTCCAGGCCCGCAGCCTCCAGCACCTGTTTGCAGACCCGCTCCTGGTCGTCGGTGTCGAGGATGGTGAAGCTGGACTTCAGCCCGACCAGCTCCGCATGCCGCCGCAGGATCTGCGCCGCCACCGAATGGAAGGTGCCCAGCCAACGCAGCCCTTCGGACGACGGCCCGATCAGATGGGTGATCCGCTCGCGCATCTCGCGCGCGGCCTTGTTGGTGAAGGTGACGACCAGCAGTTCCCACGGCCGCGCCCGTCCGGTGGCCAGGATGTGCGCCAGCCGCGTGGTCAGGACCCGCGTCTTGCCCGTGCCGGCCCCGGCCAGCACCAGCACCGGCCCGTCGACGGTCTCGACCGCCTCGCGCTGTTCGGGGTTCAGCCCGGCCAGATAGTCGGCGGCGGGCGCTTCCACCCCGCCAGGACCGCGTGAGCGGGCGAGATCGGAGATACGCGGGGCAGGGGCGTCGGGGAGACTCATCGGTGGAACATAAGGGGCACGGAGCCGGATGTCAGCGGCGGCGTGCGCGCGGCCTCACGGAACCGTCAAGCATGACCGTCGTTCCGGTGGCGTCTTCAACCCCGGGGAAGGGAATATCCATGACCGACAACAACACATCCAACAACAGCGGTGGCGGCAACGCCGGCCTGGCCTTCATCGTGGGCGGGATCGTCGTGGTCCTGGCCATCGTGGCGTATTTCGTCTTCGCCCGCGGCGGGATGGCGCCCGAGACCAAGGACGTCAACGTCGACGTCAATCTGCCCGAAGTCTCGGCGCCCGCCGTGCCCACGGCGAACTGACCGATGACCGATCCCAACGTCCCTCCGCCCGAGCGGCCCGAGGTCGTCCATCATACCACCATCAACAATCCGCCCAGGAGCGGCGGCGGCAGCTGGATCGCCCTGCTGGTTGGCGGCCTGGTGGTGGTGATGCTCATCATCGCCTTCGTCGTCTTCACCAACCGCGGCGGCATCGAGACGCCCGACGGGACCGACGTCTCGGTCGACATCGACCTGCCGCGGCCGGAACTTCCGGATGCGCCGAAGATGCCGGACCTGCCGGACGTCCCGCCGGTCGAGCCGCCGACCATGCCCCAACCCAACCCCGAACCGGCCGCCTGAACCGGCGCTTTGGTCAGCGCAGCTGGTAGCTGACGGTGGCGACGACCCGCACCCGCTTGTCCAGCGAGGTCGATTCGCTGTCGATATCCTCCCGCGCGAGGATTTCGAATGATCCCTGGGTGGCCTGACGGATCGGGCCGAGCGGCGCGCCGGAATCCTTGGCGAACTGCTCGGCGCCCGACCGGGCCGAGGCCGTGGCCTCGGCGATCATCTCGGGCCTCACCTCGTTCAGCTTGGTGAAGACATAGGTCGGGGCGGCGAAATCAAGCTGCACGCCCTCGCGGACCAGGTCGTTCAGGGCCCGTTCGGTCTGGGCCACGCGCTGAACGTCCGTCGTGCGTACGGTCACGCTCTGGGTCAGGATGTAGCGGACCACATTCTCGGTCGAGCCGTATTCCCGGGCCCGGGTGTCGACCACCTGCAGCCGGCCGATGGTGACCGCCTCGGCCGGATAGCCCTGGCGGGTCAGGAAGGCGCGGACCAGGGCGAGGTCGCCGTCGATCTTGGCCTGGGCCGTGGGCAGATCGTCATTGGCCGCCTTGAAGCTGAGGTTCAGCACGGCCAGGTCGGCGACCACATTGCGCTCGGCCAGGCCGCGCACCGTCACCTGCCGGTTGCCCACCTGGGCGTTGACCACCCCGGAACCGATGAAGGCCCCCGCGCCGATCAGTCCGATGGCGATCAGCCCCCCGAACAGGGCGGCGGGAAGCAGGGATTTGTCGATCTTGTCGAGCACGGCGGTTTTCCTTCTTGAGGCCCGACCATGCGCCAACCCCGACAGCTGTCAATCAGTCGAATCCTGTTCGATGAAAGATCGGTCGCCGCCCGCCCAGGCCAGGGCCAGAAGCCGGCAGGCCGAGGCCAGGGGGGTGCGCCCGCGACGCTGGTCGATCCGCTTCATCAGCCCCGCCTGCGACAGGCCGCCGGCCGCCGCCACCGCATCCAGCACGGCCCAGAACTCGGGCTCCAGCGCCACCGATGTGGCGTGGCCGGAGAGGGAGACCGACCGTTTCTTCAGCATCATCTCCGCTCGCGCAGGGCCCGGTCCTCGATGCGGATCCGCCAGCCGACCAGTAGCGCATTGGCGACGCTCCAGACCAGCGCGATCCAGACCTGGCCGAAGGCCAGGGGCAGCACCGCGATCTCCAGCGAGGCCACCAGATAGTTCGGATGCCGCATGAACCGGTAGGGACCGCGCCGGACCAGGGGCGCTGCGGGCAGGGTGATGATCCGCGTCGTCCAGAACCGCCCGAGGGTGGCGATGACCCACAGCCGTCCGAACTGCAGCACGATATACAGGCCGAGCCACCACAGGTTCGGAACCATCGTCCACGGGGTGACGATGGCGATCGCCGCCAGCCAGCTGGCGTGCAGCAGGATGAACAGCGGATAGTGGGCCGCCCCGACCTCGACCGCGCCTTCGGCCAGCAGGCGTTTCGTGTTGCGGTCGGCCAGCCAGAGCTCCCACAGCCGCTGGGCTGCGACGGCGGCCAGCACCACCCAGATCCACATCATGCGTGCACCAGCATCAGGGCGGCGGTGAACCCCGGTCCCAGGGTGGTCAGCAGCAGCGGCCCCCGGGCCCCGCCTTCCAGCATGGCCTTCAACACGAACAGCACCGTCGCCGCGCTCATGTTGCCGTGGTCGCGCAGCACGGCGCGCGTGTGCGTCAGCGAGCCGTCGGGCAGGTCAAAACAGGCCTCAAGCGCGTCGATGACCTTGGCCCCGCCCGGGTGGCAGACGAAACCGCCGATGTCCGCTGCCGTCATGCCCTGGTCGGCCAGGAACCGGGTGGCCACCGGCCGGAAATCGTCCCGCACGAGGGTCGGGATATCCCGGCTGAACACCACCTTCAGCCCGTCGTCGGCGACGTCCCAGCCCATCACGTCCAGACTGTCGGGCCAGGTGTGCTCGCGGCTCGCGCCCAGCGCCGGCCCCTTGGCGTCGGGGCGGCACGAGATCACCGCAGCGGCCGCGCCGTCGCCGAACAGGGCGGTGGCGACGAGGTTGCTCTTGGACCGGTCTTGGGCGCGGAAGGTGAGGGCGCACAGCTCGACCACCAGAAGCAGCACCCGTTCGTCGGGGTGGGCGCGGGCCATGTCGGCCGCCCGCGCCAGCCCGACCACGCCCCCGGCGCAGCCGAGGCCGAACACCGGCAGGCGGCGCACGTCCGGACGGAAGGGCATGACCTGCATCAGCCGGGCGTCGAGGGCCGGCGTGGCGATGCCGGTCGTGCAGACCACGACGATGGCGTCGATTTCCGCCGCCGCCAGTCCGGCCTCGTCCAGGGCCTTGCCCGCCGCCTCGGCCAGCACAGTGACGGCGTTCTCGAGGAACAGGTCATTGCGTTCGGAGAAGCTGTGGGGCTTGAGGTACCATTCGATCGGCACGCAGGAATGCCGGGTTTCGATCAGGGCGTTGCGATAGATCGGCGCCAGCCGCTCGAATCCGCCGTGGGTGGTGGCGAACATCTCCGCGCCATTGGCCGCCACATCCTCCTGCCGCAGCACGTGCGGCGGCCAGGCCAGGGCGAGGGACTGGAGCCGCGCGACGGGCGCCGGACTGGGAGCGGAGGGCATGAGGGCGCGGCTTTCACGTGTATTGTCGCTGTTAACCCAAGCTACGCAGGGCCGTTCCAGAGGGATGGATCTTTCGCTACACTGGGCCATCCTCCCGGACGCCGCCATGACCCTGACCACCGCCGACGCCGATGATTTCCGCAAGGTGCGCTCCGAGCGCCTTCGCCCGCTCGCCGCCCTGCAGGCCTTCCGCCGCCTGATCCGCGACAAGGAGGACACCGCCCAGGTGTTCCGGATCATGCAGGCGCTCAGCGGCCGTTCCGTCTCGCGCGGCTACCAGCGGATGCTGACCACCGTGGAGGGCGGCCGTCAGGCCTTCCTGCGCGAGGAACTGGCTCACAAGCTGGACGATCCGGTCTGGCTGGCGCGCTTCGAACCCGGAACCGTCGGGGCGGCCTACCGCTCCTTCCGCGAGGCGCGCGGTTTCACCGCCGACGGTCTCGCCGCGGTCGAGCGCGAGGTCGTGCCCTTCATCGACGCCCCGCACCCGATCGTCTGGTATTCGCGCCGGCTGCGCGACGTGCACGACATCTGGCATGTCCTGACCGGCTACGGCACGGACGCGCTCGGCGAAGCCTGCGTGGTCTCCTTCTCCTACGGCCAGACCCGCAATCTCGGATTCGCCTTCATCGGCTGGGGCGCGGCCCGCGAGATCCAGCGCGAGGCCCGCGCCGTGCCCGCCCGCCGCGCGGTCTGGCAGGCCTGGCGCAACGGCAAGGCCGCCCGCTGGCTGCCCGGCCTCGATTACGAGGCCCTGTTCGAACAGTCGCTGGAGGCCGCCCGCGCGCGCCTCAACATCCGGCCGGCGACGGTCTATCAGGCCGTGCCCGCCGAGGTCCGCGCGGGCCTCAAACTGCGCGGCTGAGCGCGGCTTCCGGACGCCATAAGCGCGCCTTGTGCCGACCGGTCGATAACTCGCCTTGCCCCGCCGGACGGCATGCTCCACTTGGCGGATGTGACCTCCCCGAGTGAAACCGTTCCCGTCGTCCGCCCGCGCCTGTCGCGGACCACCCTGCTGGGCATCGGCGGGGTGATGATCTGTGCGATCATCTGGGGCACGACCTGGTACGCCATCACCCTGCAGCTCGGGACGGTGGCGCCGCTGGCGTCGATCGTCTGGCGGTTCGGCCTGGCCGCGGCGGTCCTGTTCCTCGGCTGTCTGGTCTTCCGCCAGAACCTGAAGCTCACCCCGGCCCAGCATCTCGCTGCCATGGCCCAGGGCGCCTTCGCCTTTTCGATCAGCTACAGCTTCACCTACGCCTCCGAGGCCCACGTCGCCTCGGCCATCGTGGCGGTGACCTTCGCCTCCCTGACCTTCCTCAACCTCGTCCTGTTCCGGTTGGCGGCGGGCCAGAAAGCCGCCCTGGCCTCATGGGGCGGGGCGCTGCTCGGTCTGGCGGGGGTCTCGGTGCTGTCGGGCGGCGAGGTCCTCAAGGCGGGTCTGGACGGCGAGGCGGCCCTCGGCGTCGGCCTCGCCCTGGTCGCTGTGACCGCCTCGGCCTTCGGCAATTTCTTCGCCTGGAAGGGCCAGGTGCGGGGCTCCGCCGCCATTCCCTCGACCGCCTGGGCCATGGCCTACGGAACCGGCCTGCTTGCCCTCTACGGCCTGGTCACCGGCGCGCAATTCACCATCGATCCCAGCATCACCTATGTCGGTTCGCTGCTCTATCTCGCGCTGTTCGGCTCGGTGATCGCCTTCGGACTGTATTTCACCATCGCCCGCACCATCGGCTACGCCATGGCCAGCTATGTCTCGGCCCTGACGCCCCCGATCGCGATGCTGGTCTCCGTCCTGTTCGAGGGCGCGCATTTCGGCTGGACGGCCCTGGCCGGGCTGCTGCTCGTGCTGTCGGGTCAGGCCCTGATGATCCGCGCGCCAAAGCTCTCGACCTAGCTGAACCAGTCGCGCCTCTTCTTTTTCGGCCTGGCTTCGGTCGCGGCCGGAGCCTTGTCGCTCTTGTCGGCGCCGGCCTCGGCCTCCCTGCGTTTGCGTTCGGCGGCGACCCGGATCGCGACCAGCATGGGGATCAGCCCGTGCCGGTTGTGGGGCATGTCTCCCATCTCAGTCCTCCAGCTTCGAGCCATCCAGAAGCCGGGCGGCGCGCTCGCGCTCCGTCTCGGCCTTGCTCCGCTCGGCCCGGGTCCGGCCATGGGCGGCGCGGTTCGCCTTCGCCGTCGACCGGGCCTCGGCCTTCGCCCGGTCCTTGCGCACCCGGTTCAGGTTGATGACCTCGCCCATGCGAACCTCCGATATGCAACCCGACGCGGGCCGGGTGGTTGTCCCGCCAGTCACAACCCGCAGGAGCCCCTATGGTAGACCCGACTCTGATCCGCGAACACCTCGAAGTCGTCGGCTCGGACGGCGAGCACGTCGGCCGCGTCGACCACGTCGTCGGCGACCGGATCGAACTGGCGAAGCTCGATCTCGCCGGCGGTTTCAAACATCACATGATCCCGGTCAGCTGGGTCGACCATGTGGACGAGCACGTCCACCTGAATGTGACCCGCGACGACGCGAAGGCGCGCTGGACCGAAAAGGGCCACTAGGCCGGCGGCGGCTTACCGCGAATTCACGAAGGCCCCGCTGTCGCCGGCGGGGCCTTCGGCATATCTGGGGGATGCGCCGGCGTGCGGCGCGACCGGAAGAACGCCCGTGATCCGCCTGATCCTCAACCTGCTCTGGTTCGTCTTCGGCGGCTGGCTGTCCGGCCTGCTCTGGCTGTTCGGCGGCGCGATCCTGGCCCTGACCATCGTCGGCCTGCCGTGGTCCTTCGCCGCCTGGCGGATCGCCAGCTACTCCTTCTGGCCCTTCGGCCGCGAGGTCGTCTGGCGCGATGAACTGGGTCAGTTCGACGTCGGCACCGGCCCGCTCGGCCTGGTTCTCAACATCATCTGGTTCCTCTTCGCCGGCTGGTACATCGCCCTGTCGCACCTGCTGATCGCCGTGGCCGAGTTCATCTCCATCATCGGCATCCCCTTCGCGCTCAAGGACCTGGAGCTGGCCAAACTAGCTCTCGCGCCCATTGGCCGCACGATCCGCGACAAGCCCTGAATCGAAAACGCCGGCCTTCGCGGGAAGGCCGGCGTTCTTGAGGGCATCCGGGTCGATCAGCCGGGCGAGATCATCTTCTCGGGCCGCACCGCCTCGTCGAACTCGGCGTCGGTCAGATAGCCGCCGCCGACGGCCTCCTCGCGCAGCGTCGTTCCGTTCCTGTGCGCCGTCTTGGCGATCTTGGCGCAGGCGTCATAGCCCAGCTTGCCGTTCAGGGCGGTGACCAGCATCAGCGAGTTGTCGAGGCCGCGCTTGATATTGTCCTCGCGCGGCTCGATGCCGACCACGCAGTTGTCGGTGAACGACACCGCCGCATCGGCCATCAGCCGCACCGACTGCAGGAAGTTGTAGGCCATCACCGGGTTGAAGACGTTCAGCTCGAAATGCCCCTGCGAGCCGGCGAAGGTCACCGCGGCGTGGTTGCCGAACACCTGCACGCAGACCTGGGTCAGGGCCTCGCACTGGGTCGGATTGACCTTGCCGGGCATGATCGA
>SCVB01000031.1 GCA_004296955.1 Brevundimonas sp.
TCGGCCTGGCTGACGCCGGCGTCCTTGGCGACGGAGGCGATGAGTTCTGCTTGGGTGGTCATGTGGGTCGTTTCCCGATGAAAGCTCGCCCCGATTCAGGGGCGATGACGGACGGATTGACGCCGCTTTTTCTTCCCTTGGCAAGCGACTTCGCCGCTGTAACGCCCACGGGGTGGGGATTTATCCGGTACCGGACGCTCGCTGGAAGCTCTCGACCAGGCTTCCGGCGACCAGTCTCCAGCCGTCCACGAGCACGAAAAAGATCAGCTTGAAGGGCAGGGAAATCACCACCGGCGGCAGCATCATCATACCCATGGACATGAGCACGCTGGCGACCACCAGATCGATCACAAGGAACGGAACGAAAAGGAGAAATCCGATTTCGAAGGCCCGCTTCAACTCGCTGATCATGAAGGCCGGCGTGACCACCCGGAGGGGCAGGTCGGCGGTCGCCGTCGGAGCCTCCAGATTCGACAGGCGCACGAACAGCGCCAGGTCGTCCCGGTCCACCTGACCCAGCATGAAAGTCTTCACAGGTTCCGAGGCCGCATCGAAGGCCTGGGGCAGCTCCATCTGCTGGTCCAGCAGGGGTCGGATGCCCGAATCATAGGCGTCCTGCCAGGTCGGGGCCATGACGATGGCGCTCAGGAACAGGGCCAGGGAAACCAGAACGGCGTTCGGCGGCGACTGCTGCATGCCCAGGGCCGTGCGCAGCAGGGACAACACCACGACGATGCGCACGAAGCTGGTGGTCATGATGACGATCGACGGCGCCAGCGACAGCACGGTCATCAGCCCGACCAGTTGCACCACCCGTTCGGTCAGGCCCGAGCCGGTGCCGAGGTCGACGTTGATCGCCGCCCCGGGGCCGCCCGCCGCCGCCACGTCCTGGGCCAGGGCCGCCAGCGGCCACAGCAGACAGAAGCCGGTGGTGACCAGCGACAGCATCGCCGCGCGCTTCAGCTCCGCGCGGCTGGGCAGAACGAAGACGCCCTTGAGGGTCACTTGTCCGCCTCCGGGCCGCGCGGCTCGATCAGTTCGCGCCCCTCGCCGAGAATCAGCAACCGCTCCTCGTCGTCGATCCGGACCAGCACCAGCCGGCGCGCGGGATCCAGCACCAGGGTCTCGACCACCGTCATCCGCCGTTCGCCACGCTCGGCGCTGATCCGGGCGAGCAGCTGCGGCAGGTATCGCCGCGAGGCCCAGGCGGCCAGGCCGATGATGCCGAGGGTGAAGGCGAGGGCGAAGATGGCCCGGGCGAGATCGAGGAAATTCATGCGCGCGCGTCCGGCCGGGCGAGGGCGTCCGGCGGGGTCAGACTTCGGGGATCATGGTTAACGCCGCGTTGAGATAACGCCTCATTAACCATGCAGGCGGCATTTTCTGCCGATCGAGCCATGGGCGATCCGCGCCCGTCGTTGCGAGATTGGGGGATGTCGCCCGTGGGCTTCACCGACCTGCCGCTGCTCAGCCAGATCAAGGGCCGCCTGTCCTGGCTGGACGAGCGCCAGCGCGTCATCGCCCAGAACGTCGCCAACGCCGACACGCCCGGCTACGTCGGCCGCGACCTGAACCAGCCGACGGATTTCGCCCGCGCCCTGGCCGAGGGCGGCGGCGGGGTCCGCATGGTCCGCACCAGCGCCATGCACATCGCCCCGGCCGGACAGGCCGCCCGGTTCGAGAGCCAGGCCGCGCCCGATTCGGAGACCACCCTCGACGGCAATTCCGTCGTCGTCGAGGAACAGATGCTCAAGATGGCCGAGAGCCGCATGGCCTATGACGCGGCCATCGGCTTCTACCAGAAGTCCATGCAGATGCTGCGCATGGCCGCCCGCCCGCCCGGCCGCTGATCGAGGAATAGCCGATGCCCGACCCGATCCCGCCCCGGAACAGCGCCATGGCCGTCGCCGCCAGCGCGCTCAAGGCCCAGCAGTCGCGCATGCGCGTCATCGCCGAGAATATCGCCAACGCGGAATCAACCTCGCCGGCCGCGGGCGGGCAGCCCTACCGCCGCCAGATCCCGGTCTTCCAGGCGCGCGAGATCGACGGCGCCACGGGCGTGACCCTGGCCGAGGTGCGGCCCGACATGGGCGACTTCCGCAGCGAGTATGATCCGAATCACCCGGCCGCCAACGCCGAGGGCTATGTGCTGCGTCCCAACGTCGACACCCTGATCGAGGCCATGGACATGCGCGAGGCGCAGCGCGCCTACGAGGCCAACCTCAACGTCATCGAGACGGCGCGGGCCATGGACGCCCGCACCCTCGACCTGCTGAAGAAATAGGGACTGAGCCATGAACCCCTTGGCCGCAGCGCGCGCCTATTCGGCGATCCAGGGCACGGAGATGCCGTCCGCCGCGACCGGCGCGGCCCAGCCGTCCGGCTTCGCCGACATGCTGACCAGCGTCATGGGCGACATGACCCAGAGCTCGCGCGCCGCCGAGACCCAGATGGCCTCGGCCGTCCAGGGCCAGGGCAGTCTGATCGACGTGGTCACCGCCGTGTCCTCGGCCGAGGCCTCGCTGGAGACGGTCATGGCCGTCCGCGACCAGGTGATCCAGGCCTATCAGGAGATCATGCGGATGCCGATCTGACCGTTCCGGGTCAGACTCTCGGCGCCCGCCCGCGCAGCCACTGCGACAGCACCCATTTTTCGCCGGCGGTCGGCGGCAGGCCCGCGTGCCGGGTGCGCGGGTCGACGGCCCCGTCCGGCAGGGTGTTGGCCCACAGCAGGGCGTCGCCCTTGCGGCCCCTGCGCCTCAGGCCTCCGGCCTCGAACGCCGTCTCCCCGCCCTCGAAATCGTCGTTGAGGAAGACCAGGCAGGTGGCGATCCGCTGCCCGCGGCCCGCGAGGTCGGCGGCATAGGCCGGATTGCCCGGGTCCAGCCAGTCGAAATGCCAGTCGAAGGTCTGGCCGACCGCATAGTGCAGCACCTGGGTCCATTCCAGCCCGGGCACGGGCAGGCCCGCCGTCCGCGCGATCCGTTCGCGCGCCAGCGCCAGGACGACATCCATCCCGTCCAACTCGAACCGCGCCGCATTATTGGTCCGCACCGCCTCGCGGCGGCCTTCCCCGGTTTCGGGATCATAGACCAGCGCGGGGGCGGTCATCGTCTCCGCCCTCATTCTGAGCCAGTCGCAGGCGGCATGAGGCAGAAAGCCCTCGATGGTCAGGATCGCCGGTCCCTCGCTCAGCATGCGCGGCGCCGGCGCATTCAGCCAGGCGGCGAGGTCAATCCTCTGGTCGGCGGCGCCTGCGGCGAGCAACGCGACCTGCGCCTGCGCCGACGGGAACCCCAGGCCGGCAGCCTGCTGCAGCAGCGCCAGGGCCCGGCCCCAGTCCTGCGGCGTCCCCAGTCCCATGGCGGTCAGAACGGCCAGCCGGTGGGCGGCGGCGCCGTCGCCGGCGTCGGCGGCCCGGGCGAGGGCGACGGGATCGACAGGGAGGGGATCGTGGCTCACCCTCACCCTGTAGGCCAGGCTTACGAGAATTTCATCCTCGGCTCCGCATCCGGGCGCCGCGGACGGCGCCTCTGAGGGAGACCACATACCGGAGGTTCCATGTCCCGCCTGACCGTCGCCGCCTGCGCCGCCGCCCTCATCGCCGCCTGTCTGCCCGCCGTCGTACATGCCCAGGGCGCGGCTCCGCAGATGGTCCTGGTACGCGCCGGAAATCTGTTTGATTCAGAGGCCGGCCGCATGGTCGGGCCGCGCGACATCCTCATCCGCGGCCAGCGCGTCGCCGAGGTGGGGCAGGGCCTCGCGGCGCCCGAAGGCGCGACGATCATCGATCTGGGGCGCTGTTCCGTCATCCCCGGCCTGATCGACGTCCACACCCACCTGCTGCTGGAGCAGCGCGAGCGCGAGGGCCTGTCGGACGTCGCGGCCCGCGACCAGGGCGTCGACGGCGACGTCTACCGCACCCTCGTCGGGGCCCAGCGCGCCCGCCAGTATCTGGAGGCGGGCTTCACCGCGGTCCGCGACCTCGGCAACTCCGGCCAGTTTCTCGACCTCATGCTGGAGCGCGGCGTCAACGACGGCCGCGTCCCCGGCCCGCGCATCTATGGCTCCGGCCCGGGGCTCGCCCCGGAAGGCGGCCAGCTGGAGCCCCTGACGGACGATCCGCATCAACTGGTCGCCGGCGAATACCGGATCGTCAACGGCGTGGACGACGCCCGCGCCGCCGTGCGCGAGGCCGTCGCCCGCGGCGCCGACGTCATCAAGGCCTATCCCGAGGCCACGCCCCAGCGCACCCGGCTGTCGGTCGCCGAGATCGAGGCGATCGTTTCGGAGGCGAAGCGCCACGGCATTCCCGTCGCCGCCCACGCCACCTCTGACGCCGCCATCCGCGAGGCGGTCGAGGCGGGCGTCACCTCGATCGAGCACGGCTACGAGATCTCCGACGAGACCCTGCGGTTGATGGCGTCAAAGGGCGTCTGGCTCGTGCCGACGGACCCCTCGCTCGAGATGGCGCTGGAGTTCACCGCGTCCTGGCCGCAGCAGCCGCCGCGCGAGGAGATCGACCGCCACCTGCAGGCCGGCCGCGACCGGCTGATGCGCGCCCATCGTCTCGGTGTCCGCATCGCGCTCGGTTCGGACCTCTACTTCCCCTATGCCGCGGGCCGGGGGGCGGGATCGCGGGCCACGCTGGACGGCTATGTCGAGGCCGGCCTGACCCCGACCCAGGCCCTGCAGGCCGCCACCTGGGAGGCCGGACGTCTGCTGGGCGACGACGCCCTCGGCGTGCTCCGGTCCCGCTCCTGGGCCGATCTGGTCGCCGTCGAGGGCGACCCCACCCAGGGCCTCGCCCCCCTGCGGACCCCCCGGCTGGTCATGAAGGGCGGGCGGATCGAGGCGGGTGCAGCCGACCACTGCGCGAGCTGAACCGGGAACCTGGCGGCGGTCCGGACGCTGGTCTCCCGAACCCTCCAGGGAGACCGCCATGCTGAAGGATCGCAACTCCTCCGCCATCGTCGCCGTCAGGGACATCGATCGCGCCCGCGCCTTCTACGAGGACATCCTCGGCCTGACCCGCATCCCGGGCGAAAGCGACGCCGACATGCTCGGCTTCCGGACCGGCGACACCCGCCTCACGGTGTACCGGTCGGACTTCGCGGGCACGAACGAGGCCAACGCCGTCACCTGGGAGATGAAGGGCGACCTCGTCGAGACGGTCAGGGCCTTGAAGGACAAGGGCGTGGTCTTCGAACACTACCCCGACATGGACGGGCTGACCCTGACCGGCGACATCCACGAGGCCGGTCCGGCGAGGCTGGTCTGGTTCAGGGATCCGGACGGCAACATCCTGCACCTGATCGAGGGCATGTAGCCTCAGCCCTCGAGCGACACGACGGGCTGGGCCACGGCCAGGGGACGCGCGCCTGAGCGGCCCTTCAGCCAGGCCCGGATCCTGTCCTGGATCGGCGTGTCGATCAGGACGTGGAACAGGAAGGCGAAGGCGAAGGCCGCCGCCACGCCCGCGACCCACAGCGCCCACTGGGCCGCCACGGGCAGGGCGAATTTGGCGATCGCCACATTGGCCACGCCGAACCAGGCGATGCGCACCACTTCATTGGTGATGAACATCGAGAAGGAGACCTGCGCGGCCTTCTCCACCCATTTCGAGGGCCGCAGCGTCGGCACGGCGCCGGCCGCCAGGATGATGGTCGAAATACAGACCAGCGAGACCAGGGCGTGTTTGTCGAAATACTGGACGAAGGCCAGCATCAGGGCCGCGCCGATCCCGGCCCAGCCGGCCAGCTTCGGCGCGATCCAGACCTTCTGGGCGAACCAGGCCAGGGCCATGCCGAGGAAGAACAGCGGCAGGGCGCGGATGAAGCCGAAGCCCATCGGCATCTGGTAGACGGGGTAACCCAGCAGGCTCCAGGTCAGCTGGTTGGCGACCAGATACAGGCCGACGCCCAGGGCCAGCACGCTCCACGGCCCCAGCCGCACCAGACCCTTCAGGATCCACGGGAAGGCCAGGTAACAACCGATCAGGGCCGAGATCGACCAGCTGGGCGCGTTCCAGCCGTAGCCGCCGGGGATGCCGAAGGCCTGCACCAGACCCAGTTGCGCCGGCAGCTGGTCCCAGGCGAACCACTCCGGCGCCCGCGGCCCGACGCCGATGGCGGTTCCGCCGACGACCAGGGCGACCAGGCTCAGCCCCATGATGATGTGCGCCGGCCAGACCCGCAGGAAGCGTTTGGCGAAGAAGTCGCCGGCCGACATCCGGCCCCCGGCGACCGAGCCGCCGTAGACGCGCATCAGCACATAGCCGCTGTCGATCAGGAAGAAGTTGGTGAGCAGGAATCCGCCGCGCTCGAAGACGGGATGCAGCCCCTCGGCCAGGGCGATCGGCCCCGCGCCCTGGAAGTGATGCAGGATGATCAGGGAGGCCACAATGAAACGCAGGGCGTCCAGCCAGCCGCCACGCACGATGGGCGGTGTCTCGTTTCGGGTCGAAATCGCGGTCCAGGCCATGGAAAACACCTCTTCTGAGGCGAATTCCGCAAGGACCGGGCCGCGTCAGGCCCCGCGTCAGTCCCGGTCGCACACATAGATGGTGCAGGTCGACGCCCCGCCGGTCAGGGGATTGTCGAAGGCGACCACCTCGGCCCGGACGTTCACGAACACCGCCTCGAGCAGGGCGATGAAGTCCGCGTCCGGTCCCTCGTCCGACCACATGGCGAAGACGCCGCCGTCGGCGACGCCGTCCCGCAGCCGCCTCAGTCCCGCGTCGGCATAGAAGCGCGCGTGGTCCGGATGCAGCAGGGCGCGGGGCGAATGGTCGATGTCGAGCAGGACGACGTCGTACCGATCCTCCGGCGCGCGCGGCGCGTCGAACCAGCCGAAGAAGTCCCCATGCTTCAGATGGCAGCGCGGCTCCTGCCCGAGGCTTTCGCCCAGCGGCACCAGCCCGGCCTCGTGCCATTCGATCACCGGGGCGAGGGCGTCCACCACCTCCACCGAGGTCACCCGCGGGTCGGCCAGGGCGGCGCGGGCCGTGTAGCCCAGCCCCAGGCCTCCCACCAGAACGCGCGACGGTCGGTCCTTCGCCGCGGCCAGGCCGCGGGTCGCCAGTTCGGTCTCGCCGACCGTGAACAGGCTCGACATCAGGTGCTCGTCGCCGAGGATGACCTCGACCACGTCCGCGTCTATCGCCGCCACCCAGCGCCGCCGCAGGATCAGCGGCCCCATGGCGGTCTCGCGATAGTCCAGTTCCTCGATCAGCCGGCCCATGGCGCGCCCTCCCGGGACCGGCCTGCGGGCGGGGAACTCATCCCCGCACCAGTCGCAGGAATTCCTCACGCGTGCGGGCGTCGTCGCGCACCACGCCCAGCAGGGCGCTGGTGGTCAGGCTGGCGCCGGGAACGTCGACCCCGCGCAGGGTCATGCAGCTGTGCTCGGCCTCGATGACCACGCCCACGCCCTGGGGCCGCAGCACCTCCTCGATGGCGGTGGCGATCTCAGAGGTCATCTTCTCCTGGATCTGCAGCCGTCGGGCGTAGCCGCGCACCACCCGGGCCAGTTTGGAGATGCCCACCACGCGATCGGTCGGCAGATAGCCGACATGGGCCACGCCCACGACCGGCAGCATATGATGCTCGCAGAAGCTGACGAAGCGGATGTCCTTCAGGACCACCAGCTGGTTGTAGCCGCCGACCTCCTCGAAGGTCCGTTCCAGATAGGCGCGGGGCTCCACCTCATAGCCGGCGAACAGCTCCTTGTAGCTGCGCGCCACCCGCGCCGGCGTGTCGAGCAGGCCTTCCCGGTCGGGGTCGTCCCCGGCCCATTCGATCAGGGTGCGCACGGCGGCTTCGGCGTCGGACTGGGAAACGGGAGGCTTGGTCATGGGGCCAGACATAGGGTGTCGAGGGGCGACGGTCGAGCGGAGGTGGCGGCTGGTGATTGGTGGCTGGTGATCATCGGTGGTGGCCGATCGGGGCGAAAGACCTGCCGTGTGTGCCCGGGCTCCGCCCAGGCGCCACCAGCCACCAGCCACCAATCACCAGCCACCCGCCGCATCGCTAACCCCTCGTTAACCACGCTCCCGGCATTTTCTGCCCGGTAATCGGTGGAGTAGGATTTCGATGAACGGCGCCGAAGTTCTGGATGTGGGCCGCGACGCCCTGTGGCTGACGATCCAGCTGTGCGCGCCGATCCTGCTGGTCGGCCTGGTCGTCGGCGTGGTCATCGGCCTGGTCCAGGCCCTGACCCAGATCCAGGAGCAGACCCTGATCTACGCCCCCAAGATCATCGCCATCTTCATCAGCCTGCTGCTGTTCCTGCCGCTGATGGGAGCGCTGCTGGGCGGTTTCATGCGGACGATCGCGGCGCGCATCGCCGGCATGTGATCGCCATGGGACGCGCTTAGATGGAGCCCTGGGCGACATCGGACCAGGTCTGGCAGGGCGCGCTGATCTTCTCGCGCATCGGCGCCGTGCTGCTGATGCTGCCAGGCATCGGCGAAAGCTATGTGCCGCCGCGCATCCGCCTGGCCTTCGCCCTGGTCGTCACCCTGGCCCTCTGGCCGGTGATCGCCGGGGCCCTGCCGGCCCTGCCGGCGACCATCGGCGGCATGGCCGGCTGGATCATCCGCGAGGTCATCGTCGGCCTGATGATCGGGGCCCTGCTGCGGTCCTTCCTGACCGCCCTGGCCACGGCCGGCGAGATCGTCGCCCTGCAGACCACCCTGGCCTTCGCCCAGACCGCCAACCCCATGCAGGCCCAGCCGGGCTCGACCATCGGCGCCTTCCTGATGCTGCTGGGCACGACCCTGGTCTTCGCCACCAACACCCATCACCTGTTCATCGCCGGCCTGGTCGGCTCCTATGAACTGATCAGCCCGGTCCAGCCGCTGGTCACCGGCGATTTCGCCAGCCTCGCCATCCGCACCGTCGGCGACGCCTTCATGCTGGGGGTCCAGCTGTCGGCGCCGCTGCTGGTCTTCGCCCTGATCTTCAACCTGGCCTCGGGCCTGGTCGGCCGCGTCATGCCGTCGTTCCAGGTCTTCTTCGCCGCCGCCCCGCTCAGCATCCTGCTGGGCCTGTCGGTCTTCGCCCTCAGCCTCGGCGTGCTGGGTACGGTCTTCATCGACCGCTACCGCGCCCTGGCCCAGATCTTCGCGGGAGGCGCCGGTGGCTGAAGGCGCCGATCCCGAGTCGAAGACAGAAGAGGCGACACCGCGAAAACTTGCGGACGCACGCAAGAAGGGCGACGTCGCCAAGTCTCCGGACGTCGCCGCGGCCCTGTCGCTGACGGGCGCGGCCGCCGTGGTCCTGATGTCCGGCGGCTGGTTCGCCACCTCCATGGCCGAGCAGCTTCTGCCCTTCATCGCCGCGCCCCACACCATGATCGGCGGGCTCGAGACGGGGGCGGGGGTCGAGATCGGGGCCATCGCCCTGTGGGCCGTGGCGCCCTTTCTCGGCGTGGTCATGCTGGCCACCATCCTCGGCGGCGTGGGCGGCAACATCGCCCAGTCCGGCCTGATCTTCACCGCCGAGAAGCTGAAGCCCGACTGGTCCAAGGTGAACCCGATGGCCGGGTTCAAGCGCATCTTCGGCCCCGACGGCCTGGTCCAGTTCATCAAGACCTTCATCAAGCTGCTGGCCGTCGGCTTCATCTGCTGGATGGTGCTGAAGCCGCACCTGCGCGAACTGGAGAATATGGCGGCCATGCCGCCGGCCCTGATCCTGCCGCTGGCGCGCGACCTGGCCATCGCCCTGATGACCTCGACCATCATCTTCCTCGGATTCACCGCCGGGGCGGATTTCCTCTGGCAGAAATACCGCTTCGCCGAGCGGATGAAGATGTCCAAGGAAGAGCTCAAGGAAGACTACAAACAGTCCGAGGGCGATCCGCACGTCAAGGCCAAGCTGAAGCAGATCCGGGCCCAGCGCAGCCGCCAGCGGATGATGCAGAACGTGCCCAGGGCCACGGTGATCGTCACCAACCCGACCCACTACTCCGTGGCCCTGCGCTACGAGCCCGGAGAGGGCGATGCGGCGCCCGTCTGCGTGGCCAAGGGCGTCGACGCCCTCGCCATGCGGATCCGCGAGGTCGGCCGGGAGCACAATGTCCCGATCGTCGAGAACGTCCCCCTGGCCCGCGCCCTCTACGCCGCCGTCGATGTCGACGAGACCATTCCCCGCGAGCATTTCGAGGCGGCCGCCAAGGTCATCGGCTTCGTCATGCAGAAGCGGAAGAAACGTTGATCGTTCAAAGGTCTTAACTCCGCATTTACCATGCGCCCGGCATTTTCTGCCTGGCGGGCGTCTGTAAGGACCCGTGAGTATTTCGGGGCGGGGACGCGTGGGCGGCTTCACGGCGGCGTTGCAGAGATTCGGGATCGGTCGGCTGACCGTGGTGCTGGGCGTCGCCGCCGGCGTCGCGGCCGTGCTGGTCGCCGTCATGCTGCGCATCGGCCAGGCCCCGGACGCCCTGCTGTATTCCAACCTCGACCTGCGCGAGGCCTCCGAGGTCACCACCGCCCTCGACAGCGCAGGCATCAAATATTCCTCGCGCGGCGACGGCTCGACCATCTTCGTCAGCCGCGACGAGGTCGGCGAGGCGCGCATGCTGGTCGCCGGCAAGGGCCTCGTGACCTCGGGCTCGGTCGGCTACGAGATCTTCGACAACCAGTCGGTGCTGGGGCAGACCGAGTTCCAGCAGAACCTCAACGAAAAGCGCGCCCTCGAGGGCGAGCTGGCCCGCACCATCATGACGATGCGCGGCATCAATTCCGCCCGCGTGATGATCGCCCTGCCGCGCCGCGAGCTGTTCCAGTCGGACGCCGCCGAGCCCACCGCCTCGGTGGTGGTCGGCGTCACCGGCGGCCAGCTGTCGGGCGCGCAGGTCCAGGCCATCCGCAACGTCATCGCCTCCTCGGTGCCCAATCTGAAGCCCGAGAAGGTCACCCTGACCGACACCTCCAACCGCACCCTGGCCGCCGGCTCCGACGCCGAGGGCTTCAGCGCCGCCTCGGCCCAGGAGGCGCGCGATTCGACCGAGGCGCAGCTCCAGGCGCGGATCATGGACATCGTCGAGGGCGTCGTCGGCGTCGGCGGCGCGCGCGTCCAGGTCACGGCCGACATCGACCACAGCCGCTCCACCACCCAGGAGCAGCGTTTCGATCCCGACGGCCAGGTGGTGCGGTCGACCTCGTCCAACGGCTCGGAGAGCGCCGACACCACCGGCGTCAGCGACGGCGGGGCGACGGCGACCAACAATATTCCGGGCGGTCAGGCTCCGGCCACGACGCCCGTCGGATCGCGGTCGACCGACACCACGGAAACCACCAACTACGAGATCTCCAACACCACCACGACGACGGTGAAGGAAGCCGGCGAGATCAAGCGGCTGGCTGTCTCGGTCGCCGTCGACGGCAGATGGACCCCGGGGGCCGACGGGGCCGCCCCGACCTACGCCGCCCGCACCCCCGCCGAGATCGCGCAGATCAAGGCCCTGGTCGCCGCCGCCGTCGGCATCGACGAGGAGACCCGAGGCGACAAGATCGAGGTGATCAATGTCCGCTTCAACCGCGACCTGGCCGTCGTCGGCGGCGAGGAGGTCAAATCCTCCCTGTTCGACTTCACCAAGAACGACCTGATGCGCGGCGTCGAGCTGCTGGTCCTGCTGATCACCGGCCTGCTGCTGATCTTCTTCGTCCTGCGTCCGCTGCTGAAGTCGGCCTCGGGCGGCGGCGGCGGGGGCCAGCTGCAACTGGCCGGGGCCGGCGGCGCGCCGGTGACCTCGCTGCAGACCACCATCATGGGCGGCGCCGGCGGCGTCATGCCCCAGCTCGCCGCTCCGTCCGAGATGGACCAGCGGCTCGACATCGCCCGGATCGAGGGACAGGTGAAGGCCTCCTCGGTCAAGAAGGTCGCGGACTTCGTCGAGAAGCACCCTGACGAATCCACCTCCATCCTGCGTAGCTGGGTCCACGAGGGCTGATGGCGCGCCTGACCAACAAGAAGCCGGCGGTCGAGGACGCCAGGAAGCTGACGGGGCCCGAGAAGGCGGCCGTCGTCCTGCTGTCGCTCGGCGAGGACCACACCCGCCTGTGGCAGGGGCTGGACGAGGACGAGATCAAGGAAATCTCCCAGGCCATGGCCTCCCTGGGCACGGTCAGCGCCGCCGTGGTCGAGGAGCTGCTGGTCGAATTCGTCTCGGGCATGAGCGGCTCGGGCGCCGTCATGGGCAGTTTCGAACAGACCCAGCGCCTGCTGGCCTCCTTCATGCCCACCGACCGCGTCGAAGGCCTGATGGAGGAGATCCGCGGCCCCGCCGGCCGCACCATGTGGGACAAGCTCGGCAATGTGAACGAGGCCGTCCTCGCCAACTATCTGAAGAACGAATACCCCCAGACCGTCGCCGTGGTCCTGTCCAAGGTGAAGCCCGACCACGCCGCCCGCGTCCTGACCAGCCTGCCCGAGGACTTCGCCCTCGAATGCGTCCAGCGGATGCTGCGCATGGAGCCGGTGCAGCGCGAGATCCTCGACAAGATCGAACAGACCCTGCGGACCGAGTTCATGTCCAACCTGGCGCGCACCTCCAAGCGCGACAGCCACGAGATGATGGCCGACATCTTCAACAGCTTCGACCGCCAGACCGAGGCCCGTTTCATCGGCGCCCTGGAAGAGCGCAACCGCGAGGCGGCCGAGCGCATCCGCGCCCTGATGTTCGTCTTCGAGGACCTGGCCAAGCTCGATCCCGGCGGCATCCAGACCCTGCTGCGCGCGGTCGAGAAGGACTCCCTCGGCCTGGCTCTCAAGGGCTCGTCGGAATCCCTGCGCGAACTGTTCTTCTCCAACATGTCCGAACGCGCCGCCAAGATCATGCGCGAGGATATGGAATCCATGGGCCCGGTCCGTCTCAAGGACGTCGACCAGGCCCAGATGGCCATGGTCCAGGTCGCCAAGGATCTCGCCGCCAAGGGCGAGATCATGCTGGTCGGCCAGGGCGGCGATGACGAGCTGATCTACTGACATGACCCAGCAGCCGCTCAGCACCCCCTTCGCCTTCGACACCGAGTTCGACGCCTCGGGCGTGGTCGTCAACGCCGCCGCCGCCTTCCGCCCGATCAAGCGCGCCTATGGCCCCGCCGAGGTCGACGCCCTCGTCGCCGAGGCCCGGATGGAGGCCCGCAACCAGGCCCTCGCCGAGGTCGACAGCATCCAGGCCATGGCCCTGTCGGCGATCAGCCAGGCCCTGGCCGCGGCGACTCCGGCCCTGGCCCAGGTCGCCCAGGCCCACCGCCGACAGTCCGCCGAACTGGCCCTGACCGCCGCCCGCGTCGTCGCCGCCTCCGCCCTCGACCGCTTTCCCGAGGCGCCGCTGCAGGCGGCGCTCGAGGCCCTGGGCCAGGAGATCGACGCCTCGCCGCGCCTGGTCATCCGCACCGGCGACCTGACCGAGGCCACCCATGCCCGCATCGAGCAGCTGTGCGCCGACGCCGGCTTCTCGGGCATCGTCGCCTTCCGCACCGACCCGACCATGGCCGCGGCGGCCTTCCAGCTGGAATGGTCCGACGGCCGCGCCGCCTTCGACCCCGCCGAGGCCTTCGCCCGCATGCGCGAGGCCCTCGACTCCGCCCTGGCCGCCGAGGCCGGGCATGCTGAAATCCTCACCCCCGAACCCACAATGGAAGGGAGGCCGTAATGGCGTCCGACACCATGGCCCTGGAGGAGTTTCCGGACTCCGTCGCGATCACCGTCAGTGAAGATGGGACCAACAAGACGGCGCACGACCTCACCCCGGTCTTCGACGTCCCGGTCAACATCTCCGCCGTGCTGGGCAAGGCCCATATGTCCGTGGCCCAGCTGCTCAAGCTGAACCGCGGCAGCGTGCTGGAGCTGGACCGCAAGGTCGGCGAGGCGATCGACATCTTCGTCAACAACCGGCTGGTCGCCCGCGGGGAGGTCGTCGTCGTCGAGGACCGGCTCGGCGTGACCATGACGGAAATCATCAAGACCGAGGACTCCGGCGCCTGATCGGCGGCCGGATCGTGCGTAGAGATTAGAGGAGAAGACCCATGCGGCTTCTGGTGGTTGGCAGGCTCAGCGGACAGCTGGCGACGGCGGTGAAGATGGCCATGGCGCACGGCGCCAAGGTCAGCCACGTCGAGCGCGGCGATCA
>SCVB01000001.1 GCA_004296955.1 Brevundimonas sp.
CTCGGCGACGCCCTGGCCATGGTGCTGATGGACCGGCGCGGCTTCACCGCCGAGGCCTTCGGCCTGCACCACCCCGGCGGCAAGCTGGGCATGAGCCTGCAGAGCGTGCGCGACTGGATGGGCGATCGACCGCCCGCCCCGGCGACCGTTCCCCTGACCGCAACCTTCGCCGAGGTGGTCTCGGCCATCACCGAGGGCCGCAAGGGCGCCGCGGCGGTGCTGAACAGCGACGGGACCTTGGCCGGGATCATCACCGACGGCGACGTGCGCCGGGCCTTCTCGCGCGATCTGGCGGGCCTCACCGCCGCCGATGTGATGAGCCCGCGGCCCAAGGTCATCGGCCCCGACGCCCGGATGAGCGACGCCGTCGACCTGATGACCCAGAACCGGATCGCCACCCTGCTGGTGGTCGAGGCTGACCGGCCCGTGGCCATCGTCCATATCGCCGAGCTGATGCAGGCCGGCTACGTCAGCTAGAAGCCGCTAGAAGGCTCGCCGTCCGTCGATATTGCCCGGCGGCGCATAGCGGCAGGCGAGGACCGAGCGGTCGCCCCGCGAGGCGATGGCGCAGCCGACATGGGTCGTGCCGCTCCAGACCACCTGGGTATAGTGGCCCACCGCCGTCCAGTCGCCGGTCCGGCTGACGTGCGGGAAGACGCCGCGCACGTAGTCCCGCTTTTCCGCGATCCATTCGCCGACCATCTCCTCGGGCGTCCAGATCCGTCCGCCCCAGCCGGTCCAGAGGTTCTCGCCGTGGCCGTGGAGGGCCGGATCGTGCCCCCACTGGCCGGTGTCCACCAGCTCGCGGGCCCAGACCCGGGCCTCCTCGGCGAGCGCCTCGTCCCATTGCAGGGGCGGGGCGCCGGCCCGGGCGCGCTCGGCGTTGTGCGCCGCCAGCAGGCGGGCGGGAACGTCCTGCGCCGGGGCGGCGACGCGCATCGGCGCCTCCGGCCGGTCAGACGATTGAGGGCCGGGGGCGGCGCAGCCCGGCGTGGCCAGGCCGACCATCAGAAGCAGGGCGAGGAGCAGGGAACGGCGCATGGGGTCTCCGGGGCGCGGACGCCCGACCATAGCGCCGCTGACGCCGCGCCGTTCCCCTTGTCCCATCAGCGCGCGTCGGCGCCCAGCGGCCTGTCGTCCAGCGCCTTCTGCGTGTCGTCGCCTTCGAGGGTCAGGGTCTGGGCGGGCTTGCCGGCCTGGAACTCCTCCATCGCCGACTTCTTGCGGGCGCGCATGGCGTCGGCCAAGGCGTCCATGTCGAGGCCGGCTGCGCGAGCCTGGCTGAACATGCCCTCGGAGCGCTTCTCCTCCTCCTCGACATGGTGCTCGATCATCTCGGACAGCACCTTGACCTTGGCGTCGTAGAAATCCTCTTCCGGTCCGCCGGCCTCGATGTCGTTGATCAGCAGCTTGGCCCCGTCGTGCTCGACATAGGCCTCGTTCAGCAGGTCATCCTCGATCTTCCCGCGGCAGGCCGGATAGAAGACCTCCTCCTCGATCACGGTATGGACCTTCAGCTCGAGGCAGGCCTGTTCCGCCAGCGCCTGCTTCCGCGCCTTCGAGGTCGCCTTCTCGAACGCCGCGAAGATCTCTTCCACCTTCCGATGGTCGGCCTTCAGCATGGCGATCGCATCCATCTCTTCGTAGTTCTGGGCCATGGTGGTCTCCTCCGGACACCCGGGCGTGTCCGGCGGAGGTAAGACGCGGAGAAGACAGGCGTTCCTAAAGCCCAGCTAGGTGAGAGTCGTTCGCGAACGCCGCAAGCGGCGGGGCTCGCACAGCCGGGCCTGTCTGCCACGGGACGATGAAATACTTGACGTTGACGTAAACGTAGGGTCTTTGGCGGGCACGCTTCGAATCCGTCCTTATTGGAGACGCACCCCATGGCCGAGGCCTATATCTACGACGCTGTCCGGACCCCGCGCGGCAAGGGCAAGAAGGACGGATCCCTGCACGAGATCACGGGTCTCAGCCTGGCGACCCAGGTGCTGGAAGCCCTGCGCGACCGCAACGATCTCGACACCTCGAAGGTGGACGACGTCATCCTCGGCTGCGTCACCCCCGTGGGGGAACTCGGCGCCGACATCGCCCGCACCGCTGTCCTCTCGGCTGGCTGGGCCCAGACCACCGCCGGCGTCCAGGTCAACCGCTTCTGCGCCTCGGGCCTCGAGGCCGTGAACATGGCCGCGGCCAAGGTCAAATCCGGCGAGGCCGACTTCGCCGTCGGCGGCGGCATTGAGGCCATGAGCCGGGTGCCGATGGGGTCCGACGGCGGCGCCTGGCCGGTCGACCCGTCCAGCGCCTTCCCGACCTATTTCGTGCCCCAAGGCGTCTCGGCCGACATGATCGCCACCAAATACGGCTTCAGCCGCGACGACGTCGACGCCTACTCCATGGAAAGCCACAAGCGCGCCGCCGCCGCCTGGGCCGACGGCCGCTTCTCGAAATCGGTCATCCCGGTGAAGAACCAGCTCGGCCTCGTCCAGCTGGACCGCGACGAGACGATCCGCCCCAACACCGACATGCAGACTCTCGGCGCCCTGAACCCGTCCTTCGCCATGATGGGCGAGATGGCCTTCGACAGCGTGATCAACCAGCGCTACCCCGAGGTCGAGCGCGTCAACCACGTCCATACCCCCGGCAACTCCTCGGGCATCGTCGACGGCTCGGCCGGCGTCCTGATCGGCACCCTGGAAGCCGGCCAGGCCCTCGGCCTCAAGCCGCGCGCCCGCATCGTCGGCGCCGCCTCGATCGGCTCCGAGCCCTCGATCATGCTGACCGGCCCGGAGTTCGTGACCAAGAAGCTGCTGGCCAAGCTCGGCATGACCACCGCCGACATCGACGTCTGGGAGCTGAACGAGGCCTTCGCCGCCGTCGTCCTGCGCTACATGCAGGCGCTCGACATCGACCATTCGAAGATGAACGTGAACGGCGGCGGCATCTCCATGGGCCACCCGCTCGGGGCCACGGGCGCCATGATCACCGGCATCGCCCTCGACGAACTGGAGCGGTCCGACAAGTCGACCGCCCTGATCACCCTGTGCATCGGCGGCGGCATGGGCACCGCCACCGTCATCGAACGCGTCTGAGCCGAGGGATTTTGACCATGGAAAACTTCAAGATCGACGTCGACGCCGACGGCATCGCCCTGATCACCTTCGACGTCCCCGGACGGTCGATGAACACCCTGACCTCGGGCGTGATGAAGGAGATCCCCGAATGGGTCGAACGGGTGAAGACCGACGACGCCATCAAGGGCGCGGTCCTGACCTCGGGCAAGGCGAGCGGCTTCTGCGCCGGCGCCGACCTCGGCGACATGGCCGGCGGCATGCTGGCCGGCGGTTCGCTGCAGGACGCCTATGATGCGGGCTGGAAGCTGAACGGCGCCCTGCGCGCGCTGGAAACCTGCGGCAAGCCGGTCGCCGCCGCGATCAACGGTCTGGCGCTGGGCGGCGGGCTCGAACTGACCCTCGCCTGCCACTACCGGGTCGTCGGCGACGACAACAAGATCCAGCTCGGCCTGCCCGAGATCAAGGTCGGGCTCTTCCCCGGCGGCGGCGGCACCCAGCGCCTGACCCGCCTGATCGGCGTGCAGGCGGCGATGACGGCGATGAGCGCCGGCTCGTCGTGGCGCCCGAACGACGCCAAGGGCGCCGGCGTGGTGCACGAGGTCGTGGCCAAGGGCTCGGAAGTCGAGGCCGCGAAAGCCTGGATCAAGGGCGGCGGCAAGGCCGTCCAGCCGTGGGACGACAAGTCGTTCAAACTGCCCGGCGGCGGTCCCTACCACCCGGCCGGCATCCAGAATTTCCTCGTCGGCAACGCCATGCTGCGCAAGCAGTCCTACGGCAACTATCCCGCCGTGTTGAACCTGATGAAGGCCGTCTATGAAGGCGCCCAGGTGCCGATGGACGCCGCCCTGCGGATCGAGACCCGCTACTTCATCAAGACCCTGATGACGCCCCAGGCCCAGGCCATGATCCGCTCGCTGTTCCTCAGCAAGCAGGATCTCGACAAGGGCGCCGTCCGCCCGGCCGGCGTGCCCAAATCCGATCCGAAGAAGGTCACCGTCATCGGCGCCGGCATGATGGGCGCCGGCATCGCCTATGTGCAGGCGCTCGCCGGCATCGAGACCATCCTGATCGACCGCGACCAGGACGCCGCCGACAAGGGCAAGGCCCACGTCGCCGACCTGCTGAAGAAGCGCCTGTCGCGCGGCCAGATCACCCAGGAGAAGTTCGACGCCCTGCTCGGCTCGGTCACCGCGACGACCGACTACGACCTGATCAAGGGTTCGGACCTCGTCATCGAGGCGGTGTTCGAGAACCGCGAGATCAAGGCCGACGTCACCAAACGGGCTGAGGCCCAGCTGGCCCCGGGCGCCGTGTTCGGCTCCAACACCTCGACCCTGCCGATCACCGGCCTGGCCGAGGCTTCGGTTCGCCCCGAGGACTTCATCGGCATCCACTTCTTCTCGCCCGTCGACAAGATGATGCTGGTCGAGCTGATCCTCGGCGAGAAGACCGGCGAGGCGGCGATCGCGAAGTCGCTCGACTACGTCATGAAGATCAAGAAGACCCCGATCGTCGTCAACGACGGCCGCGGCTTCTACACCTCGCGCTGCTTCGGCACCTATGTCGCCGAGGGTCTGGCCATGCTGGAAGAGGGCTACGCCCCCGCCCTGATCGACAACATCGGCCGCATGACCGGCATGCCGCGCGGCCCGCTGGAGATGCACGACGACGTGGCGCTGGACCTGTCGGTCAAGATCGCCAAACAGACCGCCGCCGACCTCGGCGCTGAATACCAGCCCCTGCCCGGCTCGCAGATCGTCCAGAAGATGGTCGAGGAGCTTGGCCGCTACGGCCGCAAGAACGGCATGGGCTTCTATGATTACGACCAGAAGCCCAAGAAGATCTGGGCCGGTCTGGCCGAACTGGCCCCGGTGAAGATCAACGACTCCACGCCGGAACTGGTCGAGGACCAGAAGCAGCGCCTGCTCTACCGTCAGGCGGTCGAGGTCGCGCGCTGCTGGGAAGAGGGCGTCATCGACGACCCGCGCGAGGCCGATGTCGGCGCCATCCTGGCCTGGGGCTTCGCGCCCTGGACCGGCGGCCCGATCACCATGATCGACCAGACGGGCCTGAAGGCCTTCGTGGCCCAGGCGGACGACTACGCCGCCCGCTACGGCGACCGCTTCAAGGTCCCGCAACTGCTGCGCGACATGGCCACGAAGGGCGAGACCTTCTACGGGAACTTCGCCGGGAAGCAGAAGGCGGCGGCGTAAGCCCGACGGGGACGGGTCAGAGGTTCACCACCTCGAACCCGTCCTCGCTCGCCAACCGCTCGGCCAGCGCCGCGCGGTGACACCCCGCATGGTCGGCCTCGAAACACAGCAGGGCCGTTTTCCGCTCCGCCGCCAACCCGCGCAGCAGCTGGAACGCCGCCTCGGACGCCGGCTCGGACATATGCCCGGCAAAGATCTCGCGCATCTCGCCGATACGGCCCTTGCGCGCCGCATCCCGCCCGGCCTTGGGCGTGCCCAGCGGGCGAAGGTGGACATAGTCGATCCCGGCCTCGTTGAGGCTTGAGCCCAGGATGGTCTTGGAGAAACCGGCCCGTCGCGACGCGGCCACGGCCCGCACATCGGCGACCACCTCGACTCCGGCGGCTTTCAGCCGATCGATCACCGCCGCCTGCGGCTCCCCTTCATAGCCGATGGTGAACAGCTTCATACCGTCTCCTCAGGGCAGGGCCCCGCCCTCGATCGCCTCGGCGGCGCAGCCCTGCAGCTCGGTCCGGTAGGCATCCGGGTCGGCGGCCTTGCGTCCGGGCATGGAAGCGTCGAGGGCCGCGCGTTGTTCCTCGGTGAGAGCCTCGGGCGATCCCTCCTCGGGCAGCCGCGCCGTCCACCAGCTGCGGATGAACCAGCTCGGGCCCGCGACCATGCCCGTCTCGCGCTGCGCCTCGGCGATCATGGCGTTCACGTGGGCGAGGCAGAGTTCGGCCCGGGGCGGCGGAACGCCTGGGTCGGTCAGGACGAGGGCGAACAGCAGGCCGGCGATCATGGGGTTCTCCGCAAGGCGTTGGCTTCGCGAGCTTGACGCCGGGGGCCGGATAAGGCGAGTCCGAAGTCCGCCAGACCCCGGGAGCCGTTCCATGATCCGCGCCTTCGCCCTCGCCCTGCTGCTCGGCTCCGCCGCCTGGAGCGCCGAAGCCCAGGAACTGCTGATCCGGGGCGGCACGATCTATACCGGCGTGGCGGCGCAGCCGACCGCCGAGGTGGTCCTCGTCCAGGACGGACGCATCGCCTATGTCGGCCCGGCGGCCGGCCTGCCGGAGGTCGAATACGCCGAGACGCTGGACCTTCTGGGCGCGACCATGTTCCCCGGCTTCACCGACGGCCACGCCCATCTCGACGGCATTGGCTGGCGCGAGCTGACCCTCAACCTCGAAGGCTCCGCCTCGGTCGCCGACGCCATGGCCCGGCTGTCCGCCTGGGCCGAGCTCCACCCCGGCGGCCCCATCGTCGGGCGCGGCTGGATCGAGACCCGCTGGCCCGAGGCGCGCTTCCTGACGGCCGCCGACCTCGACGCCGCCGCCCCGGGCCGGGTCGTTCTGCTGGGCCGCGCCGACGGCCACGCGGTAGTCGCCTCCTCCGCAGCCCTCGCCGCAGCCGGAATCGACGCATCCACGGTCGCCCCCGCCGGCGGCGAAATCCTCAAGGGGTCGGACGGCCGCCCGACCGGCCTGCTGGTCGACGCCGCCGAACAGCTGGTCGCGGGCCTCATGCCCCAGGCCGACCCAGAGGCCGTGCGCGCG
Organism: Brevundimonas sp.; assembly: GCA_004296955.1. Lineage (GTDB taxonomy): Bacteria > Pseudomonadota > Alphaproteobacteria > Caulobacterales > Caulobacteraceae > Brevundimonas. The sequence continues at coordinate 6,820 of SCVB01000001.1, forward strand.
GCCTATCGCGCCGGCTTCCGGGTCGAGGCCGCCTATGGCTGGACCGGCGTCCATTTCATGAGCGCCCCGTGGAAGGACATCCCCCTGCTGGAGGCCATGGCCGAGGCCGGCGAGGCGCCCCTGCGCATCTACAACAGCGTCACCCCCGACGGCGCGGAGGCGTTGATCGCCGGCGGACCCCGCAGCGTCGCCGACGGCCGGATCATCACCCGGGCGATCAAATACTACGCCGACGGGGCCCTCGGCTCGCGCGGCGCGGCCCTGTTCGAGCCCTATGCCGACCGCCCCGACACCAGCGGCCTGATGCAGATCACCGAACAGGAGATCGTGCCCCTGTACCAGGCGGCCCTGCGCGGCGGCATCCAGGTCGCCACCCACGCCATCGGCGATCGCGGCAACGCCTCGGTGGCCGAGTGGTACCAGCAGGCGCTGGCCGGGGTGGCCCCCGCCGACCGGCCCAATGGCGCGGACGTGCGCTGGCGCATCGAGCACGCCCAGATCCTCAGGCCAGCCGACTATCACTGGTTCAGGGACCTGCCGATCATCGCCTCGATGCAGCCCAGCCACGCCATCGGCGACCTGCATTTCGCCCCCGCCCGGCTCGGCGACGCCCGGCTGGACGGCGCCTACGCCTGGCATAGCCTCGTCGACCTCGGCGTCATCGTCGTCGGGGGCTCGGACGCCCCGGTCGAGCGCGGCGCCCCCCTGATCGAATTCTACGCCGCCGTCGCCCGCGCCGATCTGGAAGGCTTCCAGGGGCCCGACTGGCGGCCCGGCGAGGCCGTCGACCGCGCCACGGCCCTGAAGATGTTCACCCTCTGGCCAGCCTACGCCAGCTTCCGCGAGGCCGAACTGGGCACCATCGAGGTCGGCAAGCGCGCCGACTTCACCGCCTTCTCGGTCGATCTGATGACCGCCCCGGCCGCCGACATTCCCAAGGGACACGCCACGCTGACGGTGGTGGACGGGGTGGTGGTCTATCGCGCCGACTGAACCGACCATCCGCCTTGATGCGCCCCGCGGTTGGCCCTAAGGGTTCGTCCGGCTCCGCGGGCGTGATGTAGTGGTAGCCTGAAAGCTTCCCAAGCTTTTCGTGCGGGTTCGATTCCCGCCGCCCGCTCCAGCCGGCCGCCGACGGCGAACCTGCCCTGAGGGTTATGAGGGCGGCGTCGCGGGGCCGCTCTTGCGTCCGCCGCCGCCGATCCAGCCCAGCACCAGATCGTATCGAATTCCTTCCGGGGCGGCGGTCGCGGCCGGAGCCAGACCTTCCACAGCCTCGAGCGTGCCCGGTCGGTAGCCGAAGCGATCCTGGAACGACCGGCTGAAATGGGACTCGCTGGTGAACCCATGGAGGCGTCCGATCTCGGCGACGCTGGGATGGCGGCCGTTGCGCGCCAGAAGGGCCGCATGCGCGCGCTCGAGACGCCTTTGCTTGATGTAGAGATTGATCCCGCCGGAATCGGCGAAGGCGCGGAACAGGGTGGCCCGTGAAGCGCCGAGCAAGGCGGTCAGCTGATCGATGCTGAGATGGTGTTCGTGAAGCCTCTGATCGATGAGGGTCACAGCCGATGCACGCAGCCTCTGGTGGGCCATCTGGCTCTGGGTCGCGTTAAACCGTCCCGTATTCCTGAACGCCCGCTCGGCCATGACCAGGGCGGCCTCTATTGAGGCCTCGCCTTCCTCGACCGACAGGTCGGATGCGACCTCGAGCAGCGCCGTCAGATGTCCGGTCAGCAGCCGGCTGATCCTTGAGGTCCCGTCCACGTTCATGCCGTGGGCGTCCTGATGAAGCAGCCAGGCGGGGGCCCGGTCCCGCGGCATGGTCAGAACAATCGCGTCGACCGCTTCGACCCTGAACGCCGAAGGCCGGGCGAGATCGCGAAGATGAAAGGACCCGGGCGGCGCGTTGACGTCGCAGCCATCGGCGTCGCCCTTCATGCCCGCGAGGTCCAGCATGACCGCCACGCTGTCCAGGCCCGAGCGGCGGATTTCGTCCGGTCCGCGGGCGAGCGCCTGACCCACAGACCTGCCGCGACCGACTACGTAGTCGCCGAACTGGTAGACCAGATTGTCCGTGAAGAAGTTTCTATCCGGATTGATGTCGGAGACGCCGTACCAGTCGCGGATCGCGCAACGGTAGAACTCCTCCGCCAACGAATTGTCGTCGGCCGTGATCCTCCATGCGGCGACTGCCGGGCGGGCGCCGCTTCGATCAAAGGTCGCCATAAAACGCTACTAACCCCAACAAGCGACCACACCTGTATCGAAAGCGCCGGACAAATCAACGCTACACCAACATGTTCCGCGGCAGATCGCCGTAAACCAAGTTCTTCTCCCTTCAGGGGAAAAACATGAACCTTTGCAATGGCCAAGCCTCAAATCTGAGACGCTGGGGCATATCCCCTTCTTAACGAAGCCCTACTTTCCCGCGGGCGGTCGAGGTTTCGCTGGACGCGAGGCTCGGACGGTGCGTGCTCCCGGAGGAGTCGGGACGCGCGGGACAGGGGTGGTGGAACAACACAGGACGTTCGGAGCCAATTCGCCGGATCACGGCGGGCGGCTCCGCGACTTCGTCCGGTCCAATCATCGCCCCAAGTGTATCAATCCAGGGGCGAACCATGTCGAAATCCGGCTCGAAGATCATCATCGGCGGCACGCGCGGCGACCAGCTCAAGGGCGGCTCGGGCGCGGACGTCGTCAACGGCATGGGCGGCGACGACCGCATCGACGCCGGCGCGGGCGATGACCTGATCGACGGCGGCACGGGAAATGACCGTATCGATGGCGGCTCGGGCGACGACACGGTCCTTGGCGGCACAGGCAACGACGATGTCGACGGCGGCTCCGGCGCGGATTTCGTGGATGGCGGGTCGGGCGACGACGAGGTTGATGGCGGCTCGGGCAATGACACCGTCCTCGGCGGCGAGGGAAATGACGAGGTCGATGGCGGCGAGGGCGAAGACGCCGTCGACGGCGGAGTCGGCAACGATGAGGTCGACGGCGGCGAAGGCAACGACACCGTCAATGGCGGCGCAGGCCATGACGAGGTCGATGGCGGTTCCGGCAACGATGTCGTCAATGGCGGTTCGGGCAATGACCGGGTCGACGCCGGCTCGGGCCATGACACCGCCGTCTATGTGCTGGGCGAGAATGTCGGCGCACGTGACGTTTATGATGGCGGGTCCGGCACGGACACGCTGCAACTGGTGCTGACGCGCGCCGAATGGATGAGCCCGGCCGTCCAGGCCGAGATCGCGCGCTACCTTGTCTTCCTTGATCGCTTCTCGGGCCACGACCGCGGTCATGACGACCACGATCATCGCGACGACGACGATGATCGCAACGGCCGTGACGACCATTCCGGCCGCGGGCGTGACGACAACGATCGGGATTGCGACGACGACCAGGACAACGGTCATGACAGCGGCCACGGCCACAACGGCGCCTTCACCTTCTCCTTCGGCCTCACGGTGTCGGACTTTGAAAACCTGAGCGTCATCGTGGACGGCGTCGCCCTTGACCCGCGCGACAGCGCGGTCACGCTCGTCAATGACGTGATGGCGGCCGGCGAAGAGACCGTCAGCATCTCCGTCGACGTGCTCGCCAATGACAGTGTCCCGGACCTGATCGCGACCCTGACCAACACCCAGCCGTCGCACGGCTCGGTGAGCCTGACGCGCACCAGCGGCGCGCCCGCGACGGCCGACACGGCCCGCTTCGTCTACACGCCGGATGCAGCCCACTGGCAGTATCTGGCCGCCGGTGAGACGGCGACCGACACCTTCACCTACACCGTCACCGATTCCGACGGCGACACCCGCACCGCCACGGTGACCGTGACGATCACCGGCGCCAATGACGCCCCGACCATCTCGGCGGCCGTCTCGGCAGGCGCGGTCGTCGAAGGCGGCGTCGTCGTCGCCTCGGGCGAGATCGCCTTCGACGACGCCGACCTGCGCGACGGCCACACCGTATCCAGCGCCGCCGACGGGGCCGGATACCTCGGGACCTTCACCACCAGCATGATCGATGACGGCGCCGGCGACGGCGCGGGGTCGGTGAGTTGGTCCTTCGCCGTCGACGACGCCGCGATCCAGTATCTGGCCGCCGGCGAAGTCGTCAGCCAGACCTATACCGTCTCGGTTGACGACGGTCAGGGCGGCACGGTCAGCCAGACCGTTACCGTCACGATCACCGGAACCAATGATGGTCCGACGATCACGACTGCCACGACCGCCGGGGTCGTGGCCGAAGACGGCGTGGTCGCCGCCTCGGGCCAGATCGCCTTCGCGGACATCGATCTCCGTGACAGCCACACGGCGACCAGCACGGCCGATGGGGCGGGCTATCTCGGAACCTTCACGACCACGGTCGCCGACGACGGCGCGGGCGACGGCGCCGGTTCGCTGACTTGGGACTTCACGGTCGACAACGCCGCAGTCCAGTATCTCGCCGCCGGCGAAACCGTCACCCAGACCTATACGGTCACTGTCGACGACGGGAATGGCGGTACGGCCAGCCAGACCGTGACCGTTACGATCACCGGAGCCAACGATGGCCCGACGATCGCGACCACGACGGCTGCTGGCGCCGTGGTCGAGGACGGCGCGGTCGCCGCCTCGGGCGAGATCGCATTCGCCGACATCGACCTGCGCGACGGCCACACCGTGTCCAGCGCCGCGGACGGCGCAGGATACCTCGGCAGTTTCACCGCCCTGATGACTGACGACGGAGCCGGCGACGGCGCCGGATCGGTGGCCTGGGACTTCTCGGTCGACAATGCCGCGATCCAGTATCTGGCCGCCGGCGAAACGGTCACCCAGAGCTACACCGTCACCGTCGATGACGGGAATGGCGGCACGGTCAGCCAGACCGTTTCGGTCACCATCACCGGCACGAACGACGCCCCCGTCATCACGACGGCGGACGTTCAGGGCGGCGTGAGCGAGGCCGAGCCGGTCACCGGCGTTCCCGCCGCGACGACGCCGGTGGTCCTCGACATCGAGACCAACGACGCCTTCGCCACGGCCCAGGTGATCAACCGCGCCGACATGCGCATCGCGCCGAACAGCAATCTGGCCGACCCGACGGACCCGTCCGTCCGGATCCAGGGGGCAATCTCCACCAGCGCCGACCAGGACGTGTTCCGGATCGACCTCCAGCCGGGCGAGACCCTGACCCTCGACATCGACTTTGCGGGCATCATCCCCGGCGTCGGCGGGCTGGACAGCTTCATCTTCCTGTATGACGCCGCCGGCAATCTGGTGAACTTCAACGATGATTCGTCGACCGCAGCCGGCGGCGGCGGCTCGGCCTCGACCCAGGACTCCTTCCTGCAGTTCGTCGTGAGCTCGGGCGGAACCTACTACATCGTGGTCCGGGACTTCGATCAGTTCGGCCAGTCCTCGGCGGGCACCTATGCGCTGAACGTCAGCGTCGACAGCCAAAACCTGCAGCTGACCGACAGCGGCTCGATGACCTTTGCTGACGTCGACCTGCGCGACGGCCACACGGTCAGCGTCGCCGCCCAGGGCGCGGGCTATCTCGGCGGCCTCACGGCGGTCGTGTCCGACCCGAGCACCGGTGACGGAGCCGGCGCCGTCCGGTGGAATTTCTCGGTCTCCAACGCCGCGGTCCAGTTCCTGGCTGCGGGCGAGACCCTGACCCAGTCCTATGTCGTGACCGTCAACGACGGCCAGGGCGGCACGGCCAGCGAGACGGTAACGGTGACCATCACCGGCGAGAACGACGCGCCGACCATTTCGACCGCCTTCTCCTCGGGCCAGATCGGCGAGAACGCGGCCCTGTCGGCCTCGGGCGTCATCGCCTTTGACGACGTCGACCTGATCGACGTCCACAGCGTCAGCAGCACCGCCGACGGCGCCGGCTATGTGGGCGTCTTCAACGCCTCGGTCAGCGATCCGGCCACCGGAGCCGGTGCGGGTGAGATCACCTGGACCTTCGACGCCAGCGACTCCGAGCTGCAGTATCTCGCCGCCGGCCAGACCCTGCTTCAGCGCTACATCGTGACCATCGCCGACGGGAACGGCGGTACGACCCAGCAGCTGGTGAACATCACCATCACGGGCTCGAACGACGCCCCGACGATCACCTCCGCCGTATCGAACGGCGCGGTCGTCGAGGACGGCATGGTCAGCGTGGACGGCGCCGTCGCCTTCGCCGACGTCGATCTGCGCGACGGTCACACCGTCGCCGGCACGGCCGACAACGCCGGCTATCTCGGGACCTTCACCACCAGCCTGACCGACGACGGCGCCGGCGACGGCGCGGGCTCGGTGAGCTGGTCCTTCGCGGTCGACAACGCCGCGATCCAGTATCTGGCCGCGGGCGAGACCCTGACCCAGACCTACACCATCACCATCAACGACGGTCAGGGCGGGACGGTCAGCCAGCCGGTCACGGTCACCATCACCGGAACCAATGACGCGCCCGTGGTGCAGGACGTTTCGGCGGCCGCCACCGAAGACGGCACGCCGGTGACGGCGGCCTTCTCGGCCGACGACGCCGACAGCGACGACGACGCCGGCAGCCTGACCTATGTGGTGACCTCGGCTCCGTCGGAAGGCAGCGTCGTCAACAATGGCGACGGCACCTTCTCGTTCAATCCGGGCGCCGATTTCCAGAACCTGGCCGCCGGGGAAACCCGCGACGTCGCCTTCGGCTACGACGCGATCGACTCCCATGGCGCGGCGACGCCCGGCTCGGTGACGATCACGGTCACGGGCTCCAACGACGCGCCGGTCACCCGGGATGTCGAGATGGGCGGCAGCGCCGTCGGCGCCGGCTTCCCGCTCGTCTTCGGCGGGTACTACAGCTATTATGCGTACAATGACCAGAGCGGCCAGGTGATCTTCTCCCTGTCCGACACGGACGGGGACGGCGTGCCGGATGCGCCGGGTTCGGTTTCGGAACTGGCAGGCAATCAGACCGGGTACGACTACAACTACGGTCTCGCCGTCATGGACATCGACGGCGACGGGGATGTGGATGTCGTCGCCGCCAATCAGGAAGGCATCGTCTCCTACACCAACGTCGGCGACACCAATGGCGACGGCGCGGCGGACTTCGTCCGCTCGGTCGTCCACTCGGGCTTCGTCGGTTATGACGTCGCGGTCGCGGACCTCGACGGCGACGGGCGTCTCGATGTCGTGGCCTCTCAGTATGGCGCGCTGACCGAGTTGCGGAACACCGGCGACGCCAATGGCGACGGGCTCGCCAACGACTTCACCAGCCGTAGCGTCAACACCGGTTCGCAAGGCTACGGGTACGGCGTCACCGCCGCCGACATGAACGGCGACGGCCTGACCGACATCGTGGTGGCCAACTACTACTCGGGTCCGAACCAGATCCTGCTGAACCAGGGCGACACGGACGGCGATGGCCAGATCGACTACCTCGTCCAGGACCTGAACGGGCCGTACAATGACAACGGTCTGGGCGTCGACACGGGCGACCTGGACGGCGACGGCGACCTGGACCTGCTGTTCTCGCGCTGGAGCGGCCAGAACGAGGTCATCTACATCAACGACGGCGACACCGACGGCGATGGCCAGATTAACTTCCGGACCATCGAACTGCCGACCGGCGGCTCGACCCTGGAAAGCGAACTGATCGACATCGACGGCGACGGCGACCTCGATGTGGTCACTTCGGAGAACAACGGCGACGCCCGCATTCTCTATAATGACGGCGACACCGACAGCGACGGCCTGGTGGACTTCTCGATGCAGAGCGTCACCGGCGCCTACAGCAACTACGGCCTTGCGGTTGGCGACGTCGACGGCGACGGCGATCTGGACATCGTCTATCCCTCGCTGAGCGACAACGCGTCTGTCTATCTGCAGAACCAGGGCGATACGGACGGCGATGGCCAGCTGAACTTCATCAGTGTGCCGCTGACCGGCGTCGACACCTCCTGGGACGCCGAATTCACCCAGATCGGCGGCAGCGGCGGCGGCTCGGGCGCCTATGAGGACGGACCGTCCGTCACCGGCTCGTTCGACGGCGACGACATCGACTCCGACGACGACGCCGCCAGCCTGACCTACACCATCACCTCGGCCCCGGCCGAAGGCAGCGTCGTCAACAACGGCGATGGAACCTTCAGCTTCCAGCCCGGCCAGGACTTCCAGGACCTTGGCCTGGGCGAGATCCGGGTGGTGAACTTCACCTACACCGCGACTGACGCCCACGGCGTGGTCTCCAGCCCCAGCACGGTCACGATCCGGGTGGCGGGCACGAACGACGCCCCGGTGGCCACGCTCGACTCGGCGACGACGGCGGAGGAGACCTCGGTCACCATCGACGTCCTCGCCAACGACAGCGACATCGACGGCGACCTCCTGGTCGTGAGCCACGTCAACGGCGTCAACATCGCGGTCAACGGCGTGGTCGCCCTCGGCGACGGCGCCAGCGTGCGCCTGAATGCGGACGGCACCCTGACCTATATGCCGGCGGCGAACGCCACGGGGCTGCGGTCCTTCGCCTACACCGTCACCGACGGCCTCGGCGGCGCGATCACGGCCACGGTCGAGGTCTCGCTGACCCCGGTCAACGACGCCCCGACAGCCAATGCCGACAGCGGCTCCACCGATGAAGACGCGAGCGTGATCCTGTCGGCCTCGAGCCTGCTGGGCAACGATACGGATCCGGACGGCGACGTGCTGACCATCTCGTCGGTGTCGGCCGTCTCGGCGCACGGCGCGAGCGTCACGATCAACGCCGCCGGCGATGTCGTCTACGATCCCGCCGGCTCCGCCAGCCTGCAGGCCCTGACGCGCGGGCAACAGGCGACGGACACCTTCACCTATGTGGTGACCGACGCCAGCGGCGCGACCTCGACCGCGACCGTCACCATCACCGTCGACGGTCGTCTCGAGGCCCCCGTCGCCAATCCCGACACCGTGACGGTCACGGAGAACGGGACGGTCGCGGGCAACGTCGTCGCCAACGACACCGTCACCGGCTCGACGGACAACAGCGGCAATGTGCTGACCAACGGCAGCTTCGAACAGGGCAACCCGGTCTCTCCGGGCGGCATCAACTACCCCGCGAGCCTGCCGGGCTGGACCTCGGTCCAGGGCAGCTTCGAAGTCTGGGGCACCGGCTTCCAGGGCAATACGGCCAGCGATGGCGTCGCCTTCCTGGAGCTGGACAACGGCGGCGGCCAGGACGCCTACAGCAGCAACCTGACCACCGATGTCGGCCGGGAGTACACGCTGGACTTCGACCTCGCGGTCCGGAACGGAACCTCTACGGTCAGCAATCGGGTCGAGTTCTTCGTCAACGGCGTGTCGCTGGGGGTGTTCACACCGACCTCGACCTCCTTCTCGACCTTCACCGTGACCTTCATCGGCACCGGCGCGGACGTCATCACCTTCCGGGAGCCCGCCAACGCCAATGACGGTGTCGGCGGCCTGATCGACAATCTCCGCATCTCGGCCGCGGCCGACGTCTTCGTGACCGCCGTCAACGGCGACACGGGCGCGGTGGGCGACGCCGTCGCCGGATCAAACGGCGGCTCGTTCGTCGTCGATGCAGACGGAGACTATGTCTTCACCGCCGGCTCCGACTTCGACTATCTGGCGGCGGGTCAAACCGCGACCAGCTCGATGACCTATACGGTGACCGACGACGGCGGCTCGGACACGGAAACGGTGACCGTCACCGTGACCGGAGCCAACGACGCGCCGGTGGCCAACGCCGACGTCGCCACGACCAACGAGGACACCTCCGTCATCTTCGACGTCCGCGCCAATGACACGGACATCGACGGCGCGAGCCGCACGGTCACCCACATCAACGGCTCCGCCATCGCGGCGGGCGGCCTGGTGACCCTGTCGGACGGCGGCCGGGTGGTGATGAACGCCAACGGCACGCTGACCTATACGCCGGCGGCCAACGCCAACGGCGCCCGGACCTTCGACTATACGATCAGCGATGGTCAGGGCGGTTCGGCCACCAGCTCGGTCAACCTGACCGTCAATCCGGTCAATGACCGCCCGGTCGCCGTCAACGACGTGGCCTCGGCCACGGAGGCCGGCGGGATCCAGAACGGGACGGCGGGGCTGGGCGCCGCAGGCAATGTGCTGGCCAATGATACGGACATCGACAACGCCGTTCTGGTGGTCTCGGCCGAACGCCGGGGCGCTGAAGGCGGAAGCGGCGTCAGCGGCACGGTGGGGTCGCCGCTCAGCGGCGCCTACGGCACCCTCCTTCTCAACGCCGACGGCAGCTACAGCTACGCGGTCAACGAGACCAACGCCGCGGTCCAGGCGCTGAACACCGGGGGCGTGCTGACGGACACCTTCACCTACACGATGAGGGACGCCGCCGGCTTGACCGACACGGCCCAGCTGACGATCACCATCAACGGCGCCAACGATGCGCCGGTGGCTCAGAACGTCACCCTGCAGGCCAACCAGCTGGGCAACGGCGGCTTCGACGCCGCGCAGGACTTCAGCGGCTGGACGGTCAGCACCGCGACCAGCGGATTGGCCTATCCCGGCTCGTCGACGGCGGTGATCAACCGCTCCGGCACGGTGATTGCGGGGGACACGGCGGTCGCTGTGCTCCAGTTCACCGGCAATGTGCCCTACGGCTACGGCACGGGTCAGGGGCCGTCGATCACCAGCACCGCCTTCGCTGGACAGGCGGGCGACACCGTCCGCTTCGTCTACCAGCTGTCCTCGGGCGGCGACTATGCGATTGGCACGGGCTACATCCGGGATGCGGTGACCGGGGCGATCGTTCAGACGATCTTCAACTACCAGACGCCCTTCACGGGCTCGACCGGGGTGGTCACCCAGGACGTCGTCCTGACCGGCAGCGGCAACTATACGATCGACTTCCGGGTCGGCTCGTATGACGCCACGGGCGGTCTCTATGTCGGCGCGCGCCTGGACCTGGGCTTCGCCGGGATCCTGCGCAACGGCGTCGGGGAGGACGAGAGCTTCACCTTCGCGGCCTCGAACTTCACCGCCGGCGCGATCGACCCGGACGGCGGCGCTCTCACCGTCGTCTCCGTCGGCGCAAGCGCCAACGGCGCCACCGTCACCCTGAACGCCAACGGCTCGGTCCTGTACAACCCCGCCGGCCACCTCGACTTCCTGGCCGCCGGACAGCAGTTGGTCGACACCTTCCAGTATACGCTCAGCGATGGCCGCGGCGGCTTCAGCACCGCCACCGCCAGCATCACCGTGATCGGCAAGGACGATGCGCCGGTCGTGACCCACGCCGCCCAGGACCAGTCCGCGGCTGCGGCCAATCCGTTCAGCTACACGCTGGCGGCGGACACCTTCACGGACCCCGACTCGGTCCTGACGCTGACGGCGGCTCTCGCCGACGGCAGCCCGCTGCCGTCATGGCTGGTCTTCGACCCCGCGACCCGGACCTTCTCGGGTACGCCGCAGGACGCCCAGATCGGCCACCTGGACATCAAGGTCACCGCCACCGGCGGCGCCCAGTCGGTGTTCGACGTGTTCGGCCTCGACGTGGCCGGCGCCCAGGCGATGGGCGGTCTCGCCCTGTCGCAGCCCAAGGGCGCGACCGGGGGGAACAGCCTCCCGGCTCCGGCTTCGGACGATCCGGTCGTCCTGCCGGCGTCGACGGACAAGACCGAACAGGCGGATCCGCTGGTCCTTCCGGGCCACGGCGACGCCCTGCTGAAGGCGGCGGACGCCCAGCCGCCGGTCCTGCCGACCCTGGATGACGACGCCTTTGTCCTCCCGGCCCTGAAGGGTCTGGACGACGGACCTCTCGTCCAGCCCGGTACCTTCGACGACTGGTTCACCGCGCCGGTCGGCCGATCGGGTCCTGACAGCCTGTTCGACGCGGGCGACCAGCCCGGGGCGCACGGCCCGCAGGGTCCGCATATGCTGCTGCATGATGACTTCATCGACGGGCCCCGGGCCTTCGATCCCTGGAACTGACCGACTGAAGGTCCCGGAACCGCGCCTGGCGCGCGGTTCCGGGACCGCAGGCTGGAGGCCCGGCGCCGGATCACCTCGAACCGGATACGGTTTCGCCCCCTCCTCGCCGACAAGCAAAATGGCCGCCGGCGTTTCCGCCGGCGGCCGAGGTTGGGAGGTTGGGAGGTTGGACTTCGCCCGGCTCAGGCGCCGTAGCCGGGCCGTCGGATGGTGGGACCGAGGCGTTCGATGACCTGGCGGGCGTCGAACACTCGACCATCGCCAGCGGGGCGCGGACCGCGGGACATGACGATCTCCGCCGTCGCCTCCCAATGCTCGACGGTGCGCATGTCGAGACGCGAGGTCCAGAACGGGTCGCCGCCCCACGGATCCCAGCTCCGCCAACCGTACGGACGCCCGTAGTAGCGCCACGAAGGCCGCCAGTAGGGGTAGTCGGATCCGTACCAAGGGTCGTAGTCGCGAACGACTTCCCGTTCGGTCTCGCGATCCACCACGCGGAACCAGTCGTAGCCTTGCTGCAGGGTCAGCTCGGCCGACCGGAACAGCAGATAGCCCTCGACCGTATCCCGCGACGTGAAGGCGTCGCCGGAGAAGGTCACCCGGTAGCGATCCTGGGAGAGTCGCACTTCGGAATAGCCTTCCGAGCCGTGCACCCCCGCGGGATGATACGGGGCGTAGTCGGTGGCGCAGCCGGCCAGGACCAGGGCCGCCCCGGCGCAGAGAGATGCGCCGAGGAATCGCCGGGAGAGAGCGGGGCCGGTCATTGCACTTCATCCGCAGGGATGGCGTACTCGTGGATGTAGTTGACAATGGCGCGCGCGTCCTCGGCCGCTTGGGTGAAGGCCGAGAAGGTGCCGGAGCCGGTATAGTCCGTGCCGCTGAACACGACGTCGAACACATTGACCGTCGTCGGAACCCAGGAGCCATTGGGCTGCTCCACCAGGACCTCCACGGTGATGTCGCCATAGACGTCCGAGCGGTCGTAGCTGAAGCTGCTGTAGTCGACGTTCGAATAGGTGACGTCGCCGACCCGGGTCGTGTTGATGCCGAGCACAGCGTTGATGTAGGCGACGTCGTCCGCCGTCAGCGGCGACGCCTTGTCGGTGGCCCCGGCGAGGAAGGAGACGGCTGAAACCATGTCGGCGGAGGTCAGTACGCCGTCGATCAGATGGTCGAACTCGGTGCCGGGCAGATCGGTGACGCCGGGGATGGTGCCCGTGGTCATCAGCGCGACATAGATGGCCAGATTCTCCAGCGGGGAATCGATGGTCTTGGCGACGCCGTCGGTGGTGACCACCAGCCGGCCCGCCGCGTCGAGGCTGATGGCGTCGGCGCCGTTCAGCATGGCGACCACTTCCTCGGCACGGTTGTCCAGAACACTGTTGGGCGAGCGACCCACGTTCAGACGACCGAGTTCGACCTCGATGGCGAGGGTCGGATCGATCGGCGCGCCTTCCGCGTCGAGCGGGATCAGGTTGCCATTGGCGTCGATCGGCTGGACGAAGCCGGCGGCGTTCAGGATCGGAACCCCGTTGGCGTCACGCAGGATGACGTACATGTCACCGAAGAGGTCGCCGCCGCTGCCGGAGTCGGACGGACGGCCGCCATGTTCCGTGGGCCCGCCGCGCTGACCGGCGTAGTCGGGACGGTCGGAATCCTCGTCCTCCTCACCGCCGCGGTCCTCGCCGCCGCGACCGGCCGCGCCGCGCAGGATGTCGTCGAGACTGCCGTGGCCGCGGTCCGTGGTTTCCCCCGGCGTCCGCCCGCGGCTGCCCTGCTGGCCTTGCTGGCCATGGTCCGTATCCTGGTCGTCGTGATCGCTGCCGGTGTCGTGACCACCAGTGTCGCGCCCGCCGCCGCCGTGATCCTGGATGACGAAGGCCGTGGAAGGGGCCTCGGAGGCGGCGACCGCGCCGCCGCCGAGAATCATCAGGGCGCCGACCGCTGTCGCTGTCATCAGGCCGAGGTGCTGGAGATTCATCTTCATGTCAGTCCGCCTCAAAAAGGGTTTTCAATGTTTGAACTAAAGTCGACGGGGAGCTGATGAACATTGATCTGGGTCAACGGGATCGTCACAGACGCCAGATGAGACCAATACTCATTACAGAGTCAGCATGATCGAAACTGTCGCTGTTGCTTGAATAGAGAACGTCGTACCGGTCGTAGTCGGTGACCGCGTAGTCGAGACGGAGGCGCGACCGCTCGCCGAGCGCGATCTCCAGCCCGGCGCCGGCGCGCAGGCCGGTGGCCGTCTCCTTCGAAAGGACCGCGACGCCGCTGGTCGAATAGGGGATTTCAAACCGGGTGCGCGCGGCCCCGATCCGGCCGTAGATCAGGGCCGAGTCGCCCACGCGCCAGCCCAGCCGCGCCGAGACGGACGCCGAATAATCGCGGTCGGCCGAGTAGATCCGGCCGTCGGGGTCCCGCTCGATATTCCAGTTGACGCCGGAGACGTCGGCCTCGACCTCGACGCCGACGTACAGCCGGTTCCAGGTGACCCCGTAGCCGGCCAGCAGCCCGGCGACCGGGCCGTGGCTGCCGCGGATGATGTCCACGGCGGCTCCGCCGCTGCGTACGCCTTCGTTGTCGCTCAGGAGGGCCCCGTGGCCAATCCGGACGCCGACGTAGTAGCCCGCGAAGTCCGTCGTCGCCGAGCCGCTCTCCGGGACGGATCGCGCCCCGAAGCGCAGGCCGCCGCCGAGCCGGAACTGGCCCTCCGAGTTCGAGAAATTGTCGGAGGTCCCGCCATGGCCGCCGCCCGCCGCGACCTCATAGTCCTCCCACGAGGTCACCAGATATTCCGCCCGCACGAAGGCGCGCTCGCCCGCATCGGCCTCGATCCCGACTCCTCCGCCCAGTCCGACCTGACGCTCGGTGTCGTAGGTGACGCTCGTTGAATGGATATAGGTGTTGCGGAAGGCCGCGCTGTTGACGCCGGCCCGGACGTAAATCAGATCCCGCGCCGGCGTGACGTAGCCGAGGCGACCCGACAGGCCGACGGAGTCCTCCTTGCTCGCCCCGAAGACGCGGTCCGCGACGTGGCGCCATTCGGGCCCCTCGACGAATCCCTCCGCCTCGAGCCCGAGATAGACGGGGCCCGACACCCAGCCGTAGCCAGCCATCACGCCGAAGCTGGGGCCCATATCCGCGAAGTCCGCCGTATTGGAGCCGGGGCCGCGGGGCCCGTCCAGGCCCGTTGAGAGAACGCCGTAGCCGAGCAGGCCGCCCACATAGGGTCCGCCCGGCGACGCCTGGTCGAACACAAACGTATCTCCGCCGGTGAGCCGCCTGGGCTGGAGCTGGGCGCCCAGCCGGACCATGAGACGGTTTTCATCGTAGTCGAAGCCCGCCGCGCTGGACGTTCTCTGGGTAAAGCTGTGCTCCACCCCCAGATAGACCCGAGGATCGACCCAGTAGCGGCCCCAGCTGCGCAGGCCGACCGAATTCTCCGAACGCGGCGCGCCCTGATAGTCATAGTGGGCGGCCTCCAGACCGGCGCCGACCTGGAGCCGGGGGTGCGGCGTCGCGGTCAGGTTCAGGCTCCCGGTGGTCAGGACGTGGGCCGCCGCGTCCGGCAGGGTGGTCTCACCGATGTTGCGATCGACACGGAAGCTGAGGTCCAGACCGGCCGGTCCGACCCAGTCGACCAGGGCGCCGACGTCGAGGGCCGTGACCTCGCCGAGCCGCGCGTCCTCATAGTCCTGACGCATCACGCCAACGAAGGCTTCGGCCGTCAGCCGGGTCGACACCGTGCGCCGGACGCCGAGCGCGAGGGACTGGCCGTCCGAGTCGCGGTCGAACCCGTAATCATCGAGGGGCGCATCATAGTTGCGTTGCTCCAGCGCGCCCTGGACGAACCACTCCTCGCCCGTCCTGCGACGCCAGGCGATCCGGGCGCCCAGCTCGCTCTGCGAGCGATCCCGGTCGTCATTGTTGATCACCCCGCCGCTCGACGGCACGTCGGAGAAGTCAAACCCGTTGAAGGTGGCGGCGATGCGGGCCGACAGCGCCTGACGCTGGAGCAGAAGGCCGCCGAACAGGTAGGACCGTTCGTACTCGGTCGGCTCCAGGCCTTGGACGTCCTCGGGCGACGAGCGGTTCTCGTGCCGCCATTCATAGTCGCCGCCGCCGATCAGGGTATAGGCGGGCGACAGGGCGTAGCGCCCGTCCGCGCCGACCGACCAGTCGTTGTAGTCCTCGCTGTCGTAGTCGGCGAAGCGCCCGAATTCGCCGTCGAGGTGGGCGGCGAAGCGTCGGGTGCTGTCGCCGACCGTGTAGCTCAGGGCGGGCTTCACCGTGGTGACGAGGTCGTCGATCTCGTCCCGGCGGGTAGCGTAGATGTTGTCGATATAGGCGGCGCCGACCTCGAGCGTCGCCTGGAAGCGCCCGGAAGGGTTCGCTTGAGCCGGCGCCGGAGTGGGCGCTGTTTCCTGCTCCGTCGCCTGGGCGAAGGCCGCCGACGGGGCCAGGGCGGCCGTCATCAACAGAACCAGTTTGAGCGACCGGGCGCGGGCGTTTCGAACATGAAACATGGGTGAGGCTTCCAGCGAGGCGCAGCCCCTCCATGGACCGCAGAGTCACCCTTGCCTTGGAGCCCCACCCGGAGCCTTGACCTAGATCATTTCGATACCGCAGGGCCGACCGGGACCTTCCGTCAGCGGACGGAGCGTCGCCCCTGCCCCGGGTCTATTCGCGGACCACCTCGACGCCGCGGTCGCCGAGGATCTCCTGGACGCTGTCGTCGCCGGCCAGGTGCGCGGCGCCGACGGCGATGAAGATGGTGCCGGAGCCTTCGAGCAGCGTCTGGATCTGGTCGGCCCAGTCGGTGTTCCGCTGGACCAACAGGGCGCGGTAGAGGGCCGGGGATTCCGCCTGCATCTCGTCGACGGCGACGGCTTCGAGCGTGGCGAGGTCGCCCTCGGCCCAGGCCTCGACCATCCGGTCCAGCTCGACCGTCGCATCCTCCCAGGACTCGAGGGTCGAGGCCAGGAAGGCCAACTGCTCGGACTCGGGCATGCCGGCGAGGATGCGGACCTGTTTGTCGATGGTCTCGAAACCGTGGACCGGCTTGCCGGCGGCGTCGGCCCGGGCCTTGAGGGTCAGTTCGACGCCGGACTGCGGGTCGTAGCCGGCCCGGGTCAGGGGCGCGACCGACAGGGTCAGGGCGGCCAGCCAGGGCCGGAAGACGTCCATCTGGACGGCGTTGGAGCCGATCGAGCGGGCGGCGTTGTCGAGCAGGGTCAGCTGGCCGGTGGTGATCAGATGCGACAGCGGTCGGTCCGGAGACAGGCCGTGCTGCTGGATCAGGGGGACGATCGCCGCCTGGTCGTCGGGGTTGGAGATCTCGAACCAGACCTGGTCGGCGCTGTCGAAGGCGGCGTCGACCCGAGCCGAGCCCCAGGCCGTGGTTGGGCGCAGGACGTGGACCGTGCCGAACAGATACAGGGTCGAATCGGCGTCGCGGACGACCCACAGGGCCGGTCCGGCGCCCGGCGACTGCGGAACCGCGCGCGGCGCGGGCGCCGGGGCGGTCGCGGCCTGGGCCAGGGCCCGGGTCGGCTCGAGCGCCACGGCGGCGGCGAGGCCCAGGCCGAGGAGGGCGCCCAGGATGGTTCGCCCTGCGGCGCGGGCGGTCTTGAGGCTCTTGATGACGGTCACGGCGCGGTCCTCAGGCGGAGAAGATGGATTCGATGGGTTGCCCGAACACCTGGGCGATCTTGAAGGCGAGCGGCAGGGAGGGGTCGTAGCGACCGGTCTCCAGCGCATTGACGGTCTGGCGCGAGACGCCCAGGGCCTGGGCGAGGTCGGCCTGGCTCCAGTTGCGCTCGGCGCGCAGCACCTTGAGGCGGTTGTTCATGGGGTCAGTCCCGCATCCGGGTGATCCACCACCACGCCCAGACCACGGTGTAGCCGATCAGCATCAGCAGCATCATGCCGAAGGCGCCGGTGGCGGCGTAGGCGGCGGGGTCGGTGCGGCCATCAAGCCAGGACGGGATGGAGATGACGTCGGCCTGCGGCAGGGTGGCCAGGCAGATCAGGACGCCGCCCACCGCCATGCCGCCCGAGCCGCCCCAGTACCAGGCCGCCTTGTGGGCCTCGCGCGCGGCCTCGTCGATGGACCGCATCCACGCGGCGCCCGCAACCATCGCGCCGACCATGATCAGGACGACGAAGGCGGCCATGATCCAGACGATGGCGCGATCCTCGTCGAGGCTGCCCTCGGCGGAGAAATAGCCGACCACGGCGGCCGCGACGAACACCAGGGCGATCAGCGCGGCGAGGCCGACGGCCGACCAGAGGAAGACAGATTTCAGGCCCTTGGCCATGGCGGCGAGATCCTCATTCGAATGACAAGGACGTTTTACATAAGCCCGAACTGCGCTGTCAAGCATCCTTGTCAGCGGGGCCGTTCCTCCCGCCTCAGCCGCCCTCGGCGATGCGCAGGGCGGGGGTTTCGGTCAGTTCGGGCCGGCTCAGGGCGCGGGGGGCCTGTTCGATCGGCGTCAGCCCGGGCAGTTCCTTGCCCTCGTGGTCGACCTGAAGGTCCTCGAAGCGGCGCGCGGAGACCATGACCTGGCTCTCCAGCGAGCCGACGAACTGGTTGTATTTGCCGACGGCGGTATCGAGGGCGCGCCCGACGGCGGCGGCGTGGCCGCCCATGACCGAGAGGCGTTTGTAGAGCTCCTTGCCCAGCTTCGCGACGTCCTCGGCGTTCTTCGCCTGCTCCTCGGCGCGCCAGCCGTAGGCGACGGCCTTGCACAGGGCGAACAGGGTAGTGGGGGTGACGATGACCACGCGCGAGGCCATGGCCGTGGTCATCAGGTCCGGCTCATGATCGAGGGCGGCGGCGAGGAAAGCGTCGCCGGGCACGAACATGGCCACGAAGTCGGGGCTGGGCTTGAACTGATCCTGATAGGCCTTGGACGACAGCTGGCGGACGTGGGTCTTCATGCTGGTCGCGGTGCGCAGGGAGGCGGCCTTCGCCTGGGCCTCCTCGTCGCCGTCGGCTTCGTCGCCGAAGGCCAGGGAGACCTTGGCGTCGATGACGAACATGCCGCCGCCGGGCAGGCGGACGACGAAATCGGGGCGCTGCTGGCGGCCGGCGTCGTCGGCGGTCGAGGACTGTTCCTCGAAGTCGAAGCGGCCGGCCATGCCGGCGGCCTCGAGCACATTGCGGCAGGTCTGCTCGCCCCAGCGGCCGCGCCGGCCGGTGTTGCCTTTCAGCGCCTCGGTCAGGCGCCGGGCCTCGTCCCGGGTGGCGGTCGAGGCGGTCATGAGCAGGGCCAGCTGCTCCTTGAGCCCGCCGGTCTCCTCGGAGCGGACCTTCTCCAGCGCGGCGACGTGCTCCTGGAATTTGGCGAGGGTGTCGGCGACGGGCTTGAGCTGGGCCTCCATCCGCTGCTGCGACATCAGCTCGCGGGTGCGGAAGGTCTCGTCGGTGCGTTTGAGCAGCTCCTCGGCCACAGCGTTCGCCGACTGGGCCGCCTGGGCGCGCAGCAGTTCGGTCGAGGTCGCGGCCTGGTCCTCGAACAGGCGCATCCGGGCCTCGGTCTCGGCATAGCGTTCGCGCAGCTCCCAGGCCCGCGTATCGGCCGCGGAGGCCCGGCGGCGCTCCATCAGGGCCCAGGCGAGGGCGAGGACGGCGACGATGGAGGCGGCGAGGAAGGCGACAAGGGAGGCGTTCATGCTCCGTTCCTAGCGGGAGTCGCCAGTCGCCGCCATGGGCGACGGGGCCAGGCTTCGGCCGGAAGAGACAGAAAAACACCGTGCGCATCGTGCGCATCGGTCGCTTTGTTCAGGTCGGACGGGCGAGGGTGGGTCATGGCCCCACCCTGCCCCGGCGCTGCGTCAGAAACGGACGCAGGCTTCAGGTCGGCCTTCGCTGCCTCATGGCCTGGATGATGGTGCCGTCGTCGAGCCAGTCGAGTTCGCCGCCGACCGGCACGCCGCGGGCCAGGGAGGTGATCTCGACGCCCGAGCCGGCGAGGCGCTCGGCGATGTAGTGGGCGGTGGTCTGGCCGTCGACGGTGGCGGGCAGGGCCAGAACGACCTCCTTCGCCTCGCCGCCGCGCACCCGGCCGACCAGTTCGGCGACCCTGAGCGCATCAGGACCGACGCCGTCGAGGGCCGAGAGCAGGCCGCCCAGCACATGGTATTTGCCGCGGAAGGCGCCGGACCGCTCCATGGCCCACAGGGCGCCGGCCTCCTCGACCACGCAGATCAGGCTGTTGTCGCGAGCGCCGTCAGAGCAGATCGAACAGGGATCGCGAGTGTCGGGCGCGCCGCAGACGCTACACGAGGTCACCTTGGCCGCCGTTTCGGCCAGGGAGGCGGCGAGCGGGACCAGCAGCTGTTCGCGCTTCTTCAGCAGGGCCAGGGCCGCGCGCCGGGCCGAGCGGGGGCCGAGGCCGGGCAGTTTGGCGAGCAGGCTGATCAGCCGTTCGATTTCAGGTCCGGCGGAGGCAGCCATGCGGTTCCGGGTCTCAGAACAGCTTGGGCATGCCGGGGATGTTCATCCCGGCCATGGGGCCGGCGGCCTCGCGCATCAGGGCGCTGTTGGCCTCGTCGAGCTTGCGCTTGGCGTCGGCGTGGGCGGCCACGATCAGGTCGGCGAGAATCTCGCCCTCGCCGGAGACCAGCAGGCTGTCGTCGATGGTCACGCCGGTGATCTCGCCGGCGCCCTTGAGGGCCACGGTCACGAGCCCGCCGCCGGAGCTGCCGGAGGCGGTGGTTTCGGCCATTTTCGCCTGGGCGTCCTGCAGCTTCTGCTGCATCGCCTGGGCCTGTTGCATGAGGGCGTTGAGGTCTTTCATGCCCTCAAGATAGGCGCTGGCCCCGGCCTGGAACAGGGCTGAAAAATCGTAACAGAATTTGTTGCTGATAGCCTTGAACCGAATCCGGGCCGCGCCATTTAGCATCTGTCACTGTTGCTATTATGGAGCCCTGTCATGGCCTTCGATTCCGCCCCCGCCCGCGATCGGCCCCTGCCGGAGACGGCGCTGGACCAGTTGTTCACCGCCGCCCGCACGCGCAACGCCTGGTCGGCCCGGCCCGTGCCGGAGGCCCTGCTGCGTCGCCTCTATGACCTGACCAAATTCGGCCCGACCGCGGTCAACGCCACCCCGGCACGGTTCGTCTTCGTGACCTCGGCCGACGCCAAGGCCCGGCTGGCGCCGCTGATGTCTGAAGCCAACCGGGCCAAGACGCTGCAGGCCCCGGTCAATGTGATCATCGGCCACGACCTGGCCTTCGCCGACACCCTGCCGGTGCTGTTCCCGCATGCGCCCGGCGCGAAGGACTGGTTCGCCGATCCGGCCGCCGCCCGGGAGACGGCGTTCCGCAACGCCTCGCTGCAGGGCGGCTATTTCCTGCTGGCGGCGCGGGCGCTGGGGCTGGACGTCGGGCCGATGTCGGGCTTCGACGTCGAGGGCGTGAAGGCGGCGTTCTTCGCCGGCACGACGGTGGAGCCGAACTTCATCGTCAACCTCGGCTACGGCACGGACGAAAACCTGTTCCCGCGCTCGCCGAGGCTGGGGTTCGAGGAGGCGGCTGAAATTCTCTAGGGAACGCGAGTCGCCCCGGCGGCGTGCGCCGGGGCGTCGAACGACTCCGCCGCCTCGGCCATCCGCGCCTGGAGACGGGCGTACCGTTCGGCGAAATTGTCGATCGTCAGGGGATCCGAGGGCGTCTGATTCAGCACGAACAACTCCAGCGCATAGTCGGCCAGCAGGCCGGCCACGACGACGTTCTGCTCCAGCCGCGCCTCCAGCATCCGCCGCGACGCCCCGGGATCGTCCGTCACGACGACGGCGATGGCGTAATCGGCGTCCAGTCGCCCGCCGGGCCCTTCGGCGAAGGTGCGCGATACGAGGATCCAGGCGTCGTCGGCGTCGCTGTCGCCCCCTTGGGACAGAACGCAGCGATGGCCCCGAATGTCGCCGCGCGCAAAGCGCTCGAAATGGACCACCTCGGCGATCTCCCCGTCCGCCACGCAGGATCGGGCGTCCGTGAAGACCCTGCGGCCTTCCGCGCCGGCCTCCAGCCCGCCCGCGGTCGCGCGCTCGGTCTTGAAGTCGAAGCCGAAACTCGAGGACCAGTCCCGCCCGTCACCCTCGGGAAGCACCGGTATGGCGCCGGCGAGCGCGGCCGCGAGGCTTTCAGAAGGCAGCAGGGGAGCGTCGATGCCGAGGGCGTCGCTGAGGACGCGGAGCTTGTCGACGAGTTGGGCCGCGATGTCGGCGGCCTGCGCCTCACGCGACGGCTCCTGGGCCGCGGCGGGCGCGCCGAGGGCCAGCGTGAGGGCCCCCGCGGCGGTTGTCATCCAGCGTTTCACGATCCGCCCTCCATCCCGGACGAACAGTGGTCCCTGATCGGCCGCCTGACCAGCCGACGGGGCGTCCCGACAGGTTTCGTCAGTCCTCGTCGAGGTCGGTCTGTATCCATGTCGGCGAGTGGTGGATGTCGACCGTCTGGAGTCGGCCGGGCCCGAGGTTCTCGAACCTGTGCGGAACGCCCGCGGGTCCGAACACGACGTCGCCCCGGGCGGCGTCCAGCGTCGTCTCGCCGACGAAGAAGCGGGCGCGACCCTCGATGATGATGAAGGTCTCGTCGTAGGGGTGGACGTGGAGCCGCGGACCCGCGCCGACCGTATCCGTGCCATAGGCCAGCACGGTGTTCTGGCCGCCCAGCGTCAGGCCGGCGATCGACCCGCGCCATGGACCGCCGTCCGCAGGATCAAAGAGCCTGGCCTTTGCGGCGGGGCGTCCGTCGGGTTTGACGGTCGCGGGATCGAAGTCTCTGCGCGCCATGTCGCGTCTCCTCTGCAAGCGCGCCTTCGACGAGCGGCCGCCCTAGTCCTCGTCCCCCGCCTCATCCGGGATGGCCGGCAGTTCGACGGCCGGCGCCAGCGTCTTGATCTCGCCCAGCACGGCGCCGGGGAAGGCCTCCATCACTGCGCGCACGAAGGGATCGGCCTCGACCTCGGCCCGCTCCTCGGCGCGCTTGCGGCGGTCGATCTCGATCATGGTCTCCCCGCCGCCCTGGCCGTTGGCGGCAATCAGCCAGGTGCGGCCGGTCCAGTCCTTGAGCCGGGAGGCCAGTTTGCGCGCCAGATCCATCGGCGCGCCGTCGAGGCTTTCATAGGTGATGGCGCCGGGCTTGAAGGCCACGGGGCGGACGAAGCGTTGGACGTCCATCTGCAGGCCGACCTCGCGCTTCTCGCCGATCAGGGCGACGACCTGTTCGAACGACTGGGGATCGGGCAGCGATGGGGCGGCGACCGGACGGGCCGCCAGCTGGGCTGAGGCGCCGCCGCCTCCCCCGCCCCCGCCGGACGGGCCGCGCGGGGCCGCGCCGCCGGGCATGGGCTCGCCGTCGCGCAGGGCCTTGAGCGCCTCTTCCGGTCCCGGCAGGTCGGCGGCGTAGGCGAGGCGGACGATGGCCATCTCCACGGCGTCGGCGGGGTTGGGGGCGCGGCGGACCTCGTCGAGGGCCTTGAGCAGCATCTGCCAGACGCGGGCCAGCGTCCCGGCCGAGATCACCGCGCCGAGGGCGGTCAGCTTCTGGGCCTGGTCGTTGGGCAGGCGGGTGGCCTGGGGCCCGAGCATCTTGGCCACCGAGGCGGCGTGGCAGTGTTCCAGCAGGTCGTTGGTCACCTGCACCGGATCGGCGCCATAGCCGTAGAGGGTGCGGAACAGCTCCAGCGCCTCGGGCGTGCGGCCGGCCATGATCGATTCGAACAGGGCGATGGTCTGGCTGCGGTCGGCCAGACCCAGCATGTCGCGGACGACCTCGGTCTTCACCGTCTCGCCGCGGTCGCCCTGGACCAGGGCCTGGTCGAGCAGGCTGAGGCCGTCGCGGACCGAGCCCTCGGCGGCGCGGGCGATGAGGGCGAGGGCGTCCTGTTCGATCTTCATGCCCTCGCGGTCGGCGATGCGGGCGAGGTGTTCGACGAGGATTTCGGGCTCGACGCGGCGCAGGTCGAAACGCTGGCAGCGGCTGAGGATGGTCACCGGCACCTTGCGGATCTCGGTGGTGGCGAAGATGAATTTGGCGTGCGGCGGCGGCTCTTCCAGCGTCTTCAGCAGGGCGTTGAAGGCCTGGTTCGACAGCATGTGGACTTCGTCGAGGACGTAGACCTTGTAGCGCGCCTCGACCGGGGCGTAGCGGACGCTCTCGATGATGTCGCGGATGCCGTCGATGCCGGTGTGGGAGGCGGCGTCCATCTCGACCACGTCCATATGCTGGCCGGCCATGATGGCGGCGTCGTGCCGTCCATGGGCGGTCAGGGCCAGCGAGGGCCGGTCGATGACGTCGGTCTCATTGTTGAGGGCGCGGGCCAGCAGGCGGGCGGTGGTCGTCTTGCCGACGCCGCGGACGCCGGTGAGCATGAAGGCGTGGGCGATGCGGCCGGTGGCGAAGGCGTTGGTCAGGGTGCGGACCATGGCCTCCTGGCCGATCAGGTCCTCAAAGGCGTGCGGCCGGTATTTGCGGGCCAGGACGGTGTAGGCGGAGCCGTCGTCGGCATGGGCGGCCGGACCGGCGTCAGCCGCCGGCGGCGGCGCGGCGGCGACCGGCGTGGCCGCGGCCTCAGCCTCGCGCATGCCGGCCGGCTCGGGGGCGCCGAACATGTCGTCGGTGTCGGGATCGCGCTCCACGACGTCGCCGTCGGGGGCGTCTTCCTCCCACGGAGGGCCATCGGGACTCGGGTCGACGTCGCTCATGCCCTCGTCTTACAGCGAGAGGGCGGCGTCGCGCACCCCCTCGCTGAAAGGCGTCCCCGCTTTCGCGGGGATGACGAACCGCTTTCGCGGGGATGACCGGGATCAGTCGGTCAGGTCGCGAATCTGACCGCCGTCGGCCCGGATGCGCGCGATCACCTGCTTGTGCAGCCAGATATTCATCGCGGCCGTGTCGGAGGTGTCGCCGGTATAGCCGAGCTCATTGGCCAGTTCCTTGCGCTCGGCGAGGGTGCTGTCCATCCCGGTCAGCTTCATCAGGTCGACGATGGAGGTGCGCCAGTTCAGCTTCTGGTCGCGCTGCTCGTTCATGAAGTCGAGGATGCCGTCGACGTCGACGGGCTGGGCGGCGGCGGGCGCGGCCGTCGGGGCAGGCGCGGGCGCCGCAGTCGGCGCAGGCGATGGGGCGGGCGCCGCGGCCTCGCGCCGTTTGAAGATCTTGCCGAGGATATTGCCGAGAATGCTCATGTCCGCTCCTGAAGGGTTGAGCGGGAAGAGCGAATGGCCCGGACGGCGGTTCCGCGCGCGCTCAAGCAGCGAGCGACCGCGTCGCGACCCTCCGGTCAAGCCGGAGGGTGACGAAACCGCGCTCAAGCAGCGAGCGACCGCGTCGCGAGCGTTAGCGCACCAATGAAGGAAGTGGAGACCGCGACCCGAAGGGGAATTCGTTGTGGCTGCTGCCTTCCGGCCCTGACCAGGTTGGCGAAGCCTTCGCCCGCGATCTCCGAGGCCTATATCGCGGTTCAGAGCGGCAAGATCAAGATCAGGGATTGTCCAGACGCCAGCGACGTCGAAGGTCCTTCAGGTCGTCTCCGAACGTATGTCGATGAAAACTCAGGCCGCAGCGGTTGCATCGGCCAGGATTTGCGAAGGGTGCGGAGAAATAGAGCGAAAACACGCCGTCGCCGGCAATCCACCAGCCGAAAGTGAACGTCCGGCACACGGGACATCGGAAGCACAAAAGGTTGAGCGCCGCGTAGATGACAAAGACAACAGGCAGCTGAATCGCCAGCGGAACACCGAACGGCTCCCAAAAACTGCTGACCAACAGGACGATCAGGATCGTGTTGGTCGCAAACGTCGTCAGCCAGATCGAAAATCGCATTCAGCCCCCCTCCGCTGACGACAATGGCGCAGGGCTTGGGGTAGTGAAAGCCTCATGCCCCTCCCCGATCTGAACACCTTCGCCGGCAATCCGCTCGATCGGGCGGGGGATCGGCGGGACGATGCGGACTGGCTGGCCGAACAGGCCGCCAATCCCGAGGCCGTGGCCATGGTGCTGTGGGAGGGGCGGCCGCTGATCGAGACCGGCGCGGAGCCGCGGCTGGCCTGGCTGGCGCTGACCCATGCGCGGGCGGTGGTCCCGGACCGGGAGCTGTTCCTGGGCCTGTGGCAGGGCGCGCCGTGTTTCGCGGTGGAGGTCGAGGGGTCGGCGGATCCGGCGGCCGGGCCGCTGGCCGGGCTGGGGGCGTTTCACGAGATGCGCGAGGCGGCGGCGCTGCTGCCGGGATCCGATGCGGCCATGGCGGGGACGGCCAAGTCGCTGTTCGACTGGCGGCGGCGGCACGGCTTCTGCGCCGCCTGCGGGGTGGAGAGCGAGAACGGGTCCGGCGGCTGGAAGCGGATCTGCCCGGCCTGCGGCGTCGAGCATTTCCCGCGCGTGGACCCGGTGACCATCATGCTGGCGATCTACAAGGGCGGGGCCGAGCCGGTCTGCCTGCTGGGCCGGCAGGCGGCCTGGCCCGAGGGGCGGATGTCGGCGCTGGCGGGATTCCTTGAGCCCGGCGAGACCATCGAGGCGGCCTGCGCCCGCGAGATCGAGGAAGAGGCCGGACTGACGGTGACGGCGGTGCGCTATCACTCCAGCCAGCCGTGGCCGTTCCCGTCGCAGTTGATGATCGGCCTGGTCTGCGAGGTCGATTCCGGCGAGGCGACGCCGGATCAGACCGAGCTGGAAGCGGTGGCCTGGCTGACGCGGGCCGAGGCTCGGGCCTGCCTCGAGGGGACGCATCCGTCGATCAAGGCCCCGCCGAAGATCGCGATCGCCAGAACGCTGCTGCAGGCGTGGGTGGAAGGGTTTGAGGTCTGATGCCGCTTCCCGGCGAAGCCGGGCGTCATTCGACCCAACCTCGTTCAAGCGCTGGCAGGTTCATCACAACGAACACAACGAATTCACAACGAACACGACGTGGATTGTGACTGGCTCCTCTCCCGTTGTGCCCATTGTGAATTCGTTGTGTTCGTTGTGATGAACCTTCTGACCTGAGGGCGAATGCTCTGGTTCCGGCTTCGCCGGGTCGCTAATCGGCCAAGGCCCGCGCCGCCGCCAAGTCGTCCGGGTTGTCGACCGACAGCGGGGCTTCGTCGATGACGGCGGCCCAGATCTGCAGACCCATCTCCAGCGCGCGGAGCTGTTCCAGCTTTTCGCGGCGTTCGAGCGGGGACGGCGGGGCGGCGCAGAATCGTTCGAGCGCGGCGCGGCGGTAGCCGTACAGGCCGATGTGCCGCCAGACAGGGGCGTCGCCGTACAGGGTCGAGCGAGTGAAATAGAGGGCGCGGCCGTGGCGCTCGCCCGCTTCCATCGCCACCACCGCCTTGACCACGTCGGGATTGGCGCGGTCGGACGTGTCCGCTTCGGGCGCGATGAGGGTGGCGATGTCGCAGGCCGGCTCGCCATGCAGCAGGGCGGCGCAGGCCAGGGCCAGGCCTGGATCGGCGAAGGGCATGTCGCCCTGCAGGTTGATCACGGCGTCATGCCGGCCGTCCGGATCGATCGACTCCAGCGCGGCGCGGATGCGGTCGGAGCCCGACGGCAGGTCCGGATCGGTCAGGACGGCGACCCCGCCGGCCGACTCAATGGCGGCGACGATCTCCGGATCGCCGGCGGCGACCGCGACCGGCAGGCCGGAAAGCACGGCCTGACGCCAGGCGCGAACGATCATCGGCACGCCCCCGATATCAGCCAGAGGCTTGTCCGGAAGGCGTGTGGCGGCCATTCGGGCCGGAATCAGGATCAGCGGGTTCACGTTCAAATCCCAAGCAGGTCACACCTGCGACGCTCAGACCGTCCTGAGCCGGTTGCGAAGGCCGCGCTAGCGTGTAAGAGACGCCCACGCAAGAATTCGCCCCGACGCGCCTGACGCGGGGCCCAGATACGGGATGAGACGACGCGCATGAGCGGCGATCTGAAGTGGAACAAGATTCTCGGCGCCGGTTTGGCGACCGTCTTCGTGATTCTGGTGGTGCGCGAGGGCACGGCCTTCATTTATCACAACGAAGCCCCTGAAAAGATGGGCTATCTGGTCAATGCGCCG
This sequence comes from Brevundimonas sp., assembly GCA_004296955.1. Lineage (GTDB taxonomy): Bacteria > Pseudomonadota > Alphaproteobacteria > Caulobacterales > Caulobacteraceae > Brevundimonas. The sequence continues at coordinate 34,822 of SCVB01000001.1, forward strand.
GAAGAGGCCGCCGGCGGAGCCGCCGAGGTCGTCCTGCCGCCCGACTGGGGCACGGTCCTGCCGATCGCCGACCTGGCCGCCGGCGAGGCCGCCTTTGCGCGCTGCAAGTCCTGCCACACCATCGACGCGGGCGGTCCCAACGGCATCGGTCCCAACCTGAACGGAATCGCCGGCCGCCCCACGGCCAGCCACGCCGGATTCACCTATTCCGACGCCATGAAGGCCCACGCCGGCACCAACCCGACCTGGACGCTCGATGAGCTGGACCTGTTCATCACCGCTCCGGGCCGGCATGTGCCGGGCACCAAGATGTCCTTCGCCGGCATCCGCGACACCGCCACCCGCGTCAATCTGATCGCCTGGCTGCGGACCCAGGGCTCGGCCGGCATGGCCATTCCGGCCCCGGATCCGGCCCGCCAGCCCGGCGCAGCCACGGCCGCCCCGGCCGAGGGCGCGG
>SCVB01000032.1 GCA_004296955.1 Brevundimonas sp.
GAGGGCGGGCCGCCCGCCATCGTCGAGGGCGCCAAGACCCTGGCGGCGCCCCAGGCCACCCTGATCTCGGCCCTGGCGCGCGGCGTCATCGGCGGCGATCTGCGCTGGGACCTGATCGGCTTGGGCGCGGTGATCGGCGTGATCATCATCGTGCTGGACGCCGTCGTGTCCAGGGCCACCAAGGGCAAGGTGAAACTGCCGCCGCTCGCCGTCGGCATCGGCTTCTATCTGCCCGCCGCCGTCACGACCATGCTGGTCATCGGCGCCGTCTGCGGCTGGATCTACGACAAGGCGGTCTCCAGCACCCGTTACGCCGACGTGGCGCGCCGCATGGGGGTGCTGCTGGCCTCGGGCCTGATCGTCGGCGAGAGCCTGTTCGGCGTCTTCACCGCCGGGGTGATCGTGGCCACGCGCGACGACGCGCCGTTCGCCATGCTGCCCGAGGGTTCGGCCTGGCCGGCCATGCTGGCGGGGATCATCGGCTTCGCCGTCGCGGTGTTCGCCCTCTACGCCTGGACGCGGAGCCGCGCCAAGGCGGTGTGACACAACACCTCTCCCTCCCCCTGCGGGGGAGGGGGGCGGAGGCGTAGCCGGAGCCGGGTGGGAGCGGCAGGGCGACACATCGCAGACCTGACTTGATTCAGATCGGTGCGCCCCCGCCTGGCCGCCCCCACCCCGTCGCTGCGCGACGCCCCTCCCCCGCAGGGGGAGGGAGAACCGCTAGGCCGCCCGCGTCGCCACCATCATATAGTTGATGCCCGCATCGTCGCTCTGGCTCCAGCGGTCGGTCAGAGGATCGTAGTTCAGGCCGTAAGGCCCCTCGACCGCCACAGCCTCGGCCGCCAGCATCGCCCGGATCTCGTCGGGCTTCAGGAACTGTCGCCAGTCGTGCGTGCCCGCCGGCACCCAGCGCAGGATGTACTCCGCCGCCACCTTGCCCAGGGCCAGGGACTTCAGCGTGCGGTTCAGGGTGGCGACCATCATCACCCCGCCCGGCCGGACCAGGCGCGAACAGGCGCGGACGAAGCCCTCAGGGTCGGCGACATGCTCGATCACCTCCATGGTCAGGACCACGTCGAACGGCCCCGCCCCCTCGGCCTCGATCTGTTCAACCGTCGCGGCGCGATAGGCGATGTCCAGCCCGACCATCTCGGCGTGGGCCCGCGCCGTGCCGATATTCTCGGACGAGGCGTCGATGGCGGTTACGGCAAAGCCCATCCGCCGCATCGGTTCGGCGATCAGCCCGCCGCCGCAGCCGACGTCCAGAAGCGTCAGCCCCTCGAACGGGCGACGCGCCTTCGAATCCCGCCCCAGACGGGTACAAAGCTGCTCGCGGATCAGCGCCAGACGGGCCGGATTGAACCGGTGCAGGGGCGCGAACGGCCCGTGCGCATCCCACCATTCGGCCGCCTGGGCCGAGAAGCGGGCCACGTCGGCCGGGTCGATCGATGCGCCAAATGCGCCTTCGGACGAATTTTGCGGAAAACCATGCCCTTCGCGGGGTAGGCGAGACGGTGCGGCGTCGCTAGAAGCGGTCATGGCGCGAGGGATGAACCTTCGCGCCCTTTCACGCAAGCAGGGGGCGGAACGCCACGATGACGCGGCCCGATTCTTCACGATCCGACACCACGCGACTGGTGATGAAGTTCGGCGGCACCTCGATGGGCGACCTCGAACGGATTCGGCGCGCGGCGCGAAT
>SCVB01000033.1 GCA_004296955.1 Brevundimonas sp.
CCGATCCGCACCGAGACCGGCCGCCAGATCCGCCAGGCCTTCATCGCCGCCCCCGGCCATGTCCTGATCAGCGCCGACTACAGCCAGATCGAGCTGCGCCTGCTGGCCCATATCGGCGACATCCCCGAGCTCAAGCGCGCCTTCGCCGCCGGCATCGACATCCACACCGCCACGGCCAGCGAGATGTTCGGCGTCCCCGTCGACCAGATGGACCCCGAGACCCGCCGCCGCGCCAAGGCGATCAATTTCGGCATCGTCTACGGCATCAGCGCCTTCGGCCTGGCCGCCCAGCTGAACATCGACCAGGGCGAGGCCGGCGCCTACATCAAGACCTATTTCGAGCGCTTCCCCGGCATCCGCACATACATGGACGCCACGAAAGCCCAGGTGCGCGAGACCGGCATGGTCTCGACCGTCTTCGGCCGCCGCATCCACATCCCCGCCATCCATTCGAAATCAGGAGCCGAGCGCCAGTTCGGCGAACGCGCCGCCATCAACGCCCCCATCCAGGGCGCCGCCGCCGACATCATCCGCCGCGCCATGATGCGGATGCCGGGGGCGCTGGTTGAGGCCGGCCTGTCAACGAAGATGCTGCTCCAGGTCCACGACGAACTGGTCTTCGAGGCCCCCGAAGCCGAGGCCGAGCGCGCCATCGCGGTGATCAAGCGCACCATGGAGGGCGCGGCGGAACCGGCCGTGGCGCTGACGGTGCCGCTGGTGGTGGAGGCGAGAGCGGCGGGGAATTGGGACGAGGCGCACTAGGCGCGTTTGGCCCGCCGCATCTGAACATCGACTCCGGTCATGCGGAGCCGCCAATCGCAAAGCTGAGTGCTCACGCCGAAGTGGCTGCAGATCTGACCGCCAGTCCAACCGAGCCGGCGGTAATGACAAAGGGCCTCTCGGGGCAGGAGAACGGCGGCCGCCAGCCAGTCGGCCTCTTCTTCCTGTTCGGCGGGATAATCGCTGAGAAGCATCAGACCCGTCGCTGAGATATCGACCTGTTTGGGGACGTGGGTGAGCGCAATGTGCGCGATTTCGTGCATCATGGTGCTTACTTGTCGGGCCTGAGTATGGACTGGATTCACCAGCACGAAATGCCGCGCGCCCTCTTTGAGGGTAAGTCCTGACCAGCTCTCCGGATCCTTCTGGAGAAGCTGATCGGCGTGCTTTTGATCTAGCCCGAGATCGTTGAAGGATAGCACGATCACACCAAGCATCTCAGCGTAAGCCCATGGATCTATGGGATCCATGGGCCCGACACCCAGTTGCTCTCTTGCGGCCATCGCCCTCCGTTCGGCTTCGGCCTTGAACCCGTGACGCATCGACTATCCTAGAAGCCGGTTTCGGACCTGAGCGGCTGTCTGAGCTTTGAGAATCAGAGCGCCAAGTGATTCGGCCGTTTCGGGACTTACCGTAGTCTTCTTTCGCAAATGGACCTGTGCGCCGCGGGGGCCTGACGCGTCTGCGGCCCCTTCAAATCCCAAGAATTCTCCGGGTGCCCGATCGATCCATTTGCATATTTTGGCGAACGTTTCGAGGTCGGGCATGTGCCCGTTCTCGACACGAGAAAATGTTGCAGAACTGATATTTACCTCTTCGGCGGCTGCGCGAACCCCACGGCTTCCGCGCTTGGCGAGCATCAGCTTGCCCAGCTGTTCTATCGAAATTGTCATTCAGGCTCCCGGTCCGGTCGCGTCCCGTATTGACGGCGCATCCCGGAGACCGTACTGTCTCTCTTGTAAGACGCAGCGCCTCATTAACGAGACGTCTCTTGCGTGAGACATGGAATCACGGACGGCGACGACCGTCAAGCAGGGAGATTTCGGACATGGCTAAGAACACTGGCGACGGCTTCCGTCGCGGATCGGTGACCGGACGGACGCAGTTCGAGCGTGACGACGGCCTCTACCAGAAGCGCGATGAGCGCACCGGCCACTTCATGGAGGTCAAGCAGTCCTCCGGGAAGTTCAAGGGCGTCGCGACCGAACCCGACGGTCGTGACACCGACAATTCGTAACAGTCCCGCAAAGAAGGAAGTGGACATGGCCGACAACGGCAAGAAGACCTATCGCCTCGTCGTGAACGGCCAGCCGTTTGAGACGCGTGACCAAATCGAGGAAGGGCGCGACATCCTTCAATTGGCGGGCTTGTCACCCGCCAGTGACCATGTGCTGATCCAGCTGACCCGCCCCGGTTCCAAGGCGATCGGGCTGGATGTTGAGGTCGATCTCGGCGAACCGGGCCGCGAGGATTTCCGGGCGTTTGAATCGGACCGCTCATTCAACTTCACAGTGGATGAGATCGGGTACGCTTGGGGCTCGGCCTCGATCACCGAAACCGAGCTGCGCGACATCGTCGGCACGCCGCCCAACAAGGTCCTGTACCTGGAGCGGGAAGACGAAGGAGACGAAGTCCTCGAAGAGGGGGCGGTTATCGACCTCGAAGCGAGAGGGGCGGAAGAATTCCGGACGGGCAAGCGGTCAGTCACCGTTTACTACAGGGACGATCCGTTCGACCTGGAACGTCGTGTTTACACCGGCGCCGAACTGGTCCCGATCTTCGGGGTGCCGGATGGCTACCAGCTGGATTTGGTGAAGCCCCACGGATTCGACGAGATCGCCAGTGACCGCCGGATCAAGGTCCGGGATGGCATGCACTTCGTTTCCCATCCGCCCTGCGGGCAGTCGTCCTAATGGGGAACGCCGACACTGAACTGCAACGGCTGCGGGAACTCGCTCCCGCAGCCGAGATCTGGACCGAGGGCGGACAGGCGGTCGCTTTCCTTCCCGACGTCGAATTTCGCGTCGGGAAGGAAACGGCCACACGGGACCTCCTCCTGTGGCCGCGCGACAGGGACAGCTACAATAGTCGACTGTTTCTGTCGGAGCCGGTCACGGCCGCGAATGCGAAGAACTGGAAGACCTTCGGCATCTTCGGCCGCACATGGCATGCGTGCTCTTGGCAGGGCGTGCCGAACACGCTCCCTTGGATCGAAATTCTAGCTAACCATCTACGAGCCTTCCAATGAAGGCGCGCGTAAAGATCCCCCGGCAGCAGCTCGAAGAAATTCGGCGGGACCTTCATCGGCCGCACGCCTTCGCCTTGGAACGCGTGGGCTTCCTAACTGCCGGAGTGACCCGACTCGAAGACGGTCTGCTGCTCTTGGCACGTACCTACTGTCCCGTTGCGGATGAGGACTACGTGCCGGACCCAACCGTGGGCGTGAAGATCGGCGGGACAGCGATGCGCAAGGGTCTTGAGTTGGCCTATCAGCCGCGGTCGACGCTTCTACACATTCACAGTCACGGCGGATTGGGAACACCCGGGTTCAGCGGGACCGATCTGCGCAGCGGAAGCGAGTTTGTTCCCGGGTTCTTCCACACGGTGCCCAAGATGCCTCACGGCATGCTGGTGCTGAGCGATGACTCGGCGACCGGAATGCTTTGGCTGGGGCCAAACGAACGGAGTTTCTACGTGGCTGAGTTCGTTCAAGTCGGCGCACCCTACAGGAAGTTTGGGAGGCAGGAATGAACTGGCTTGATCGACAAAGCTTTCTCGGACCTGACAGCGATGCAGTGCTGGAGAATTTGGTAATCGGGATTGTCGGTTTGGGCGGTGGGGGTTCGCACGTTGGCCAACAGCTCGCTCATGTCGGGATCGGCTCGTTTGTCCTTGCTGACGACGATGTCATCGAAGACACCAATCTCAACCGGCTCGTCGGCGGAACCTGGGCCGACGTCGAGAACGCGACTCCCAAAGTCGAAATCGCGCGGCGGCTGATCAAGGCTGTGCGACCCGACGCCAAGGTGACGGTGCATCAGAAAGACTGGCAATTCGCCACCGACGACCTGAAGCGCTGCGACGTGATCGTTGGAGGCCTTGATTCGGTCCGCGCAAAGGATGAGCTGGACGCCTTTTGCCGCCGTTATCTCATTCCGTACATCGACATGGGAATGGACGTTCACGGCGAGGCTGGCCGGCACCTCATCGCGGGGCAGGTAGTCCTGTCCTCGCCCGGAACACCGTGCCTTAGATGCCTGCACGTTGTCACCGACGAAGCTCTGGAGCGTGAGGGCGCGAACTATGGGGCGGCTGGCGGAAAGCCTCAGGTCGTCTGGCCGAACGGAGTCCTTGCTTCCACCGCCGTCGGTCTGGTCATGCAATTGGTGACTCCTTGGCACGGAGGTCCAGTCGAGAGCGCATATTTGGAGTATGATGGAAACTTGGGAACCGTCGTCCCGAGCGCACTCCTGAAATATCAATCGCGCCACCCTTGCACGCATTATCCTGCAACAGAGCGAGGCGACCCTAGTTTCGACGTTCGCCGACTCGAAGACCAAGTCTCGGCGACACCGCAGCTGATGGCTCCACAGACCTTCTGGGCGCGCCTCTTGGATCACGTCACGAGGCTTTTCGATCAGCGCGCGCGCTGACGTTCGCAGGGCTAGTCGCCCACCCCACCGCCCGCAGCTCGATCCGCGCCGCCTGGCGCAGGATGGCGCCGGGGCAGGCGCGCTCGATCTCGGACAGCAGGGTGCTGATGCCGGCGCGGCCGTCGGCGCTGGTCAGGTCGAGGCCCTCCAGGGCCTCCAGCAGGCGGGCAGTCGGGTCGTCGGCCGTCATCTCGCATCCTCACTCTGTCACCGCCGACCCGCGATGATCCAGCCGCGCGCGGCGGGCGGAGTCAATCGGAACGTTCGTGATTTGTTCTTTTTAACCACAGCGGGGCGCCCCCACTCTCAAAGCTATCGTCATTCCGGGCGGAGAGGCGCGCAGCGCCTCGGAGACCCGGAACCCAGCGGCGCCGCGACGGCGGCGAAATCCTGGCGGTCGCAAGGGGCCCTCGTTCGCAACCACCGCGCTCTCGGCAGGTTCGCGCTATCGCGCGCCGCTGGGTTCCGGGTCTCGCTGCGCTCGCCCGGAATGACGATAGCAAGAGGGGGATGGGGCGCCGCAACAGTGTATTCCCGCCCCGTATAATCCCGCCCCTCCCGACCCCCGAAGGCGCCCTTTCGACCCCCGGCTCCGCCGCGATCCGCCGCCGCAGACCGCCGCTTCCCCACCATGCCCCCGCCCCGGGGTATAATGCGGTCCGGGGCGGCTGAATGCCCGCCCCGCCTGACCGGTCTTTGACATCGACGCCCTGAAACCCCGCCCGACCGCCCCAGGCCGAAGCGGATTGCCAGCATATTGACGCTGCCCCGACCCGCGCCCGAAACCGCCGCAACTTTTTCTCCGCTTCACAGTGTACTCCCGCGCCCCGCGCCCCTCGTGCTAAGGCCCGCCGCATGACCCCCCAGACCATCGATGTCCTGATCGTCGGCGCCGGCGCGGCCGGGATGATGTGCGCCATCGAGGCCGGGCGGCGCGGGCGCTCGGTGCGGCTGATCGACCACGCCCGGGCCCCGGGCGAGAAGATCCGCATCTCCGGCGGCGGGCGCTGCAACTTCACCAACACCGGGACCGGCCCCGCCAATTTCCTCGGCGAGAACCCGCGGTTCGCCACCTCGGCCCTGAAGCGGTTCAGCCAGCACGACTTCGTCAAACGCGTCGACCGCGCCGGCATCGCCTGGCACGAGAAGACCCTCGGCCAGCTGTTCTGCGATGACTCGGCCAAACAGATCATCCGCATGCTGACCGACGACCTGCGGGCGGCGGGCGTGGTCCTGTCGCTGGGCGTCTCGGTCGAGCGGGTCGACCGCGTCGCCGACGGCTATGAGGCCGCCCTGTCGGACGGCTCCGTGGTCCGCAGCCGGTCGCTGGTCCTCGCCACCGGCGGCAAGTCGATCCCGAAAATGGGTGCCACCGGCTGGGCCTATGACACGGCCCGCCAGTTCGGCCTGCGCGTCACCGACACCCGCCCGGCCCTGGTCCCCCTGACCTTCGAGGCCGGCCTGCTGGAGACCCTCAAACCCCTCGCCGGCGTCGCCGTGGACGCCGTGGTGAAGGGCGGCGGGACGGCCTCAAGTAGCCCGAAGGGCGATAGGCCACAGGCAAGCTTCGCCGAGGCCATGCTGTTCACCCATCGCGGCCTGAGCGGCCCCGCCATCCTCCAGATTTCGAGCTACTGGCGCGAGGGCGAGGCCATCACCGTCGCCATGGCCCCCGGCGAGGACCTCTACGCCCGCCTCAAGGCCGCCAAGGAGGAGAACGGCAAACAGATGGTGCACACGGCGCTGGGCCATCTGATCCCCCGCCGCCTCGCCGAAAGCGTCTGCGACCGCGAAGGCGTCAAGGGCAAGCTGGCCGAGGTCGGCGACAAGACCCTGCGCCGCCTCGACGCCGCCGTGAACGCCTGGACCGTCAAGCCCGTCGGCTCCGAAGGCTACCGCACCGCCGAGGTCACCCTGGGCGGCGTGGCTGTCGACCAGCTGGACCAGCAGACCATGGAGGCCCGGTCCGTCCCCGGCCTCTACGTCATCGGCGAGGCCGCCGACGTCACCGGCTGGCTCGGCGGCTACAATTTCCAGTGGGCCTGGTCGTCGGGTTGGGCGGCGGGGCAGCATTGTTAGGGTCGAGGGTCGAGAGGCGAGGGTCGAGTAAGGAATTGGCCCGGTCCCTTCGCCCTGACCCCTCGCCCCTCGACCCTTCTCGCGCTACGAACCCCGCCATGACCCCCCGCCCCCCCTTCACCGCCACCGTCCTGACCATGTTCCCCGAGGCGTTTCCGGGCCCCCTCGGCGTCTCGCTGATCGGCTCGGCGTGGCGCGAGCGCGGGCTCTGGAGCCTTGATACGGTTGACATCCGGGCCTTTTCCACAGATACGCGCGGCTTCCTGGACGACACCCCCGCGGGTGGCGGGCCGGGAGCCGTGTTGAAAGCGGACGTGGTGGCCAGGGCGCTCGACAGCGTTTCCGGCCCGCCCCGGCCGCTTTTGTACATGAGCGCCCGGGGTCGGCCCCTGACCCAGGCGCGCGTCAAGGAATGGGCTCGGGCGGACGGGATCACCGTCCTCTGCGGCCGGTTCGAGGGGGTGGACCAGCGCGTGCTCGACGCGCGCGGGTTCGAGGAGGTCTCCGTCGGGGACGCGGTGCTCGCCGGCGGCGAGGCGGCGGCCATGGTGGTCATCGAGGCGTGCGTAAGACTGCTGCCCGGCGTCCTCGGCCAGGCGGACAGTCTCAGTAGCGAGAGTTTCGAGGACGGCCTTCTGGAGCATCCGCAGTACACGCGACCGCGGACGTTCGAGGGGCTGGAGATACCCGAGGTTCTGCTGTCCGGAGACCATAAAAAGGTCGCCGCATGGCGCGAAGAGCAGCGGCGATTGACGACCCGGGAACGCCGGCCAGACCTCTGGGCGGCTTATCCGGACAAGACCAATGCGGGACCAGGGCCCGCCAAATCACAGGTAAAGAGCGCAAAAGCTCGAGGAGAATAGAATGAACATCCTGCAGACGATCGAAGCCGAAGAAAAAGCCCGCCTCGTTGAGAAGCGCGCCATCCCGGACTTCCAGCCCGGCGACACCCTGCGCGTCATGGTCAAGATCAAGGAAGGCGAGCGCGAACGCATCCAGGCCTTCGAGGGCGTCTGCATCGCCCGCGCCGGCGGCGGCGTGAACGAGAATTTCACCGTCCGGAAGATCTCCTTCGGCGAAGGCGTGGAGCGGGTCTTCCCGATCCTGTCGCCGAACATCGACGCCATCGAGGTCAAGCGCCGCGGCGTAGTCCGGCGCGCCAAGCTCTATTACCTGCGCGACCGTCGCGGCAAGTCCGCCCGGATCGCCGAAAAGCAGACGATCCGCCCGGTCAAGGGCGTCGTGGTCCCGGAAACCGGCTCCGCCCAGAAGGCCGACGAGACCGAAGCGTAAGCCGCTTCAAACTGCTGAAATGACGAAGGCCCCGGTCAGGAGACCGGGGCCTTTTTCATCGGTGGCGGACCGGCCTACTGCGGATACAGCCGTCCGCCCGCGTCCTTCTGGCCTTCCAGGCTGTGCTTGAGGTCGCGCATCTGGTCATGGCCGTCCTTCACGGTGGCATAGGCCCGGCGGATGGCTTCGCGCGTGGTCGAGGAAACGTCGGAATCCTCAAGCGCAGTCTCGAACTTGCCCTTGATGAAGTCCTCGCCGTTCTCGACGGAGTTCACCACCGCCTGCTCGTCGCGCAGCAGGGCGTGTTTGACGTCGAGGAAGGCGCGGTGGGCCTTGGCCAGGATGGTGCCGTCGTCCTCAGGTTCGCCGCCGAGGTTGCGGACCGTGCCCTGAAGATCGGCGGCCACCTGCTGGCGCTCGAAGCTGCGGGCCTCGAACAGGGCGCGATAGTTGGGCTTGTCCGTTTCCTTCGCGGCCTCGCGATAGCCGTCGGCGCTGTCGATGGTGGTTTCGATCAGGCTGTTCAGAACGTGGATGTCGTGATGGTTGGGCGTGGTCATGGCCGGGCCTTTCTCTGTTTCCGGGAGGAGACAGGAGAGCGCGGGCGGGCCTGAAAAGGTTTCAGCGTGGCCGTTACAGTTTTGTCCGCAACGACCACAGCTCCGGGAAGCAGCGGCGCTGAAGGGTCTCGGTCAGATAGGCGACGCCCTCGGTGCCGCCTGTGCCGCGGCGGCGGCCGATGATGCGTTCGACGGTGACGACGTGTTTGTGCCGCCAGGTCAGCAGGGCGTCGTCCAGATCGACCAGCTTTTCCGCCAGTTGGTAGAAGGGCCACCAGCGGGCGGTGTCGCGGTAGACCTCGAGCCAGGCGTTCTCGACGCCTTCCGAGGGCTCGTACGGCCGGCTGACGTCGCGGTTCAACACCTCGGCCGGCACCGGCAGGCCGGCCGCCGCCAGCCGGGCCAGGACATCGTCATAGAAGCTCGGCGCAGCGAGGGCGGCGCTGAGGGCGGCATGGGCTTCGGGCCGGCCCTCGTGGAAGCGGAGGAAGCGATCGTCCTTGAGCCCCAGCATGTATTCGAAGCGCCGGAACTGGTCGCTCTGGAAGCCGGACGATGAGCCCAGCACGCCGCGGAAACGCAGATAATCGGCCGGCGTCATGGTGGCCAGGATGTCCCAGCTCATGGTCATGACCGCCTGGATGCGGCTGACGCGCGCCAGACTCTTGTAGGCCGGCACCAGATCGCCGGCGCGGACCAGGGTCTGGGCCAGGGTGACCTCATGCAGGATCTGTTTGAGCCACAGTTCCTTGGTCTGGTGAATGATGACGAACAGCATTTCGTCATGCTCGGTCGACAGCGGATGCTGGGCGGCGAGCAGGTCATCGAGCGCCAGATAGCCGGCGTAGGTGATCTCGGAGGGCTTTGCTGCGTCGGTCATTCGCGACCTATCGCGCGGGAGGCGCGACGGCTCAAGGCTTGTCGGACTCGCCGCCGATGTCTCCGGGCTGATCCGCTCGGTCGTCCCAGCCTTCCCGGCTGGACTTGAAGGCCAGGGCCATCAGGGCCCAGGTCAGGGCCGCCGTGCCCGCAACACCGAGGGAAAGGGCGATTAGGCCGTGGACGCCCAGAGGGCCGCCGCCGATGGCGGACCAGGCGAGGGTCACGCCCCAGGTCGCGGCCGCAGCAACCACAACAAACAGGAGAAGCCTGAGCAGAAGCCGCGGAAGGCTTCGCCGCCGGGGCGGGATCAGCGCTGGACCCACTGGCCCTGGGCGTTGCGGTACCACTGGCCGGTGCTGATGCGCGGCAGGAGCTGGGTCTGGAACATGCGCGCCGCGGCGGCCTCGGCCGTGGCGCCGTCGCCGGCGGCCTGGGCGCTGCGGGCATAGGCCTCGCGACGGGCGGCGTTGGTGACCTGGACAGCCTCGGTCAGGGCGGCGTCGGAAGAGGGGACGCGGAAGCCGAGGTAGCCGTCGGCCTGTTCGCCCACAGTCCCCTGCGCCTTGGCGGCGTCGATCGTCGCCTTCTGGGCCGGGGTCTGGGCCAGGGCCGCGCCCGCGGCCACGCCGAGGGCCATGATGGCCGCCGTCACGACGAAGAGCTTGCGGAATGACATCTCGGGCAACTTTCGCATCAGAACAGGTTGGGGTTTTCGACGAGGAGGTCCTGAAGCTCCTTGTCGAGGCGCACGCGAACATCGGCGTCGAGTTTCGCGTAGATCTGGATCGGGTCGACCTGCAGCCGAACCGTGGGCGTGCAGGCGCCGGCTCCAACGGCGGCGATGAGGCCGAGCAGGGCGAGGCTGGTGCGCGTCCGGGTCATGAGGCGTGGTCTCCGGTCTTCAATCCGCAGCGATCTAACGCTCTGGAGGGTGAATGGGTTCTGAACGGCGAAGGTGGCCTGATCAGGGCGTAGTCGACGAGGGCGCCGACGGGCGGCCGCCGCGGGCGCGGTTCAGCTCCAGCAGATCGCCGACCAGCTGGTTGAGATTCAGGGTCGTGTCCAGCGTCAGGTCGATTCCCGTCCCCGAGGGCAGGTCGAGGGGGCGGTTGAGGAATTCACGGCTGATGAACTCGGCGAGTGGAATTCTCAGCTCCTGATGCTGGGGTGGATCGTGGCGGCCGCGGATGCGGAACAGCACGCCGATCCGCCCCTCGTCGAGGCTGTTGACCTCGGCCGAGAGGATGTCGAACGACAGGTTTTCCATCGCCTGATAGGCCAGATCCTCGACGACGCCGGGAGGAACCGCCTCGCCGCCGCCGCCCGCCTCGAGACCGCTGAGCGCTTCGCGCGCGATCGACAGCCGTCCGGGCTGCACCGCAGCCAGCGACCCGCCGGAGATGCGGACGCCGTTCACCCGGTCGGAGGTGAAGGGCAGACGGCCGGAGACCACCGCGTCGAGATTGACCTTTTCGCCAAAGCCGGCGCCCGCGATCACCTGACCCAGCTGGACATTCTCCAGCACGATGACGCCCGTGATCGGCTGGGCGGGATCTAGCGGAACGGCGAACGGCTCGACCCGGATGCGCCCGCCTCCGACGGTCAGGTCGCCGGCCTCGATCGTCACCGCGGCCTTGTCCAGGCCGAAGGTCAGGGCGATGTCGGTCAGGGGGACGGCTGATTCCAGGAGATCGGCGGTCAGCCGCTGGCCCGGCGCCGCAGTCAGCGGAGCCAGATTGGTGAAGTCGACCGTCCCTCGCAGGCCCTTCACGGGGCCGGCGGGACTGGTGAAGTCGAGGCCGGGGATGATCAGCCGGCCCGAACTGGTCCCTTCCGCCTCCGCGCGCCAGTCGACGCGGCCCTCGAAGGCGACGGAGCCGGTCGCCGGCGAGCCGACGAACGCCGCCATGGGGCTGAGGTCGGCGGGCTGCAGCCCGCCCCCGGCGAAGGTGATGGACGGGGCGTCGATGGTCAGCCCGCCTGCGCCGGCCTGGCCGTCATGAGCCAGGGTCAGGCGGCCGAGCCTCAAGCCGCCGCGATCAAGGTCGAAGGCGCCGGTCCAGTCCTCGTCAGCCAGCCGGGCGGAGCCCGCCGCGGTCAGGGGATGGAAGCGCAACGGCGTGGTGGCGTCCTCGACCGTCGCCCGGTCGACGCGCGCCTCCAGCCCCAGGCCGCCCGGACCGCCCGTGGCGGTGAAGCCGCCTTCGGCGTCCCTAAAATCCAGGGCGAGGAAAGGAGCGGAGGCGTCGAGGCTGCGCATGAGCCCCTCCGCCCGCCAGCGCCCGTCCGCGACGCTGACCAGCGGGCGGTCGACCGGACAGATCTCGCCCGCGATCCCGGCGACATCGTTCTCATCCAGTTCGAGACGTTCGACGGTGAGCGGTATGCAGCGGGCGGCGACGTAGGTGAGCCGACCCCCGGACGAGGCGAGCTCGCCACGCGTCTGGAGCGCGATCCCCCGGGCCAGACCGAAATCCAGGGCGGCCCTTCCGTCCAGCACAGCTGTGAAGCCGGAGGGGGTCAGCCGCCAGGCGGGAATGTCGAAGGCGGCCTCGGGCAGGCCCTCCCCCCGACTCGCCGTCAGCGACAGGGCGCCGCCGCCCGCCTGGCCCTGCGGGGCCGCGAAGATCGGCGTCGCGACCGGGCTGAGGGTGAGCAGCCCTCCATTGACCGGGCGCAGTGTGACCGGTCGAGACAGGATCAGGCGCGTCCCCGAATGCCCCGTGCTCAGCTGGAAGGCGGGAGCGTCGACCGCGAAAGCCGAGAGGGCGCGCTTCATCCCCGCCAGTTCGGGCAGGTCGTCGCCGGCGGGCGGTCCGAACAGAGGCCAGGCGCCGCGGGCGGCCCTGAAGCCTCCGCTCGCATTGAGGCGAAGGCCCCCGTCGGAGACGAGGTCGAAATCCGCGGCGCCGCGGACGGCGGTCAGGCTGAGGTCGTCCCAGTCCAGCCGGTCCGCCGACAGGGAGACCGGTCCTTCGGCCTCGACCGCCGCGCCACGGCCGCCGAGCGCCAGTCGGGCGGCGCTCAGATTGACCCCGACGCCGTCCAGCCCACCCCCTGCGGCGCGGGCGGCGGACAGGACCGCCCCGCCATCCAGACGCCAGCTCATGCCGTTTGCGTCGCGGGCCACCCGGGTCCGCGCTTCGGTCAGGCGCAGGCGCGCCGTCGAGGCCGATCCGCCGGGCCCGTCGACGCGGGCGACGCGGAGCTCGGCCCCGCCTGTCCCGTCGATGCGGAAGGTCTCGATCCAGCCCGAGGTCTGGCCGTCGAAGGCCAGGTGCAGGTCGGCGTCGCGCAGGGTGTTCTCCCCGGCGGAGAGGCGGGCGGCGGCAAGGCGCAGATCGAGCCGCGCCCGGCCGTCGCCGCGCCGGGTCTTGAGATCGGGATATGGCAGATCCCCGACGAAGGTCAGGCGCGCAGCCTGGCCGTTCAGGCCGGGCAAGTCGGCGCTGTCCGCAGCGGCGGCGAGACGGAGGGCGACCCGGTCGCCCGTGGTCGCCAGATCGATCGTGGCCTGCAGTCCGCGGGCCTCGAGGTCGCCGCTCCGGAAGGCCGTCGCCGGCATCCGGGCGGTCAGACGCATCAGCTTGCCGTCGTCGATCCGGGCGTCGCCGAGGATGCTGGTCGGTCCGAAATCGGTGTCGAGCCGCACCCGTCCGCTCTCGATCAACACCAGCGGGCCGGGGCTTTCAGGGCGCGGCGGGCGGCCCATGAAGCGCTCGACCAGAGGATCCAGCGAGCCGAGGGTCAGCTTGCCGCCGCGGACGCTGGCGCGGAGCACCGGCCGCACCAGGCGGATCCGGCGCGGCGTCAGTCCGAGACCGCCCTTCGACCAGGGGGCGCCGATGGCGTAGTCGACCTCGACCCGCTCGACCGTGACATCGGGATCAGCGGCGTCGCCGATGCGGATGCTGGCCACCAGGCCGTCCAGTTCGACCCGCTCGACCTGCATGTCGGCCTCGATGCCCTGCTGCTCCAACCAGCCGATCAGGACCTGGCGCGTCGCCGTGCGTCGATTGAGGTAGAGCAGGGCCGTCAGGACCAGAAGCAGGCCGACGACAACGGCCAGGACGCGCAGCGCCCGACCGCCCCGAGGCCTTCGGAGCCGCGTGGAAGGCGGGACAGGATCGGTCGCGGCGCTCATGGACCGGTCATATCGGGACAGACGGCCCGGAGGAAAGGGTGATGAGCAAAGGAAACCGCCCGATCAGCACAGGAATCGTGTCCTTTGAAACACAGAGCAGTGGCCAATCCGCCACTTCAAGTGCGCCGGGGGTCAGTTCGGGACAATGCGTCCAGGGGAAGAGTCTATTCACTGCTGAAACGCTACGAATACACAGTCGGGTTCCTCCGATAGTCTCATGGTTCACGCAAGCTTTACCGGCGACTACGGCTCCGGTTAACGCGCTGTAACGAACCATCTTCCCATGATGGGACGGACGGGCTATACGGCCTGTCTCGCGAAGGGGGCTGCTCCGGCGCGATCCTTGCTATTAGTGGCTTTGGCGCCGGTCGGCGTCGTCGTTTGTCGGGGACCGATGGCTCAGTTCGATCCACGTCGCCAACCGATGCGCATCGCGCCCCACGCCCTTACGGCGGTGGCCGCGATCTCGGTGGCGCTGCTTGCCGGTCGCGTATATCAACCCGCGAAAGCGGAAGAGGCTCCGCCTCTCACCCAGACCCAGATCGCTGTCCTGGCCGACCAGGCCTTTGCGGCCGCCGGCATGCCCGCCGGCCTGACCACGCCCGAAGCGATACCGGTGCAGATCCGTCGCGGCGAAACCTTCGAGCAGGCTGTACGCCGCACCGGCATCGCGCCGGAAGAGGCCTCCGCCGTCGCCGCCACCCTCTCGAACGCCATGGACGTCTCGGCGATGCGCGCAGGCCAGCGCTTCGAAACCGCCATTTCCCAGCCGCGCGGCGGACGGGGCGACGCCCGACTGATCGGCCTGACCATGCGTACGGGTCCGGCCACCCAGCTGACCGTGTCGCGGAGCTTCGACGGCGCCCTGCGTCTCCGCGCCCTGGAAGAGAAGGTCACTCACGAGACCGTGGTTCTGACCGGCAAGGTCGAGGGCTCGCTGACCCGCACGGCCCGCCGCGAAGGCGCGCCTGCCGACGTCGCCCGCACCGCCGGCCGTCTGTTCTCGCACCGGTTCGACATGGAGCGCGACATCCGCGCCAATGATGAGTTCACCTATGTCTTCGGACGCACCGTCACCGAGAACGGCCGCACCATCGGCACGGATGGCCTGCTGTACGCGGAGTTGAAGGGCGTCGCCTTCTACCGCTTCCAGCCCGCCGGCGCCCGCGAGCCGCAGTATTTCGACGCCACCGGCAAGAACACGCGATCGGCCTTCATGCGCACGCCGCTGGAGCGGGGTTTCCGCGTCTCATCGTCGTTCGGCTTCCGCCGGCATCCGATCGCCGGCTACCGCAAGATGCACCAGGGGATCGACTTCGCGGCCGGCAGCGGCACGCCGGTCGTGGCCCCGGCCGACGGTGTGGTGGTCGAGGCCCGCCGCTGGGGCGGCTATGGCAACTGGCTGCGCATCCGTCACTCCAACGGCCTTGAGTCCGGCTACGGCCACCTGTCGCGCTACGCCTCGGGCATCCGCGCCGGCCAGCGCGTGCGTCAGGGCCAGGTGGTGGCCTATGTCGGCTCGACGGGCGCCTCCACGGGTCCGCACCTGCACTATGAAATCTGGCGGCGCGGCCAACGGATCAATCCGGCCGGGGTCCGCACGACCGAAGGCACCGTCCTGGCCGGCGCCGATCTCGCTGCCTTCCGGGCTGAAAAGGCCCGTATCGACCGCATCCGCGCCGCCGGTGGCGAACGCCGGCCGCAGGTGCAACGCGCCGCCGCCGACGGCCTGCGTCCCGCCCAGGGCTGATCTCCCTCTTCAGCCGCCCGGACTCGCCGCGGCGATCAGGGCGTCGTCCATCTCGCGTGCGCGGATCGCGGCCGGGCGCTGGAACAGCCGGCCCGCATAGGCCTTGAAGGCGTCGCGTTCGGGCAGGGACTTGAACTGCAGGCCCCAGCCGATCTGGCTGCCCAGATAGACGTCCAGGGCGCTGAACCGCTCACCCAGCAGCCACGGGCCGGCGTCCGAAACGACGGTCTCGAGCGCATCCACCACCTGATCGAAACTGCCGTAGCCCGCCATACGCGCCTTGTCGGCCGGAGCCAGCAAACCCAGGGATTTCGCCGTCACCGCCGCCTCGAGCGGCCCGGCCCCGAAGAACATCCAGCGCAGGTAAGGGCCGCGCGCGGGGTCGTCGAGCGCCGGCGCCAGGCCGGCCCCCGGAAAGGCGTCCGCCAGCCAGGCGCACACGGCGGCGCATTCCGTCACCGTCACGCCGCGATGGGTGATGGCCGGCACCTTGCCCATCGGATTGATGGCCAGATAGTCAGGGGCCTTCATCGTCGTGCCGTAATCCAGGACGACCGTACGATACGGTTGGCCGATCTCCTCCAGCATCCAGCGCGCGATCCGGCCGCGCGACATGGGGTTGGTGTAGAAGACGATTTCGTCGGACCGGCTCACTGCGTTCTCCCTTCGCGTTTAGGCGCGAACGCTAACCCGAAGACGGCATGGAACAAAGACGAAACATTCTGCGCGGGTTGGTCGGCGTCGCCATGCTATGGGGAGCGGGAACCAGCGTCCGGGCGCAGACCGGCTTTCGCTCGCAGCGCATTGCAGTGACCACCCGCGGTCGAGGCCCGGACGTGATCCTGATCCCCGGACTGGCCTCGACCGCGGAGGTCTGGCGCGGGGTGGCCGACCGGCTGGCCGGGCAGCGGCGGCTGCATCTGGTTTCGGTGCGCGGCTTCGGCGACCTGGCCCCCGGCGCCAACGCCAGCGGGGCGGTCATGGCGGCGATCGCGGCCGAGGTGCGGCGCTACATCACGGAGGAGGGTCTGCAGCGGCCCGCCGTGATCGGCCACTCCATGGGCGGCCAGGTCGGCCTGCGGGTCGCCGCCGACGCCGGCTCGGGGGTGGGCCGGGTCATGGTGGTGGACTCCTCGCCCTTCTTTCCCGCCCTGATCAGCCCGCAGGCCACCGTCGGCGACGTGGAGCCTATCGCCCAACTCGCCTTCCAGGCGATCCATTTCCTCGGCGACGAGGCCCTGCGTTCGCGCGGCCGGCAGATGGGGCTGGAGCTGGGCGGGGCGACCGACGCGGTATTCGGAACCCTCGGCTGGCAGGGCGGCGACCGCCGCGTGCTGGCCCAGTCCCTGTACGAGGTGATGACGGTCGACCTGCGTCGCCGCCTGCCTGACATCACGGCGCCGGTGACCGTGGTCTACGGCTGGAGCGCCGACCAGGCCTCGCCCCGCAGCCGTACGGACAGCCTGTTCCGCGGCGCCTACGCCCGCCTGCGCACGCCCGCCGCCTTCGTACCGATCGAGGGGGCCGAGCATATGGTCATGATCGACCAGCCGACGCGCTTCATGGCCGCTGTGAACCGGTTCCTCGCCTGAGGCTCAGTCCGCGTCGGGCTGCGCGTCGGGATGGGCGGCGACGAAGGCTGGATGCCGCGCGGCGGACGCCTCGATCGCCAGCAGACGCGGGAAGGCCTCGAGCGGGACGTTGAAGCGGCTGGCCGAATAGATCTGCGGGATCAGGTAGCAATCCGCCAGGGTCGGGGATCCCCCGAAACACCAGCCGGCGCCGTGGCGGGACACAAGGGTCTCCAGCGCCTCGAAACCGGGAATGATCCAGCGGGCGGCCCAGGCGTCCACCGCGGCCTGGTCGGCGCCGAAGGTCTCGCGCAGCGCCTTGCCGACGCGCAGATTGTTCAACGGATGGATGTCGCAGCCGATCAGGGCGGCCATGGCGCGAACGCGGGCGCGGTCCACCGGGTCTGCGGGCAACAGCGGCGGCGTCGGGTGGGTCTCTTCCAGCCATTCAAGGATGGCGGGGCTCTGGGTCAGGACGGCGTCCCCGATCTCGAGAGCCGGCACCAGGCCCTGCGGATTGAGGGCGCGATAGGCCTCCGACTTCTGCACGCCCTGGCGCAGGTCGACGCCCTGCTGAGCGTAGGCCAGACCCTTGAGTTCGAGCGCGATACGGGTGCGGTAGGAGGTGCCCGAGCGCCAGTAGCCGTGCAGGATCATCGCGGTCTCACCGTGAACGCCAGGGTCTGCAACCCGCCGATGGAGGCCTCGACCCGGTCGCCGGGCTGGAGCCGGCCCACACCCTCGGGTGTGCCGGTGAAGATCAGGTCGCCGGGCCGGACGTCCCAGAGCTCGCGCGCCTTGGCGAGGATCTCGTCCGGATTCCAGACCATGTCGTCAAGGCGACCCGACTGGCGGGTCTCGCCATTGACCGAAAGAGCGATGGGCGCGGCGGAATCCGGCAGCGGCCCCAGCGTCACGGCGCCGCAGGGAGCGGACTGGTCGAAGCCCTTGGCCGCGTCCCAGGGGCGGCCCTTGTCCTTGGCGGCGGCCTGGAGGTCGCGCCGCGTAAGGTCGCAGCCGACGGCCCAGCCGGCGATGGCGCCTCCGGCGCCGACGGCGCAGACCAGCTCGACCTCATGATGCAGATTGTCCGTCGCGCTCGGGAATGACGGATCCGAGCCGTCCGCCACCACAGCATCGGCGGGCTTGGTGAAGAAGAAAGGCTCCGCGCGGGCGTGTCCCATCTCGCGGGCATGGGCGGCGTAGTTCTGCCCTACACAGAGAATGCGGCGCACCGGGAAGCGCTCGTTTCGGCCGGAGATCGGCAGGGACGGGGTCGGGGCGGGAGGGAACAGCCAGTCGGTCATCCGTCCTGTCTATTCCCGGATGCCGCGCTTCGCCACCACCGGGCTCATGCTGCGATGCGGGAACCGTCACCGGACAGTGGCGTTCCGGCTCAGGGTTCTCTATCTAACCGTCAAGCTTGACGAACGGAGCGCGCATCATGGCGACGACCAAGACGGCACGGGCGACCGTGAAGAACGACATCAACACGCTCAAGGACGACCTCAAGGTGCTCGGCGCCGAAGAGAAGGCGCGGCTTCGCGAGAAGGCGACGGCGGCGGAAGCCCGTCTGCGCGCCAAGGCCACCGAGGCCGAGACCCGCCTGCGCGAGGAGGCCGACGTTCTGCGCGAGCGGGCACGCGGCTATTACGACACCGCCCGGGTGCGGGGCCAGGAATACTATGACGAGGCCAGCGAACGCCTCGACGAGGCCCAGCGCTATCTGGTCGAACGGGTGCAGGAGCGGCCGATGCAGTCGACCGCCATCGCCCTCGGCGTCGGCGTCGTCCTTGGCCTGCTGCTCGCCGGTCGTCGGCGCTGATGTTCGGCGGAGGCATGGCCAGGAATCTGGTCAGGAAGGCCGTGGCGGCCGCTGCCGCCGCGGGCGCCGCCTTGGTCGCCGTCCTGGCCTTCGGCGCGACCGTCTTCTACGCCTTGCAGATGGTCGTCCCGCCGCTCGCGGCGGCGGCCTTGACCTTCCTCCTGTTCGCCCTGGCGTCACTGGTGATCGTGCTGGTCTTCCTGGCGCGGGATTCGGCCGAAATCATTGAGGAAGACGACGAGCCGGCAGGGCTGGGCCAACGCGCCTACACCCTGTTCCGCCAGCGCCCCATCCTCGGCACGATCGCAGCCCTGGCCGGCGGCTGGATCTTCCTGCGGAATCCCGCCCTGGCCACCATGGTCGCGGCCGCTTTCACCGAAAAGCCGCACGGCGGCCGGCGCCGCTGAGGCGGAACGGCGCGGCCTTCGGAACGTTGGTCTATCAGGTGCGCGGACATGATCCGCTCCCCGTTGGATCAACACTCTGGAGGAGTCGCTCATGCTTCGTTGGGCCATCATCTTTCTGGTCGTCGCGCTCGTCGCCGCCGTGCTCGGTTTCGGCGGGATCGCCAATTTCTCGTTCGAGATCGCCAAATTCGTCGCGGTGATCGCCATAATCCTGTTCGTGATCTCGCTGGTCATGGGCGGTCTGAGAGGCCGCGGAACGCGTATATAGCGCTCGGGCGGCGATCATCTGAAGGAGGCCGCGGTCGTTCAGACCGCGGCCTTTTCCATTTGACCAGCGGTGTTCGGATCGGGGGCGGTGGCGGTCCGGCGGGTGTCCTGGCGGCGCGGCAGCCTCCAGGTCTGGTGCGGTTCGAAACGGTCGCCCGTCCAGGCGACGGCCGTCACAGTGATATGGTGCGCATCCCAGTCGATCTGGTTGAAACTGGGCGGCGCGCCGCGCTCGCGATGGGACAGGGTCCCGCATCCCACCGCATGCGAGCAGTGGTCGCCCATGCTGATGGGCAGGGCGAAGGGGACATGGACATGGCCGGTGGTGATCAGGTCGACGCCCGCCTCGGCGAAGATCTGGGCCGCGGCGGCCCCGCGCTTGACCTCGCCGGTCATGGGCGCGCCGATCATCTCGACGAGGGGATGGTGACAGGCCAGCACGCGAAGGGCGCCGACCGGCGCCTGGCGCAGGGCCTCCGCCGCCTTCCGGGTCTGGTCCAGGTCGATGACGCCTTTGGACCAATTGGCCCGCGCCTGCCATCCCCGGGCCGTGACCACGCCGCGCACCATCAGGTCCGGGCTGAGGAATTGGTGGTCGTGGGCGGGGTGGCCGATGGCCTGCTCGAAGGCCTTCCAGGGACTGAAGACCCGGGCGATCAGACTCCAGTAGGGGACGTCATGATTGCCGACGATGACGAAGCGCGGGTCCGGCATCCGGCCGATCCAGCGGCCCGCAGCCTCGAACTCGTCCGGCAGACCCTGCTGGGTGATGTCGCCGGTGATCAGGACCAGGTTGTGCGGGGTGGCGTGGGCGTAGTCGAGCGCAGCCTCGCAGGCATGCCGGTGCTCGCGGCCGAAATGGACGTCCGAGAACTGGAGGATGCGCCCCACTAGACGCTGTCCTCCGCCGCCGGCGGATCCGGGGCGAGCGCGCGAAAGGCCGTTCGGATGAAGCGAATGCGGGCCTCGTGACGCAACAGGGCCGGCTCGCCGTCGATCACGGCCGGAATGCGGGATCGGGCGCGGACTGTCGCCTGCTGGATGGCCTTGGTCGTCACGGCCGGATCCTGGCGCCAGTCGTCAAACACGGCGTGGGCGGCGAGGCGGAAGGCCTGGAGTGCGTCGGAGGGGTTCATCGCGGCGGCTTCCAGCCCGGTATGCTCATCCATCGCCTTTGAGATCATCGGGCTGATCAGGACAAGCGCCTCGGCCCGCCGATCGGCGCGGCCGTCGAGCGAAAAGCGCAGACGCCCGGTGAAGGCCCGTTTGAGCGCCCGGCGGGCATAGGCCCAGGCGAGGCCGAACTTTCCCTCGCGGACGGCCTCGCGCGCAGGGGCCCACAGCGCGGGCGATCCGAGGATGGCGGCGCAGTAGAACGCCTGTTTGAACCGGCCGTCGGTGACCTCGCCGCCAGCGACGCGCTGGGGGGCCCCCTCCTCCAGCGCCCGCCTCAAGGCGATCTTCCAGTCCGCTGTTCCATACAACGCCCGGGGCAACATGTTCATCGTTCCGCCCGGAAGCGGCGCGATCAGGGGACCGTCGGGCCCCGCGCGCGATGCGATGGTTCCGGCCGTTCCATCCCCCGCGAGCACGAAAAGCGCGTCCGGACGCGCGTCGAGCGCGTGTTTGACCTGCGCATCGAACTGTCCCCCCTCCAGCGCCACGACCGTGGTCTCGCAAGCGTAGTCGGAAAGGATGGCAGCCGCTTCTTCGGCCGCATTGGGACCAACCCCGCCGGCAAGCGGGTTCACCAGAATAATGACCCGTCCGAGCGCAACGTGTTGCGTGAGGACATGCTGCCCTTCGGGGGGGATGTCGGCGGCTGGCTCAGGATCTGTCGTCGGCGACAAGGTGTCAGTCATGCCGCCCGAACGTCCCGACCGGAGCGATGTTCCGGCCGGACGCGTTCGAGCTTTTCTATTGCTTCTTCAGCTCGTCCGAAGCCGCAGCCGCTCCGGCCTGGGCGGCGTCGCCGGCCTTTTCGGCGGCCCCGACGGCGACGTCGGCCGCCTCGTCGGCCACCCGGGGCGCTTCACCCCGAACCGTGGAGATTCCCTTGGTGATCCAGCCGTCCATCATGGCGCCGCCTTCGGCCAGCGACTGCTCCTTGATGCCGAGCACGGCTGTCAGCACGCCAAACAGGGCGAGCAGGGTCACAATGATCCCCACCAGCGGGTTGCTCCCCGAGCGCCGCTTGGTGCGCGCCCAGACCGGGCTGTGCTCCCCATCGTCCGCCATGCGGACCGGTTCAGAAAAACGCATACGAAACCCCCGTCTCAACCCACAACATCGACGCCGCACCCTCCGCGCGACGCCGACGAAAGCCTAATACAGGCTCAACTTCGATCATAGCGCGGGAACCGCAACGCTTATCCAGCGTTCTCACCCGTGGGGCGAACCCGAGGGATGAAGGAACGACACATGAACAAGGCAATCATCGCGATAGCCGGAGCGGGCCTGCTGGTCAGCGCCTGCGCCACGGACGAGTACGGAAACCGCAACGAAACCGTCCGCCAGGGCGCGATCGGTGCCGGCATCGGCGCTGTCGCCGGGGCCATCATCGGCAACAATGTCGGTGACGGCAACGCCGGACGCGGCGCGGCCATCGGCGCAGTCGTCGGCGGCGTCGCCGGCGCGATCCGCGGTTCCGCCCAGGACCGGGCCAACCAGCAACGCTACCGGGACGCCCAGAACCGGTACTACTACTGCTACGACGGCCGTCAGGACGAGTGCTACTGGGAGAATGGCCAGCGTCGCTACTAGGCGGATGCTGTTTCAGTGAGAGTTCGGGGCGGTTCGTCGGAAGGCGGGCCGCCCTTTTCACGACCGCCCGGGGCTGGGGTCCGGGGCTGGATCAAGGGGTTGGACATGACGCGATTCATCGGCCTGGCGGCGCTGGCCGTCGCAGCGGCGGGACTGTCGGGATGCGGGGTGACGCGGTTCATGGACCGCAGCGCGGTGGTGGCGGAGCCGTCGCCGTGCACGACGAAGCGGTTCGAGGTCTATTTCGCTGACAGCGAGGCGCGGCTGACCGAGCCGGCGCGGCAGGCCATCGGCATGACCGCGGCGCAGCTGCAGGGCTGCGACATCCGCAAGGTGCAGGTGCTGGGCCTGTCCGACGCCCGCGGCGGGGCCACGGCGAACCAGAGTCTGTCCGAGCGCCGGGCCGTGGCGGTGGCCGAGGCCCTGGCCGCGGCCGGCTGGCCGGCCCCGGTGTTCGACGTCGACGCCGGCGGCGAAGAGGGCGCCGTGACCGATGCGGGCGTGCGCGAGCCCATGCGCCGGCGCACCGAGGTGGTGATCGAGGCGGTCCCGCGCCGCTAGAGTCCGGCGCGACGCGGCGCCGCGCCACACGGGCGGTGACGGAGACCGGTCGGGACGGCTAAGGTCCCTGACATCGTTTTTCGGAGGCCGCGTGGCCCGTCTCGCCCGACTGATCTTCCTGCTGGTCCTGGGCCTGTGGCCCGTCCAGGCCCTGGCCCAGCCCGCGAACGCGTCGGGGCCGCAGCGCACCGAACGGATCGAGGCCGAACTGGTCCCGATGTCGGCCTGGGCGGCGCCCGGCTCGACGGCCGTGGTGGCGGTGAAACAGACCATCAAGCCCGGCTGGCACACCTACTGGCGCAATCCCGGCGACTCCGGCGGGGCCACGGCCCTGACCTGGACCCTGCCGCAGGGCGTGCGCGCGGGCGACATCGTCTGGGCCATCCCCGAGCGGCAGCGCCTGTCGGGTCTGATGAACTACGGCTATTCCGGCGAGGTCTGGCTGCCGGTCCCGATCGAGGTTCCGGCCACGGCCCGGGCCGGAACGGTCCTGCCGCTGACGGTCGAGGCCTCCTTCTTCGTCTGCAGCGCCGAGATGTGCGTGCCCGAAGACCTGACCCTGCGGCTGGACCTGCCGATCCGCGAGGGCGCGGCGCCGCTGGACCGGCGTCACGGCGCGGCCATCACGGCGGTCCTGGAGAACGCCCCGCGACCGGCGGGGATCGAGGCGCAGATCGCGGCGGAGAACGGCGCCCTGATCCTCGCCGCCGTCGGCGGACCGCTGGCCGGGCGCGACCCGGGACCCAGCTATTTCTTCCCCTTCGAGAAGGGGATCATCGACCATGCGGCCGTCCAGACCGGGGCATGGGGCCCGCAGGGCCTGACCCTGACGCTGCGGCCGGGCGGCGACGTCCGGGCGGCGGGCCTGGCGGGTCCGGTCGAGGGCGTTCTGGTCACCGCCCACGGCGCCTGGGAGATCCGGGCCGAGCCGGGCGCGGCGCCCGCGGGCGCGAGCGGATCCGGCGCACTGGCCGCGGCGGCGGAGGGGGCGCCGCCCCCCGAGGCGGCCGGGGCGTCGAACCTGGCCGGCTTCGCCCAAGCCCTGCTGTTCGCCGTGCTGGGGGGATTGATCCTGAACCTGATGCCCTGCGTCTTCCCGATCCTGGCCATGAAGGCGGCGTCGCTGGCGGCCTCGGCCCATGACGCGCGCCACGCCCGGCGCGACGGTCTGGCCTTCCTCGCCGGCGTGCTGACGACCTTCGTGCTGCTGGCCGGGGCGCTGCTGGCCCTGCGGGCCGCGGGCGAGGCCGTCGGCTGGGGCTTCCAGCTGCAGTCGCCGCCGGTGACGGCGGGGCTGGCCCTGCTGATGCTGGCGGTGGCCCTGAACCTGTCCGGCGTCTTCCATGTCGGCGGCGGGCTGCAGGGCGCCGGATCGGGGCCGCTGGCGCGCCTGCCCGGCGGGCTGGGCGCCTTCTTCACCGGAGCGTTGGCGGTGATCGTCGCCGCGCCCTGCACCGCCCCCTTCATGGCCTTCGCCCTCGGGGCCGCCCTGGTCATGCCCTGGCCGATGGCGCTGCTGGTCTTCCTCGGACTCGGTTTCGGCCTCGCCCTGCCCTTCGTGGCCGTCAGCCTGACGCCCGGCCTGCTGACCAGACTGCCGCGGCCCGGACCGTGGATGGAGCGACTCAAGGGCCTGCTGGCCTTCCCCATGTATGCGACCGCCCTGTGGCTGGCCTGGGTGTTCAGCCGCCAGACCGGCGCCGAGGCGCTGGGCCTGCTGTTCGTCGCGGGTCTGCTGCTGGCGCTGGGCGTCTGGCTGATCGGCGGGGGCCAGACCGAACGCGGCTTCGGACGAAGGGGCGTGTTCCATCTGACCGCCGGCGTCGCGGCGCTTCTGCTGGCCGGCGCGGCGCTGATCCTGGCGGCGCGGGTTCCGGCCGCCGAGACCGGCGCCGTCGTTTCAGAGCCGGGCGCGGGACCGGCGAGCGCGCCGTGGTCGGCGACGGCGGTCGCGGCGGCCCAGGCGGAAGGGCGGCCGGTGCTGGTCAATTTCACCGCCGACTGGTGCGTGACCTGCAAGATCAACGAGCGGACGTCGCTGACCTCGCCGGTCGTCAGGGCGGCGATGGAACGGGCGAACGCCGTCTATCTGGTAGGGGACTGGACCCGGCGCGACGACGCCATCACCGCCGAACTGCAGCGCCACGGCCGCTCGGGCGTGCCGCTGTATCTGCTGTACCAGCCCGGATCTTCCGAGCCGCGGGTGTTGCCGCAACTGCTGACCGAGGGGGTGGTGGTGGAGGCCCTCAAGGACGTTGGACCCTGAAGAGGTTCGGTGGAGAGTGAACCCTCTCCCTTTGGGAGAGGGCTTGAGCGCCCAAGAGCGCAGCGATTGGTTGCGCGAAAGGGTGTGGGTCGGGCGGCGGCATTCGGCGTAAGCCGTGTCGCTGTCGGGAGCGGCATAAGGGGATCACGACCCCTTTCGCTTCGGCCAGACCTCCGCGATGGTTCGAAAGTTCAATGAGGGGATTTTTGATGCGTCAGGTGATTTTGGCCGGTTTGGGTGCGGCTCTTGTTCTCATCAGCAGCTGCTCCACAAAGCCCGACGAGGCAATGAATATGGCTGAGGAAGCCTACGCTGAAGCGTCGGCCGCCAAATCGCAGATCGAACAGCTGGAACTTCGCATCCAGGAGATCGAGGACAGGCTCAACATCTAGATTTGGGTGCGGCTTACGCCGACTGAGACAGCCGACCCACACCCTTTCGCGCAAGGACGACGGCTCCGCCGTCGTGCGCTCAAGCCCTCTCCCAATGGGAGAGGGTAGCGCCTCAGCACGGCCATCCCTCCGCGGCGCCCGGCGGGAGGCCGGCGTCCTGACGCCAGGCGTCGCGGTTCGCCTGCAGGGTCACCTCGTCCAGATATGACAGGGGGTGCAGCCAGCCGGTTTCGCTCCAGAAGGCCGCAGTCCAGCCGTGCCGGAGCGCCCAGGCCCGGTCGCGGGCCGCCGTTTCGGGCGGAAGGGTCTCGGCCCGCCACTCCAGCACGAAGCCGAGGTGCCAGACCGGAACCTGTTCCAGCGGCCCGCCCCGCATCGCCTCGGCGAGTTTGGCGGCCAGCAGCCGCGTCTCTTCCCGCTGGTATTCGAACTCTGACTGTTTGCGCCGCGCGTAGCGGTCCCAGCCCTCCGTCGGCTCCGGATCCGGATCGGCCGTGTCGCGCCGCCTCCATGCTTCCGACGCCCGGCGCCGCCACAGGTTGGCCAGGCCGACGTCGAACCGTTGGGCCAGGGAGGCCGCGGTCTCTCCCGACTCCCAGGCCCGGCGCACCGCGCGCCAGGTGTCTTCGGACCGGAGTTTTCGGGCGTGTCCCTCGAACATGGACGCAGGATCGGGCGCCGCCGCGTCAGAATCGGTCGTGCTCCCGAACGGGAGCGGGCCCCCGGCTCTACACTTCCGGCTGCGGCGGCGCGGTGATGACCTCGACGTTGTCGTTCAGCAGATAAGCCAGTTCGTCGAGGGCGACGCGGCGTTCAGCGGGGGTGGCGGCGGCCTCGACGGCGGCGACCTTGACCGGGATGTCCTCGGAGATTCCGCGCAGGATGCATTTCAGGTCGCCGTCCGTGCCCCGCTCCTTGAGGATGACGTGACCCTGCATGTCGAGGGCGGCCAGTTCGGCGGCCTGGGTCCGGAAGCCCGAGAAGGCCGCGCCGGCGGCGAAATCGGACTGCTCGACCACACCGGCCTCGATCCAGCCCTGGACGACGCCCTTCAGCGCGCCGGAGCGGGCGACGATGTCGGCGAACAGGGGCTCGCCGGCCACGGAGACCGGGGCGTCGGCGGCCGGCGGCGGCAGGGCCGCGGCCATGGCCACATTGGGATCGGAGAGCAGCAGGGAGACCGCCAGGGCGACGCCGCAGGACATGGCTAACCTCATATAGTTGGCCGATTCATGGATTCGGCGTTGAACCGGCTTACGCCCGACCCGTAAACGAGGGTTTACCTTTCCAAATTTCGAGCTCGCCCGATGACCGCCCGCACCCAGGCTCTCGACATGCTTCGCGGCGTCGCCCGCAAGGACGCCGACGGACGCATCGTCCACCAGTTCGCGATCGACCCCGGCCGCCTGGAGCGGATGGGGGTCGAGGCCGCGGGCCTGTATCTGGACCTGTCGAAACAGGCGTGGAGCGCCGAAGGGTTCGAGGCCGCGCTGGACCTGGCGCGGACCTGCGACGTCGAGGGCCGGCGCAACGCCCTGTTCGGCGGCGAGGCGGTCAATGAGACCGAGGGACGCGCGGTGCTGCATCCGGCGCTGCGGGCCGCCGACGACGCCGATTTTCGCGCCCTGGGCGAGCCCGTCTCGGCCGAGGTCGCCGCCTGGCGTCGCGCCATGGCCGAGTTCGCTGTCGACATCGGCTCGGGCGCCGAAACGGGGGGGACCAAACAGCCGTTCACGGCCATCGTCCACATCGGCATCGGCGGCTCGGACCTGGGACCGCGGCTGCTGTGGGACGCCCTGCGGCCGCAGGAGCCGGTCATCGACCTGAGGTTCGTGGCCAATATCGATCCGCGCGACATGGGCGAGGCCCTGGCCGGGCTGGACCCCGAGACGACGCTGGTCGTGGTCGTGTCCAAGACCTTCACCACCCAGGAAACCCTGGCCAACGCCGAACTGGCCAAGGCCTGGCTGGCCGAGAGCCTGTCGCCGAAGCGGATGGCGCATCACCTGATCGGGGTGACGGCGGCCCCGGACAAGGCCGAGGCCTGGGGTTGCGGCCGGACCTTCGGCTTCCGCGACTGGGTCGGCGGTCGCTATTCCCTGTGGTCGGCGGTCAGCCTGTCTGTGGCAGTGGCCCTGGGCTGGGACGTGTTCGAGCGGGTGCTGAACGGCGCCCGGGCCATGGACGAGCATTTCCTGACGGCCGACCTGGAGCGCAACGCCCCGGTGTTGCTGGCCCTGGCGCAGATCTACAATGTCGAGGGCCGGGGACGGCACGCGCGGACGGTGGCGCCCTACGCCCACGGCCTGCGCCGGCTGCCGGCCTTCCTGCAGCAGCTGGAGATGGAGTCGAACGGCAAGGGGGTGAAGCGCGACGGTTCGCCCGTCGACACCGCCACCGGCCCCGTCGTCTTCGGCGAGCCGGGCACCAACGGCCAGCACGCCTTCTTCCAGCAGGTCCACCAGGGGCCGCAGGTGGTGCCGGCGGAATTCATCGTCGTCGCCCACACCTCGGACGCGGCGATCGACGCGCGCGAGGGCGACGCCCCCCTGTGGTCCAACGCCCTGGCCCAGGCCCAGGCCCTGATGGTCGGCAAGACCGGGGCCGAGGCGCGGGCGGAACTGATCGCGGCCGGAGCCAGCGAGGCCGAAGCCGACCGTCTGGCCCCGCACAAGGCCTTCCCGGGCGACCGGCCCTCGACCACCATCCTGATGGACGCCCTGTCGCCCGAGGCGGTCGGGGCCCTGATCGCCCTTTATGAGCACAAGACCTTCGTCGAGGGGGTGGTCTGGGACATCAACAGCTTCGACCAGTGGGGCGTGGAGCTGGGCAAGGTGCTGGCGAAGGCTATCCTGGCGGACGTCGCGGCCGGGGAGCCGTCGGCCGGGCTCGATCCGTCGACGGCGGAGTTGCTGAAGCGGTTGATGGTGTGAGGCGGTAGCGGAGAGCGGACGGTCCGGACGCCTGCTTTGGGTGGGAGGCGGACATTCCGCCTACGCCTGTCCGCCGCAGTTATTGTCGCGATGCGGCTGGGATCGAAGATGCTCGGATATACCAACTCTCGCCCAGCGACATGAAGACCGTGTGGTCTGCGTCCGGATCGCTTCGGATCACGCTGTCGATGCTCGCCACCGGCTCAGTCGGGGGGGCAATCGGTCTGTGTGTGAACATCCGCGACTCATAGCGGTCGCGTCCCGCTTGTTCGAACACGAGGATGTCCACAGTCGGCTGCGAGCTAAGGTCCGAGGATACTGAATCGACGCCAAGGCGTTGCATCAGCGAGCCAATGGTCGCGACCCTCTCTCGGCTTGCGTCTACCGGGAGGACGGACAAACCACCATCCTCGTCCCGCTCGATCCGAAGGATGCGCGGAGGCATCGTGACGGCTTGGCGAATGGTTTCGAAGTCGCTTCTATGCGACGCCCACTGTTGGACCATCGCTGCCTCCGAGGGAGCAGTTTCGGTCTGAGAACAACCGATGGCAGTCAGCAAGGCGACGCCAGCGGCGGCTGCAAATATCGTTTTCATCGTCACCCCCTTCGCACGATGTGTATTTTGCCGAAGGTCCGCAATGGGTAGGAAGCCGACGGTCGCTTGAGGGTGGTTAGCGGACGCAGCCAACGGCAGGGCTCGAACCTGCACCCGAGGGGACCGCTGTCGCGATACGTCTACCTATTCCGTCACGTTGGCGTCGTGATTGTAGCAGGCTGCACGGATAGTGCGAACGTCCGCTATGGGTCGAGACCGGACGGTCGCCTGAGGATGGTTAGCGGACGTTCGATCTGACACTCTGGACGCATGTCACAACATCAACGCGCCGTATCCAAGCTGCCTCCAGAGGGCTGGTCTTTCACTGTGACCGAAGTGGCGAACGGGAGTTGGAGAGCCAAGGGCGTCGGGCCTGACGGTCTGATCATCGAGCGTAGGGGAACTGACGATAGTCGCCTGCTAAATCAGTTGATCGAAGACGCCATAAAGCTGGCCGCCTAGCCGAACCGAAGGTCCGATAGGGGTCGAAAGCAGCCGTTCGGTCGAGGCGGACGTCCCTTCTCCCGATGGGAGAGGGTGGCCCTCAGCGCCGGATGGGGGACGACTGGTTCAGTCGGCGTAAGCCGCCGCTCAGGACGGTGACGCGGCTTGCGCCGAAGGCCGGCGATCGACCCTCACCCTTTCGCGCAAGAACGACGGCTGCGCCGCCGTGCGCTCAAGCCCTCTCCCCATGGGAGAGGGACGGATGAAAAAGGCGGCCCCCGTTTCCGGAAGCCGCCTCTCTCGCCCACGTCCGGCCAGACTCACGCGGCCGGACGAATGACGGTCTGCTACCAGCGACGGTCGTAGCGATAGTCGCGGTCGCGGCGGTCGTCCCGGCGGTCGCGGCGGTAGTCGCGGCGATCCCGGCGGTCGTAGCGGTCGTAGCGGTCGTTGTACCAGCCGTCGCGGCTGTTGATGCCGTGTTCGCGCTCCCAGTGGCCCTGGTTCCGGTAGCAGCGGCCGCCGCGGTAGTAGTTGCAGTCGCCGCCGTTGCTGGAGCTGGCGCCGAGCGCCGCGCCGGCGAGGGCGCCGCCCGCGATATAGGTTCCGTCGCCGTCGCCGATCAGGGCGCCGGCCAGGGCGCCGACGGCGGCGCCGATCAGGACATCCTCGGTGCGGTCGTTGTCGCGGTCGCGGTCACGGTCGCGATAGCGGCTCTGGGCGTCGGCCGGGCTGGCGGCCATGAGGCTCAGCGCCATGGCGCCGACGACGGCCGGGGCGGCGAAGGCGATCTTCGAAAGCGTCTTCATGGGGGATCCTTTCATGGCTGGGGCGGCGAACCGCCAAGGTTGAATGCAGGTATGGGCCCGCGCGCCTGAACGCGTCGGGAGGGTTCCGTTCATCCGGCGTTCATCGGTCAGGCCTTGCCAATGGCGGGCGGGACGGACGAACATGGGTATGGAACGAGGGAGAGGTCCGTGGTGCGGCTGGTGCGGAGTGGTCTGATCGTACTGGCCGTGGCGGGCTTGGCCTCCTGCGCCACAGCCCAGGACCGGCCGCCGCCGCCTCCGCCGCCGCCGGTCACCGCTCCGCCCCCGCCGCCGCCTCCCCCGCCGCCGCCGCCGCCGCCGCCCGCCGACGTCCGCATCTCGGCGCCGTCGACGATGGACCGCGTGGCCGAGATCCTGGCCCGGGAGCCGGATGCGGAGAAGGCCGCCGTCGCCCTGATCGCCCTGACCAATGAACGGTTCGGCGCCGGCGACCTGCCGGGGGCCGGGGCGGCCATCGAGGCCGCCATCCAGGTGGTCGAGACCCGGCTCGGGGCCGAAGCGGGGGCCGCGGGACGGCCGCTGGCGGTGCGGGCCCGGCTCAGGCTGGAGCAGGGCGACTATCGCGGCGCCCTGGCCGATATCGAACGGGCGCTGGCGCTGCTCGACAAGGCCGCCGCGCCCGATCCGGTCGAGCGGGCGACGCTGATCTATGACCGGGCCCGGGCCTATGACTTCCTCGGCCGCAACGAGGAGGCGGAGGCGGCGGCGCGGGCCAGCCTGGCGCTGCGGCGCGAGCATCTGGGGGCGGTGCACGAGAAGACCGCCGACAGCCTGAACCTGGTCGCCAACGCCCTGACCGCCCAGGGCCGGCACGCCGAGGCCGATCCGCTCTACCGGCAGGTGCTGGGGATGTATGAGGTGCTGTACGGGCCGACCGACTATCACGTGGCCATCGTGCTCTCGAACCTGGGCAACTCCCTGCGCCGGACGGGCCGGGCGCATCAGGCGGCGCCGCTGTATGCGCGGGCGGTGGCGATCGCGGAGCAGGCCGATGACCCGGTGCTGCTGGCCCAGTGCCTGACCAACCAGGGCTGGTTCCTGCATGTGACGGGGGACGGGGCGGGGGCGGAGCCGGCGTTCCGGAGGGCGCTGGAACTGGCGCTGGAGATCGTCGGGCCGGACCATCCGTTCACCGGCAATGCGCGCGCCAATCTGGGCTACGCCCTGTCCGACCAGGGCCGCTGGGCCGAGGCCGAGGCGCCGTTCCGCGAGGGGCTGGCGGCCTATGAGGGGGGCGTGGGGACCGACAGTCCGGACCTGCTGGAGACGATCGAGGGCTATGCCGCCGTGCTGGACCGGCTGGGCCGCGCCGACGAGGCGGAGGGGCTGTACCGGCGGGCGCAGACGATCGCCTCGACCCGCCTGCCGCCGGCCCACGCCGACGCCATGGACGGGGCGCAGAAGCACGCCGGCTTCCTGATCCGCCGGAACCGGCCGGACGAGGCCCTGGGCCTGGTCAGGGCCGAACTGGGCGATCTGCTGGGGCAGGATGGGCGAGGCCGCGACTGGCGCACCCGGGTGCGCGGGGCCCGGCCGCTGTTCGCGCGTCAGGTCGAGGCGAGCTGGACCCTGGCGGCCGCGACGAACTGAAAACCCGCTGAAATCCCGCCCTGCCGCGCTTGACGGTGGCGGCCCCTGTCCCTATTTGCCGCTCGCGTTAGCACTCGGACCTGTTGGCTGCCAATCGGCCGCGCCGGGCGCTGAATACAAACTTTGGGAGACAGACAAATGGCGTTTCGTCCGCTCGGCGACCGCGTGCTGGTAAAGCGCGTGGAAGAGGAATCCAAAACCAAGGGCGGGATCATCATCCCCGACTCGGCCAAGGAAAAGCCCCAGGAAGGCGAAGTCGTCTCGGTCGGCCCCGGCGCCCGCGATGAAGACGGCAAGCACGTCGCCATGGACCTGAAGGCCGGCGACCGCATCCTGTTCGGCAAATGGTCGGGCACCGAGGTCAAGATCGACGGCGAAGACCTGATCATCATGAAAGAGTCGGATGTGCTCGGAGTGCTGAGCTAAGGCTCTGTTCTTCGGGGTCGAGGGTCGAGGGTCGAGGGCGATGACGCCTGATCCCGACCCGACCTTCCTCGACCCCCGACCCTAATCCCTCGAACCAATTTCAAGGAGCTGCCAGATGGCTGCCAAACAGGTTATGTTCTCCACCGACGCGCGCGAAAAGATGCTGCGCGGCGTCAACGTCCTGGCCAATGCGGTCAAGGTCACCCTCGGTCCCAAGGGCCGCAACGTCGTGATCCAGAAGTCCTTCGGCGCCCCGCGCTCGACCAAGGACGGCGTCTCGGTGGCGAAAGAGATCGAGCTGGAAGACGCCTTCGAGAACATGGGCGCCCAGATGATCCGCGAGGTCGCCTCCAAGACCAATGACAAGGCCGGCGACGGCACCACCACCGCCACCGTCCTGGCCCAGTCGATCGTCCAGGAAGGCCTCAAGGCCGTGGCCGCCGGCATGAACCCGATGGATCTGAAGCGCGGCATCGACAAGGCGGTCACCGCCGTCCTCGCCGACATCAAGGCCTCGAGCCGCAAGGTCAGCGCCAACTCCGAAATCGCCCAGGTCGGCACCATCTCGGCCAACGGCGACCAGGAAGTCGGCGACATGATCGCCAAGGCCATGGAAAAGGTCGGCAACGAAGGCGTCATCACGGTTGAGGAAGCCAAGACCGCCGAGACCGAACTCGACGTCGTCGAGGGCATGCAGTTCGACCGCGGCTACCTGTCGCCCTACTTCATCACCAACGCCGACAAGATGGAGGTCCAGCTCGAGGAGCCTCTGATCATGCTGCACGAGAAGAAACTCTCGTCGCTGCAGTCGATGCTGCCGATCCTGGAAGCCGTGGTCCAGTCGGGCCGCCCGCTGCTGATCATCGCCGAGGACATCGAGGGCGAGGCCCTGGCCACGCTGGTGGTCAACAAGCTGCGCGGCGGCCTGCGCGTCGCCGCCGTCAAGGCCCCGGGCTTCGGCGACCGCCGCAAGGCCATGCTGGAGGACATCGCCGTCCTGACCGGCGGCCAGGTCATCTCGGAAGACCTCGGCATCAAGCT
>SCVB01000034.1 GCA_004296955.1 Brevundimonas sp.
AGACCCTCGGCCTCGGCGTCGCGGCGCACGGCCTCGGAGCCCGGCACCACCAGCATGCGAACGCCGGGACTGACCTTTCGTCCGCGCAGGACTTCGGCGGCGGCGCGCAGGTCCGGCAGCCGGCCGTTGGTGCAGGAGCCGACGAAGACGACGTCGACCCGGTGACCGGTGGTCGCCTCGCCGGCGGTGAAGCCCATATAGGTCAGGGCCCGCGCGCCGGTGGCGTCCCGCGGCTCGGGGACCGGAGCCCCCACGGGAGACCCCGCGTCCGGCGTCGTGCCCCAGGTCGCCATGGGCCGGATCGCGTTTCCGTCGATCTCGATCTCGCTGTCGAACACCGCCCCGGGATCGCTCCTGAGAGTCAGCCAGTCGGCGGCGGCCCGTCCGAAGGCCTCTCCGGACGGCGCGTGGCGGCGGCCCTGCAGCCAGGCCACGGTCACGGGATCGGGCGCGATCATGCCGGCCCGCGCTCCGGCCTCGATCGACATGTTGCAGAGGGTCATCCGCCCCTCCATGTCGAGGGCCCGGACGGCCTCCCCGGCGTATTCGATCACATGACCGGTGCCGCCGCCGAACCCGAGGCGGGCGATGATCGCCAGCGCCATGTCCTTGCCGGACACGCCCGGCTGCAGCCGGCCGGTCACCGTCACCCGCATGGTCTTCGGCTTGCGTTGCAGCAGACACTGGGTCGCCAGCACATGGCCGACCTCCGATGTGCCGATGCCGAAGGCCAGGGCTCCGAAGGCGCCGTGCGTCGCCGTATGGCTGTCGCCGCAGACCACGGTCATGCCCGGCCGGGTCAGGCCCAGCTCAGGGCCCATGACGTGAACCACGCCCCGGTCCTCGCTGCCCCATCCGGCCAGGCGGATGCCGTGCCGGGCGCAGTTGGCCTCCAGCCGCTCGACCTGCGAACGCGCCTCGGGCGTCACATAGGGGCGCACGCCGTCGACGGCGGGCAGGGTCGGAGTAGAGTGGTCCAGGGTGGCGAACGTCCGGTCGGGCCGGCGCACGGACAGGCCGCGGGCCTCGATCTCGCTGAAGGCCTGCGGGCTGGTCACCTCATGGACCAGATGCAGATCGACGTAGAGTACGCCCGGCGTGTCCGGCGTCTCGGGCGTGACGACGTGCCGGTTCCAGACCTTGTCGAACAGGGTCTCAGGCATGCGCGACCTCCCGGACAGGTGCGGCCGGCGCGGGCGCGGCGATGGACTCCAGCCAGCCGAACCGGTCGGGCGTCGAGCCGTCGAACAGGCCGCGGAAGGCGCCGTTCACCGCCCTGGTCACGGGCCCCGGACCGGCGCAACGCGTGGCGATGCCGTCGACCGAGCGCACCGGCGTGATCTCGGCGGCCGTGCCGGTCATGAAGATCTCGTCGGCGACATACAGGGCCTCGCGCGGCATCACCTGTTCGCGGGTCTCGTAGCCCAGTCCCCGCGCCAGCTTCAGCACGCTGTCGCGCGTGATGCCCATCAGGATCGAGGCCGCCGCAGGCGGGGTGACGATCTCGCCGTCCTTGACGATGAACAGGTTTTCGCCGGCGCCTTCGGACAGGCGGCCGTCCGTGCCCAGGGCGATGCCTTCGCCGAACCCGCCGACCCGGGCCTCGCGTCCGATCAGATAGCTGGACAGATAGTTGCCGCCCGCCTTGGCGCCCGAGGGCACGGTGTTGGGGGCGATGCGCGACCAGCTGGCCACGCAGGCGTCGACGCCCTTCTCCAAGGCCTCCTCGCCCAGATAGGCGCCCCAGGGGAAGGCCGCGATGGCGACGTCGATGTTCATGTCGCCCGGCCTGGGCGTCACCCCCATGCCGCATTCGCCCAGGAAGGCGATGGGGCGGATGTAGGCGCTGCGCAGTCCGGCCGCGCGGACCGTGGCCTTGCACGCCTCGACCAGCTCCGCCTCGGTCCAGGGCAGCTGGAAATGGTACATTCGCGCGCTGTCGAACAGCCGCCGCACATGGTCGGTCAGGCGGAAGCCGCGCGGCCCGTCCGGCGTGTCGTAGACGCGGATCCCCTCGAACACGGAGGTGCCATAGTGGAGCGCATGGCTCATCACATGGATCTTCGCGTCGGC
>SCVB01000035.1 GCA_004296955.1 Brevundimonas sp.
GAAGCAAGGGCCGCCAGCCGGAGGGCGCGTGGAAAACGGCTGCGCGGGGCAGGTCAGCTTCGTCGAAACGGTAACAACACAACAGCACCGGGCGAGGCCCGGCCGCCCCGCGCCCTCCCCGACCCGTCTGGAAACAGGCGGCGAAGAGTCATGGGTGATTGGTGATTGGTGATTGGTGATTGGTGGCTGGTGGCTGGTGGCTGCTGCAGCCCCGGCGGCGGAAACACCGCGCGAACCGCATCCCCCACCAGCAACCTTCACCCCCGCCCTTGAAACCGCTATCAGCCCCGCATGACCCTTCCCCACGCCCTGAACGGCCTCGGCGACATCGCCGCCGACTACGACCTTCTGCTCTGCGACGTCTGGGGCGTGATCCACAATGGCCGCGAGAGCTGGCCCGGGGCCTGCGAGGCCCTGGCCCGGTTCAACCGCGACCACGGCCAGGTCGTGCTGATCTCCAACTCGCCGCGCCCCGCGCCGGGCGTCGTCGTCCAGCTGGACGCCCTCGGCGTGCCGCGCGACGCCTGGCGCGCCGTCGTCACCTCGGGCGACGCCACCCGGCGCGAACTGGCCCGGCGCGCGCCCGGCCCGGTTTGGATCATCGGTCCCGACCGCGACTGGCCGCTGTATGACGGCCTCGGCCTGCGGGTGGCCGACGGCGCCGCGGACGCCGCCTTCATCTCGGTCACCGGCCCGGTCGACGACGAGACCGAGACGCCCGAGGACTATCGCGAACGCCTGTCCGCGGGGGCCGCGCGCGACCTCGAACTGATCTGCGCCAACCCCGATCGGGTGGTCCAGCGCGGCGACCGGCTGATCTATTGCGGCGGCTCGCTCGCCGACCTCTACGAGAGCCTCGGCGGCCGGGTCGTCATGGCCGGCAAGCCCTTCGATCCGATCTACGGCCTGGCCCTGGCCGAGGGCGAACGCCTGCTCGGCCGGCCGGTCGACCGCTCGCGCGTGCTCTGCATCGGCGACGGCGTGGTCACCGACGTCCTCGGCGCCGACCGACAGGCGCTCGACTGCCTGTTCATCGCCCAGGGCATCCACGGCGACGCCGCGCGCGGTCCCGACGGCCGCCTCGATCCGGCCCGCG
Organism: Brevundimonas sp.; assembly: GCA_004296955.1. Classification (GTDB taxonomy): domain Bacteria; phylum Pseudomonadota; class Alphaproteobacteria; order Caulobacterales; family Caulobacteraceae; genus Brevundimonas. The sequence goes on from SCVB01000035.1 coordinate 1,097, forward strand.
CCGCCGACCTGCTGAAGGCCGAGACGACGTACGCCCGCTACGCCGCGCTCGATCTGACGTGGTGACCGCCCTCGATTCACGCTAAGGGCGGGACATGACAACTATTGTGACGCAGCACCCCTCCGGCGGTTACATCCTGGAGGAGCTCCACGTCGGCATGGCCGCCGAAAAGGTGATCCCGGTCACCGAACAGCGCATCCAGCAGTTCGCCGAGGCCTCGGACGACTTCAATCCCGTGCATATGGACGAGGCCTTCGCCGCCCGGACGGCCTATCGCGGCCGCATCGCCCACGGCCTGCTGTCGGCCTCCTTCGGCTCGGCCGTGGTCGGCACCATCCTGCCCGGCGCCGGCGCCATCTACATCTCCCAGACCCTGCAGTTCCACGCCCCGGTCCGCATCGGCGACGACGTCGTGGTCCGCATCAGCGTCGTTTCGGTCGATCCCGAAAGCGCCCGGGTCGAGCTGGACTGCGAAGGCTTCGTCGACGGCAAGCTGATCATGGCCGGCGTCGCCACCGTCCGCGTCCCCCGCCGCCGCAAGCCCGCCCGGGACTGAGGACCGCCCGCTTGGTCGAGATCGTCACCGACTGGCGCGACCTGCCCGACCGGCTGCGGGGCGCGGCCGTGGCCATCGGCGCCTTCGACGGCGTGCATCGCGGCCACCAGGCGGTCATCGCCCGGGCCCGCGCCGCCGCCGACAGGCTCGGCGTCCCCCTGGCCGTGGTCAGTTTCGACCCCCATCCCCGTCGCTGGTTCCAGCCCGAGGCCGCTCCCTTCCGGCTGATGACCACCGGCCAGATGGCCCGGGCTCTCGCCCCCCTGGGCGTCGACCGCCTCTACCTCCTGCCCTTCGACGCCGGCATGGCCGCCATGAGCGACGAGGCCTTCGCCCGCGAAATCCTCTCCGACGGTCTCGGCATCGTCCATGCCGCCGTCGGCTTCGATTTCACCTATGGCAAGGGCCGCACCGGCTCGGCCGAGGGCCTGCGCCGCCATGGCCAGTCGCTGGGCTTCGACGTCTCCGTCGTCGACCGCATCGACGACGGCGACGGCCTGAAACTGTCCTCCTCCGGCGTGCGCGAGGCGCTCAAGGCCGGGGACATGGCCCGCGCCGCCGCCATCCTCGGCCGCCCCTTCGCCATCGAGGGCGAAGTGATCCACGGCGACAAGCGCGGCCGCACGATCGGCGTGCCGACGGCCAATGTCCGCATGGGGGACTATATGCGGCCCGCCTTCGGCATCTACGCCACCCGCACCCGCCTGCCCGACGGCCGCGTCGTCGAGGGCGTCGCCAGCCTCGGCGTCCGCCCCATGTACGCGCTGCCGGAGCCCCTGCTCGAGGTCTGGCTGTTCGATTTCGACGAGGATCTCTACGGCCGGACCGTCGAGACCGAGCTGGTCGCCTTCCTGCGCGGCGAGATGAATTTCGAAAGCCTGGTCGCCCTCAAGGTCCAGATCGACGCCGACGCCACGGCGGCGCGGGCGGCGCTCAGCTGATCGCGGCCATCAGCTGCTCGGTCAGCGCCGGCCGGCCCGGAACCAGCACGTCCGAGACCTTCCACATCGGCCCTTCCTTGACGAGCTTCAGCGTCTGCCGCTTCGTTTCGCCCAGGTTGGTGAACACCACCGCCGCCTCGGCCGCCGCGGGACCCGACTGCGTCACCGTCACGGAGTCGAGCGTGAAGTCCCCGCTATCCTGGCAGTCGCAGATCGGATCGTAATTCAGCGTCGGAACCTCGCCCGCCGCCTGGGCGAAATCTGCGCCGATCATGGCGTTCAGCATCCGGTCGTAGATCGGATCCTGTCCCGGCCGCGGCGGCTCGCCCATGCTGGCGCCGGGCGTGGCGTGGACGGCGTAGAGAGCGCGCACGAATTCCTCGGGCCCAACCCGCGCGGCCTCATAGATCGCCGGCCGGCCGGGCGGCAGGGCGGCGGGGGCGTCGGCCGGCTCGGGCGCGGTCGCCTCCGGCGAACAGGCGGCGAGACCGGCGAACAGGACGGCGAACAGGACATGGCGCATCGGAACTCTCCCGGGACCCCCGACTATCCCGCCGCCGCCTCCGCGTGGCAATCCCGGCTGGCGTCCGCCCCTCACGGTCTGCTAGACCGTTGCCACCATGACCGTCCGCGTGTTTCGCCCGATTTCGATTAGCCGCCCGGCGTAGCGCTGCAGGGCTTTGGCCCCGTGCACGCCGGGATCGATACCGACGCGAACGATCACACATCGACGACGAAACGAGACTTCATGGCCGACGCCAGCGACACGCCTTCCACCGGACGCGACTACCGCGAGACCGTCTTCCTGCCGGAGACGCCCTTCCCCATGCGCGGCGGCCTGCCGCAGAAGGAACCGGCGATCATCGAGGCTTGGGGCGACCTCTATTCGACCCTGCGCAAACAGCGCCAGGCCGAGGGCGCGCCCCTCTACGTCCTGCATGACGGCCCACCCTACGCCAACGGCGACATCCACATCGGCCACGCCCTCAACAAGACGCTGAAGGACTTCGTCGTCCGCAGCCGCTTCCTGCTCGGCCATGACGTCGACTACGTCCCCGGCTGGGACTGCCACGGCCTGCCGATCGAATGGAAGATCGAGGAACGCTACCGCAGCCAGGGCAAGCGCAAGGACGAGGTCTCCAAGGCCGAGTTCCGCCAGGCCTGCCGCGAATACGCCGCCGGCTGGATCGACGTACAGCGCGACCAGTTCAAACGCCTCGGCGTGCTCGGCGACTGGGACCACCGTTACGCCACCATGGACTTCGGCACCGAGGCCGCCATCGTCGGCGAGTTCCACAAATTCAAGAATTCGGGCCAGCTATACCGCGGCTCCAAGCCGGTGATGTGGTCGCCGGTCGAGCGCACGGCGCTGGCCGACGCCGAGATCGAATACCACGACCACGTCAGCCCCACGATCTGGGTCAAATTCCCGGTTGTCGCCGCGACCGACGATCACCCCGACGACCTGCTGGCCTTCCGCCACGCCACCCCCTCGGTCGTGATCTGGACCACCACGCCCTGGACCATCCCGGCCAACCGCGCCATCAGCTACGGCCCCGAGATCGCCTACGGCCTCTATGAGGTCACGGCCATGGAGGCCGGGCTGGAGTTCGAGCCCTGGGCCAAGCCGGGCGACCGGCTGATCGTCGCCGACAAGCTGGCGGAAGACGTCTTCAAGGCGGCGAAGATCGCCTCCTGGACCCGCGTCGACGATCTCAATCCGTCGGGCCTCGAATGCGCCCATCCGCTGGCCGAGCTGTCGCCCGGCTATGGCTTCTCCGTACCCCTGCTGGCCGGCGACCACGTCACCGACGACGCCGGCACCGGCTTCGTCCACACGGCGCCCGGCCACGGCGCCGACGACTTCGAGGTGTGGAAGGCCCACGGCCATCACGAGGTGCCGGACACCGTCGATCCCGACGGCGCCTACTATGACCATGTCCCCCTGTTCGCCGGTCTCAAGGTGCTGGAGACCGAGGGCAAGAAGACCGGCAAATTCGGCCCCGCCAACCCGGCGGTGATCGAGAAGCTGATCGAGGCCGGCGCCCTGCTGGCCCGCGGCCGGATGGAACACTCCTATCCGCACAGCTGGCGCTCCAAGGCGCCCATCATCTTCCGCAACACGCCGCAGTGGTTCATCCGCATGGATGCGCCGCTGGAGAATGACGGGACGCTCCGTGAACGGGCCCTTGAGGCCATCGACAAGACCGACTTCCACCCCGAGGCCGGACGCAACCGCATCCGCTCCATGGTCGAGGGCCGTCCCGACTGGCTGATCAGTCGCCAGCGCGCCTGGGGCACGCCCCTGGCCATGTTCGTCGACAAACAGACCGGCCAGCCGCTGATCGACGCCGAGGTCGACGCCCGCATCACTGCGGCGGTGGCCGAGGGCGGCGCCGACGCCTGGTTCACCCGCCCCGACGCCGACTTCCTCGGGGCTCACGATCCGGCGCGCTACGAGAAGATCGAGGACATCCTCGACGTCTGGTTCGACTCCGGCTGCACCCACGCCTTCACCCTCGAGGCGCGGGATCCGGCCCACGGCTACGCCGGCGACCGCCCGTCGCACTGGCCCGCCGACCTCTATCTCGAAGGCTCGGACCAGCACCGCGGCTGGTTCCAGTCCAACCTGCTGGAAGGCTGCGGCACCCGCGGCCGCGCCCCCTATGACGCCGTCCTCACCCACGGCTTCACCCAGGACGAGAACGGGGAGAAGATGTCCAAATCGAAGGGGAACACGACCGACCCCGCGACCATCATCAAGGAATCCGGCGCCGACATCCTGCGTCTGTGGGTCTCGCTGGTGGACTACGCCGAGGACCAGCGGATCGGGAAACAGATCCTCCAGACCACGGTCGACGCCTATCGCAAGCTGCGCAACACCGTCCGCTACCTGCTCGGCGCCCTGGTCGGCTTCGACGAGGCCGAGCGCCTGCCCCTGGACCAGATGCCGCCGCTCGAGCGCTTCGTCCTGCATCGTCTGTGGGAACTCGATCGCGACGTGCGCAAGGCCTATGGCGAATACCGCTTCCAGGACGTCGTCCGCCCGGTGCTGGAGTTCTGCTCCAACGACCTCTCGGCCCTCTATTTCGACATCCGCAAGGACAGCCTCTACTGCGACCGCCCCGACGCGGTCCGCCGCCGCGCGGCGCGCACGGTCATGCATGAGGTCTTCATGCGCCTGACCGCCTGGCTGTCGCCCCTGACGCCCTTCACCATGGAAGAAGCCTGGGGCACGCGTTACCCGGACGGCGGCTCGAACTGCGCCCGCGTGATCCCGGAGACCCCCGGGGATTGGCGCAACCTCGACGAGGCCGCGCGCTGGGCCAAGGTTCAGGCGGTTCTGGAAGTCGTCAACGAGTCCCTGGAGGCCGCGCGCCGTGAGAAATCCATCGGCGGAGCGCTGGACGCCTGGCCCATCGTGACCGGGCCCGCCGCCGCCTTCGCGCCCTTCGAGGGTCTCGACGCGGCCGAGGTGTTCCGCACCTCGGGCGCGGAAATGATCGTTGGCGGAGATGCCGTGACGGTCGAGGTTCGGCTGGCCGACCATCCCAAATGCGCCCGCTCATGGCGACGCGTGCCCGACGTCGGCTCCGACCCGGCCTACCCCGAGCTCAGCGCCCGCGACGCGGACGCGGTGCGCTGGTGGGACGCGCGGCGGGGCTGACGGCTCCGTTCAGGGAACGATGGTGAAGCCGGGCACCGCCGCCGCCTCGACGTGGCCGGCGTGGTACATGTCCATGTAGATCTCGCTCTGCGCCGGCGAGGACCCGCCGCAGCTCACTGAATAGCCGTCGATGATCGAGCCGTAGGGGCCGGCGCCGAAGCTGCCGATCCGGCCAAAGCCGGGCGCGCGCCCGTCAGAACAGCGCAGCCGACGCAGATAGGCTTGCTGGCCGGCCGGCATGTCGGCGCGGACGGGGTTCTGGACGCTGCCGAGCGGCTTGTCGGCGAAGCGGGCGGCGAGGCGGGCCGATTCCGCCTGGGACACCCTGCCCATGTCGAACCCCAGGTCCGACATGTCCGTCTCGGGCGCGCTGGCGCAGCCCGCGGCGCCCAGAAGCACCGCCATCATCCATACCGTCCGCCGCATGCCCGCCACTCCCGATGGTTGAAGGACGACGCTGGCACGAGACGCCGGGGTTGAGCAACTGAAAGCGCAAACGCCCGCCGGTCGGGATCGACCGGCGGGCGTTCATGACGTCGGATCAGGACGGCTGGCGCGCCGCGCGTTCGCGCAGTTCGACGGCCCGGCGCTCCAGCTCATCGGCCTGGGTCGCCAGACGGGGCGACAGCGCCTGCAGTTCAGCATCGGTGACCGTATCGCCCCGTTCGCGCGCCCGCTCGATCTGCGTCGCGCGATAGGCCGGATCCCGCAGCCGCCCCGATTCCTCACGCATCTGCTCGGCGCCGGCGACCATCTGGTCCGCGCCCCGGACCATATGCACCCGGGCCTCGGCCATTTCGCGCGCGGCGTGTTCGCGGGCGACCCCGGCGCGGGCCTGGGCCCGGGCGGCCTCGGCGACCGCCGCCCTCGCCTGGACCCGGGCTTCCGGTGCGCGGGCCGCCTCGGCCCGGACCCGGGCGCGGGCCTCGACGGCCTCGCGACGGGCCTCCCGCGCCTGGATCCGCGCCTCTACAGCGGCTTGCCGGGCCTCGGCCACCGCCTGACGCTCCTCTTCCGTCAGCGGACGGCTGTAATGAACGGCGCCGGCGCGCGGCGCCCAGGCCGGCGGCGCAGGCGGAGCCGGTGGCGCCGGGGGCGCTGGCGGGGCGGCTGCATGATGCGGCGCAGGCGGCGCGGGCGGGGCCGGCGGGGCTGGCGGCGGCGGAGGCGGCGCCCAGGCGTCCTGGCCGGCGAACCAGTCGCCGATCGAGACGACCGGAGACGCCGGCGCAACCTCGGCCACGGCCTCGACGGCCTCAACGGCCTCGACCGGCGCGACGGCGTCGACGGCCTCAGGAGCGCTGGACGGATCGGCGGAGTCCAGACCGGCCGGAGCCTGTCGGAAGGGAGCCGCGCGCGGCGTCAGTTCAAGGGCGGCGATGGGGGTGGCGATCCCGACCAGGGCGCCGACGGCCAGGGCCATGGCGAGAGGACGGGGGCGCAGCGCAGGTGAGGTCTTCATGATGCAGGCGATCCTTCGGCTGAGGGTTTCGGCGGGCCCCGCCATCCCGAGGGCGGCGGGCGGGTTGAAGTCGGTGGCGAGGTCGACGAGGGCGCGGGCGTAGGTCCGACGGTCGACCTCGCCGAGGGCGGCCGCGTCGGCGGCCTCCTCGCTTCGGGCCGACAGGGTGGCGTGGAGGATCCAGACCAGCGGATTGAACCAGAACAACGCCACGGCGGTCCGCGACAGGATCAGAAAGATCCAGTCGCCGCGCTGCAGGTGCGCCAGTTCGTGGGCGAGGACGGCGCGGGCGGTCTCGGGACGGGCCAACTGGTCGGCGCCGATCAGGACCACCCCGGGCGGGACGCCCCAGCTGAGGGGCGTGCCGACCGCCGACGAAACCACCACCTTCGGCCGCCGCGCCGTCGCCAACCGATCCAGCGGGGCGGTCCATGCGCCGGCGGTGACGATCCGGCCGTCACGGGTCCAGCGCCCCAGCGTCCAGAGGCCGAGGGCGAACCGGCCCAGCACCAGCGCGGCGCCGCCCGCCCAGGCCCAGGCGGCCAGATCGCCGGCCGAGGGCCAGAGGATGGAGCCGGACAGGGCCACGCCCTCCACCGGCTCGACCGCCCCGGCCCAGACGACGGGCGGCCCGGCCAACGCGGCTGCGGTCTCGACCGGCGGCAACAGCGCCAGCGAGAGGCCCGGGGCGAGCAGCATCACCATTGGCAGCAGGAGCAGCAGACAGACGGTGGCGCGCAGGACATCGACCCGGTCGGCCGCGGGCCGGAACCGCAGCAGGGCCGCCAGGACCAGGCCAGCCCCGGCGATCAGGCCGGACTTGAGCAGGAGCTCCAGCACCAGAACCGCGCTCATGCGCCCCGCTCCCGCGCCTGTTCGATCGCCCGCTCGAGCGCCTCCAGTTCCTCGGGCTTCAGCTTCTGGGTCAGACCCAGCAGGGCGGTCGCGGCCGAGACGGCGGATCCCGCGAAGAAGGTGTCGACCGTGCGTCGCAGGGCGCCGGCGGCCAGGGCCTGCGGCCGTTGTCTGGGTCGGTAGACGACCCCGTCTTCCGCGGGACGGCGGGCGACGAGGCCCTTGGCCTCCAGCCGCGCCAGCAGGGTGCGAACCGCAGAATCGCTGAGGTCGCCGCTCATTGCGGCCCGCACCGAACCGGTGGTGGCCTCCTCCAGGCGGCACAGCGCCTCGAAGGCTTCTCTTTCGCGTCGCGGCAGGGACTCGATCACACCGGCTCCTCGGATGGCGCTACAACTGTGGCGCTACGTTTGTAGCGCAGCGGGGCGAAATTGAGGCGGGCGAGTGAACTCGCGGTAAGGGCTGGAGATCGGTTGGCCGCGGCGGCCGGAAGGCGAACAGCAAAAAGCCCCGCCGGCGGAGCCGGGCGGGGCTTTCAGATCTTGGGTGCGGGAGCAGGATTTGAACCTGCGACCTTCAGGTTATGAGCCTGACGAGCTACCGGGCTGCTCCATCCCGCGGCAAACGGTAGTGTAAGGGAAGAGCAGTTCGAGAGACGGGCGACGGCCCGTAATACAATCATCTATCCGTCTGGTAGACCCGGCGGCGACCTACTCTCCCGCGCCTTGAGACGAAGTACCATCGGCTCTGGAGGCCTTAACGACCGAGTTCGGAATGGGATCGGGTGGGGAACCTCCGACATAGCCACCAGGTCAACCAGGCGGATAGACGATTGTGAGAAGACATTGTCGTATTCGAAAAATCGAATGAGTTTTGCTGAGAAACGATCAAGCCGATCGGATTATTAGTACCAGTAAGCTTCATGGGTCGCCCCACTTCCACACCTGGCCTATCAACGTGGTAGTCTTCCACGATCCTCAGCGAAGCCTTGTTTTGAGGTTAGTTTCCCGCTTAGATGCTTTCAGCGGTTATCTATTCCAT
>SCVB01000036.1 GCA_004296955.1 Brevundimonas sp.
TCGGCCCGATGGTGCGGATCGAGATGGCGCCCGACCCCGCCCGGCCCTGGGCGCTGGCGGATGCGAACCAGCTTGAGCTGGCGATCCTGAACCTGTCGATCAATGCGCGCGACGCCATGGCGGACGGCGGCGTGCTGACGATCGCGACGGGGCAACGGGCGGCCGAAGGCGACGATCTGGCGGCCGGCGACTACGCCGTGGTCAGCGTTCAGGACACCGGCTCGGGCATTCCGCCGCACCTGGTGGCCAAGGTGTTCGACCCCTTCTTCACCACCAAGCCGATCGGCAAGGGCACCGGCCTCGGCCTGAGCCAGGTGTATGGCATCGCGCAGCAGTCCGGCGGCACGGTGCGGCTGGCCAGCGTCGAGGGGCAGGGGTCGACCGTCGAAATCTGGCTGCCCGCAGCGGCGCCGGCGGTCACGGCACCCGAGGACGTCTTCAGGGTCGAGGCCGATGCCGAGGGCCCGCACCAGCGCATCCTCGTGGTCGACGACGACGAGGCGGTGCGGCGGTTCATCGTCGAATGTCTGCAGACCCTCGGCTACAGCGTCGAGGCGGCCGCGGACGGCGAGTCGGGCCTGCGGGCGTTGCGGGAGGCGAGACCCGACCTGCTGATCGTGGACTACGCCATGCCCGGGATGACGGGGGTCGAGGTGGTTCGGCAGGCCCGGCTCGTCGCGCCGGACGTGCCGATCCTGCTCGCGACCGGCTATGCGGACATGGAGGCGGTCGACCGGGTGATGCCGATGGACAGCGTCCTGCGCAAACCCTTCCGCCTCGCTGAGCTCGGCGTCGCGGTCAGGAAGGCGCTGGCTCCGGCCGCGGCCGTGGCCTGACCGTCAGGTGCTGACGAGGCCCTTCACATAGTCGCGAATGGCTTCATCGGTGGCGTTGGCGAAGAAATACTCCCGGAAGCGTTCGCCGGCGACGGCGGCCCTCAGCAGATCCCGGTCCACGGTCTTCAGGACGGTCAGCATGTCGTGGCAGGTGACGGCCTTGAGGTCCTTCAGGATGCCGCGGTTTCTGCGCATGATCTCGGCGCGTTCCCTGGGATAGCCCAGGCCGCGCTCGCCCTCGAACAGCTTGCGATAGACGTCCTGCAGGTTCAGCTCGGCCGCCCAGCCGAAGCCTTTGGCGTAGGGCATGGCGATGGCGTTGCCGTCGTTGATCTGGCCGAACAGGAAGGCGTCGGTCGGATCGATGACCAGGCCGCAGAAGACGCCCGGCATGGCGTTGGCGGCCAGCATCGAGCCCATCCCGGTTCCGCATCCGGTGACCACGAAATCCGCCGCGCCGGAGTTGATCAGGAGGCCGGTCAGCAGGCCGTTCATCACATAGGTCAGCGACGCCTTATCCTCGGGCGTATACATGCCGTAGTGGAAGACCTGATGGCCCAGCGGCACGGCGACGGCGTTGAGAGCGGCGTGGACGATTTCGCTCTTGGCGGCCTGGCTGTTCTCGATGATGAGGGCGATTTTCATGGACGTTTCTCAGGGATTGATGATGAGGCGGACCGCCGGCCATCGTTTGCATAAGCTTATGACACCGGTTACCTATCCGCACAATCCGCGCCCGACCTCCACAAAACAGGCAAGCTGAAATGAGCGTCTCTTTCGACCTGACGGGCAAGACGGCCATGGTCACCGGCGCCAACACCGGCCTGGGCCAGGCGATCGCCCTGGGCCTCGCTCACGCCGGCGCCGACATCATCGCCGTCGGCCGGTCGGCTCCGACCGGGACTGCGGCCATGGTGGCGGAGACGGGGCGGGCCCTGCACGCCATCCCGGCCGACCTTTCGACCGTCGCCCCGATTGCCGAGGTAGTGGCGCAGGCCGTGGCCGCTGTCGGCGCCATCGACATCCTGGTCAACAATGCGGGCATCATCCGTCGCGCCGACAGCCTCGACTTCAGCGAGGAAGACTGGGACGCGGTGATCGACACCAATCTGAAGTCCGCCTTTTTCCTCAGCCAGGCCGTGGCCCGGACCTGGGCGGAGGCGAAGCGCGGCGGCAAGATCATCAACATCTGTTCGATGCTGAGCTTCCAGGGCGGCATCCGTGTGCCGTCCTATACCGCCTCCAAGAGCGGACTGGCCGGGCTGACGCGGCTGCTGGCCTGCGAATGGGCCTCGAAGGGGATCAACGTCAACGCCATCGCCCCGGGCTATTTCGCCACCAACAACACCGAGGCCCTGCGCGCCGACGAGACCCGCAACCGCGACATCCTCGCGCGGATTCCCGCGGGCCGCTGGGGCGATCCGTCCGACATCAGCGGCGCGGCGGTGTTTCTGGCCTCTGACGCGGCGGCCTATGTCCACGGCACCGTCCTGGCCGTCGACGGCGGCTGGCTGGCGCGCTGAGGGAGCCGACCTGCGGGCCGGCCGGCCTCCGCGCCGCAGTGTGGTTCGGGCGACACGCGAAACGCGGTTACTGCAGCGCTTACGGCAGGGCGAGGAAGAAGCGGGGTTGCGAAACCGGCGAGCATCGGGTTAGGCTCTGTTTTGCTACCGGTGTCAGAAGTCATTCCATCTGGAGATGACACCGGTGTCAAACGGAGCGGCCAACGGCGCCGGACCGCAAAAACAGATAGACCGGGGTCACTCCGGCGTCCTGTATGCCCATGGGAGGGAGCATATGTTGCAAGCCATTCAGCCGGGGATGACCCGCGCTCTTCGTCGTCGTTTGTTCGCCGGCGCGTCCGGTCTGGCCGTCGCCCTTTCGCTCGGAGCCGGAGCCGCCGCGGCCCAGACGCCGCAGGAAGCCCCCGCCCAGGAAGCCGCCGAGATCGACGAGATCATCGTCACCGGATTCCGTGGCAGCCTGGCCCAGGCCTTGAACGTCAAGCGTCGCGAAGCCGGCGCCGTCGATGTCATCATGGCCGAGGACATCGCTGACTTCCCCGACCAGAACCTGGCCGAGTCGATCCAGCGGATCCCGGGGGTGGCCATCACCCGCGACGCCGGCGAGGGGCGCAATATCTCGGTCCGGGGTCTGGGGCCGGACTTCACCCGCATCCGCATCAACGGCATGGAGGCCCTGGGCACGACCGGCGGCACCGACAGTTCGGGCGGCACCAACCGGGGCCGGGGCTTCGACTTCAACGTCTTCGCCTCCGACCTCTTCAACCGCATCACGGTGCGCAAGACCGCTTCGGCCGACACCGAGGAGGGCTCGCTGGGCGCGACGGTCGATCTGGAGGTCGCCCGGCCATTTGACTATCCGGGGTTCACCTTCGCGGCCTCGGGCCAGATGGGCTGGAACGACCTCGCCCAGAACTATGACCCTCGCGCCGCCTTCCTGATTTCCAACACCTGGGCGGACGGGACATTCGGCGCCCTGCTGTCGGTGGCCTATTCCAGCCGCGAGGCGCTCGAGGAGGGCCACAGCACGGTTCGCTGGCAGGGCGGAAACGTCGGAACCGGGCCCGGGGCCGTCAACGCCTTCACCCCGCGCCTGCCGCGCTACGGCATTCTCGAGCACGACCAGGAACGCCTCGGCGTCACGGCCGCCCTGCAGTGGCGGCCGAGCGACCGGACGGAAGTCAGTCTGGACCTGCTCTACGCCGACTTCAGCGCGACCCGGTTCGAGCATTTCCTGCAGGCGCCCGACTTCAGCGCCGGCGGCGCCGGCGGCCGTGCGGGGATCGTCGTGCTCGACTCCGAAGTCGATGCGAACGGCACCATGGTCTACGGCCTGTTCGACAACGTCGACGTCCGGTCGGAGTCACGCTTCGACCAGCTGTCGACCGAGTTCACCCAGCTGACCCTGAATGTGACGCACGAATTCTCGGACCGGCTGCGGATGACCGGCTTCCTCGGCTCCTCTACATCGGAACATGACAACCCGATCCAGACCACGCTGTTGTTCGACCACGCAAACTCGGACGGCTACAGCTACGACTATCGCAGCAACCCCAACCTGCCGATGATCAGCTACGGGTTCGACGTCGAGGACCCGGCCAACTGGACGCTCAGCCAGATCCGGTTGCGGCCGCAGACGGCTGACAACACCTATGAGACCGCCCAGCTCAACGGCGAGTGGGACATCTCCGACAGCGTCACCCTGAGCGGCGGGCTGTTCGTCAAGTCCTACAGTTTCGAGACCACCGAACTGCGGCGCGATCCGGCGTCGTGCGGCCTGGCCCCCACGGGCAACGCCGAGGGCTGCATCCCCGCCGGCGTCGCGGGTACGCCCCTGTCGTCCTTCAGCCGCCTCGTGGGCCTCGCGGACCAGTGGGACATCCCCACCGGCTCGACCCTGACCTGGTTGATCCCCGACTATCACGCCGCCGACGCCCTGTTCGATTTCGGCAGCTTCCCGATGAGCTTCATCCCGTCGCGCGGCAACAACCGCTCGGTGGAGGAGGACAGCCAGGGCGCTTACATCCAGGCCGCGTTCGACACCCTGCTGGGCGAGATGCCCGTGCGCGGCAACGTCGGCCTGCGCTACATCGAGACCGACCAGTCCTCGACCGGATATACGCTGTCCGCCGGCGCCCCGGTCTTCACCGAGGCGAGCCGGAGCTACGACGACCTGCTGCCGTCCATGAACCTGGTGATCGAGCCGATACAGGACCTGCTGATCCGCTTCGGGGCGGCCAAGGTCATGACGCGGCCGGGCCTCGGGTCGCTGACGCCCGGCGGCACCGTTTCGGTGTCGGGCAACAACCGGACGGTCAGTTCGGGCAACCCGCTGCTCGATCCCACCCGGGCGACGACCTATGACCTGGCGCTGGAGTGGTATTTCGCTCCGGACTCGATCCTGTCGCTGGCCCTGTTCCGCAAAGAGATCAGCAGCTTCGTCGCCAATGACTCGGTGACCCAGCCGTTCACCGGCAACTCGCTGGGACTGCCGGACAGCGTCGCCATCGCGGCCTGCGGCGCCGTCGCCGGCTGTTCGCCCACGGCCGACTGGGTGTTCAACCAGCCGGTCAACACCGACGGCGGCGACCTGGACGGGTTCGAGATCAGCTACCAGCAGCCCCTGACCTTCCTGCCGGGGTTCCTGAGCAATCTCGGCCTGCTGGCGAACTACACCTACGTCGACTCGCAGATCGAATATCCCAACGGGACCACCAACACCCTGACCAATCTGTCGAAGCGGGCCTACAACGCCACCCTCTACTATGAGGACGACCGCTTCAGCGCCCGGGTCTCCGGCACCTATCGCGACGGCTATCTGACCCAGGTGCCCGGCCGCAACGGAAACGCCATCGAGGGCGTGGTGGACACGTTCAACGTCGACGCCTCCGCCTCCTACAACGTCAACGACCAGCTTTCGCTGACGCTCGAGGGCATCAATCTGACGGACGAGGTGCCCACCCAGTATGTGGGCATCTACAACCTGGTCTCGGTGCATCATCACACGGGCCGGCAGTTCTTCGCCGGCTTCCGCTACCGCTTCTGATCTCTCCTGATCAGCGCCTCGACGCCGCCGGCTCGCAGGGGCCGGCGGCGTTTTCCTTTGGACAGCGGCCGGCCTCCGCCAGATCGACCAGATCCGCCCAGACGCTCTCCGCCGTCGGGGTCCGCCCCGCGCCCCGGCCGCGCGCCGTGAACACCCGACCGTCTCCGGTGGTGACTCTGAGCGCATTCCATTCGTCGGCCAGGTCGGCGAACAGGGGATCGTCGTCGACCGCGCGAAGGGCGATTCCGGCCTCGCCGCTGTGCACGTCCAGCCGCGCCAGCTGCCGCACCCGGCCGTCCGGCAGAACGCCGTCGCGGGCAAGCGCCTCGCGCGACACGCTACCCACGACCAGCCGGCCGCCCAGCGCCTCGTGGCTGAGGATGGCCAGTTTGGCTGCCGCGTCCAGACCGGTCAGGTCGGCGGTCGGGTCGGCCTCGGCGAAGCCGGCCTCGCGCGCGGCGGCCAGGGCGTCGTCGAACGACCGGCCCTCGGCGAGCCGGTTGAGGATGAAGTTGCAGGTGCCGTTGAGCACGGCCTCGATCCGCACCACCGCGCCATGGGTCCGCGCCCGCCGCACCGTCTCGACCAGGGGGGCGCCGCCGCCGACGCTGGCGGAATAGAGCAGCCGCGCGCCGGCCGCCCTCGCCAGGGCGGTCAGAGCCGGAAGGTCTGCGCCGACGGCCTGTTTGTTGGCGCTGACCACATCCACGCCGCGGGTCAGCGCCGCCCGGATCAGGGCCAGACCGGTCGAGGCGTCGGAGATCGCCTCGACGAGGACATCCGGCTCGCGCGCCAGCAGGGCGGCCGGGTCGGATACGGCCAGGCCGGCGGGGATGGCCGGCTCGCGCGCCTTGTCCGGATCGCGCACCAGCACCCCGACGACCTCGAACCGGACGTCGGCCAGCAGGCGCGGCAGGACGCCGCCGCCCACCACGCCGCAGCCGGCGAGGGCGATGCGCAGGACCCGCGCGGGCCCTGACCGCAGCCGGCCGTGCACGGTCTCAGGTCCTGGCACGATGGTGACGCCGGGCCGCAGCACCGCCTCGCCGGGCGGGGGCGGGACGGCGGCGACGCCGATGGCGTCCAGGGCCGCGGCGAGGCGGACGCCGGCGCGGGGGTGGCCGCAGGCGACAGCGACGACCCGTCGCCCGCGCCGCACCTCGCGATAGACGGCGGAGGCCGCCTCGACGGGGTCGGCGCCGTCCAGCTGAAGCAGGGCGACCGGTTCGTCCGGGTACGGAATTGTCGTCCCTTCCGTGGTCGCCGGGACGGGATGGGGCAGGGGCAGGGCGGTCATGGCTGTCCCTCTCACGCGGCTTCGGCGGCGAGCGGCGCCGCGAGCGGGACGAGGGCGAGGGCCGTGGACAGGTCGGCCAACAGGTCCTCGGGATGCTCGAGACCGATCGACAGGCGCAGCAGGCCGTCGGTGATGCCGGCCGTGATCCGCGCCTCCGGCGTCATGGCCGCGTGGGTCATCAGGGCGGGGTGGGCGACCAGACTTTCGACGCCGCCGAGAGACTCGGCGAGGGTGAAGACCGCAAGCCCGTCCACGAAGGCGCGGACGGCCGCGAGGTTGTGCAGTTCGAAACTGAGCATGGCGCCGAAACCGGCCTGCTGCCGCGCCGCGATGGCATGGCCGGGATGGGACGCCAGGCCCGGATAGTGGACCACCCGGACGGCGGGATGGTCGGCCAGCCATTCGGCCACCCGATGAGCCGTGGCCTGCTGCCGCTCGATGCGCGCGAACAGGGTGCGGACGCCGCGCAGGGTCAGGTAGGCGTCGAACGGCGAGCCAGTGACGCCCAGACAGTTGGCCCACCAGGTTAGCTGTTGCAGATCGGCCGGGTCCTTCGCCACCACGCAGCCGCCGACGACGTCGGAGTGGCCGTTGATGTATTTGGTGGTCGAATGGATCACCAGATCGGCGCCGAGGGCGATCGGCTGCTGCAGCGCCGGCGACAGGAAGGTGTTGTCCACCGCCGCCTTGCACCCGACGGCGTGGGCCCGGGCGCAGATGTCGGCGACGTCCACCACCCGCATCAGCGGGTTGGACGGCGTCTCGATCAGGATCAGTTTCGGCTTCAGGGCGAAGGCCGCGTCGAGGGCGGCGCCGTCATTCTGGTCGACGAACCGCACGTCGAAATGACCGCGCTTCGCCCGGGCGCACAGAAGCCGGTGGGTGCCGCCGTAGAGGTCGTGCGGGGCGATCAGCAGGTCGCCGGGCTCGAGTGAAAACAGGGCCAGATCGACCGCCGCCATGCCGGTGGCGGTGACCACCGCGCCGCAGCCGCCTTCGAGTTTGGCGAGGGTTTCGCCGAGCACATCACGGGTCGGATTGCCCGACCGGGTGTAGTCGTAGCGCCGTTTTCCATCGAGGCCGTCGAAGCTGAAGTTCGACGACAGATAGAGCGGCGGCATCACTGCGCCGTGCGCCGGGTCGCTGTTCACGCCATGACGCGCGGCGGTCGTACAGGGGTGGGCTTCGGCGGGGGCGGTCATGCGGCGATCTCGTCGGGCTGGAGGGCGGTAAGGGGATTGAGGACGTCGTGCAGGGCGCGGCCGACCAGCTCGCGCTCCTTCAGGAAGGCGTCGTGGCCGAAGATGGAGGGGGCCTCGATCAGGCGGCGCAGGTTGGGGGCGCGGGCGGCCAGTTCGCGGCTGTCGGCGATCGGGACCAGGGCGTCCGAGGTGAAGCCGATGACGGTCAGGGGGCATCGGATGGATCGCGGATCGATGCTGTGGCGGTCGAGGGAATCCGACAGGCTGATCCAGCGATCGGCGCTGGTCGCGTCGGCGTAGGCCTCGCCGCGGGCGATCAGATAGTCGCAGACCGGCCAGGTCCCGCCGGCCGCCGGAGGCGGGGACTGGCTGAAGCGCAGGTCGAACTCCTCGGCGGTGCGATAGGTGGTCATGGCCAGCTGGCGGGCGAGGGCGATCCCCTCCGCCTCGCGGCCGGCGTCGCGGGCGAAGGCCAGCAGGCGGCGCTGCACCCCGCGCACGGCGGTGGCCGCCGGATGGGCGCGGTGCGCGGCGGAGATGATCGCCAGCTCGCCGATGCGCCCGGGAAAGGCCGCCGCGAAGGCCAGGCCGATGCAGCCACCGTAGGAGGCGCCGATGAAGGCGTGGACGCGGCGCTCGCCCAGGGCGTCCAGCAGCAGGGCCAGCAGCCGCGCCTGGTCGAGGGTGGTGATGGTGACGCCGGGGTCGTCCCGGCCGGGCAGAAGATCGAAGGCCAGAACGCGGACCCGGTTCAGGTCCACCGGGCCAGCCGCCTTGACCGCCCAGGGCCACCACCGGGTGACGAAACGGCCGCTGGAGATGCCGCCGGAGACGACGACCAGCGGCGCGTCGTCGGGACCGTGCAGCCGCCCGACGACCTGCATGGCCGCCAGCCGCTGGCCGGACTCCAGCCGGAAATCGTCGGGGATGGAGGCGCGGACGTCGCGTCCGGGGATCTCGTCAGGGTGTTCGATGGACGCCACGGTCCGCTCCGCTCTCGCTCAGCGAAACCGATGGGGCGAACCAATTCGTGCGTGACAGACCCGTGAAGTCAGCCGGACCCCGGACGTGAGGGGGCCGTCGCTTCACTCATCTCTCGCGGCTTCCGGGGAGGCCTCGCAGGAGTTGGCACCATCTCCGGGACTGGGAAGTCCCGGAAGGTTGCCCCGGCGTCAAAGGGCCTATCCCTCAGCCGGTCTTGATGAGCGCCCTTACGGTGGCGGACGCTTCCCGCGACGTCAATCCCCCTTGTTGCACTGCGAAACCGGGCGCCGTCAGCCCTCGTTCCAGCCGCCCGCCAGGGCCTTGAACAGGGCGATCTGGTAGGTGGTGACGAGGGCGTCCGAGGCCGCCAGCTGGGCGTCGGCCGACGCCAGGGTCCGCTCGGCGTCGAGTACGGACAGGAAGCTGTCGGCGCCGGCTTCGAAGCGCAGACGCGACAGCCGGGCGGCCGTGGCCGCATGGTCGCGCGCCGCCTGCAGGGCCGTCTGGCGATCCAGCTCATGGGCGTAGTCGGACAGGGCCGTTTCGGTCTCCTGCAGGGCGACCAGCACCGTCTGGTCGAAATTGGCGAGGGCGGCCCGGGACAGGGCGTCGGCCCGCTCCACCCGCGCGCGGCTGACTCCGGGATTGACGAAGGACCAGCTGATCAACGGCCCGAGGCTGAAGCGGAAATTGTCCTCCTCGCCCAGATCGGCGATGTCCAGCGCGGTCGAACCGGCCGAGGCCCCCAGGCTGATGGTCGGATAGAGGTTGGCGACCGCCACATTGACGCGCGCCGCCGCCGCCGCGAGCTGGCGCTCGGCCTGACGAACGTCGGGGCGGCGGGCCAGAAGGGTCGCGCCGTCGCCGACCGGAATCGGCTGTGAAAGCTGGGGCGGCCGGAGGCAGGTCCGCGCGGCCTCCGAGGCCTCGGCCGGCGTTCGCCCCGTCAGGGTCGCCAGCCGGAACAGGGCGCCGTCGCGCTGGGCGCGCAGCGGCGGAAGGCTGGCCCGGCTGGACTCCAGCGCCGAGCGCGCCCGGGCCGTGTCCAGACCATTGCCGGAGCCGGCATCCTGCAACCGCCGGGTCAGATCGGCCGTGCTCGACTGAAGCGCGATGGTGCGCTCGGCCACGGCGATCCGGGCGTTGGCGGAACAGGCGTCGGCATAGGCGCGGGCGGTCTCGGCGACGACCGAAACCCGGACGATGTCGAGGGCGGCCTCGGTGGCGTCGGCGTCGGCGCGGGCGGCGCGGACGGCGGCGGCGACCCGGCCCCACAGATCGATTTCATAGCTGACGTCCAGACCTGCGTCCCAGGTCTCGACCTCATCCTGGGCGCCGGCGGGCGCGCCGCCGCCAGGCTGGATCGAACTCGCCGACGCCCGGCTCCAGGTCCCGGAGGCGCCGGCGGTCAGCCGGGGCAGCCGCCCGCCGCGGGTCTCGTTCAGGGTGGCCCGGACAGCCTGCAGGTTGGCGGCTGCGGCCTGCAGTTCGTTGTTCTCGGTCAGGGCCTGACCGATCAGGGCGTCCAGGGCGGGGTCGTCATACAGCCGCCACCAGTCGTCGCGCGCCGCCGAGGTTGTCACGGCGGGGGTCCCGGCGCCGACGAAGGCGCCCGACGCCGAGGGGGGAAGGGCGGCGTCGGGCGCTCCCGGCCCGACCGCGCACGACGCCAGGGCAAGCGAGGCGAAGGCGGTTGCGGTCAGGAAGGGGAGGGGGGAACGGATCGTCATCAGGCGTCTCCCGACCGGGGCGTCGCGGGCGCCGGGTCGGCGTCATGCGGCGGCAGGCCGTGGGTGGCGGGTGCGGCGTGCGGCCGCTGCGGGATCTTCGAGGCGGCCCAGCGGCTGACCACATAGAAGACCGGGGTGAAGACCAGGCCGAACAGGGTCACGCCCAGCATGCCCGAGAAGACGGCGGTGCCCAGCGACTGGCGCATCTCGGCGCCGGGGCCCGTGGCCAGCATCAGCGGCACGACGCCGAAGATGAAGGCGAACGAGGTCATCAGGATCGGGCGCAGACGGATCCGCGCCGCCTTGATGGCTGCATCCCAGCGGTTCAGCCCCTCGTCCTCCTCGGCCTGTTTGGCGAACTCCACGATCAGGATGGCGTTCTTGGCCGCGAGCGCGATCAGCACCACCAGCCCGATCTGGACCAGGATATTGTTGTCCAGCCCGCGGATGCCGATGCCGAGCATGGCCGCGAGCACGCACATCGGCACGATCAGCACCACCGCCATCGGCAGGGTGAAGGCCTCGTACTGGGCGGCCAGCACCAGGAAGACGAAGACCACGGCCATCAGGAAGACCAGGGTGGTCCCGCCCGACGAGGCCTTCTCCTGCAGCGCCAGTCCGGTCCATTCGTACGAGAAGCCGGGCGGCAGGGCCTGGGCGGCCATGCCCTCCATCGCCTCCAGCGCCTGGCCGGATGACACGCCGGGCGCCGCCTGGCCCTGGAGCTCGGACGCCGGGAACAGGTTGTAGCGCACCACCCGCGCAGGGCCGGAATCGTCTCTCAGGGTCGCCACCGAACCGATCGGCGCCATGGCCCCGGAGGCGGTGCGGACCTTCAGGTTGGCGATGTCGGCGACGTCGTCGCGGGAAGCCGGCTCCGCCTGCGCCGTGACCCGGAAGGTGCGGCCCAGATAGTTGAAGTCGTTGATGTAGGACGAGCCCAGATAGATGCCCAGCGTCTCGAACACGTCGTTCGGCTGGATGCCCATCATCAGGGCCCTGTCGCGGTCGATGTCGGCCGAGATGCGGGGCGAGCCGGTGTTGTAGGTCGAGAACACCTGCTGCACCTGCGCAGGCGACTGGGCGGCTGCGCCCATCATGGCGAAGGTGGCGCCTTCCAGTCCGCGATAGCCGGCGCCGCTGCGGTCCTGCACCATCATCTGGAAGCCGTTGCCATTGCCCAGACCCTGGACCGCGGGCGGGGCGATGACGAAGATGTTGGCGTCCTCGATGCCGAAGGTCGCGCCGGTGATGGCGCCGGCCAGGGCGACCGCCGACTGTTCGGCGTTGCGATGATCGAATTCGTCCAGGCGCACGAAGATGGTCGCGGCGTTCGAGCCGAACGAGAAGCTGGTGCCGTCCAGGCCGGCGAAGGCCACGGTCCCGTCCACGCCCTCGGTCTTTTCGATGATGTCGCGGGCCCGGCCCATCACCGCCTCGGTCCGCTCCAGCGACGAGCCCGGGGGCAGCTGGATGACGCCGATCAGATAGCCCTGGTCCTGGTCGGGGATGAAGCCGGTCGGGGTGTCCACCACACGCCAGGCGGTCAGTGCCAGCAGGGCGACATAGACGGCCAGCACCACGCCCGCCGTCCGCACCAGACGGGCGGTCAGCCGGCCGTATTTGTCGGACAGCCAGTCGAAGCCCTCGTTGAAGCGGCGTCCGGCCCAGCCGCCGTAGTAGGCGGCCGTTCCCATAAGTCCGGGCTTGCGCGCGGGCTCGCCATGCATGTCGTGCGGCTTCAGCAGCACCGCCGCCATGGCCGGCGACAGCGTCAGCGACACCAGCAGCGAGATGACCGAGGCCGAGGCGATGGTCACGGCGAACTGCTGGTAGAAGATGCCGGGAATGCCGGGCACGAAGGCGGTCGGCACGAACACCGCCACCAGCACCAGGCCGATGGCGATCAGGGCCCCGGACACTTCCTTCATCGACCGGTAGGCGGCCTCCTTGGGCGTCAGCCCCATGCGGATGTAGCGCTCGACGTTCTCGACCACGACGATGGCGTCGTCGACGACGATGCCGATGGCCAGGACGAGGCCGAACAGCGACAGCGAGTTGATCGAATAGCCCAGGCCCAGCAGCACGGCGAAGGTGCCGACCAGCGAGACCGGGATGGCCACGATCGGGATGATCGCCGCCCGCCATGTCTGCAGGAAGACGATGACCACCAGCACCACCAGCAGCATGGCCTCGAAGACCGTGTGCTGCACCGCCTCGACGGATTCGGCGACGAATTCGGTCGGGTTATAGGGCACCGAGATGGCCATGCCGGCCGGCAGTTCGGCGCGCACCGCATCGATCTCGGCCTGGACCAGGGCGGCGGTCTCCAGCGCATTGGCGCCGGGCTGCTGCTGGATCGCGAGGGCGACGCCCGGCTGGCCGTCGAAATAGCCACGGATGCCATAGTCCTGGGACCCCAGCTCGACGCGCGCCACGTCGCGGACGCGCGTGGTGCGACCCTCGGCGTCCGTCTTGATGACGATGTCGCTGAACTGGTCCGGATCGCTGAGGCGCGACTGCACCTGAACCGGCAGCTGGAAGGCCGCGGCGTTGGTGGGGAAGGGCGGCTGGCCGATGGCGCCGGCGGCGGCCGAACTGTTCTGGCCGCGCAGGGCGCCGACGATTTCCTGCGCCGTCAGATTGCGCGCGGCGGCCTTGCCGGGGTCGATCCAGACCCGCATCGAATAGTTGCCGCCGCCGAACACCTGCACCGCGCCGACGCCGTCGAGACGCAGCATCCGGTCGCGGATCACCGAGTTGGCGTAGTTGCCGATATAGTCGTTGGCCAGGCTGCGATCGGGCGAGGTCAGGCCGATGATCAGCAGGAAGTCCTGCTGCTGCTTGTTCACCGTCACGCCGATCTGGCGCACGGGCTCGGGCAGGCGGGGCTCGGCCAGGGCGACCCGGTTCTGGACCAGCACCTGGGCCGCATCCAGATCCGTGCCCGGCTCGAAGGTGACGGTGATGGTCGCCACCCCGTCCGAGGTCGAGGAGGACGAGATGTAGAGCATGCGCTCGACGCCGTTGACCTCCTGCTCGATCGGCGCGGCCACGGTCTCGGCCATGGTCTCGGCCGAGGCGCCCGGATAGGCGGCGGTGACCGCGATCGTCGGCGGCGCGATCTCCGGATACTGCGACAGCGGCAGCAGCGGATAGGCGAATACGCCCAGAAGGGTGATGAACACCGAGATCACGGCCGCGAAGATCGGCCGGTCGATGAAGAAGCGGGAAATGTTCATGGCCGGATCAGTCGACCGACGACAGGCTGTTGGCGAAGGTGGCGCTGGACGCCGGGGCCGACCGGGTGACCGGCGCCTGTTGCGGCGGCGGGGCGACGGGACGGATCTGCCCGTTGCGGGCCTGGACCTTCATGCCGGGGCCCTGGATGCGCTGGACGCCGTTGATGATGACGCGATCGGTGCGCGCCAGTCCTGAACGGACGACCCTCAGGCCGTCGACCAGCGGTCCCAGCTCCACCGGCTTCGGCGCCACCGAGCCGTCCGCGGCGACGACATAGACGATGCGCCGGGCCTGGTCGGTGGCGATGCTCGCATCGGGCACCAGCATGGCGTCGTAGGTTCCGGCGCCGGCCAGCCGGGCCTGGCCGAACATGCCCGGCTTGAGGAAGCCGTCGGCGTTGGGGATCAGCGCCCGCAGGCGGACCACGCCCGAGGCGGCGTCCACCGCATTGTCGGTGAAGTCGAGCGTGCCGGAGCGGCTGAAGTCGGACTCGTCCTGCAGCCGCACCTGGATCGGCGCGGCGCCGTTGCGGGCCTGCCGCTGGTATTTCAGCAGCACGGCTTCGGAGCCGTCGAAGACGAAGTGGATCGGGGCGCTCGAGACCACGGTGGTCAGCACGTCCGCCGCCGACGAGCCGCCGGCGACCAGATTACCCGCATCGACCCGGCGGTCGGACACCCGGCCCGAGATCGGGGCGGTGACGCGGGTGAACTCCAGGTCCAGCTGGCGGGCGCGGACATTGGCGTTGGCCGCCGCGATGGCCGCCTCGGCGGTCTGCAGGGCGCCGCGCCGGGTGTCGACCTCGGCCTGGGACACGGCCTCCGAAGCCAGAAGGAGTTCGGACCGCGCCAGCTCGCTGCGGGCCAGGGCAAGTTGCGCCTGGGCCTGCGACAGTTGCGCGCGGGCCGAGGCCAGCGCCGCCTGGGCCGGCCGCGGGTCGAGACTGAACAAAAGCTGGCCGCGACGCACATAGTCGCCGTCGCGGAAATGGACGCCCGAGATGTAGCCGCCGACCCGGGCGCGCACCTCGACCGACTGGGTCGCCTCGAACCGGCCGGTGAACTCGTCCCAGTCCTGCACGGCCCGCACCAGCGGCACGGCGACGGTCACCGAGGGCGCCGGCGGCGCCTGGGCCTCGCTTCGCTGGGAGCAGCCATACAGCACGGTCGTCATGAGGACGGCCGCGGCCACGATCTTCGCGGTGCGCATCGAAATTGAATCCCTGTCTTGTCGACGCGGCGATCGGGGAGGAAGCCGGTAGTCAACGCCCGGTGACTTAATGGTGATTGCGGTTTTGCTTGTCAACGGCCGATGACAAAGCCATATGGATTTTGGGGCTTTTGCGGAGATCACAAATTGTTTTGCCACGTCGCGCCCCGGCCCCGGAATGCCGAGGCGACACGCGCCGCGATCCTGACCGCCGCCCGCGAACGGTTCGCGCGCGAAAGCTATGACGACGTCGGCATGCGCGACATCGCCGGCGACGTCGGCGTCGATGCGGCCCTGGTGTCCCGGTATTTCGGGTCCAAGGAAGACCTGTTCACGGCCGTGCTGGACAGCTGCGAGAACGGGGCCGAGCTGATGGAGGGCGACCGCGCCGACTTCGGCCGCCGCGTGGCGCATGAGGCGATCTATGAAGCCAAGAGCGAAAGCAAGCTCAAGGGCCTGCTGGTCCTGCTGCGCTCGGTCGGCTCAACCAAGGCCATGGAGCTGGTTCAGCGCACGGGCAATGAGCGCTTCTTCAACCCCTTCGCCGAATGGGTCGGCGGTCCGGACGGCGCCGTGCGCGCCCGGCTGGCCGCCGCCTTCGTCATGGGCATGGCGGTCAGCCGCGAGATCACCGGCGGCTTCGGCCTGACCGCCGAGGAATGCAAGGAGATGCACCGGCGAATGGCCCGCATCCTCCAAGGCATTATCGACGGCTGACACCGGTCTCCGCCGCCGGCGCTCAGTCCCGCGGCCGGAATTTCCGGATCACGCCCGAGAAGGTCATCAGGATGCGCTCGCCCGCATTGATCTGGCCGCGCACGAAGATCAGGCTCTTGCCCGCGCGCACCACCTCGCCCGTGGCCTCGACCAGTTCGCCGACATAGGCGCCGTCGATGAAGGTGGAATCCAGCGACACCGTCACCCCCGAGGCTCCCTCCATCTCCTGGTAGGCGGTCTGGAACAGGGCGATGTCGGCGAAGGTCATCAGACAGCCGCCGTGCATCCGGTCGCCGGCGTTCATATGTTTGGGCTCGGCCCGGAAGGCGCAGCGCATCCGCCCGTCCGGATCCGGCTTGAAATAGAACGGTCCCACCACCTGGTCGAAGGTGCCGTGCAGGTCGTACATCTGCCAGCCGGCGAACTCGCCCTCCGTCACCGTCACCTTCTGAACCATCGTTCGCGCTCCGCCTTACTATCGCTCTCGCAATGCAGCATATAGGCGCGATGAGCGACCCCATCGAAACCGCCATCTTCGAAAAACTGGCGAAGGCCGACCCCAAGGGCGTCGGCGGCAAGAGCATCGAACCGGCCGAGGTGGCCAAGGAAATGCAGCCGGAACAATGGCAGCGCATGCTGCCCAAGGTACGAGCCTGCGCCCTCGGCCTGATGCGTCAGGGCAGGCTGACCATCACCAAGAAGGGCAAGGCGGTCGATCCCAACGCCTTCAAGGGCGTCATCCGCCTGCGCCTGCCGACCGAGGCGGAGACCGCCGCGGCCCTGGCCGCCCTGCCGCCCGTCGTCGAGGACGATGACGACTTCGCCTGACAGCGGACTCGAGGCCGTCCTCTCGGACATCCGCGCCTGCCGGGCCTGCCTTGGCGAACTGCCGCACACGCCGCGTCCGGTGGTCCATGTCTTTCCCGAGACCCGGTTGCTGATCTGCGGCCAGGCCCCCGGCCGGCGGGTGCATGAAAGCGGCCTTCCCTTCACCGACCCGTCGGGCGACCGCCTGCGCGACTGGCTGGGCGTCGATTACGAGACCTTCTACGCCGACCCGCGCATCGGGGTGGCGGCCCAGGCCTTCTGCTACCCGGGCACCGCGCCGAAAGGCGGCGACTATCCGCCGCCGAGGCGCTGCGCGGTGTTGTGGCGGCCAAGGCTGTTGGAGGAGCTGCCCTCGGTGGAGCTGACCCTGCTCGTCGGCGGCTACGCCCAGGCCTGGGCGCTGGGCGACCGGGCGAAGGCGAACATGACAGAGACGGTGCGGGCCTGGCGGGACTACGGGCCTTCGATCCTGCCGCTGCCGCATCCGTCGTGGCGCAACATCGGCTGGCTGCGGCGGAATCCGTGGTTCGAGGCCGAGATCCTGCCCTGTCTTCGCCAGAGGGTGCGTGGCATTCTCGCGGCATGATCCGCTCCCTGGCAGCCCTGTTCGCAGTCCTGGCCCTCGCCGCCTGCGCCACGCCCGCCATCCAGCCGCCGATGACGCCGCCGCCCGGATTCGCCGGTCCGGCGCTCGAGACGCAGACACTGCTGATGGACGACGGCGCGCGCCTGCCGCTGGCGCGCTGGACGCCGGACAACGGCGAGCCCTGGGCCGTCATCGTCGCCCTGCACGGCATGAATGACAGCCGCGCCTCCTTCCGTCTGGCAGGACCGTGGTGGGCCGAAAAGGGCATAGAAACCTGGGCCTTCGACCAGCGCGGCTTCGGGGGCGCGCCCGGCCGCGGCGTATGGGCGGGACAGGCGCGAATGACCGAGGACCTGCGCACCGCCGTCGCCCTGGCCCGCGCCCGCCATCCGCGCGCCGTCATCGCCGTGGCGGGCGAGAGCATGGGCGGGGCGGTGACCATCGCCGCCTTCGCCTCGGACCGGCCGCCGGACGCGGACCGGGTCATTCTTCTGGCCCCCGCCGTCTGGGGCTGGAGCGCACAGGGGCCGGTCAATTCCGCCGGCCTGTGGATCGCCGCCCGCGCCATGGGCGACCGGGCCGTCGATGCGCCCGAATGGGCCATCCGGGATCATCCGGCCTCGGACAACCGCCAGGAGCTGTTCCGCAACGGCCGCGACCCGAACAGCGTCCTCTCCACCCGGTTCGACGCCGTCTACGGCCTCGTCGACCTGATGGAGACGGCCTCGATGCGACTGGGCGAGGTCCGGGCCCCGACCTTGCTTCTATATGGTGCCCACGACAACGTGATCCAGACGGACCCCATGCGCCGCGCGCTGGAGCGGGCGGGAGAGCGGCCCGGACTCCGCACGGCCTACTATCCCGACGGCTGGCACATCCTGAACCGCGACCTGCAGGCCCAGACCGTCTACCGCGACGTCGAGGCCTGGTTGAGGGCCGCCGCCGCCCCGCTGCCGTCCGGAGCGGGGCCCGTGCTGCCGGCGCTTCGGCAGGGAAGTCGTCGCTAGCGGCTGGCGTTCGCCGGCCACGCCTCGTCGCGAAACCGCCATGCTTGCCCTGTTAAGCGTCCCGGCGTATCAGCCGCCGAAATAAAAAATACCCCGGGAGACGCCCAAGTGAGCATGACGCTGTTTGATTCCCCGTCCTTCGCGAACCACGAAGGCGTTCATGCGGTTTTTGATGAAAAGACCGGCCTGCGCGCTATTATCGCTGTTCACTCAACCGCGCGCGGCCCGGCCGTCGGCGGGACCCGGATGTGGAACTATGCGTCGAGCGCCGAGGCGCTTGAGGACGTGCTGCGTCTGTCGCGCGGCATGAGCTACAAGAACGCCGTCGCGGATCTGGAAATGGGCGGCGGCAAGTCGGTCATTATCGGCGACTCCCGGACCCAGAAGTCCCCCGAGCTGTTCCGCGCCTTCGGCCGCGCCGTCGACACCCTGGGCGGCATCTACTATGCGGCCGAGGACGTCGGCGTGTCGGTCGCCGACATCGCCGAGGCCCGCAAGGTCACCCCCTATGTGCTGGGCCTGAACGACGGTCCGGAAGCCTCGGGCGACCCGAGCCCGGTCACCGCCGAGGGCGTATTCCGCTCGACCCTTCTGGCCGCGAAACGCCTGTGGAAGCAGGACGACCTGACCGGCCTGACCGTCTCGGTCCAGGGCATCGGCCACGTCGGCGGCTATCTGGCCGACAAGCTGTACGCCGCCGGCGCGAAACTGATCATGACCGACGTCAACACGGCCCTGCTGGCCGAGGTCGCCGCCCGCACCCACGCCGAGATCGTGGCGCCGGACGCAATCTATGACGTCAAGGCCGACATCTACGCCCCCTGCGCCCTCGGCGCGACGCTGAACCCGCAGACGCTGGACCGGCTGACTGTCAAGGCCGTGGTCGGCGCCGCCAACAACCAGCTGGCCACCCCCGACATCGGCCAGCAGCTGTTCGAGCGCGGCGTGCTCTACGCGCCCGACTATGTCGTCAACGGCGGCGGCATCATCAACGTGGCCTCGGAACTGAAGGCCCGTCAGACCGGCGGCGCCTACGATCCGGCCTGGGTCGAGACCAAGCTGTCGCGTCTGATGGACACGCTGGAAGAGGTGATGGAGCGTTCGGCGACCGAAAAGCGGCCGACGCACGAGATCGCCGACGCCATCGCCGAGGCCCGCATCAATGCGGCGCGCGACGCCAAGGCCGAGCAGCGCAAGGCGGCCTGACCGCAGGATTCGCGCACCAGGCGCATACGGAACACTATGGCGCATGCTTCCCGTGCTGATTCGGGCTGAGGCGCCATGACTGCAACCGCCGTGACCTCCACCAGGGGCCGACCCTTCGACCCGCTGCTGATCGTGATGGCGGTCGGCTTCGTGATCGCGGTCGGGGCGCTGGCCTATCCGGCCTTCCGCGCCGACCCGACCAGCGCGCCCGGCCTGGTGCTGATCTTCACCGTCGGCGCCGTGGCCCTGATCGGCCTGTTCGCCTTCGCCCGCAGCGAGACCCGCAAGCCCATCGGCGACGCTACGATCGATCTGCTGGACGCCATGGCCGAGCCGGCGGCGCTGGTCTGGTCGACCGGCCAGGTGCTGGCCTTCAACGGCGCCTGGGCCGAGGCCAACGGCGCCACTGTCGCCCTGCCGAAAGGCAAGTCCGCCTCGGCCCTCTATATGGCCTTCGCCCAGGCCCGGGCCGGCGAACAGGGCCGCGCCATCGTCGTCATCGGCGACCGCGAACAGGAGGTCCTGATCGGCCAGGCCGGCGAGGGCCGCTTCCTCGTCCGCGCCGCGCCCGAGGCCGTGCTGCCGGTCGGTTCGACGGTCCCGCCGCGCCACGCCGCGACCTCGAACGCCGCCGAGAGCCGCGCCATGGCCGCCGGCGCCCCGTTCGGCTCGGCGGTGATCGCCGCCGACGACCTGTTCGCCGGCAAGATCGAGGAGCCCAACGCCGCTCTCGCCCTGCTGACCGGCCCCGCCGCCGCGCGCGACGCCGCCTTCGGCCATCTGTTCGATCCGGCGGGCGTGGCCGAGGCGCGGCTGAAGCTGGACGGCGGATCGTCCGGCCCGATCGAACTGGTCGCCCGGGCCCATCCCGACCGCATGCTGCACCTCTATGTCGCCCCCGAGGGCGACCGCCGTCGCATCTGGCTGTTCGACGTCTCGGCCCAGAAGTCGATGGAGCTGCAGCTCTCCCAGGCCCAGAAGATGCAGGCCGTGGGCCAGCTGGCCGGCGGCGTGGCCCACGATTTCAATAACCTGCTGACCGCCATCCAGCTGCAGCTCTCGGGCCTGCTCGAGCGCCATCCCGTCGGCGATCCCTCCTACGAGGGGCTTAACGAGATCCGCCAGACCGCCATCCGCGCCGCCGATCTGGTGCGCAAGCTGCTGGCCTTCTCGCGCAAGTCGACGGTGCGGCGCGAGCGGCTGGACCTCGGCGAACTGGTCGGCGAGTTCGCCGTCCTGCTGCGCCGCCTGCTGCGCGAGGACGTGCGCCTGGAGACCGACTACGGCCGCGACCTGCCGGTGGTGCTGGCCGACAAGAGCCAGCTGGAGACGGCGGTGATGAACCTCGCCGTCAACGCCCGCGACGCCATGCGCGGCGTGGTCGAGCCCGGCGCCGGCGTGGTCACCATCCGCACCGCCCGCCTGACCGCCGAGGAGGCGCGCCTGCTGGGCTGGACCGCCGCCCCGACCGCCGCGATCGCCCTCATCGAGGTCAGCGACTCAGGCCCGGGCGTGCCGCCCGAGATCCTCGACAAGATTTTCGAACCCTTCTTCACCACCAAGGCGGTGAACGAGGGCACCGGCATGGGCCTGGCCACCGTCTACGGCATCGTCGAACAGGCCGGCGGCCACATCAATGTGTCGAACGCCCCGCAGGGCGGCGCCGTGTTCCGCATCTTCCTGCCCGAGGCGGCCGAGGCCGAGCTGGCCGAGACGCCGGTGGTCGAGAAGGCGGCCAAGGCCCCGCGCGACCTGTCGGGCGCCGGCCGCATCCTCTTCGTCGAGGACGAGGCGGCCGTACGCGGCATCGCCGCCCGCCTACTGCGCCAGCGCGGCTATGAGGTCATCGAGGCCGCCGATGGCGAGGAGGCGCTGCTGCTGGCCGAGGAGCATGCCGGGACCATCGACATGATGATCTCGGACGTGATCATGCCGGGGCTGGACGGCCCCGCCCTGCTCAAGAAGGCCCGTCCCTACCTGGGCGACGCCCCGGTGCTGTTCATCTCCGGCTACGCCGAAAGCGACTTCTCGGACCTGCTGCAGGACGAGGTCGGCGTCTCCTTCCTGCCCAAGCCGCTGGATATCAAGACCCTGGCCGAGCGCGTGAAGCAGGAACTCCACGCCGGCTGACCGATCCGTAACTTGCCAATCTGCGCCCGGCGCCATCCTCTTGCGCCCTCGCGCCAAGGAGCCTGCCCGCCATGATCGATCGTCGCCGCCTGCTGTTCACCGCCGCCGCCGGAGCGGGCCTCGCCGCCTGCGGCCAGGCCCTGGCGCAGACCCCCGCCGCAGCCGCTTCGGCTTCCGCGGCCCTGACCGCCCTGATGGACTCGATCGTCCAGACCTTCCTGCTGGAATCGCCCGAGACCCTGACGTCGCTGGGGATGGACAAGGGACCGATGGCGGCGATGAAGTCGCGGCTGGACGACCGGTCCCAGGCCAAGATCGACGCCGACCGGGTCGTGTTCCGGCGCCAGATGGACCAGCTGAAGGCCATCGACCGCAACGCCCTGCCCGAGACCGAGGGCGTCTATCACGACTCCCTCAGCTTCTTCGGCGAGACCCAGATGATGGGCGATCGCTTCCCCTATGGCGGCGGCGGGTTCGGCCCGGCCCCCTACACCATCTCGCAGCTGACCGGCTCGTATCAGGGCCTGCCGGACTTCCTCGACACCCAGCACGCGATTGAGACGGCCGAGGACGCCGAGGCCTATCTGGCGCGCGTCGCCGCCTTCCCGACCGCCCTGGATCAGGAAACCGCGCGCATGCAGGCCGATTTCGCGGCCGGCGCCGTGCCGCCGGACTTCATCATCGACAAGACCCTGCTGCAGCTGGCCAACCTCTATGAGACCCCGGCGGGGCAGTCGGTCCTGACCACCTCCGTCGTGCGCCGGACCGGCGAGAAGAACCTGGCGGGAGACTGGGGCGCGCGGGCCCAGCGGATCGTCGAGGGAGAGGTCTATCCGGCCCTGCGCCGTCAGGCGGAGGCCATGCGCGCCCGCCGCGCCGACGCCGTCCATGACGCCGGCGTCTGGCGTCTGCCGGACGGCGAGGCCTATTACGACTGGGGCATCCGCAGCTACACGACCTCGACCCTGTCGGGCGCCGAGATCCACGATCTCGGCCTGCAACAGGTCGCCGAACTCTCGGCCCGCGCCGACGTCCTGCTGAAGGCGCAAGGCCTGACCCAGGGTACGGTCGGCGAGCGCATCTCCGCCCTCGGCAAGGACCCGTCCCAGCTCTACCCCAACACCGACGCCGGCAAGGAGCAGCTGCTGGCCGACCTCAACGCCCAGATGGCCGAGATGGCGACCCGTCTGCCGCAGTATTTCGGTCGTATCCCGTCCGCCCCGGTCGAGATCCGCCGGGTGCCGACCTTCATCGAGGCCGGCGCGCCCGGCGGCTATTACAACTCGCCCGCGCTCGATGGGTCGCGGCCCGGCGCCTACTACATCAACCTGCGCGACACGGCCGAATGGCCGCGCATGCAGCTGCCGACCCTGACCTATCACGAGGCCTCGCCGGGCCATCACCACCAGATCGCCCTGCAGCAGGAACAGGCCGACCGGCCGCTGCTGATGAAGGTGCTGGGCTTCTCGGCCTATTCCGAGGGCTGGGGCCTCTACGCCGAGCAACTGGCGGACGAGATGGGCGTCTATGAGAACAATCCGATCGGCCAGATCGGCTATCTGCAGTCCCTGCTGTTCCGCGCCACGCGCCTGGTCGCCGACTCCGGCCTGCACCACAAGCGCTGGAGCCGCGAACAGACCATCCGCTACATGGTCGAGACCCTGGGGGACTCGGAGACCGCGGTCACCACCGAGGTCGAGCGCTACTGCGTCTGGCCGGGCCAGGCTTCGAGCTACAAGGTCGGCCACAACAAATGGATCGAGCTGCGCGCCCGCGCCAAGGCGGCCCTGGGCGACCGGTTCGACATCCGCGCCTTCCATGACGCCGGCATGAACGCCGGCGGCGTGCCGCTGACGGTGCTGGACAAGATCATGACCGACTGGATCGCGGCCCAGCAGCGGGTCTGAACCCGACCCGGCCAATCCGGCCCCGCCGACGCGGGGCCGGAGGTCGCCTTATCGCCGTCCGAGGATTCTCCATGATCGACCGCCGCCGTCTGATGCTGTCTTCCGCCGGCCTCGGCCTGATGGCGGCCCTGCCGGCGGTCGCCCAGACCCCGGCCCCGGCGATGTCCGGGGCGGACGCCCGGCTCGACGCCATGCTGACGCGCTGGTTCGAGGAGAACGTCGACCTGTCGCCGGAGTATGCGACCAACCTCGGCCTCGACCGGGGCGAGCGCGCCGCCCTCTCCGGAAAACTGCGGCAGGTGGGACTGGCCGACGCCGAGGCGGACCGTGTCCGCGCCCGCGCCCGGTGGGCCGAGATCCAGACCGTGTCGGATGAAGGCCTGTCGGATCAGGCGAAGGTCTCGCTGGCCGTCTATCGCTTCACCGCCGAGGGGGCGGCCCGGGCGGCGGACATCCCCTACGGCGGGGGGATCGGCCCCTATGTCGTGACCCAGCGGTCGGGAGCCTATTTCTCGGTGCCGGACTTTATGGCCAACCAGCACCGGCTCGAGACCGAGGCCGATGCGGAAGCCTTCATCTCGCGGCTGTCGGCCTTCGCCCGGATGCTGGATCAGGAGAGCGAACGGATCACAGCCGACGCGGCCCTGGGCGTCATGCTGCCGTCCTTCCTGATGGACAAGACCCTGACGCAGCTGCGGACGCTGCGCGACACGCCGGCCTATGACATGGCCATGATCCAGGCGCTGATCCGCAAGACGGACGAGCGCAACCTGACCGGCGACTGGGGCGCCCAGGCCGCCGAGGTGGTCGAGACCGAGATCAAGCCGGCCCTGACCCGTCAGATCGGCGTGTTCGAGGCCCAGCGTCCTGGCGCGACGTCGGACGCCGGGGCCTGGAAACTGCCGCAGGGTGACAAGGCCTACGCCCTCGCCCTGCGCGCCTTCACCACCACGGACTATGACGCCGGGACCATCCACGACATCGGCCTGGAACAGGTCGCCGCCATCCAGGCCGAGATCGACACGACCCTGAAGGGAATGGGGATGTCGGAGGGCTCGGTCGGTGAGCGGATCAAGGCCCTGAGCGAGGACCCGCAGCACCTGTGGCCCAATACGGACGAGGCCAAGGTCGAGCTGATCGGCTCCCTGAACCGGCAGATGGAGGCGCTGGAGCCCCTGTTGCCGCGGGTGTTCAACACCCTGCCGGGGGCGCGGGTCGAGATCCGCCGCGTGCCGCCGTCGATCGAGCTTGGCGCGCCGGGCGGCTATTACCAGGCCGCCTCGCTGGATGGGACGCGGCCGGGCGCCTACTACATCAATCTGTCGAACACGGCGAACTGGCCCAAATGGGGCCTGCCGACCCTGACCTATCACGAGGCGATTCCGGGTCACCATTTCCAGATCACCGTCGCCCGCGAAGCCGGCAGCCTGCCGATCTATCGCCGGGTCGCCGGCAATTCGGCCTTCAACGAGGGCTGGGCCCTGTATGCCGAGCGCGTCGCCGCCGACGATCTGGACGTCTATGCCGGCAATCCCCTGGGTCGGGTCGGCTATCTGCAATCCTATCTGTTCCGCGCCGTGCGGCTGGTGGTCGACACCGGCCTGCACCACAAGCGCTGGAGCCGCGACCAGGCCATCCGCTACATGATCGAGGCCTGCGGCGAGCCGCCGGAGTCGGCCGAAAAGGAGATCGACCGCTACTGCGTCTCGATCGGCCAGGCCTGTTCCTACAAGCTGGGCCAGACCGTCATCGCGCGCTTGCGCGCGGAGGCGGAGGCGCGTCCGGGCTTTGACCTGAAGGTCTTCCACGATCGCGTGCTGCTGAACGGCTCCGTTCCGCTGGCGGTGCTGGAAGGGCTTATGCGGAGCTAGGGCCCGGTCCGGCCATCGGACCGGTCGCTTGCCGGGTTGAACAGCCACAAGGCGGCCATCGGGAACTGGTCGTGCCACATGACCGGGCTGTGGCCGGCGACCCGAGCGTCGAATGTCACGCGGTCGGCGAGGGGGGCCAGGGTCTGCGCCGCCTCACGGGAAGCGCTGTAGAAACCCGGCTCAAGCGTTCCGGCCCCCAGCCAGACATCGCCATAGCGAGTGTCCCGCACACGTTCCATGAAGCCGGCGTCCGTCCAGCCGAAGGACAGGGCCATGATCTTGCCGAACAGGTCAGGATGATCGGTCGCCATCGCCATCGCCCAGGCCGCGCCATTGGAAAAGCCCGCGACGGCGCGTTCCTCGCGGCGGGACGAGGCGCCGAGGGATTCCGCCAGCGGCATGACCTCCTCGATCAGGAAGCGGTCGTGCGCCACGAACCGCGGTTGGGTCTCGCCGAACCAGCCGGGAAGGTATTCCTGGTGTCGGATCAGCGCGGCGTCTTCGCCCTGAAGCTGGTTCATGGGCCCGCTGTGCAGCCCCACGATCATGACGGGCGGCAGGTCTCCGCGCGCGATCAGGGGCTGCAGTGTCCGGGCGAACATCGAGGTGCTTTCGCCGTCCGCCAGATAGATGACCGGCATGGGCCCATCGCCGGGCGGGCGGTAGATTTCTATCGCACGGCGCTCTCCAAGGGCGAGGGACTCGATCTCCCGGGTCGAGATGAGACCGTCCGGCAGGGTGACCGTTTCGGCGCGCGCGGGAGCGGAGGGGCCGCGCCATTGCGGCGTCTGCGTCACCGGCGGCAGGGGTTCGTCTCCGGCGGCGATGATCATCACATCCAGGACCGCGGCCTCAATGCCCTCGATGCGCACAGACAGCGCCCAAAGGTCCGGCTCGCCCGGAATCTGTTCCATCGCCGACTGAAGGGTGCAGCAGAGGCTGACGCTGGGCCCTGCGCGTCGGGCGACGACATGAAACACATCGCCCTCGGCCCAGAAGGCCTCGCGCGTCGCACCGGACAGCCGCGTTCGCGCGGTCAGGCCATCGACGGCCGGCGGCAGGCGGCAGGCCGACGACGCCTCCTGCTCCGTGCACGCCTCCATCAAGGGTAGCGCGAGTGGTTCGGACTGCGGAGACGGAGCGCCCGCCAGGGCGGCCAGCAGCATGATCAGAAACATCGGCCTCTCCCGCAGTCCGTGTATGACAGCCATACAAAGCGGCGGGAGTGCGGCGTCGCGTCAGGAACCGGTTCGCGCCTCCACGATCGTCGGATCGGCGTCGGCCTGGGCCATGATCCAGTCGCGGAAGCGGGCGATCTTGGGCGAGCGCCGACGGCCCTCGGGCCAGACCAGATAATAGCCGGTGTGGAACGACACGGTCTGGGCGAAGGGCCGCACCAGCAGGCCGTTGCGCAGCTCGCGCGCGAACAGGATCGGCGAGGCGAGGGCGACGCCCTGGTCGCCCAGGGCCGCCGCGACCTCCAGCACCTGGTAGTCGGCCTTCAGCCGCGACATGGGCTGGGGCCCGCCGCTGACGCCCGCCGCGGCGAACCACCCGGCCCATTCCTTCTCCATGCCGATGCGCGGGGCATCCAGCAGATCGCAGGGATCGGTCAGTTTCAGCCGCTCTGCCACGGCCGGGCTGCACACCGGCGTGAAGACGCTGGGCATCAGCAACTGGCTCTCCATGCCGGGCCATTCGCCTGAGCCGGAGCGGATGCCGATGTCGAACCCCTCGCGCGACAGGTCCAGCAGCGTGGGATTGGTGTCCAGCCGCACCGCCAGTCCAGGGTTGGCGACCTGGAAGGCGCCCAGCCGCGGGGCCAGCCACTGGGCGGCCAGGGAGGCGAGGGTGGTGATGGACAGGATGTGTTC
The DNA here is from genome assembly GCA_004296955.1 of Brevundimonas sp. Taxonomy (GTDB): domain Bacteria; phylum Pseudomonadota; class Alphaproteobacteria; order Caulobacterales; family Caulobacteraceae; genus Brevundimonas. The sequence continues at coordinate 27,197 of SCVB01000036.1, forward strand.
GTCCGCCTCGGTCAGGTCGCTGACGGCCCGGCGCAGCAGGGTCATGGCCTCGGTGGCGGCGCGGGACAGGCGTTCGCCGCCCTCGGTCGGCTGGACCTCGCGCGGCAGGCGGCGGAACAGGCTCTGGCCGAGCCGGCCCTCAAGCGCCTTGATCTGCCAGCTGACTGCGGCCTGGGTCATGCCCAGCTCCTCGGCGGCGCGGGTGAAGCTCTTCAGACGGGCGGCGGCCTCAAACACGCGGATGGAGGCGAGGGGAATGCCGGCGAGGGGATCGGCCATAAGCGAACCTTATGTGGGATCGCCACAATCTGGTTTGTTACCGGCGCCTGTCAAGTCCATCGTGTCTTTATCACCAATAGCGAGCCAGAGGAGGCCTCGATGGAAGAGATGCATCACACGCATAAGGAGCCTGCATGGGGTTGGGTTTCGGTTCTTGAAGGCTGGCGCCGCAGCCGGACCCGCCAGCGCCTGCGCACGCCGTCGCGCATTGTGACGCCCTGGAGCCGCTGACCTGGCCCTGAATCCGGTCCGCCGCAGGCGATTCCCTTCCCCCGCCCGTGACCGTCGGCCCGCAAGGGCCGTGGCCCGGAATCCGGAGTCTCCTGCTCCCGGGTTCCGGGTCGAGCCGTGTCCGGCGTCCTGACCTGCCCCGGCGCGGCTTGTCAGCCGGAGCGCGCCGCGCGAGGGTGCGGGAGTCCGTTGGGGGAAGAACATGATCAGCCGTCGCCGCCTGTTGACCTCCGCCGCCGGCGGACTGGGCCTGCTCGCACTGCCCGCCATGGCTCACGTCGCGCCCTCGTTGCGCCAGGGCGACGTCCGCTCACAGGCCCGGGCGCGGTATGACGCCATATTCGAGGGCGTTCTCGAGGCCTCCCCCATCGGCGCCACCGGTCTCGGCCTGGATACGGGCCCGCGCGCGGCGCTCAAATCCCGGCTCGACAGCCGGAGCGACGCCGATCGGCTGAACATCTTCAAGCCCATGGTGGAGGCCCGTCAGGCCCTGGCCGCCATCGACGCCTCGGCGCTGACCGGCCGCGACCGGTCGGACTATGACAGCGTGGTCTGGATGGCCGACCGCTCGGCGGAGATCGCCGCCTTCCCCTTCGGCGGCGTCGACAGCTACGGCTACCCCTGTCCCTATGTCGTCAGCCAGCTGACCGGCCTGTACCAGGCGGTTCCCGATTTCCTCGACAGCCAGCATACGGTGGCTGTCGCGGCCGACGCCGAGGCCTATCTCTCACGGCTGGAAAGCTTCGCCGAAGGCCTGGACCATGAGACCGGGCGCTCGGCCAGGGACGCTGCCGAACACGGCGTGATTCCGCCGGACTTCGTGATCAACAAGGCCCTCACCCAGTTGCGCGCCCTTCGCCGCGAGAGCGGCGAGAGCGCCGCCCTGGTCCGGTCGCTGGTCCGCAAGACGGACGAGGCCGGGATCGCCGGCGACTGGACGCGGCGGGCGACGGCCCTCGTCGACGGGCCGGTCGCGTCCGCCCTGGATCGCCAGATCGCCCAGATGGAGCGGCACCTTCCCAACGCCTCGCACGATGCGGGCGTCGGGGAGCGTCCGGGCGGCGAGGCCTATTACAACCTCTGTCTCCGCTTCCAGACCTCGACCGGTCTGAACCCGGCGGAGGCGCACCAGGTCGGTCTGGAGCAGGTTGCGCGCATCGAGGCGCTGGCCGATCCGCTGCTGCGCCAGCGCGGCTATACCGAGGGCTCGGTCGGGGCGCGGCTGACCGCCTTCGGCCGGGAGCCGCAATACCTGTATCCGAACACCGACGACGGTCGGGCCGCGCTGCTGGCCGATCTCAACCGTCAGGTCGCGGCGATCGAGGCGCGACTGCCCGACATGTTCGAGCGCCTGCCCCGCGCGCGCGTCGAGGTCCGGCGGGTGCCGCCGTCCATCGAACTGGGGGCGCCGCGCGGCTACGCCCAGAGCCCCTCGCTGGATGGGTCGCGACCGGGGGCCTACTATATCAACCTGGTCGATACGCAGATCTGGCCGCGCTGGGCGCTGCCGACGCTGACCTATCACGAGAGCCTGCCGGGCCATCACCTGCAGGGCGCGCTGGCGCTGGAGGCGACGGATACGCCGCTGCTGCTCAAGTCGATGGGTTTCAACGCCTATGGCGAGGGCTGGGGTCTCTACGCCGAGCAACTGGCGGACGAACTCGGCATGTATGACGACTTCCCGGAAGGGCGGCTGGGCTATCACCAGTCGTTCCTGTATCGGGCCGCGCGGATCGTCATCGACACGGGCATTCACGCCATGGGCTGGAGCCGTGAACGGGCCATCCGCTACATGATCGAGACGGTCGGTCTGGCGCCCACGGCCGCCGAGAGCGAAATCGAACGCTACTGCGTCTGGCCGGGACAGGCCTGCGGCTACAAGATCGGCCACACCGAGATCGATCGTCTCCGCACCGTCGCGCGCGAGCGCACCGGCGACCGGTTCGACATCAAGAGCTTCCATTCGGCGGTGCTCGACGGCGGCGCCATGCCGCTGGAGGTGCTGGGGCGGGTCGTCGACCAGTGGGCGGCCGCCCGGCTGGCCTAGCCCCGCATCGTCCGGCCGTCCGCCTCGCGCAGGGCGTTGTGGATCGCCGTGGCGGCGACGGCGGCCTCCGCCCCGGCGACCGCGATCTGGTTGAGGCCGCGCACCACGTCGCCAGCGGCGTAGAGGCCGGGCACGCTGGTCGCCTGATGGGCGTCGACGAACAGCCGACCGTCCTCGCCGAGGCGCGCGTCGAGCGCTGAGGCGAGGTCCGCATTGGGAGATGTTCCCAGCGCCGAATAGACCAGATCGAAGGTGCGGAAAGCTCCGCCCCAGCTCAGGGCCGTGACCCGGTCGCCGTCCAGGGTGACGTTGTCGATCGGGGCCCGGATCAGCTCGATCCCGAGGCGCGCCAGTTCGGCCTCATCGACCCGGGCGCCGGAGCCGCCCGTGTGAATGAGCGTCACCCGGTCGGAATAGGTGCGCAGGAAGGCCGCCTCGCGCGCGCCCTTGTCGTCGTCGCCGATCACGGCCACTGCCTTGTCGATGGCCTCGTAGCCGTCGCAGATCGGGCAGATGCGGACGAGCGACCGTTCGATGGCCCGCTCGACGCCGGGCAGGTCGGGGTGGTGATCGACCACCCCTGTGGCCAGCAGCACGGCCCGCGCGCGAACCGCCCGCCCGTTCAGCCGGGCCACGAAGCCGTCGCCGTCGCGCGCCAGATTTTCGACCCGCCCGGCCTCGATGACCGCTCCGTATTCCACCGCCTGTTCGGTCATTCGCCGCAGGATAGCCTCGCCGGTGACGCCCTGCGGGAAGCCCGGCATGTTGTGGCTGACCGGAATCCAGCAGGCGCGCGGCGCGCCGCCGTCCGCGACGAGCACCGATCGCCGGAACCGCGCCAGATAGGCGGCGGCGGTCAGGCCGGCCGGGCCCGCCCCGACGACGAGAATCTCCGGCCCGCTCAACGCGTCCGCCAGGGGCTCGGCCCTGGCCCGGCCGCCATCGCCCGGGGATGTTTCATGGCGTTCCTCCTCCGGGCGGCCGAACCCGCATTATGGCCCGATCCAGCTTTCAACGGGCCTCAGGTGGCCGGGCCGGGTTCTCGTCCTTCGACATCAGCGAGCACCTGACGCATGAGTTCCGCATCCAGCAGAACCGGCGGTTCCCGGAAGGCCGTGATCCAGCGACGGACCAGGGCTTCGGTTTCGATATCCAATGGATGTCCCCTCCAGCGGGAAGGCGCGCTTCCCGGCGAGGTAACCGCCGCCCGCACAATCGGTTCGGCTTGACCGTGGACGGCTTTTTTGAGGCAGGGTTAAGCCGTCGGGCCGCGCCCTTTGCGCCCGCCCGCGCGCCCCGCTATACCGCCCGCCTCACTCCCCATTCCCAATCAGAGGCGCGAACCCGCATGACCAGGATCAAGGTCGCCAATCCCATCGTGGACATCGACGGCGACGAGATGACCCGCATCATCTGGCAGATGATCAAGGACAAGCTGGTCTTCCCCTTCCTCGACGTGGAGCTCGACTACTACGACCTGTCGATGGAGAACCGCGACGCCACCGACGACAAGGTCACGGTGGATGCGGCCCATGCGATCCAGAAGCATGGCGTGGGCGTCAAATGCGCCACCATCACCCCCGACGAGGCCCGGGTGAAGGAATTCGGCCTGAAGAAGATGTGGAAGTCGCCGAACGGCACGATCCGCAACATCCTCGGCGGCGTCGTCTTCCGCGAACCGATCATCTGCTCGAACGTGCCGCGTCTGGTGCCCGGCTGGACCCAGCCGATCGTGGTCGGCCGTCACGCCTTCGGCGACCAGTACAAGGCGACCGACTTCCTGGTCCCCGGTCCCGGCAAGCTGATGATGACCTTCACCGGCGACGACGGGAAGGTTATCGAGCACGAGGTGTTCCAGTTCCCGTCGGCCGGCGTGGCCATGGGCATGTACAACCTCGATGACTCGATCACCGAGTTCGCCCGCGCCAGCTTCGCCTTCGGCCTGGGCCGCAATTTCCCGGTCTATCTGTCGACCAAGAACACCATCCTGAAAGCCTACGACGGCCGCTTCAAGGACATCTTCCAGGACGTGTTCGACAAGGAATTCGCCGACAAGTTCAAGGCCGCCGGCCTGACCTATGAGCACCGGTTGATCGACGACATGGTGGCCGCGGCCATCAAATGGTCGGGCGGCTTCGTCTGGGCGTGCAAGAACTACGACGGCGACGTCCAGTCCGACGTGGTGGCGCAGGGCTTCGGCTCGCTGGGCCTGATGACCTCGGTGCTGATGACGCCGGACGGCAAGATCCTCGAGTCGGAAGCCGCCCACGGCACCGTCACCCGCCACTATCGCCAGCACCAGAAGGGCGAGGCCACCTCGACCAACTCGATCGCCTCGATCTACGCCTGGACGCGCGGCTTCTCGCACCGCGCCAAGCTGGACGACAACGCCGAGCTGGCGACCTTCGCCGACACCCTGGAGCGGGTCGTGGTCGAGACGGTCGAAGCCGGCTTCATGACCAAGGACCTGGCGCTGCTGGTCGGCGATCAGCAGGGCTGGCTGACCACCGAGGGCTTCCTCGACAAGGTCGCCGAGAACCTGACCGCGGCGATGAGCAAGTAAGCGCGACCGCGAGAAGCGCCAGGCCGCGTCGGGTCGGGAGGTCCCGGAGGGCCGACGACCGCGGCCAAACAAGCAAGGCCCGCCGGACTCGCGTCCGGCGGGCCTTTCGTTTGAGCCGCGGGCGGGTTCGTGCATGATGTCATGTCACGAGGGAGGACGACCTTGAACGCGCCAACCGAGGAACACCATCAGCCGGTCTGGGCCCGGAGTCCGAAACGGTCTCGCGGGGGCGGGGGCGGGGGCGGGAGCCTGTTCGGCAAGCTGATCCTGTTCGCGTTGGTGATGGCGGTCTTCTTCTTCTTCGTCGCGCCGGCGGTGGCCTTCTTCGGCATACGCTCGGCGGCCGAGACCAGCGACGCGGCCGGTCTGGCGCGGTTGATCGATTATCCCGCCGTCCGGCAGTCCCTGCGGCCGCAACTGGACGGCAATCCGGCCGCCTCCGCGCCGGCGCCGACCTTCATGGAAGATCCCATCGGCGCCGTACGCCGCCAGTTCGAACAGGCGACGGCGGCGTCGGCCCCGGACGTCGACGCCTATCTGACCCCGGCGGCCCTCGCGGCCCTGACGCGCGGAGAGGGGCGGTACGCCTCGCAGCGCGTCGAAGGCGGCCTGCCGTCGCCGGACAACACCAATACGGGCGGCCCCCTTCCGAGGCCCGTCTACTGGAGCGTGAACCGCGCGCGGATGAGCGTCGCGGACGAGGGCGGATCGGAGACGATCTTCACCTTCGAGCGCAAGGGCGCGTTCCAATGGCAACTGGTCCACATCGGCCTGCCCGACGGCGCGGCCCCCGCCGGGGCTCCCGTGGTCGGACAGAGCGGTCGCAAGGCCGGCTGACCCGACCCCTTGGCGACCCCGCGCGACTCGGGCAACCGTAGCGGTGGGGAGGCGTTACGACGCCAGAGGGTCGCATGAAGAAATCACTGATCGTCGGCGTCGCCGCCGGAGCCATTGTCCTGTTCGCGGTCGCCTGGGCGGCCGCCCCGGTGCTGGCGGCGCAGGCCCTGATCCGCGCGGCCAAGGCGGGGGACGAGCGCAAGATCGAGCAGCTGGTCGACTTCCCGTCGCTGCGCGACAGCCTGAAGTCCGAGCTCAACGCCGAATTGATGGCGCGGATGAACCGCGACCCCCGGATGGCCGACAGCGGCCTGGGCGGGCTGGGCATGATGCTGGCCCCGATGATCCTGTCCGGCGCTGTCGATGCCGTGGTGACGCCCGAGGTGGTGGCGCAGATGGTGCGGACCGCCGAGGCGCCGGACCCGACCCGCCGCCCCGCGCCCGAGCCGGCCGGAGACGAGGCCGACGGCGACGACATCCACCAGGCCTGGGGCTATCGCAGCCTGAACGAATTCGCCGTCACCCTGACGGACCGCGACCAACCGGACGACCACCTCGCCCTGATCCTCGAGCGCCGCGGCCTGTTCGACTGGAAGCTGGCCGCGGTCGATCTGCAGACCGGGCCGGAAACCTAGGCCGCCAGCGCCGCCCGCACCGCCGCCAGGCCGTCCTCCGCCTTCGAGCCGTCGGGCGCGCCGCCCTGGGCGAAGTCCGGCTTGCCGCCGGCGCCCTGGCCGCCCATGGCGATGACCGCTGCACGCGCCAGATCAGCGGCGTTGACCTTGCCGACCATGTCCGAGGTCACGGCCACGGTGACCGCGGCCTTGCCCTCGGTGACGCCGATCAGGGCCACGACGCCCGAGCCGACCTGTTTGCGAAAGTCCTCGGCTACGCCGCGCAGGCCCTTGCCGTCGACGCCGTCGAGGACGCGGGCGATCAGCTTGACGCCGTTGATCTCTTCCGGCGCGGCGTTGGCGGAGCCGCCGCCGCCGAGGGCCAGTTGCTTCTTCAGTTCGGCGACCTGTTTCTCAAGCGCGCGGCGGTCGACGGTCAGGGCCTCGACCCGGGCCGGCACGTCGGCGACCTGGACCTTGAAGCCCTGCGCCAGCGATTTCGCCACCCCGGCCTGGGCCAGCAGATACTGGCGTGCGGCCTCGCCGGTCAGGGCCTCGATGCGGCGGACGCCGGCGGCGATGCCGGTCTCCGACACGATCTTGAACAGGGCGATGTCGCCGGTGCGCGCGACATGGGTGCCGCCGCACAGCTCGACGGAATAGGGGCCTTCGCCGGTCAGGGCGCGGCCGAGCGTCAGCACGCGAACCTCGTCGCCGTATTTCTCGCCGAACAGGGCGACGGCGCCGGCGGCGATGGCCTCCTGGGGCCCCATCATCTTCGTCTCGGCCGGCAGGTTCTGGCGGATGACGGCGTTCACCTCATCCTCCATCCGGGCCAGTTCGTCCTCGGTGACCGGGGCGTTGTGGCTGAAGTCGAAGCGCAGGCGTTCGGCGTCGACCATCTGGCCCTTCTGGGCCACGTGGCCGCCCAGCACATTGGCCAGGGCCTTGTGCAGCAGGTGGGCGGCGGAGTGGTTGGCGCGGGTGGTCAGGCGGGCGTCGGCGGTGACGCGCAACTGGACGCGGGCGCCGATGGCCAGGGTTCCCGAGGTCACCGCGATGCGGTGGGCGAACAGGTCGCCGGCGTGCTTCTGGACATCGAGGACGGTCCCCGCGCCGGTCTCGCCGTGCGCGTCGGTCCATTCGATCTCGCCCTTGTCGCTGGCCTGGCCGCCGCCCTCGCCATAGAAGGGGGTCTGGTCGAACAGGACCTCGGCGGTCTCGCCCGGCGAGAGTTCGTCGACGGAGGCGCCGCCGCGCACGATGGCCAGGACCTCGCCCGATCCCTCGACCGCGTCATAGCCGGTGAAGACAGTGGGGCCGAGGCGGTCGCGCAGGGCCAGCCATTCGCCGGTGGCGGCGGTCTGGCCCGAGCCGGTCCAGTGCTCGCGGCTGCGGGCCTTCTGTTCGTTCATGGCGGCGTCGAAGGCGTCGGTGTCGACGGTGAAGCCGCGGCGGCGCGCCTCGTCCTGGGTCAGGTCGAGAGGGAAGCCGTAGGTGTCATAGAGGGTGAAGGCCGTCTGGCCGGACAGCACGCCGCCCTCGCCGAGATCCTTCGAGGCGTCCTCCAGCAGGCCCATGCCGCGGCCGAGGGTGGTGCGGAAGCGGATCTCTTCCTGTTTCAGCGTGTCCTCGACGAAGGCCTGGGCGCGCTTCAGCTCGGGGAAGGCCTCGCCCATCTCGGACACGAGCGTCGGCACCAGCCGGTGCATCAGGGGATCGGCGGCGCCCAGCAGGTGGGCGTGACGCATGGCGCGGCGCATGATCCGGCGCAGGACGTAGCCCCGGCCCTCATTGGACGGGGTGACCCCATCGGCGATCAGGAAGGAGGAGCTGCGCAGGTGGTCGGCGATGACCCGGTGGCTGGCGGCCATGGCGCCGTTCGGATCGGTCGCGGTGGCGTCGGCCGAGGCCGCGATCAGGGTCTGGAACAGGTCGGTGTCGAAGACCGAATTCTTGCCCTGCAGGACCGAGGCGATCCGCTCCAACCCCATGCCGGTGTCGACGCTGGGCTTGGGAAGGGAGCGGACGATCTCGTCGTTCTCCTTCTCGAACTGCATGAAGACGTTGTTCCAGATCTCCACGAACCGGTCGCCGTCCTCGTCCGGCGAGCCCGGAGGGCCGCCGGGCACGTGATCGCCATAGTCCCAGAAGATCTCGGTGCAGGGGCCGCACGGGCCGTTGTCGCCCATGGCCCAGAAATTGTCGGAGCCGGCGATGCGGATGATCTTGTCGTCGCTGAAGCCGGTGACCTTCTTCCAGATCGCCGCGGCCTCGTCGTCATCGATATAGACGGTGACCAGCAGGCGGTTCGGGTCGAGGCCGAAATCCTTGGTGACCAGGTTCCAGGCGCGATCGATCGCGTGTTCCTTGAAATAGTCGCCGAAGGAGAAATTCCCCAGCATCTCGAAGAAGGTCAGGTGGCGGGCGGTGTAGCCGACATTGTCCAGATCGTTGTGCTTGCCGCCGGCGCGGACGCATTTCTGCGAGCTGGTGGCGCGGGGCCAGGGCGGGGTCGAGGCGCCGGTGAAATAGTCCTTGAACGGCACCATGCCCGCGTTGACGAACAGCAGGGTCGGGTCGTTCTGCGGCACCAGCGGGGCCGAATGGACCTTCTCGTGCCCGTCGGCGGCGAAATAGTCGAGGAAGGTCGAGCGGATCTGTTTGAGGCTGGACATGACGGTGCGCGTTCGGTCGGGGGAGAAACGGGGAACGGGCGTCATATAGGGGTTTCAGCCCCAATGCATCACCCGCCCGTGATCGGGGCGGCTCAGCCGGCCCCGAGCATGCGGCGCGCCACCCAGGCGATGGGCAGGCCCACGGCCAGGATATGGACCGCGACGGGTTTCAGCGCGGTCATCAGGTCGGCGGGCGGCGTCAGCGGCGAGGCCGACATCGGCACCACGAGGAAGGTCATGGCCAGCCAGACTGCGACGCCGAACACCATGCCGACGGGGATCCAGAACCGGCGCAGGGCGGGGATGGCGGCGGCGGCGGCCACGAAGATCGCGGCGATGACCAGCATGATGGCGAAATGCGACGCCAGCCCCAGCCCGGCCGTCGGCCAGCCGCCCTGGTAGGCGGCGCGGCCCATCCAGCCGCTGGCCACGGACTGCAGCACCACCCGGGCCGGGACCTGGAGGTTGGTCACGATGGCGGCGGTGATGTCGAGCGCCCCGGCCAGCAGGCCGGCGTAGAGGGCGGTGCGGGCCAGGGTCACGGTGCTGGCGACGTCGGTCATGGCGGGTCTCCCTTGCCTCTGACGGTCGCGCGGCCGGGGGACCGGCGCAAGAGGCGGGCGAGCCCGTCAGGACCGATCGCCGCACGGCCCGGTGCGGCGGGGCGAGGGCGGCGGCGGGAGTGTAGGGTGCCGCCATGTCCGCGCTCGAGGTCTGGTTCGACGGCGATTGCCCCCTGTGCCGGCGCGAGATCGCCGTGATGCGCAGGCTGGACCGGCGCGGCGCCATCGTCTTCACCGATGTGGCGAGCGGGCAGGGCGGCTGTCCGCTCGACCGGGCCGAGCTGCTGGCCCGGTTTCATGCGCGGGAGGACGGGATGATCCTGTCCGGCGCGGCGGCCTTCGCCGCCATGTGGCGGGCCATTCCCCTGTTACGGCCATTCGGCCTCGCGGCCAGGAACCGCTGGGTGCTGGGGCTGCTGGAGCGGCTGTACATCGCCTTCCTGCGGGTCCGCCCGGCGTTGGCGCGCCGGCTTCGGCGATAAAAAAGGGCCGCCCGGTCCGGGTGGAGACCAGGCGGCCCGCTCCGTCCGGCCCGGCCCCGCGGGGGTCGAAGGCGGGTCGCGGGACCCGGCCGGAGAAGGTCTTGAGGCGAAAAAAAGCGGGTCCGGAGAGTCCAGAGAGTCCAAACTTGAGACCGCTGAAAAACAGGGTCCAAAGAGTCCAAAGAGTCCAAAGCCGCCCCGAAAAACACCGTCCGAAGCGTCCGCTGTGTGCGGATCAGCCCTCGAGGTCCTGGCCCTCGTCGGGTTCGGGCGTACCCAGCAGCTCCTCGGCGATCTTGGTGGTCGAGGCGCGCACGGCCTTTTCGATCGAGTCGGCGATGTCCGGATTGGCCTTGAGGAAGGCGCGAACATTCTCGCGGCCCTGGCCGATGCGCTGGCTGTCATAGGAGAACCAGCTGCCCGACTTCTCGACGATGCCTGCCTTGACGCCCAGGTCGATGATCTCGCCCAGTTTGGAGATGCCTTCGCCGTACATGATGTCGAAGATGACCTCGCGGAACGGCGGGGCGACCTTGTTCTTGACCACCTTGACCCGGGTGGTGTTGCCGACCACCTCGTCGCGGTCCTTGATCGCGCCGGTGCGGCGGATGTCGAGGCGGACCGAGGCGTAGAATTTCAGCGCGTTTCCGCCCGTCGTCGTTTCCGGCGAGCCGTACATGACGCCGATCTTGTGGCGGATCTGGTTGATGAACAGGACGATGCATTGCGACTTGTTGATCGAGGCGGTCAGCTTGCGCAGGGCCTGGCTCATCAGACGCGCCTGCAGGCCGGGCAGGCTGTCGCCCATCTCGCCCTCGATCTCGGCGCGCGGCGTCAGGGCGGCGACGGAGTCGACCACCACGATGTCCACGGCCCCCGAGCGCACCAGGGTGTCGACGATCTCGAGCGCCTGTTCGCCCGTGTCGGGCTGGGAGACCAGCAGGTCGTCGAGGTTGACGCCCAGCTTCTGGGCGTAGCCCGGGTCGAGCGCGTGTTCGGCGTCGACGAAGGCGGCGGTGCCGCCGGCCTTCTGGATCTCGGCCACGGTGTGCAGGGCCAGGGTGGTCTTGCCCGAGCTTTCCGGCCCGAACACCTCGATTACCCGGCCGCGGGGCAGGCCGCCGATGCCGAGCGCCATGTCGAGGCCCAGCGAGCCGGTCGAGACGGATGGAATTTCCGCCACCACCCCGCCCTTGCCGAGCTTCATCACCGAGCCCTTGCCGAAGGCGCGGTCGATCTGCGCGATCGCCGCCTCCAGAGCCCGCTGTTTGTCGCCGTCGTCCCGGGTCACCAATTTCAAATTCGCCTGAGCTGCCACCTTGCCACTCTCCCTTGCCATGATTCCCAACTGGTGCCCGGGGGAGAGGCCCGCCTTCGGTCCGATGACCGTGACCCGCTCCCTTTGTGAGCGGGGATATGTGCATGGTTTGTTCCAGTTGCCAATATGTTCTTTTTGGAACGTTGTCGGGATACGACCGATTTTGACGCAGGAGCGCCGTGGTGGGCAGGGTTAGGCTCAGACAGCCGACCCGGCCCAATCCAAGCGTCCCTTCTCTTGATCAGGATCAATGTTCGCCCGCCGGGTCGGCCTCATCGTAGGCGTCGAGGAATGGCGCGACGCCTGCCCATGCCGTTTCTCGCCAATGACTTCCACTGTCCAGCGCAGGCCGGAAATCTGTCATGCGAGCAAGGTCCGTTTCACTGTCCGCCCTGGCGGCCGTCCTGCTGGTCGGGTCCGCCGGCGGCGCCATCGCCCGGTCGCCCCAGGAAGCGCCGGCCCAGGCCCAGGCCCCGCGCCCGGCGATGACCAACCAGGACTGGTGGCCCGACCATCTTGATCTGAGCCCGCTTCGTCAGGAGACGCCTCAATCCAACCCGATGGGGCCGGATTTCAACTACGCCGAGGAATTCAGGACGCTCGATCTCGATGCCGTGAAGGCCGACATCGAGCAGGTGCTTACAACGTCCCAGCCCTGGTGGCCCGCGGACTATGGCAACTACGGACCCTTCTTCATCCGGATGGCGTGGCACAGCGCCGGAACATACCGCGTGGCGGACGGGCGCGGCGGCGCCGGCGGGGGTCAACAGAGGTTCGAGCCGCTCAACAGCTGGCCTGACAATGTCAGTCTCGACAAGGCCCGGCGCCTGCTCTGGCCGGTCAAGCAGAAATACGGCCGCAAGATTTCCTGGGCTGACCTGATGGTGCTCAGCGGGACGGTCGCTCTCGAACAGATGGGTTTCCAGACCATCGGTTTCGCTGGCGGGCGGGTCGATGATTGGGAGCCGGACACCATGTACTGGGGTCCGGAAAGCGAGTTTCTCGCCGACCAGCGCCATAGCGGCGATCGCCAGCTGGAACGGCCTTTGGCGGCGGTCCAGATGGGCCTGATCTACGTCAATCCGGAAGGACCGAACGGCAATCCCGATCCCCTCGGGTCGGCCAGGGATATTCGCGAGGTCTTCGGCCGGATGGCGATGGATGATGAGGAAACCGTCGCCCTGATCGCCGGCGGCCATACGTTCGGCAAGGCCCATGGCGCACACCCGCCGGCCGAATGCGTCGGCCCGGAGCCGTCCGCGGCACCGATCGAACAGCAAGGGTTCGGCTGGATGAACACCTGCGGCAAGGGCAATGCCGAAGACACCGTCAGCAGCGGGTTGGAGGGCGCATGGACGTCCAATCCGGTCGCCTTCACAACCCAGTATCTCGACAACCTGTTTCGCTTCGACTGGGTGAAGACCACCAGCCCGGCCGGCGCGATTCAATGGATCCCGAGCGATCCCGGCGCAGCCGGCCTCGTCCCCGACGCCCACGTCGAGGGCGTGCGCCACGCGCCGATCATGTTCACCTCCGACATCGCGATCAAGGAAGACCCGGTCTATCGGGCGATTGCGCTTCGCTTCAAGGACAACCCGCAACTGTTCGCCGACGCCTTCGCCCGCGCCTGGTTCAAGTTGACGCACCGCGATATGGGGCCGAGCTCAGGCTATCTGGGCCAGGATGTTCCGGCGGAGGTCTTCATTTGGCAGGATCCCCTGCCCAGGGCGGACTATGCACAGATTGAATCCGGGGATGTCGCCGCGCTCAAGCGGAGCATCCTGGGATCGGGCCTGACGGTTCCTCAGTTGGTCCGGACCGCCTGGGCGTCCGCGGCGACCTATCGCGTCACCGATATGCGTGGCGGCGCCAATGGCGCGCGTGTGCGGCTTGAGCCGCAGATCAACTGGCTCGCCAACAACCCTGCGGAATTGCGCTCGGTCCTCAGGGTGCTCGAAGGCATCCAGGCCGACTTCAACCGGTCGGGGAGGGGCGGAAAGCAGGTGTCGCTGGCGGATCTCATCGTGCTGGGCGGAAGCGCGGCCATCGAAGAGGCGGCCAGGCAAGCCGGTTCGGATATTGAGGTGCCGTTCACGCCGGGGCGGGTTGACGCAACACAGGCGCAGACCGATGCCGCTTCCTTCGCGCCGCTCGAACCCCTCGCCGATGGATTCCGCAACTTCTACCAGCCGGGCAGCGAACGGTCCCCCGCGGTCATGCTGGTCGACCGCGCCGACCTGCTTGGTCTGACCGTCCCCGAGATGACGGTGCTGGTCGGCGGCATGCGGGCGCTGAACGCCAATACCGGCGGTTCGGCCAATGGCGTTCTGACAGCAAGGCCCGGCGTCCTGACCAATGATTTCTTCGTCAACCTGCTCGACATGTCTACCCGGTGGTCCAGGTCGGAACAGGGTGAAGGACTCTACGAAGGTCGCGATCGCGAGAGCGGGGCCCTCAAGTGGACGGCGACCCCGGTTGACCTGGTGTTCGGATCGAATTCGGAACTGCGCGCAGTGTCCGAAGTCTATGCTTCGGCTGATGGCCGCGACGAATTCCTGAGCGACTTCGTCGACGCCTGGGTGTCGGTCATGAACCGGGATCTGCCATAGGTCCGCCAGGCGACGCCTGGACGCCCCGGGAAGGGGGTCAGGTTGGGCCACACCAGTCCCTCGGGGTGCGGGGGACTGGTGTATCCGCCGGGAAAGCCTGCCGGTCTCCACCCGCACGAACGATGGCCCGCCTTACCGGGGGACGACTTGCGCCAACCCGGACGATCGATGATCGCCTGGATGGAACGCCTGCGGACCGCTGAGAAGCGCGGGTCGTTTGCGCCAGGAGCGACGTGTCCTGGCTTGGTCCCGTCGCTCAGAACCTGACCCCATCATGGGCGAGTCTGATGTCCGCAACGGGCCGGAAACGATCGCGACCCCCTCGATCGGAAGCCGACATGGCCCGCCCGCGCCCCGCACAAGCAAAAATGACCCGCCCCATCCCCGGGCGCGGGCTTGATCCCCATCCTTCGCCATGCGTTCAGGGCGCATGACAAAACCCTCCAAGCCCGCCGTCCTGTCCATCCGCAACGCCAGACTGGCGGATGTGACCGCCATCTCCGCCCTCGTGGCCAAGGTCTACAAGGACATGCCGGCCTATACGCCGGGGATGCTGCGCGGCCAGATCGCGGCCTTCCCTGACGGCCAGTTCGTGGTCGAATACGCCGATGAGATCGTCGGCTACGCCGCCGGCTTCCGCATCGACGAGAAGACGGCCATGTCGCCGCACACCTGGACCCAGATCACCGGCGGCGGCTATGCGGCGCGGCACGATCCGGTCGGGGACTGGTTCTACGGCATGGAGGTGTGCGTCGACCCGGACCGCCGGCGGCTGCGCATCGGGCAGCGGCTGTACGACGCCCGGCGCGATCTTTGCGAGGCGGAGAATCTGAGGGGCATCGTCTTCGGCGGGCGGATGCCGGGGCTGGCGCGGCGCAAGGCGGCCTATCCGGATGCGCGCGAGTATCTGGATGCGGTCACGGCCAGGAAGCTGAACGACCCGGTGATCGGCTTTCACATGCGCGGCGGCTTCGAGCCGATCGGGGTGCTGGAGAACTATCTGGTCTCGGACACGGCCTCGATGGGCCATGCGGCGCACATGGTCTGGCGCAACCCCTATTACACCGAGACGCACGGCCGCGGCGCGGCCTTCGCGGTCAAGGAGACGGTGCGGGTGGCGACGGTGCAGCTGCAGGCCCGCAAGGTCGCCAGCTTCGAGGAGTTCATCTCCAACATCGAATATTTCGTCGACGTGACCTCGGACTACCGCTCGGACTTCGTGGTCTTCCCCGAGCTTTTCACCCTGCAATTGCTGTCGCTGGAGAAGAAGAAGCTCAGCCCGGTCGAGTCGATCGAGGCCCTGACCCGCTACACGCCGCGCTTCGTCGAGGCGATGCGCAAGATGGCGGTCGAGTACAACATCAACATCATCGGCGGCTCGCACCCGACGCAGACCGAGGACGGCGACATCCAGAACGTCGCCTATGTCTTCCTGCGCGACGGCTCGGTGCATGAGCAGGAGAAGATCCACCCGACGCCGAACGAGCGCCACTGGTGGAACATCAAGGGCGGCGACCGGGTGCACGCCATCCCGACCGACTGCGGGCCGATCGGGGTGCTGATCTGCTATGACTCCGAGTTCCCGGAACTGGCGCGGCGGCTGGTCGACGAGGGCGCGCGGCTGCTGTTCGTGCCGTTCTGCACCGACAACCGGCAGGGCTATCTGCGGGTGCGCTACTGCTCGCAGGCGCGGGCCATCGAGAACCAGTGCTACGTCATCCTGTCGGGCAATGTCGGCAATCTGCCCAACGTCGAGAACATGGACGTCCAGTACGCCCAGTCCTGCATCCTGACGCCGTGCGACTTCCCGTTCGCGCGGGACGGGGTGGCGGCGGAGGCGTCGGAGAACGTCGAGACGGTGACGGTGGCCGACCTGGACCTGTCGGACCTGGCCTGGGCCAAGTCGCAGGGGACGGTGCGCAACCTGCGCGACCGCCGGTTCGACCTGTACAAGACGGTGTGGACCGACGGGGGCTGAGGGCTCTTGGGCCCGGCTCTGGCGAGTGCTGGTTCATCACAACGAACACAACGGGTTCACAACGGACACAACGGGTCCTGAGCGGAGGACAGACACAGGTCCACGGGGTGAAAGAATGCGGCGTACGCCGCGATCACAAAGCACCGGGAATCACACCGACGTGGACGCGGTTCCGGTCCCGTCGTGTCCGTTGTGCCTTCCGTCGTGCCCGTAGTGATGAACCTCGCCGCCCGCGCTCCTAAGCCGGGCGGCGCCAGGCGACGATGCGGACGGTGGAGATCTGGACCGCCTCGCCGTGCTGGTTTCGCGTCGTGCTGCGGGTGCGGATCATGCCGCGGTCGGGACGGGAGCGGGAGGGCAGGATCTCAAGCACCTCGACGTGGACGGTGAGCGTGTCGTCCGGCCGGGTCGGGCGCGGCCAGGTGGTCTCGCCGCCGGCGCCGACGAGGCCGCCGGCCAGGGGGAAGGCGCCGACCAGTAGCTTCATGGTCAGGGCGGCCGTGTGCCAGCCGCTGGCGGCCAGACCCTCGAACAGGCTGTCGCGGGCGGCGGCCTCGTCGAGGTGGAAGGGCTGGGGGTCGAACTCGCCGGCGAAGGCCTTGATCTGGTCGGTGGTGACCGTGACGGGATCGCTGACGAAGGTCTGACCGACGTGGAGGTCTTCGAGATAGAGGGGCATGGCCGGTTCAGGCCGTGCTGGCCGCGACCATCGGCTCCAGCACCTGGGCCGCGACCGACAGGCCGGCGCCGAGGATCAGGGCCGCCGCCGCCGCGATCAGCAGGGGACGGGACAGGCCCTGCTCCGGGCTGAGCGGCCGCACCAGCATCAGCACCAGCAGGCCGAGCAGGACCAGGACGCCGGGCAGGTCCATGCCGACGCCGAGGAAGACGGTGTGGCCCAGGCCCATGATCCATCCGGCGCCGAGCACGGCTGCGACGGCGGCGGGGGCCAGCGCCGGCGCCCGGGTCAGGCCGGGATCGAGGAAGGCGGCGACGGCGGCCGCGGCGGCGGCGAGCAGGCCGGTCCAGACGAACAGGAAGGCGGCCTCGGGCGCCAGGGCCTGCGCCGCTGTCGCGAGGATCAGGATCAGGCCGATCAGGCCGGTCCAGCCGCCCCAGGTCGAGCGGGCGGCGAGGCCGGGCGCCAGCGACAGGCCGACGGCGATGACCGCCGCGCCGATGACGATGACGTTCACCCCGCCGAGGACGAGGGCGACGACGGCGGCGAGGGCGAGGCCGCCGGCGACGAGGCGGCGGTCCAGCCGTGCGCGGCCGCCGAACAGGGCGAGGGCTGTGGCCAGCACGGTCAGGGCCGCCCCGGCCTCCATCCACGGCAGGCGGGCGAGCAGGGTGTAATAGGCGTCGGCGCTCTCGGTCCGTCCAGACATCGGTCCCGCGAGCAGGCGCACCAGTTGGGTCAGGACGAGGCCCGTCGACAGGAACCACAGGCCGTCGACGGCGCCGCGGCCGGCGTCGGCGAAGGTCAGGCCCGCCCGGGCCCGCGCGCGCCAGACGGCGAGGCCGAGGCCGACGATGGCGAGGCCCA
This sequence comes from Brevundimonas sp., assembly GCA_004296955.1. GTDB lineage: Bacteria > Pseudomonadota > Alphaproteobacteria > Caulobacterales > Caulobacteraceae > Brevundimonas. The sequence continues at coordinate 44,942 of SCVB01000036.1, forward strand.
GCAGGCCCCAGCCCATGACCGGCGGGTGGCCGAGGACGACGCGGCCGAACAGGTCAGCATAGACGATGTTCTGCGTGGCGGCGGGCAGGGCGGGGGCGCGGAGCAGGGCGTCGGCCGTCTCCAGCGCCTGCGAGCCGATGTGCTGGACGCTGCCCTGGTCCAGCGCTTCCGGCGTCGAGACGGGGGCGTGATACTGTTCGGGGCGGCCGATGAAGGCGAGATTGACGCCCTGGACGCCGCGGTCCTTGGGGATGGTGAAGTCGGTGCCGTTGGGCATGGCCTCATAGACGAAGACGGCCAGGGAGTTGGACGAGACGCCGCCGGTCGCCCGGGCGCCGGCGCGGGCGAACAGGCCGATGGTTCCGGCGTTGCCGCGACCGGTCTCGAACATCATGGCCCGGCCGCCGCCGCCGCGCGCTTCCAGATTGACCACTGCCCCGATGCGGTCGCGCAGGGGATGGCCGCCCCAGAAGGCGCGGGCGCCGTCGAGATTGAGCTCCTCGCCGTCGGTCAGCAGGACGACCAGGGTGCGATCAGCCGGGCCGCGGGCGCGGATGGCGCGCACGGCCTCGAGGATGGCCGCCACCCCGGCCGTGTCGTCCGCCGCCCCGGCCGAATCCGGCACGGTGTCATAGTGGGCCATCAGGGCGACGGCGGGCAGGCGCGGGTCCTGGCCGGGCAGGACGCCGATGAGGTTGGTGACGGCGATCCCGGCCGCCGAGCCGCCCTCGCGCTCCAGCCGCCGCACGGCCGCGGGCGACAATGGACCCGACTGGGTCGAGGTCTGCAGGCCCAGGGCCGCCATCCGTCGCAGCAGCACGGCCTGGACGCGAGCATGGTCCGCCGAGCCGACCGGGTGGGGGCGGCGGGCGATCTCGCGGACGTCGGCCATGGCCCGTTCGGTTGAAAAGGCCGTGGCCAGGGCGTCGGCGCCTGCGGGCGCGGGGACCTGAAGCGTCAGCGCCGCCAGCAGCAGCGCCAGCGCCAACGAACCGACCAGCCAGAGCAGCCGCATGATCCATCCTCCCCGATGAAGGGGCAGGCTAGCCGGTCGGGCGGCGTTCGTCATCCTTCGGCGAGCCGCGCTTCCTCCGCGTCCGACCTCTTGCGGACAGTGTATGCCGCCCGGATAACCGGCCGTCGGACTGAATTCCGCCGAGGTGGCCGTGGGCGTCAGGAACTATCTGATCGAAGGACTGTCGGGCGCGGGCAAGACTGCGGTCGCCGAGGAGCTCGAACGACGGGGCCGCCATGTCGTTCACGGCGACCGGGAACTGGCCTATCACGGCGATCCCGACACGGGAGAACCATGGACGGTTCCCGCCGGGGCGCATGGACCGGACGCGGTCAGTCGGCGTCACCGGGGCTGGATCTGGAACGTGGACAGGGTCAGGTCGCTGATCGCCGACCGAAGCCGGCCCGAGACCTTCCTTTGCGGTGGTTCGAGAAACCACAGCCGCTACATCCATCTCTTCGACCGGGTCTTCGTGCTTGATGTCGATCTCGACACCCTGAAGCGGCGCGTCGCCGGAAGAACGGACGACGAGTTCGGGGCCAGGCCCGCCGAATGGGAGCTGCTCGCCGGCCTTCACGCGACGAAAGAGGACATGCCGAAAGGGGCGACGATCATCGACGGCGCCCGGCCGGTCGCCCGGGTCGTCGACGAGATTCTGTCGCTCTGCGCGGCGTCGAAGGGCTGATGCGACCAGGGAGAGGCCCAACGTCGAAGTCCGCTTCCGACCCTTAGCGGACATTGATGTACGGTGGTCTACGTGCACAACTATCAGCAGGGAGGGGCTTAGTAATGCGATCTTTGCCTTTGGCCGTTGCCGCTCTCGTTCTCTCATCATGTTCGACGCTGTCAGGTTCCGCCGAGGCGCAGATGCGAACGGAAACCGTCAGGCTTGAACCCACAGGCGATCT
>SCVB01000037.1 GCA_004296955.1 Brevundimonas sp.
GCAGGTCTATCTCACCGATCCCAAGCTCGCGACGGCGCTTAATCGCGAGGCGCGGGCAGGCCGGATGCCGCTCAGCCAGGCCGCCGGGCGGGCGATCTCGCGGGGGCTGCAGAAATCGCCCCATGCCGATCCCGAGGATCGGCTGCTACAGCTCGAACGCTCGCTGAGGGACCACATGCGGTCGACGGCGCGGGACATGCAGATCGTTCAGGAACTCCTGATCGAGGTGGCGCGGGCCTTCTTCCTGCGTCTGCCCGACGCCGTCGTCGATCAGGATCCGACCGTCCAGGCGGCCGTGGACCGGCGGATCGAACGGCTGCTCGACGCCACGGCCGCACGGATCGTCGCGGGCCGAACCGCGACCGACACGGTCGCCGGGGAACCCCGCTCCTTTGACCCTCAGCCCTGATGGCGGTCCATCCGATCGTCGCGGAACGCAAGCTGGAGGCCTTGCGGCACGCGCTCGGACCGACGGTTCTCGCCGCCCTGGAAGAGCCCGCCGTGGTGGAGATCCTCGCCAACCCGGACGGACGGCTGGTGCTCGACCGGAGCGGGGAGGGGCGACGTGACACCGGCCAGACCCTGTCGCCGGAGGCGCGCGAGCGCGCCATCAAACTCATCGCCGACTATGTCGGGGAGACGGTGGCGCGCGAGGAACCGCGTCTGTCCGGCGTCCTGCCGGGGACGGGCGAACGGTTCCAGGGATTGCTGCCCCCGATCGTCGCGGCGCCGGCCTTCTCGATCCGCAAACGCCCTGCGGTGATCTGGGGGCTGGCCGACTATGTTCGCGGCGGCGTGATGACGGAGGCCCAGGCGGACGCGCTGCGACAGGCGGCGGCCGAACGCCGCAACATCCTCATCTCCGGCGGGACCGGCTCGGGCAAGACCACCCTGGCCAATGCGGTGCTGGCCGAACCCGCCTTCGCCGGGGACCGGGTCTTCCTGATCGAGGATACACCGGAGCTGCAATGCTCGGCCTGGGACGTGGTCGCGGTGCTGACCCGGCGGGCGCCGGTCGTCATCGGGGTGGTCGATCTGGTGAGGGACGCGCTGCGGATGCGTCCGGACCGGATCGTGGTCGGCGAAATGCGCGACGGGGCCGCCGCGCTTGAGACCTTGAAGAGCTGGAACACCGGGCATCCCGGTGGTCTGTCGACGATCCACGCCAACTCCGCCGAAGACGTGCTGCGTCGCGTCGAGGATCTGATCATCGAAGTGGTCGCCCGGCCGCCCCGGCGCGCGATCGCCCAGGCGGTCGACCGGATCGTCCATATCCGGCGCACGGTCGAGGGCCGACGGGTGGAGGCCGTGCTCGCCGTCGAAGGGCTTGAGGCGGATCGTTACCTGCTGACGCCGCTCGCGTGAGGACAGAGCGCGCCGGCGCCATGCGGCTTCCGGGTGGATCGCTGACGTCGCGACGCCTGGAGAAGCGCTTCGCCGCCGCGGCCTGTTGATGTGGGCTCGGCCGGCGGCGCGGCCATGCGCAGGTCCGGTCAGTCCGGCCAGGAAGGCGATGTCCGGACGCGGTCGTTCCGGTTGCGGCGCCGCTTTACGACGGCCAGACGGCGCGCAGCCCGTCCACCAGCAGGTCCCGCCGGCCGGGCGCGAGCTGGTCCAGATTCCGTTGCTTCCAGCGGACCGCCGGCAGGTCGGCGATGCCCGGCAGGCCTATGAGGGACCAATCCGGTTCGCCGCTTTTGAAGCCGATCAGGAATTCGCGATGCGCGGTCGGCATATCATCGACGATGATCGTGATGAGGGCTTCGCGCGCGGCGATCAGTTCGTCGAGGCTGACCGGCTCCAGCGTCATGCCGACGAAGCCTCGCTGAAACTCCCCGGCGATATCCTTGCGGCGCGGGCGCAGCACTTCGGCCATCGGGCGAGGGTGGCTGATCAGATAGGCGATGAAGGCCTGCCGCAGTTGATCGTCCACGCCTTCATTGGCCAGGAGGTCGCGCACGTCGAACAGATCGCGCGGGTGCTGGCGGTCCAGGGCGGCGGTGATCTTTCCGGCATAGAGGTCGGGGAGCGAGACCATCCGGGCTTCAGCGAAGCCGAACCGGTCTTCCACGGCCGGCGCGACGTCCCGCAGTTCTGCGGCGAACACCGTGCCGCGCAATACGGGCGTGACCTCGATCTTGATCTGGACTCCGTCCGCGGCGACGAGAAGTTTGTCGATCGTGCCTTCGGGCCGCGCCTGACCAGGCGTCACCACGACGCGGGGCAGTCGTTCGGCCATGGCGGCCGCGATCCGCCTCAGGCCGGCGTCGATCGCGGCCAGGGACTCGGCCCGTTCGCGGACGGGCAGATAGGTCAGATCGATATCGACCGAAAGGCGCGGGAGATTGCGGACGAACAGATTGATGGCCGTGCCGCCCTTCAGGGCGAATTCGGTCTCGGCCAGAACGAACGGCAGAGTGCGGATCAACAGCCGGACCTGGCGCTCGTAGAGATCACCGAACGGCATTGAAATCCTCCGGCACGGTGATGCGGTAGGTCGGGTCAAGCCGGCCCCCCTTGGCCAGCATGCGGTTGCCGCTGCCGAGGTTGATCGAGGTTCGGTCCAGCCGCTTCAGCCACCCGTGGCCGTGTCGATCGGCGAAGAAGAAGAACAGGCGTTTGACCTTGATACTCCGGCAGTCGTCGAGGAGCAGTTGCAGGCGACGCGGGCTGAGATTGGCCAGGCCCTCCACCAGGGCGTCGACCTGATCGAACGTCTCGCGGTCGGGAAGTTCGTCGAGCAGTTCAAGCAGGGCGCGTTCGGGCGTCGAGACGAGCATCGGCCATTTCCAGTGCCCTATGGGCATTTCGGCCACGCCTGCCTGGCCCCAGGCAAAGGGATCCGCCGGCCCGGAAGGCTCCTCGCCCCGGAGTCCGAACCAGGCGGCGTGGCCAAACAGCCTGGCCGGATTGTGATAAAGGAAGGCGACGCCGAGCTTGAGGTCGTTCAGCCAGGTCGGCGGCCGGGTCAGGCCGTACAGATGAACCTCCTGGACCTCGCGGCTCAAATAGTGGCCGAACCCCTGGAGTTCGAGCGCGGTGCGACCGCCGACGACAAGTTGGTGGTCGAGCAGCGTTTGCAGCGACAGGACGACAAGTTGCCAGTCAAGCGTGCCGCGCGGGCGGCGATAGACGCGGCGGGCGGGTTGCTCGAGCCAGCCGGCGGCGACGTATTTGGCGCGGAGCGAATTGTAGTAGCCGTGCTCGTTGAGCCAGGCGGAGTCCACCACCAGCCCCTCCGGCAACAGCCGCTCCAGCTTGTTTAGCTTACCTGACATTTGAGCACTTATGGTGCTCTAAGTGAAGAAATGTCAAATATTGGATCATCCGGACGCTCTGTTTGAGCACCCGGAGTGATCAAACTCTCGTACTATCAAACGGCTAATCATGGACTCCTGGCCGGGTCCGGGGAGACGGGCGAAGGCGAAAGCCCGGTCGTTCTGGTGCAAGGCGGGCATCGCCATCAGCAGCCTGCGGCTGCCCGCCCCGCGAGTGACCGAGAGCGCTGCGTCACGAGGAGACCGACCGCCAGTCGTCGCAACTCATCCGGCGAGTTGGGAATGGGTCGTCGGGACCGACGCAGTCCAAGTTGTTTCCAGAGTTGATGCAAGTCGCCAACAAGTCGTCGGCAAGTCACTGAATTTACTTACATAAAATGATTGACAGTGCGCGGGATTCTTTGCTTGCAATGAGTCGCCGCGCGGTGACCTGCGCTGAAACAAAGGAAGTAAATCATGCAACGGAGACTGGGGCGCCGCCTGTTCGGCGCAGCGATGACGTGTGGCCTGATGCTGGCCGGACCGGCCCTGGCCGGAGGCTCGGGAATGCCCTGGGAAGGGCCGCTGCAGCAGGTGGTGCAGTCGATCACGGGACCGGTCGTTCAGGCCGCCGCGGTCGTGGCCGTGGTCGTCTTTGGAGCCGGCATCGCCATGAGCGAGAACGGCTCGTCGATGCGCCGGGGTCTGGGCATTATGTTCGGACTGTCCATCGCCTTCGCCGCCTCGACCTTCTTCCTGGACTTCTTCGGCTTCGCCGGCGGCGTTGAGATCGGGTGATGGACCCGCGGCCGGACGGATGGGAGCTGCCGGTGGCCCAGGCCCTGGCCGAGCCGGTGCTGATGGCCGGCATGCCGCGCGGCTACGCCATCGCCATGGGCACGATCGCCCTGGTGCTGGGCCTGGCCCTGCGGATCTGGTGGCTGGGCCTGCTCTGGTGGGCGGTCGCCCATGCGATCGGCCTGTGGGCCGCCCGGTCCGACCGGCGCTTCTTCGATGTGCTGCGCCGTCATCTGGCGCTGCCCGGCCATCTGGACGGGTGAGGGCGCGATGCGGTTCCTCGACGAGCATCGCAGGCGTCCGGCCGCCCTGGCTGACCATCTGCCCTGGGCCGCCCTGGTCGCGCCCGGCGTGGTCCTGAACAAGGACGGCTCGTTCATGGCCGGGTTCCGGTTTCGGGGACCCGACCTGGAATCCTCGACCGAGGACGAACTGATGGCGGTGCGGGCCCGGCTCAATAACGCGCTGAAACGGCTCGGGTCCGGCTGGTGCCTGCATATGGAGGCGCGCCGCCGTCCGGCCACGGCCTATCCGGAGAGCGCCTTTGACCTCGATGTAGCCTGGCTGCTCGATTCCGAGCGCCGTATCCGTTTCGAGGATGCTGACCCCGCTTTCGAGACGGATTTTCGCCTGGCCCTGACCTGGCTGCCGCCGGCCGACGAGACCCGCCGCATGGAGCGGTGGCTGTTCGACGGGCTGGCCAAGGGTGGGCATGACTGGCGGCTCTCGCTGGCGACCTTCGGCCGCGAGGCGGATACAACGCTCGACCTGTTGTCCGACGCCCTGCCGGAGATCACGCGGCTCGACGACGCGGACCTCCTGACCTGGCTTCACGATAGCGTCTCGCCCAAACCCTTCGCGGTTCGGCCGCCCGAGACGCCGATGTTCCTCGACGCCTGGCTCGCCGACGCCGGCCTGACCGGCGGGGTGGCGCCCCGGCTGGGCGACCGCTGGCTCAAGGTGGTCTCGGTGCGGGGCCTGCCGTCGGTGACCCGGCCCGGGCTGCTCGACGCGCTCGGGGCCTTGCCGTTCGAATACCGCTGGACCGCGCGCTGGATCGGTCTGGACAAGCCCGAGGCCGAGCGCGAGATCGTCAAGCTGAGGAAGCGCTGGTTCGCCAAGCGCAAGGGCGTCGGCGTCCTGCTGCGCGAGGCCATCACCAAGGAGGAGGTGCCGCTCCTGGATACGGATGCGGCGTCCAAGACCGAGGAATGCGACGGCGCCCTGGCTGCCCTGGGGGCCGAGAGCTGCGCCTTCGGCTACCTGACCCTGACCGTTACCGTACTGGACGCCAGCGAGGCGGGGGCCGCGGCCAGGGCCAGGACGATCGAGGCGGCGCTCAACGCCCAGGGGCTGGTGGCCCGGATCGAGGATCTCAATGCGGTCGAAGCCTGGCTAGGCTCGTTGCCCGGCGAACCCTATGCCGATGTGCGCCGGCCTCTGGTCTCGACCCTGAACCTGGCCGATCTGCTGCCGGTCTCCGCCGTCTGGGCGGGACCGGCGGAGGACGCCAATCTGCAGGGGCCGCCGCTGGCGACGGCGCGCACGACCGGCGCGACGCCGTTCCGGCTGGTGCTGCATGTGGGCGACGTCGGCCACGCCATGGTCGTGGGCCCGACCGGATCGGGCAAGAGCGCCCTGCTGTCCTTCCTCGCCCTGCAGTGGTTCCGTTATCCGCAGGCCAGGGTCGTGTTCTTCGACAAGGGCCGGTCGGCGCGGGCCGCGACACTCGCGGCCGGAGGGCGATGGCAGGCGCTGGAGCCGGGCGCCCGGGTCTCGCTCCAGCCCCTGGCCGGGATCGACCGGGAGGACGAGCGAGCCTGGGCGTCGGAATGGATCGCCGAGACCGTGCGCTTGGCCGGGTTGGAGCCGGCTCCGAGAGTGCGGGAGGAGATCTGGCTGGCCTTGTCCGCCCTGTCCGAGGCGCCGGTGTCGCAGCGGACGCTGACGGTGTTCTGCGCCCTGGTCCAGGACAAGGCAGTCGCCGCCGCCCTGGAGCCGCTGACCCTGAAGGGGCCACACGGCGCGCTGCTCGACGGGGAGGGGGAAGCCCTGACGCCGACCCGGTTCGACACCTTTGAACTGGAGAGTTTGATGGGGACGCCGTCGGCGGTGGCGCCGGTGCTCTCGGCCTTGTTTCATCATCTCGAACAGAGTTTCGACGGCCGGCCCACCCTGCTGGTGCTGGACGAGGCCTGGCTGTTCCTGGGCGAGACCGCCTTCGCCGCCCGGATCCGGGAATGGCTCAAGACCCTGCGCAAGAAGCGGGTCTGCGTGGTCTTCGCCACCCAGAGTCTCGACGATGTGGCGGCTTCCCCGATCGCCGCCAGCCTGATCGAGAGCTGCCCGACCCAGGTCTTTCTACCCAATCCCCGCGCCCTCGAGCCGGCCTCCGCCGAGCTCTACCGCGGCTTTGGCCTGAACCGGCGCCAGCTGGAGCTGATCGCCTTCGCCACCCCCAAGCGGGCCTATTATTGGCGCCAGCCGCGCGGGCGACGTCTTTTCGACCTGAGACTGACCGGCGTGGCGCTCGCCCTGTGCGGCTCGAGCGCGCCGGAAGACCAGACCTTGATCGACGACATTCTGGAGCGATCCGGATCTGACGACCGCCGACCGGGCGGCTTCGCCCGTGAATTCCTCAAAGCCAAGGGAGTGCAAAATGTGGATTCCGTTCTCGACGCCTTCGCCGGCCCGCTCGCGGCCGAATAGGCTCGCCTCGATCCTGGGGACCGGCCTTGCGGCGGTCAGTCTGCTGGCATCGTCGCCGGCCCCGGCCCAACAGGTCGTGTTCGACCCCCGTAATCACATCGAGAACGCGCTGCAGGCGGCGCGTCAGCTGGAGAGCCTGGCCAATGAGGCGCGCAGTCTGGCGGCCTCGCCCTACAGCCACCTGACGCAATCCAGCCAGTCGCTGCGGGACATGGCCGAGCTGGCGCGGACGGCGCGCGGGATCGCCAGCTCGGTCAGCGGTCTG
>SCVB01000038.1 GCA_004296955.1 Brevundimonas sp.
GCACGTCTACGCCTCGAAATACGTCTATGACGAAAACGACGTGGCCATCTGGCCGGCGGTGGGCGTCAACTACACGACCAAGACCCAGTACCTGTTCCGCATCAACAAGGGCGTGTTCAACCACTGGGACGACGAGCGCATCAACCGCTTCATCCCGGACGACGAGCGGCCGATTCCGTTCGAGCGGATGATCTTCCTCGGCGACGGCGACACCGACGTGCCGACGATGAAGATGATGCACACCAAGGGCGGCTTCTCGATCGCGGTCTACGATCCCGAAACCACGCCGCGCGACACGACCAAGATCCACCGGCTGATCTCGGAGGACCGGGTCAATTTCGTCGCCGCCGCCGACTATCGCGAGGGTTCGCCCGTCGACCTGATCGTCAAGGGCCTGATCGGACGCATCGCGGTCAATGCGGGGCGGATGCCCGCCGACGGCTAGGGGGGTTCCGGACACAGGATCACCGTCCGGTCACGGGTTTTCACCACCCCTCACAAACCCGGGAACGCCTGCCTATTCCGCCGGTTACCTCGTCGGCGGTTGCAGTGTCCCGCGGATTGTCCGGGGGCGGCGACCGCCGGGAGAACGAGCATGAATTCCAGGATGATCACCCTCGCAGCCGCCGGAGCCCTGGCTCTGGCCGCATGTTCGGGCCAGGACGATGCGGCGAAGACGGACGCCGCGGCCGACGCCTCGGCCGACACCGCCGCCACGGCCCCTGCTGACGGCGCCATGGCTCCCGCCGACGGAACGATGGCGGGTTCGACGCCCGGAACGACATCCGGCGCGACCACGGGAACCGCGACCGGGACGGGGACGACCACGGCTCCGGGTCAGACCCCGCCGACCCTGCCCGAGGAGCCGTCGACCACTTCGCAGACGACCAGCCCTCCGCCTCAGTAGGCGGAGCATGGCCGGAGGGGCGGGCGCATACGCCCCTTCCGGTTGGTTGCCTCACACGGGTTCACGAATGCGTGAGAATTTCGCTTGCGCTTCTGCTCACGATCCCGTTATCTCCGGCATTGCGAGGATTCATGACCTCGTGTGACCTTCTGAAGGAAGAAAACCATGCGCATCACCGCTCTGATCGCCGCTTCGGCCGCCGCTCTGGCCCTGGCTGCTTGCCAACCCGCCGCCGAAGACAAGGCCGCTGACGCTTCGGCCGACGCCGCCGCCGCCGCCGACACCGCCACGGACGCTGCTGCGACCGCCGACGCTGCCGCCGCCGACGCCACTGCCGCCGCCGCGACCGCCACGGACGCCGCTGCCGCTGCTCCGGCCGCCGACGCCGCCATGGCCCCGGCTGCCCCGGCTGCTGAAGAAAAAGCCGCTCACTAAGAGCGACATCGACACGGCCTTCGGGCCTAGTTGAACGAAAGGGTCGTCCTCACGGGCGGCCCTTTTTTCTTGCCCGGGAGCCGGTGCGGGAACATCGGTCGTCCGCCGGGATTTCCTCTTGCGCAACAAGCTTGGCGGTCGGCATCCTGATGGTCGGGACCCACCGCCCGCAGCCATGAGGATTCAGCCCATGAGAACCCCCGCCCTGATCGCCGCCGCCGCCGCGGCCTTCGCCCTGTCCGCCTGCAACCAGCCCGCCGAAGACAACACCGCCGCCGACGCCGCCACGACCGAAGCCGCCGAAGCCTCGGGCGCTGCCGCCGAAACCGGCGCCACGGCCCCCGCAGGATCGAGCGGCGGGTCCGCCTCGGCCGCCAACAGCGGCGCCATGACCGCGGGCGAAACCATGAGCCCGGCCGGCAGCGCCGCGACCACCAGCGGCGCCATGGCTCCGCCCGCCCAGCCCGCCGCCGCCGGCGCCAACCAGACCGACACCGAGCGCCGCCTGAACCCGCCGGCGAATCCGCCCGCGCAATAAGCGCCCGCATCATCGTTGAAGGGCCGCCCTGTCCGGGCTTCGGAGCGGGGGCGGCCCTTTTTTCTCGCCCGCAGCCGGGTATAGGCGGGTCATGGCCGAAGACCGTTCGCCCCGCCTGATCTGGACTGAGGACGGCGCCCCCCGTTCGGGGCGGTTCGACGACGTCTATTTCTCGCGCGAGGACGGGCTGGCCGAGACCCGGGCGGTGTTTCTGGCCGGCTGCGGCCTGCCGGGAGGCTGGGCCGGTCGCGAGCGCTTCACCGTGGCCGAGCTGGGGTTCGGCACGGGGCTGAACATCGCCGCCTTGCTGGACCTGTGGCGGCGCGAGGGGTCGCCGGGGGGGCGGCTGCACCTCTTCTCGATCGAAGGCTTTCCGCTGGCCCGCGAGGAGGCGGCGCGCGCCCTGTCCGCCTGGCCCGAACTGGCCGAGGCGGCGGAGGCCCTGCTGGCCGTCTGGCCGGAGCCGAGGCCGGGGTTTCACCGGCTGGATCTGCCGGCGTTCAACGCCGTGCTGGATCTGGCCGTCGGCGAGGTCGACCGGGCGCTGGCGCAATGGACGGGTCGGGCCGACGCCTGGTTCCTGGACGGGTTCGCGCCCTCGTCCAATCCGGCCATGTGGTCGGATGCGGTGATGGATGCGATCGCGGCGCGGTCGGCGCCCGGCGCGAGGGTCGCGACCTTCACCGTGGCGGGATCGGTGCGCCGAGCCCTGGGCGAGCGGGGGTTCGAGGTCGCCAAACGGCCCGGACACGGGCGCAAGCGCGAGCGGCTGGAAGCCTGGCTGCCCGCGGCGGCGGACGAGGCCGCGGCCGTCCCGTCGGTCGCCGTCGTCGGCGCCGGAATCGCGGGCGCGGCGCTGGCGCGGGCCTTCGCCGATACGGGGCTGAGGGCGACGGTGATTGAGGCGGATCGTCCCGGCGCCGGGGCCTCGGGATTTCCGGCCGCCCTGGTCACGCCCCGGCTGGACGCGGGGGATTCCGGCATCGCCGCCCTCTTCGCCCAGGCGCTGGAGCGGGCGCGCACGCTGTACGCCGCCGTTCCCGGGGCGATCCTCGCCGAAGGGGTGCTGCAGCTGGAGCAGCAGCCGCGCGACGCTGGGCGTTTCGGCAAGATCGCCGGTCAGCCGGTCTGGCCGGAAGG
>SCVB01000039.1 GCA_004296955.1 Brevundimonas sp.
GGCGGCACCACCGACCGCAGCGTGGGCAGCGGGGACATCGTCTCCGGCGTCCGCGCCGCAGGCCGCGCCGCCGAGGCCCTGCCGACCCGCGACGCCTGCGGCGACCGGCTGGTCGAACTGGCCCGGCCCGGCGACCGCATCATCGTCATGGGCGCCCGAGACGACACCCTGTCGACCTTCGCGGCGGAGCTTCTCGCCCGCCTGAGTCGTCCGCTTACAGATTGATTTTCAAGACAATCTCGCAAAACATTCACGTACGGCAAAGCTCGCGTTAAGGGCTGGCCCCTATCCATCCGGCTCCAAGCAGGAGTTGCGTATGGCCCGGATCGGAGACTTCGCGAGCGCGCCGGATCCCATAGGTCCGGACACGCCCGGCGCCGACGTCTTCGACCGTTTCCAGCGCGAGCCCGACACCCTGGTCATCGCCGTGGTGGACGCCGCGCGACGTCCGGTCGGACTGATCGAACGCAACACCTTCACCCTGCGGATGGCCGCCGAGTTCGGTCGCGCCCTCTACGCCAAACGTCCCGCGGCGACCTTCATGGACGCCGCCCCGCGCGTTCTGGACGCCGACGAGGACGCCGAAATCCTGTTCCAGAGCATGGACGCCGCCAATCTGGGAGCCTTGCTCAACGGCTTCGTCGTCACCTCGGGCGGCCGCTATGTCGGCGTCGGCGCCGGCGTGCATGTGCTCCAGGCCGGCAGCGCCATCCACCGCCGCCGCGCCGAGGAGATGGGCGCCCTGATCCGCGACCTCGCGCGCGCCGAGTCCGAGGCGCGCGCCTCCAGCCGGGCCAAGTCGGAATTCCTGGCGGTGATGAGCCACGAGATCCGCACCCCGCTGAACGGGGTGCTGGGCGTCGCCGCGCTGATGGAGCGCGAGCTGACCCAGACGGCGATGAAACCCTATGTCCGCACCATACTGGACTCGGGCCAGAACCTGCTGCGGCTGCTGACCGACGCGCTCGACATGTCGCGCGCCGAAGCCGGACAGATGGGCCTCGAGGCCGCGCCCGTCCATCTGGACACGATCGCCGCCGACCTTCTGGCCCTGTGGGCGCCCCGCGCCCAGGAGAAGGCGCTGAAACTGACCGTCGTCCACGATACGGACGGACCCGACTGGGTTCTGGGCGACGAGATGCGGCTGAAGCAGCTGTTCAACAATCTGATCGGCAATGCGCTGAAATTCACCCCCGCGGGAGAGGTTTCGGTCCGTATCGACAGCCGCTGGCGGGACGGGGCGGTCGTCATCACCGGCGTCGTCGACGACAGCGGCCCGGGCATAGCCGAAGACGTCGCGGGCGCCATCTTCCAGCCCTTCAACACCGGCCGCGCGGGCCGCGAGGGCGCCGGCGCCGGACTGGGTCTGGCGATCTGCCGGCAACTGGTCGAACGGATGGACGGCGCGATCAGCGTCGGACCGTCCCGCCTCGGCGGCGCGAGATTCCTGTTCACCCTGAGCCTGCCCGGCGCCGGCGCCGAGGTGCTGGCCGCGGCGGAGAAGATGGCCGAGCCCACGCCGCACGAAACCCTTCACGTCCTCGTGGTCGACGACAATGCGACCAACCGGTTCGTCGCCGGCAAGGTGCTGGAGCTGTTCGGCTGCACCTTCGACGCCGCCGAGAACGGGCTGGAGGCGGTCCAGCGGGTCCAGACGCGGCCGTTCGACCTGGTGCTGATGGACATCAAGATGCCGGTCATGGACGGGGTCGAGGCGACGCGGGCGATCCGGGCCCTGCCGGGTCCGGTCGGCCGCATCCCGATCCTGGCCCTGACCGCCAACGCCGATCCCCGGGACGAGATCGAATACATCGCCGCCGGCATGGACGGGGTGTCGCAGAAGCCGATCGAGCCCGACGCCCTGCTGAACGCCATCCGGACGGTGTTCAGCGACCTCGCGGCCCGGACCCCGGCGGCGCAAGCCGCTTGAACCCGGCGAGGCCGTCTGGCCTAGGTGGGGCGCATGCAGATTCCCCCGCCGCCGCCCCAGCTTCCCGACGTCGTCGTCACCAGCCCGCGGCTGCCGCCGTCCGAGGGCGAGGCGGCGTTTTCCGTCATTCGTCTGGATGCGGACGATCTGCGTGGACAGCAGCGGCTGGACGAGGCTCTGGCGACCGTGCCCGCCGTCTCCCTGTTCCGGCGCAACTCCAGCCTCGCCGCCAATCCGACGACCCAGGGCATATCGCTGCGCGCCATCGCCCCGTCGGGGGCGGGCCGGACGCTGGTCACCCTCGACGGCGTGCCGCTGAATGACCCGTTCGGCGGCTGGGTCATCTGGTCGCAGGTTCCGACCGAAAGCCTGTCCGGGCTCGACATCGTCAGGGGTTCCGGGGCGGGCCCGTACGGCGCCGGGGCCCTGACCGGCGTGATCGCCCTCCGCGAGCGCGACGCGGGTTCGGTGCTGGACGCTTCGGTCGCCGAGCGCGGCGGCCTCCGCCTCGCCGGTTCCGGCGCGATCGCCCCCGGCCCGGTCCGTCTCGTCGCCTCGGGCCTGTACGAGACCAGCGACGGCCATGTCCCCGTGCGCGGAGCGGCCGCCGGCGCCGCCGACACGCCGCTGGATCTCGAGGTCCGCAGCGCCTCCCTGCGCGCCGACCTGGCTGTCGCCGCCGCCGTCGTCTCCCTGCGCGCCGCCGCCTTCGAGGAGGATCGCGGGTCCGGGCTCGCCGGCGCCCGGGCGACCGCCAGCGGCGCCCTGGTCTCGGCCACGGCGGCCGTGCAGCCCCGCGCCGACCGCGCCGGCTGGCGGCTTCAGGCCTGGCGGCGGGAAAGCGAACTGGCCAACACCTCGGTCGCCGTCTCCGCCGACCGCGCCACGACGACCCCCGCCAACGACCAGTACGAGACGCCGGCCACGGGCTGGGGCGGCAACGCCGCCCTGCGCCGGGTCATCGTCAGCGGCATCGCCCGCGTCGAATGGGAACTGGGCGCCGACGCCCGCTTCAACGAGGGCGAGACCCGCGAACGGTTCCGCTACATGGCCGGCGCCTTCACCCGCGACCGGATCGCCGGGGGAGAGACCTCGGTCGCCGGGGTCTACGCCGAGGGGGCCTGGAACAGCGGGCCGTGGCTGGTCGCCGGCGGCCTGCGCTACGACGGCTGGCGCAATGGGAACGGCCGCCGGCTGGAGCGCGATCTCGCCACCGGCCTGCCGACGCTCGACGAGACCGATTCCGACCGCTCGGGCGAGGTGGTCAGCGCCCGCCTCGCCGTCCGCCGCGACATCGGGGCGGGACAGGCCCTGAGGCTCGCCGCCTATACGGGCTTCCGCCCCGCCACCCTGAACGAGCTGCATCGCCCGTTCCGAGTCGGCAACGACCTGACCGAGGCCAACGCCGCGCTGGAGCCCGAACGGCTGACCGGCGTGGAGACGGGCTGGGCCTGGACCGGCGGCCGCGCCTCCCTGGCCGCCGCGGCCTTCTGGAACCGGATCGAGGACGCCGTCGTCAACGTCACCATCGGCCAGGGTCCCGGAACCTTCCCCCGCGCCGGCTTCGTGCCCGCGGGCGGCGTGCTGCGCCAGCGCCAGAACGCCGGAACCATCGAGGCGGCGGGCGTGGAGCTTGAGGGGCGGCTCGAACTGACCGACGCCCTGTCCCTGCGCGCCGCCCTGTCGGGGACCGACGCCCGCGTCGACGGCGGCGCCCGGGCTCCGCAACTGACCGGCCTGCGTCCGGCCCAGGCGCCGATCTGGAGCGCGGTGGCCGGCCTCGACTGGAGGCCCGTGGACCGGCTCAGTCTCGCCGCCGACCTGCGTTGGGAGAGCCGACGGTTCGAGGACGACCTGAACAGCCGCGTCCTCGACGCCGCCCTCACGGCCGACGTTCGCGCGGAATGGGCGATGACCCCGTCGGCCGCGCTGTGGCTCGCCGCCGACAATCTGTTCGACGCCGAGGTGGAGACCGGCGAGACCGGAACCGGCGTCGCCTCCTTCGGGCCGCCGCGCACCCTGTCCATCGGCGTCAGACTGTCGCGCTGAGTGGCTCGGCCAAAGTCATTGCAAATCGTTCGCAACTTCGGCACAAGCCGGGCGTGACCGAAGCCGCCGCCCCCGCCAAGCCCAAGCCGGCCCTGAACGCCAAACGGTCGTTCTGGCTGAAGCAGCTGCACCAGTGGCACTGGATCTCCGCGGCCGTCAGCCTGATCGGCCTGCTGATGTTCGCGATCACAGGGATCACCCTCAACCACGCCGCCCAGATTCCCGCGACCCCCGCCACGGTCGAACAGACGGGCCGGCTGCCCGCCCCCCTCCTGGCGCGTCTGGCCGACCTGCCCGAGGAAACCACCGACCCCGTCCCCGCCGCCGTCGCGCGCTGGGCCTTCGAGACCTTCAAGGTCCAGGTCGAGGGCCGCCCCACCGAGACCACCGCCGACGAGGTCTATATCGCCCTGCCCGAACCCGGCGGCGACGGCTGGCTGACCATCGACCGCGCCACCGGCGAGGCCCTGCGCGAACGCACCACGCGCGGCGCGATCGCCTGGCTGAACGACCTGCACAAGGGCCGCAACACCGGGCCGGTCTGGTACTGGTTCATCGACGTCTTCGCCGCCGCCTGCATCGTCTTCGCCGTCACCGGCTTCGGCCTGACCTGGCTGCACGCCCGGCAGCGCCCCTCGACCTGGCCCCTGCTCGGCCTTGGTCTGCTGATACCCGCCGTCATCGCCCTTCTGTTCATTCACTGAGTCCCAGATGCGCCAGCTCCCCACGATCCTGACCGCCGTCGCCGCGGCCGCCGTCGCCGGCCCCGCCCTGGCCGCCGACATCACGGTGTCCGTCGAGGTGCCGCGCCTTTCGGTCGCCGCCTATCACCGCCCCTATGTCGCGGTCTGGATCGAGCGTCCGGACAACACCCCGGTGCGCACCCTCGCCGTCTGGTACGAGGTCTCCAACGTCGCCGAGGGCAAGGACTGGCTCAAGGACATGCGCACCTGGTGGCGCCGCGGCGGCCGGTCCCTGACCCTGCCGATGGACGGTGTTTCCAGCGCGACCAAGGCCCCCGGCCGTCACGCCGTCACCGTTCCGGGCGCCCGCCTGCGCGACCTGCCCGCCGGCGACTACGTCATGGTCGTCGAGGCGGCCCGCGAACTGGGCGGCCGCGAAGCCGTCCGCGTGCCCTTCCGCTGGGGCGCGCCCAACACCGCCCGCGCCTCGGGCTCCACCGAACTGGGCGCCGTGAGCGTCGCCGTCACCCGCTAAGGAACCGAACCCATGAAGAAGCGCATCGCCCTGCTGGCCGCTCTCGCCGCCTTCGCCCTGCCCATGTCCGCCCAGGCCCACCGCGCCTGGCTGGCCCCGACCTCGACCGTCCTGTCGGGGACCGACGCCTGGGTCGGCTTCGACGCCGGCATGTCGAACGGGGTCTTCATCCCCGACCACGCCGCCATGAATCTGGCCGGCCTGGTCATCACCGCCCCGGACGGTTCGACCGCTGCGCCGGTCAACGCCATGACGGCCAAATACCGCTCGACCTTCGACCTGCACCTGACCCAGACGGGCACGTACCGGATCGCCAATGTCTCCGGCGGCGTCATGGTCAGCTACAAACAGGGCGGCGAAGCCAAACGCTGGCGCGGGGCCGAGGCGGACATGGCCGCCAGCATTCCGGCCGACGCGACCGACGTCGTCGCCACCCGTTCGAACAGCCGCACCGAAACCTTCGTCACCCTGGGCGAGCCCTCGGCCATCACCGTGACCGGCCAGGGTCTCGAACTGGTCCCGGTCACCCATCCGAACGATCTGGTCGCCGGCGAGGCCGCCACCTTCAAACTGGTTCGCGACGGCCAGCCGGCCGCCGATCTGGAGGTGACCATCGCCCGCGGCGGCAGCCGCTACCGCGACAATCCCGAGGAGATGACGGTCCGCACCGGGGCCGACGGCGCCTTCACCGTCACCTGGCCCGAGCCCGGCATGTACTGGATGAACGCCTCGATCCGCACCCCGGCCTCGGGTTCGCAGATGGCCTCGAGCGCCGCCTACAACGGCGTCGTGGAAGTCCTGTCCTGACCGGGACGCCGCCCGGCCCCCGGGGAGCGCCGCCGCCGGTCGCCATCGGCGGGCCGGCGGCGCAGGCGGAGAATCGCGTCCCGGTCAGGACAGGACTTCCACGACGCCGTTGTAGGCGGCGCTCGAGGCCATCTGCGAACCCGAGGCCGGG
>SCVB01000040.1 GCA_004296955.1 Brevundimonas sp.
CCGGCTGGGTGATCACAGGAGCCTGCGGCGCCCAGCCGGCGTCGCAGGCCGTCCGGTCGCGGAGTCCGTCGCTGACCAGCGCGCTCGTCACGAGGCGCCCAGCTTGATGGCCCCCTCTACAGAAGTGGGAGAGGCACAAGTAGTGAATACCAAGCTCGGTGCCGGGATGGTTCTCGACGAGGATGCGAGATCGCTCGCCGCCCCGGTCGTAGAGGATCTCAAACCACCGGCCGTGATCCAACACCCATTTGAAGCTGGGTTCCTCGGCTTGGTCACCGGTGATGGCAAAGGCGAGCGCTTCGTTGATGACATCTGGCGTGTCCCCCGCCTGGACGACGAAGAGCTTGGTGTCGTCGTCCACGAGACGGGCGCGCAAGCCGATCAGGACGCGCAGATCGAGGTCGAGGTCAGGGTCGCTAAGGGCGCTCGTTATCGAGGCGCGGTTGGTCAGTGAAAGCACGGGCAGGTTCCTTTCGGGCAAAAAAATGCCCCCGCGACGGTGTCGTGGAGGCTCGGGTCGGATGGTGGCCGGTAGTGGTGCTCAGTCGGTCGTCGGGGGACGATCCGCGAAGCCGAGACAGTTGAAGCGGAGGGTATGGTCGGTGTCGGGATGGTCGGGGACAAAAACCAGCATCCCGAAGTCGTCGGTCAGGACGTACGCCAGCTCGAACCATGAGCCGTGGTCGTTGAACCACTCCCATCCGGGCTGCTCCGCCTGCTCCCAGCAGACGGGAAAGCCGATGGCGTCGTGGATGACCTCCGGAGGATCGCCGGGATGGACGACGACGATCTGGAGGATTTCGCCGAGGGGCTGCCGGCGATCGGTGTCCACCTGCCAGACGCGGAGGCCGATCAGGGCACGTAGTTCGGGGTTGAGGGTGGTGTCTGTGAGGGCGGCTGTGACGGCGTCTCGGTCGGTGAGTGACAGCATGGGGCGTCCTTTCGGAACTTGAAAAAACCGCCGCAACTTTCGTCGCGACGGCTCGGGATGGGTGATGGCGGATGGGGCCCGCGAGGTGCGGTAGTGGTCGGGCCGAAAGGCGTTCGTTTTCTATTCGACTCGAGCGTAGGTTCGCGGGGGGGGCTCAACGAGCAGCCCAAAGTGCTCGCCTCGACTAAGCCGTCTCAGTTGGCTTCATATAAGATACCGCCCTTTGCGCGTCGGTCGATTAGCTTCTCTGCGAAGTTCGACTTTCCTGCGCAGCGCTAAGCAGCCGCCTCAATGTCCATTTCATCATATCGTATAAAGTGGTCCAACCGCTCCGCCCGAAGCGCGGTCCTCGCGGTGGCGGAGAATGGTGCCGTGCAACTAGTCAACTGCACGAACTCGGATGCCATCTCCCGCATGGTTTCAACCTCTTCAGGAGTTCGACGCAGAGCGGGTTTGCTTGCGGTCCGCTTGTACTGCCGCGCCAGCTGATGGCAGTGCAGCCACAAAGCGCGCCGTGCATCATTGAGAGCCGTCTGTCTGATTCCAAGAAGTCTGATCGCCCACTCGACGATATGTTTAAAATCTTCGTTGAGGTCGCCTCTCGGATGAACTGCGCCGTCCTCACCAAACTCTAGGAGCGTGGGCGCTTCTTGGTCTGTGGGATCCAGCAACACCGGAGCTTCGGCGGCGTAGTCTGGGCTATCGAGCGTGGCCGCCTTGCTAGGGTCTTGGAGCGGAAACCAGTTCGCCTTGCCGACGGTGACGTCCGAGAATTCGCGATTGGCCTGGTTACAAAGCTCACCCGCGAGCACGTAGTTCTCAGGGCTGAAAGCCAGCCAAGAATAGCCGCCCGAGGTTTCCGTCTCGCTGATCCGAGCCGCACCTTTCGGGCGAAAATGGTCCACGTCGTATCGAGACACGACCTCCTTGGCCTCGGAGTACCAGCACTTACCGTGCGACATTTCCCGCAGAAATGGCCTGAATGCGGTCCAGACTGAGCCGTTTGCGTCGATGAACGCCTTGCGTGCCTTGGGGTCTGTTATTTTCGCAAGTTCTTCCTGAGCCTTCTTGGCCGCCGCGATGACGCCGGCATCGACTTTCGAAAGATCGCGGTGGACGAAAATCATTGCTTTTGCAGAGCCTCGTCGGCCAAGGCCCGGCTTGTCCGCTCGATTTCCTCGAGTTCGTCAGGCGTGAAGGGACGGTCATCGTCGAACTCGGCCTTCTCGAGCGCCTGCAGGAACCGTCTGTAGAGACTGTCTCGATGCTCATAGGAAATGCCCAAACCACCCAACTTGAAGGAAAGGTGTTCGAGCCGTGAAGCCTCTTCGGGCGACAGTTCGGCTCGTCTGGCGAGTTCGTTCCGTTCCGAAATTAGATCTTGCGTCGGGCCATCAATCGCACTCGGAAGACCGAAGATGTCCATGAGGACCCCCGAGAAGCCGAGACCACGTGGATCAACCCGCGGCTGGAAGGCCTTGACCCGTCCATCCTCGGCGCGAGCCATCACCCGTACCTCCTCCTTCTTCAGCGCCGCGATCGTCAGCGGGTTGTGGGAGGTCATGACGAACTGACAGTTCTCCGCGTCTTCGCCCTGCTCCGTCCATTGGCGAATGAGTTCAAGGTAACTGTTCTGCCAAGAGGGATTCAGATGGGTGTCTGGCTCGTCAAGCAGGAAGAGCACTCTCTTACCCCGCGACAGCCTCGTCAGGCCCAGGACCATAAGCAGCTGGCGCTCCCCGTCAGAAAAGTCCGAGAATGCGATGTCGCCGGAAAAGTCCCCTTCTCTTGTCAGCCAGAGGTGAAGCTCACGGAAGAGGTCAGAGATGTCGGCAGCTTCCAATGCGGCAAACATCTCAGCGTCGCTTTTATACCGGCTGGCGTACCGCTTGAGCGCGTCCTCGTCCCGTAGGAACGCAGCGAGTTGTGATTCCGAGACATTCTTGTCTCGATAGTCGTCCACGGGATTGTCCGACAGCGCGATCGGGAGGAAGGCCTCTTGAAGGATCGCGCGTACACATCGACCCGCCGGCCCGGCAGCTCCCCACAAGTCGAATGGGTCCCGGCTGCCCCTAGCGCTCTTAGCGAACCAAGGCTCGCGAAACTGCGCGAGAGCGGAATGGAAGCCGGTTATGTTCAGCTTGTCCCGAAGGAGCGTCCGGACATCCTTCTGCGGGAAGGCCATGAAGGCCACCAACGCGAAAACGCCATGGATTGGGCGGCAGTAGAATAGGCGACGGTCCGCCAACGCGGCCTTACATTCGGCCTCGTCGTCGCTGAGCATGATCGTGCGGTAGTAGCGCCGCTGATGTTCGTCAAATAGCCGCTCCAATCGGCGGCCTCCGCCCGAGTAATAGCCAAACACAAGGTCCGGGAAGAGTTCGGACTTTCTGGCTTCGAACGCCTTTCGCGACAGTACTTCGCCATCCACCGACACCGTCGGCGTTCTCTCCCGGTTCGACAGGCGGACGGTCTGGCCGCCGATGCGGTAATCGATCTCATATCGATAATGCAGTCGATCCTTGTTCAGGTCTACCGAGCGGAAGACGTCAACCAGCGCTTCAATCAGATTGGATTTGCCTGCTCCATTCTGGCCGATGACAACGGTCGTCAGCCGCTTCTCGTCGAAGTCAATCGAGAATTCCTTTAGGTTTCGAAAGCCATCGATATACGCCCGATCCAACCGCATCAGGCCGCCTCCAGCTGTTTGCCGTCCTCCTTCACCAGCCCCTGATCGAGTTCCCAAGCGAGTTGCTTGTAGAAGTCCGTGATCGGAAGGTCGGAGGCCTTGAAGAGCTCAACTGCTGAGAGCGTCAGGCCTGTGTCTCGAAGGATGGAGGCTAGGAAAGGGCGACCGTTGACGTCTTCGTCCAGACGGCTTTTCGGCATGGAGGACCTCTTCGATACGGCGGGCTTGGAAGACCTTCTTCCGCGTTCGGCTTTGGGAGCGCTGGCTCGTTCGGCGCGGATGCGGTTAAGCAGGCTGCTGGCGGGTTCATCCGTCGGGTCCTGTAGAACCAGTTCGCCCCGGAAGGCTTTGGCGAGCACGGCCTGATACAGGCGGTCTAGCAGACGACGGGCAGCGGCGGCTTCAGCGGTCACACGGTCAATCTCCGCCAAAGCGTTGCTCACAGCCCGAAGAATCTCATCCTGCTCGCGGAGGCTCGGAGCGCTGAGTTGAAACTGGCGCAGACCGGTCAACGGGACTGTTAGTTGTGCAGTGCCTGTAGCGACTGCGGTCGCTTGCTCCAGAACCTGAGGCGCACCGAGCATAAGGCTCAAGAAATGGCCTGATACGCGAGCTTGCAGGGGCTTCAGGATCGCGATGTGACGTTGAAAGACGAACTCGTCGTCAGTGTCGACTAACGCCGGGATTCCAAATGACCCCGTCACTGAATAAAGAACGTCTCCTCGCCGGGCGACACGGGAGGGCTTGAGGGCCTGAAAATAACCGCGCGGGACGAAACGGACTGCCCTAGTCAAATCGAGGCGGCCATCGTTCATCGCGCCGATAGTGATGAACGGGACACCCGAGTCGGCCTTCGGGGGGGCCTGATGGTCGCCGTCGGTGATGGTCTCGCAGAGATCCTGCAAGCTTAAGACTTGTGCTTCATCCACGTCGTTTTCGGCACGCCACTCCGCCGTTAGCTCCCCGCTGAACGCCTTCGCCAGCACCGCCAGCTTGTAGCGAGCGGCGAGAGCAGGGATGCGGTCGAGGTCGGCACGGGCGCGGGCTGTGCGGGCGGCCAGAATGTCGAGCTTCGCCACGATCCGCTGCTGTTCAGCGAGTGGAGGGAGAGCCAGCGCAACAGACTTCAGCTTCTCGGCACTCACGTTGGACATGCCGATGCCGGCAGCCCGAGCCGCGATCTGGTCAAGATAGTCAGACGAACTGACGAAATACGCCAACCAATCACCTAGGGCGGGCTCCATAGGACGGCCGCGTATCAAGTAGGAAGCGAACACTGATTCTGGGGGAGCCTTCAGTCGGGCGGCCTTTTCCACCGAACCAGAGCGCGCAAAGACGAAATCCCCATCGCTGAGAATGTAGCGTTCTATATCCGCTTGGCTCGAAAGCCCGGGCACCGTTTCCCAATTGACCTGACCATCTTGAATGTCGGTGATCCGCAGGAACCGTGTGCCTGAGGCATCGGCTGATGCTTTGGCCGTTAGACCATATTGGAGGCGATCAAAAAGCGCTTCAAACGGTGCAAGTGCCCACCCGTTCGGGAGCTCGCTCACGCCTCCGCCTCCGTTGGCGCGGCCTCCTCGCCAGCCAACTCCGCATCTACCGCCTCGACTTGCGCCAAGGCGGCCCGCAGGTGGCCCAAGATGGCCGCGGCGATGTCCTCGGGGTCGCTAAGGTCGTCCTCGGCGGCGTCGCTGTCGTCGCGGAGCCAGGCGATGTCGAGGTTATCGTTTCTGGCGGCGATGTCGGCGCGGCTGAAGTAGCGGAAGCGACCCTCGGGACCTTCGTCCGTGCGCGTCGCGCCACCGTTGGGGTCGTCGCCATAGGCCGCCTCGAATGCCGCAAAGTCGTCCGGGCGAAGGGGGCAGGTCTTGCCGAAAGTCGGCATGTTGGCGCGCAGGTCGTAGACCCAGGTCCCCTTGGTGTTGGCTCGGTCGGCCTGGCCCCGCGTCAGGAACAGGACGTTGGTCTTCACACCTTGGGCGTAGAAGATGCCGGTCGGCAGACGCAGGATGGTGTGTAGGTCGGCCAGCTCCATCGCCCACTGGCGCAGACGGCGGCCGGTGTTATCCTCAAACAGCACGTTGTCGGGCAGGATCACGGCCGCGCGGCCGCCGGGCTTAAGGGCACGGATGATGTGCTCGACGAAGGCCAGCTGCTTGTTGGACGTGTCGGCAGTGACCGAGAAATCGGAACGGCTGGGTCGCCCACCCCCCTTTTTCGTTCCAAATGGCGGATTGGTAAGGATCAGATCGGCCTTGCCCAGCGCCTCGCCGTCGGGCGACAGACTGTCGCCGAGGGTGATTGGCCCGTCGACCCCGTGCAGCATCAGGTTCATCAGTGCCAGACGATGGGTATCGGGTACCAGCTCGATCCCGGTCAGGGCGTTGTTGCGCTGGAAGAAGACCTGCGCCTGCGGCAGGCCATACAGTTCATCCGTGGCGTCTTTAATGTAGCGGTCGGCTGCGACCAAGAACCCGGCCGTGCCCGCTGCCGGGTCTTGGATGACTTCGCCCGGCTGCGGCCTCATCAGTCGCACAATGCAGTCAATCAGCGGGCGCGGCGTGAAATACTGGCCCGCACCGGATTTTTTCTCCGACGCGTTCTTCTCCAGCAGCCCCTCGTAGAGTTCCCCGAGGCCCTCCTCTCGCGCCGAAAACCAGTCGAGACCATCGATGGCCGTGGTCAGAGTCTTTAAGTTGGCCGGCTTGCGCAGCCGGGTCTGGGCGTCGGTGAATATCTGGCTGACCACCGAGTCGCTCGCCTTGCCGAGGTCCAGCAGCGCTCGCTTGTAATGGTGGAGCTGCTCGACGCCTTCACGCGACGCGATGGTCTTCCAGCGATACTCGGCCGGAATGCGCTCCTCGCGCTGGGTCTCCTCAAGCATCTTCAGGAACAGCAGGAAGGTCAGCTCGGCGACATACTCGCCGTAGCCGACGCCGTCGTCCCGCAGCACATGGCACAGACTCCATAGCCGGCCGACGATATCCTGCGTGGTCACCCTGCCGCGCGTCAGCTCGCCGTTCGCCATAATTCCTCACTCAGATCCGCTAGAATCGTCTCCAACTTGCCGTCGAACCGCTTGTTCAGGACGCGGAAGCCCCCGTCGGCCCGGAACGGCTCCTCATCCAGTGAGTCGCGGTCGACGACGACCTCCTTCTCCAGCTGCTCGCCGATGCGCTGCAGCCAACGCTTTTGGATCGGCGTCCAGTCGCCCTTCCGGACCACGGCGTCAACCGCACGCTTGACCCGGTCTGCATACGGTACGAGCGGATCGCCCAGCGCCGCCTGTCTGACGAATCCCATGATCGAGGCGGCGATGTCCTCGTTGCGCGCATCCGACCACGCGCGGCGTATTTTCGCGTCAGTGAACCCCTGCGCGTCCAGCTGAAGCCGCAGCTCCCGCAGCTCGACGCGGGTAAGATCGCGGGGCCTCTGCACCACCGTTTTCAAGGCCGCGATCTGGTTTAGGTTGCCCTTCACGAACGCTGAGAAGGCGTCGAGGTAGTCCTCGGGCTTTTCGGCTGCGCCGTAACCGTAACTGACGTCGACGACTTGATCCGCATGCTGCGAGATCGGCACCATGACTGGCGTGCCGCTGTCTGTGGTCCAGTCCAGCGCCGGGCCGAGACCGGGGCGACCCTTCGCCCAGCTTGCCAACTCGTCGGCCGTGCCCGCCCGGAAACGCGCCAGAGTCTCCTCGGGCGTTTCGCCGGTAGCCAGCTGGGCCTTGGCGCGGGACTCATCCGACAGCCGGGCCAGTCGTCGGCTCAGCTTGACGATGATCTGATCGCGAATGTTGGCGCGGTGCTGGGCGTCGTCGATGGCCGCCAGTTCTACGAGCAACTGGGTTAGACTAATGTTGGGGTCTGACGCGACCGGCTTCATCTCCGTCATGTGCTGGAGCCGGCTGTAGAGGTCTACGGCGTCGAAGATGCGGAATGTGTCCTTGCCGATCTCTGGGCATAGGCGCGTAGCCCGCCCGAGCATCTGCTCATACAGAATGCGGCTATTCACACGTCGCAGGAACACCAAGTTGGTGATCTTCGGCACATCGACACCGGTGGTCAGCAGGTCGACTGTCACGGCGATCTTGGGCAAGGCGTCGTTGCGATAGCCGAGAATCAGCTTGCCGACCTTGTCGACGCTGCCGGTAATTTTCCGGATCGCAGCATCCTCGATGTCCCCGTGCGCCTCCCGGAACGCCTCGCGCAAAACCTTGACGACGATGTCGGCGTGCGCGTCCGACGCGGCGAAGACCAAAGTCTTGTCCGGTTCGGACAGATCGATGTGGTTGGTCAACTCATCGGCGACGGCCCGGTTGAAGGGCTCGGTGATGACGGTCCTGTTGAAAGACTCCACGTCGAAATCGAGCTGGTCCGGCAGCCTGAACAGCTCGGACTTGCCGGTGGGTGCATGAATGAACTGCACCTCCTCGTCTGCCACAAAATGGATGCCCGACTGCGACAGCGCTGTGGTGATCCGTAATGGCGGTTCGTGGTCGATCAGGAACCCGTCGACCACCGCCTCGCGGTACGAATAGCTGAACACCGGCGTGCCGAAGATTTCGACCGTGTGCAGAGCAGGCGTGGCGGTGAGGCCTATCTTCACCGCGTCGAAATGGTCAAGCACCCGCCGGTACTTCGAGACGTAGTCGTCCTGGCTGCGGAAGCTCAGTTCCGCGTCCGACATCTCGCGGTCGAGCAGGTAGCCGCGATGACATTCGTCGACGACGATTAGGTCGTACTGATCGACAGGCGGGGCCTCGCCGGCGCTGTCAGCAAACAGAACGCGCTTCACTAGCCCCTGGATGGTGCAGATGTGGACGCGTGTCTCCGGGTCAGGGGTGACGTGGCCGAGACCTTTCAGGCCGAAGATTTCTGCGAACCCTTTGCCGCTGACGACTTTAGTAGTCGTGAACTCCTTCTCGGTCTGATCCCCCAGCGCGCTCCGGTCCACGACGAAGCAGACCCGCCGGAACCGTTTAGCCGCGATCAGACGGTATAGCATGGCAATAGCGAGCTTGGTCTTGCCCGTGCCGGTCGCCATGCCAACGAGCATGTGGGACCGGTCCTCAGCGAGGCCTTTCTCAACCGCCTCGACCGCGGCCTTCTGATAGGGACGTAACGGGAAGCCGAAGTCGAACCCCTGCGTCGCCAACGACGCCTCGGCCGCTTCTCGGTCGACTTCTAGCCGCTCCAGCAGCCCCTGCGGTGACGGCCATGACATCAGCGCCTTCGCGGGGTTCGTCTTCCGGCGCAGGTCCCGCCGCCAGATTCCAGACGCGGTTTCAAGCTGGCGGAGATAGGGTCGACCGTTGGCCGAGAAGGCGAAGGGCGCACTGAAATCGCCCCAAGGCGCACCACCGGCTAGGTGCGCTTCTACGCCCTTGATGCTCTCGGCGTACCTGTACGCCTGGTCGAGACAGGCCATGACGTTCTTGTTCTTGCGCTTTGCCTCGATGACGCCGACCAGCGTCAGACCGACGAACAATGCGTAGTCGGCCGGCCCCGTTGCGGTCGGCCATTCGGCGATGGCCAAGTTGTGCCCCTTGGTCGGACGCGAGCCGTTAGCAAAGCGCAGCTCTTGGGTATCGGCTTCCCATCCGGCGTCACGCAGCTGCTGATCGATGATCGTTCGGGTGGCGGCCTCGTCGAGCTTGATGTCCTTCGCAGCAGCCTGACTCATTTCGACAAAGGCTTGCGCCTCGGCGGGGTGCGCCACGGCCGCTGCCTGCAGGATGGCAAGTTGACCAGCAAGGTCCTTAAGCTGGGCGTCAGTTTCAGACGCTAACTGCGCCCATTCCGCCTTCTCCTCGGCTTCGCGGCGGACGCGTTCCTCGGCGCTCAACCGCGCTTGGGCGGCCAATTCGGCTTCAGCCCGGTGGCGCTCGGCCTCTGTCTGGGAAGCTGCCAGTTCATCGCGCAGGCGGGCGAGTTCTTGCACCAGCGGCCCAGCCGGGTCTTCGGGCGGCTTGGGCGGCGTGAACGGGCCGGGATTAAACTGACGATCCCCGCTGCGCGACACGTGGAACCACACGCCGAGCTGCCGGGCCACCTTGAGCGCCGTCAGCGCCTCAGCATGAGAGCCCTTGTCCTCGTGAGCCGCCCGGTTTCCCATGACGCGTAGCTGGTGGAACAGGTCGCCAG
Source organism: Brevundimonas sp. (assembly GCA_004296955.1). Classification (GTDB taxonomy): domain Bacteria; phylum Pseudomonadota; class Alphaproteobacteria; order Caulobacterales; family Caulobacteraceae; genus Brevundimonas. Next base: position 9,770 of record SCVB01000040.1, read on the forward strand.
CTTCCCGGGGCATAGCCCTTTCAAACTGGAGCCGTCGCAGAAGGTCGGCAAAGGTCTCACCCGTCTGATCCAGCAGTCCGGCCTGCGCCGCGATCAGGCCACCTAGGACCTCGGCATACTGGCGCATCTTGACCAGCGAGGTCGCCGGATCGTCGGTGAAATATCGCTCCGCCAGCCCCGCAAGCTGCACCAGCCGCCGGTCATGTCGCGACAGAAACTCGAAGTTCGTTGACTGCAAGCGCCCCACCTCGTCCGCACTCTCGCAAGGCGCGAGCCGAAAGTGAAGCCATGCGGGTAGCGGCTAAGGCAACGAAGTTCACGAGGTGAGGTCTTCCTCTGGAGGCACACCCAGCAGGAACCCACTAAACGAGCTAACGGGAGGGCCTCTATGCCGCGAGCCCCTGGACTTCCTAGTTAGAGGGTGTCTGGAAAGGTGGTGCCGCTTAGGTGACTCGAACACCTGACCCCCGCATTACGAATGCGATGCTCTACCAGCTGAGCTAAAGCGGCCTTGGCGCAGCGGGCGGCTTGGCCCGCGCGAGAGGCGCTCTTTATACGCGGCGCGCGGGATTGCCAAGCGCCGCGAGTAGGGCGGCTTCATCGGGCGTCGAAGCGACGCGAATTTCGAGGCCGGACCGGTCGCCGAGCGCCGTCGCCGCCGCCGCCGACAGGGCGATCGCGATTTGGTCCCCGAACGGCCCGAGCGCGGCCAGGGCCCGGCCCGCGCGGGCCGAATGGACGAGGACGGCGTCGAAGGCTCCGGGCGGGGCCGCCTCCGTCGCGACCGCCTCGTAGACGGCCAGGGCGGTCGCGTGGACCCGTCCCGTCAGCAGGGCCGGCAGGTCGCCGGCGGGCTCCCGCGCGCCCGGAACCAGCACCGGCCCGACCCCGGACCCCCGGGCCCTGAGCAGGGCGGCCAGCCGGTCCAGATCGCCGTCGGCCGACTGGACGCGGGGGAAGCCCGCCGCCCGGGCGGCCCGGGCCGTGGCATCGCCGACGGTGAAGACCGGACGACTGCGGTCCGGCGTCAGGGCGGCGAAGGCCGCCACGCCGTTGGCGCTGGTGAAGGCCAGGCCGGCGATCCCGGTCAGGTCCGGCGCGGGCTGCGGTATCGGCCGGATGGCCAGCAGGGGGACCACGACGGGCTCGAAGCCCAGGGCGGTCAGCCGGTCGGCGGTGCGCGCGGCGCCCGGCTCGGCGCGGGTGACCCAGACGCGGCGGATCGCCGTCAGGACTCGACCCGCTGGTCGCCGGCCGCCGCCTGGACCTCGGCCCCGAGCCGCAGGCCGAGGGCGCGGGCCTGATCGATGACGTCCCCGGCGGACAGGTCGCCGAGCTCTCCGGCGCGCCGCCAGCGGGCCGAGCCGTCGGGGGCGAGCATTTCCGTGGTGAGGCGCAGCCGGCCGTCGGCGATCATCGCATGAGCCCCGACGGCGGTGCGGCAGGATCCCTCCAGCGCTGTCATGGCGCCGCGCTCGGCCGTCACCGCCAGCGCCGTCATCGGATCGTTGAGCGCCGCGACCCAGTCGGCGGCCAGATCTTCGGTCCGGGTCTGCAGGGCGAGGGCGCCCTGGCCGGGGGCGGGCAGGAAATCGTCGAGCGACAGCCGCTCTCGGATCACCCCTTCGAAGCCCAACCGGTTCAGGCCCGACACGGCCAGCAGGATGGCGTCGAACTCGCCCTCGGCCAGTTTGCGCAGTCGGGTGTCGACATTGCCCCGGAGCATTTCGATCTGCAGGTCCGGCCGCAGGGCCAGGGCCTGGGCCTGCCGGCGCAGCGAGGCCGTGCCCAGCCGCGCCCCGGCGGGCAGGTCGGCGAACGTCGCGAAGGCCTCGCTGACGAAGGCGTCGCGGGCGTCCTCGCGCGGCGGGACGGCGGCGAGGCACAGGCCGTCGGGCTGGTCGGCCGGCACATCCTTCATCGAATGCACCGCCACGTCGACGCGGCCGTCCAGCAGGGCCTCCTCGATCTCCTTGGTGAACAGGGCCTTGCCGCCGATCTCCATGAGACGGCGGTCCTGCACCCGGTCGCCGGTGGTGACGATCTCGACCAGGGGCACGGCTTCGAGCAGGTCGGCGTCCGCGACGCCGAGGGCCCGGCCGATGGCGCGCTGCATCATGCCCGACTGGGTCAGGGCCAGTTTCGAGCGGCGCGTGCCGATGCGGACGAGAGGGGCCATGAGTCGTTGCGCCGGGAGTACAGGGTCGCTACCTCGACCCGATGAAGATGGCCGCCGACTATAGCAGCGAAGGGGGGCGGGCAACCGGCGCCCTGACCGTGCTCGGCCTCGAGACCAGTTGCGACGAGACCGCGGCCTCGGTGGTGCGCCTGTCGCCGGAGGGCGAGGCGACCGTCCTGTCCTCCGTGGTGCACAGCCAGATCGACGATCACGCGGCCTATGGCGGCGTCGTCCCGGAGATCGCGGCCCGCAGCCATGTCGAGATGATCGACGGCGTCGTGCGCCGCGCCATGGAAGAGGCGGGCCTGACCTATGAGGCCCTCGACGGCGTGGCCGCCACCGCCGGGCCGGGTCTGGTCGGGGGCGTCATGGTCGGCCTCAGCTTCGGCAAGGCGGTCGCCCTCGCCCGCGGCCTGCCGCTGATCGCCGTCAACCACCTTGAGGGCCATGCCGTCTCGGCCCGGCTCGGCCAGCCGGTGGCCTATCCCTTCCTGCTGCTGCTGGTCTCGGGCGGCCACTGCCAGTTGCTGGAGGTCCGCGGCGTCGGCGAGATGACCCGGCTGGGCACCACCATCGACGACGCGGCCGGCGAGGCCTTCGACAAGATCGCCAAGGCCCTGGGTCTCGGCTATCCGGGCGGGCCGGCGCTGGAGAAGCTGGCGGACACTGGCGACGGGGCGCGCTTCGACCTGCCCCGGGCGCTGCTGGGCCGCAAGGACTGCGACTTTTCGTTCTCGGGACTGAAGACCGCGGCGGCCCGTCTGGCCCAGGCCTGCGAAACCGACCAGCAGCGCGCCGACCTGGCCGACGCCGTCCAGACCGCCATCGCCCGCCAGCTCAGCGAACGCTCGGACCGCGCGCTCAAGGCCTGGGCGGAAGAGCAGCCCCAGCGCCTGTTCGTCGTGGCCGGCGGCGTGGCCGCCAACCGGACGGTCCGCACGACCCTGCAGGCGACGGCGGAGAAGAACGGATTCGCCTTTCTGGCCCCGCCCATGGCCTATTGCACCGACAATGCGGCGATGATCGCCCTGGCGGGGGCGGAACGACTGCGCAAGGGCCTGGTTTCGGATATCGACACCGCCGCCCGGCCGCGCTGGCCGCTCGACGAATACAGTGCGCTCAACGACCCGACGCATGCGCCGGGCCGCAAGGGCGCCAAGGCTTGAGGGAGTGACCATGCAGTTCAAGACCGCGGGCGTGATCGGCGCGGGCGCCTGGGGCACGGCCCTGGCCCAGGTGGCGGCCGGAGCCGGCCTCGACGTCCTGTTGCAGGCGCGCGAGCCCGAGGTGGTCGAGAGCATCCGCGCGCGCCGCATCAATGAGGCCTTTCTGCCGGGCATCATCCTCGACGACCGCGTCTCGGTCACCTCTGACCTGGCCGATCTCGGCGCCTGCGACCTGATCCTCGCCGTGCCGCCGGCCCAGCATATGCGCTCGACCCTGGCCGCCTTCGCCGCCCATCACCGTCCGGGCGTGCCGGTGGTGCTGTGCTCCAAGGGGATTGAGCGGGGCACTCTGAAGCTGATGACCGAGGTACTGGCCGAGACCCTGCCGGCCGCCCCGGCCGCGGTCCTGTCCGGCCCCAGTTTCGCCGGCGAGGTCGCCCGCGGCCTGCCCAGCGCCGTCACCCTCGCCTGCGCCGACGCGGCCCTCGGCGAAGCCCTGATGGAGACGCTGTCGGCCCCCGCCTTCCGTCCCTACCTCGCCCACGATCTGATCGGCGCCGAGGTCGGCGGGGCGATCAAGAATGTGCTGGCCATCGCCTGCGGCATCAGCGAGGGCCGCGGTCTGGGCCGCAGCGCCCACGCCGCCCTGATCACCCGCGGCTTCGCCGAAATGACCCGGATGGGCGTCGCGCTCGGCGGCCAGGCCGAGACCGTGGCCGGCCTGTGCGGTCTCGGCGACCTGGTCCTGACCTGCTCCAGCCCCCAGTCGCGGAATATGAGCCTCGGGCTGGCTCTCGGTCAGGGCCAGACGGTCGAACAGGCCCTGGCCGGGAAACGCTCGGTCGCCGAGGGCTATGAGTCCGCCCCAGCCGTGCGCGAACTCGCCGAAAAGATGGGCGTCGACATGCCCATCTCCCTGGCGGTCGCGGCCCTGCTCGCGGGCGAAACGACGGTGCAGGGCATGATCGACGCCCTCCTGTCGCGCCCGCTCAAGGCCGAGCGGCACTGACGCCTTCGATGACAGACGCACCGCCCGCCAGCGAACGTAAGCGCGTCTGGACCACGCCGGCCGGCGTCGCCCTGTGCGCCGAGGCGGACATCCCCGATCCCGGTTCGCGCGGCTTCGTGCTGCAGATCGGCGAAGCCTTCTTCCACGGCTTCGTGGTGCGCAAGGGGGGCGAGGTCGCCGGCTATGTCGACCGCTGTCCGCACCAGGGATTCCCGCTGGCGGTCGAACTGGATCGCTATCTGGTCCCCGACGGCTCCCTGATCCTGTGCAGCTGGCACGGGGCGGTGTTCGAGCCGCTGTCGGGCGCCTGCGTCGGCGGCCCCTGCGCGGGGGCCCGGCTGACGCCCTGGCCGGTGGCCGCCGCGGGCGGGATCATCCGGACCGCCTGACCCCTTTCAGACGGGGTTGCGCAACAGATAGAGGCCGAAGCCGATATAGTCGCGGCCGAACTCCATGATCGCCTGCACCCGGTCGGCGTTGAAGCGGATCGACCCCGCCTCCGGCGCCTCGGGATTGGCCTCGACCCAGGCGCGTGCGGCGGCGATCGAGTCCCCGGAATAGGCGTCATAGACGTCCTGGGGCGAGATCCGTCCGTCGATGACCTCGAAGCCCGCGGCGACAGCCGCGGCCCGCCAGCCGGCGTCGTCCGTATAGAGGTTGGTGACCTCGGTGATCTGGCGGAGCGGGGCCGGCGGCTCGGCGCGCCAGACGACATCGCCCCACAACAGCCAGCCGCCCGGTTTCAGCCTGCGACGCAGGGCGACGAAGCCGGCCTCGGGGGTCGGGCGGCCCTCGCCGCTGACGTTGGTCGTCCCCAGGGCCACGATCAGGTCGACGGGCTGGGTGCGCGCCAGCACCTCGGCCGCGGGGGCGACGGTCAGCGAGACCTGGTTCTCCGCCCCGGCCGCCTCGATCCGGCTGCGGGCCAGTTCGGCCATGACCGGATCCAGTTCGATCGCCGCGACCTCAAGGCCGAATTTCTGCGCCAGCCGGATGGCGACCGTTGCATTGCCGGTGCCGATATCGATCGCCGCAGCGCCCGGACCCAGGCCGGTGCGGGCGATCGCCCCCTCGAGCGCGGCCAGCTCCACGCCGTTGCAGACCTCGCGGACCTCATAGGCGATGCGCTGGAAACTCATGGGGGAGCGAGGTGTCATGCGGGCTTGTCTCCCGCCGCGCCGGGCCCGGCAAGGCTCTGCGGATATCCGCGGATATGACGAAGTACTTTACAACACAAAGTGTGTGTGGCATCAGAAGATCGCACACGGAGCATCCTCTCATGACCGCAGCCGTCCTGACCTTCGCCACGCCGCGCTCCGGCCCGACCGTGGCCGCCTGCGCCGGACGGGTCCTGCTGCTGGCGGGCTCCATCTTCGGCGCCGCCAATCTGTTTCAGTGGGCTGTGCTCAGCGGCGCGCTCGACCTTCATCCGGCCGCCCTGGGCGTCAGCTGGGCCGCGGCCGTCGCTCTGTTCCTGACCGGCCTGTTCCGGCTGCGCCGCCTTGGCGGCGAGGCCGCACGGAGCGTGGCCGGCTGGTCGCGCGCCTTCATCCTGGCCCATCTGGGCATCGCCCTGGTCCTCGCGGCGGTTTCGAACGCCGCGGGCGACTGGAACCTGATGCGATGGATCGCCGTCGCCGGCCTGGGCCTCTACGCCGTCGCCTGGGCGGTGGCGGCGATCCGCACCGGAACACCGAACATGGGCCTGCTCTGCTTCGTCGCCCTCGGCGGCGCGGCGGGCGCCGCCATGGTCTTCGGAACGCCGGACCAGTCCCTGATCCAGGCCGGAACCCTGGCGCTCGCCGCCCTTCTGCCGGGCCTCTGGCTGGCCTTTGGCCGCCGACTCTGAAAGGACGTTGATCCCATGACCGAGCAAACCGAAGACCCTGCCGCCGACATCGCCTGGATGCGCCGTCTGGCGGAGGAGGGCGCGCAGACCCCCATGCAGGGCAATTCGCTGCTGATGTTCGGCGGTCTGCTCTACGGACTGGCCAGCCTCTTCCATTGGGCCGCCGTCGTCGGCCTCGCGCCGCTGGACGAGAGCCAGCTCTGGATCGGCTGGGTGGCGGCCACCGTCGCCTACTGGATCATCCTCGCCGTCACCATTCCCCGGCTGCGCCGCGCAGGCGTGTCCACCACCGCCAACAGGGCGGCCAGCATTGCGTGGAGCGGCATGGGCTGGGGCATCTTCGCCATGTTCATGGCCATGGCCGTGCTGGGCTGGCGTCTGGCCGACGAGGCTGCGCTGGAGGCGATGTTCGCGCTGATCCCCTCGATCATAATGGTGTTCTACGGGGTCGGTTGGGCGGTCCACGCCGAAATGCAGCGCTCCAGGAAGCTGTGGGTCCTGTCGCTCGCCAGCTTCGCAGCCGCTCCGTTGCTGGCCCTGTTCGCCGGGCAGGCCGAGCAATATCTGGCTTACTCCGCCGCCCTGTTCCTGCTGATGGCCTTGCCGGGCTGGATGCTGATGCGGCAGGCGCGGGCCTGAATCCATGACGGACGCGTTCGACATCAGCCGCATCGACGATGTCATCCACGGCCGGGTGCGTCTGGGGATCATGGCCGTGCTGTCCGGCGTCGAGAGCGCCGACTTCAACACCCTGAAGGCCCGGCTGCAAGCCACGGACGGCAATCTGTCGGTGCATCTGCGCAAGCTCGAGGAGGCCGGGTTCGTCGCCGTGAACAAGCGGTTCGAGGGCCGCAAGCCCCTGACCGAGGCCTCGATGACGCCCGCCGGCCGCAAGGCCTTCGTCGCCTATCTCGACGCCATGCAGGGCCTCGTCGGAAAGGCGTGATCGCGGGATGGTGGTTCGGGCCCGGCGGCTCGTCTAGACAGGGGTCATGACCGGCCGCATCCATCGTTTCGACGCCCTCGACAATTTCCGCGACTATGGCGACTACGCCGCCGGGTCCGGGCGCCATATCGCGCCCGGCCGACTGTTTCGCTCCGGCCACCAGGCGCGCGCCAGCGCCGCCGATCTGGAGCGTCTCGGCGCCCTCGACATCGCCGCCGTCGTCGATCTGCGCCGGCCGTCCGAGCGCCGCGACCAGCCCTCCCGGCGGCCGGCGGGCTTCGCCGGCGCCGTGATCGAAAGCGAGCACGACGACGGCGGCGAGGCGCCGCACATGACCTTCCTGCGGACCGCCGACCTGACGCCGGAGTCCGGCCGGCGCTTCATGACCGACACCTACGGGCGGCTGGCCTTCGAGCCGTCGCACCTGGATCTGTTCGCCCGCTATTTCCGGATCCTCGGCGAGGCCGACGGCCCGGTGCTGATCCATTGCGCCGCCGGCAAGGACCGCACGGGCCTGCTGGCGGCCCTGACCCACCATCTGCTCGGGGTGCATCCCGACGACATCGTGGCCGACTATCTGCTGACCAACACCGCGGTCGACCTGGAAGGTCGCGCCCCGGCTATCGCCCGCCAGCTGGAGGCCCATACGGGGCGGGCCGTGGCGCATGACGCCGTGGTGGCCTTCCTGGGGGTCGAGGCCGTCTATCTGGACACCGCCATGGCCGGGATCGCGGAGCGCTACGGCTCCGCCGAGGCCTATCTGGAGCAGGCCCTCGGCGTCGATACGGCCCTGCGCGACCGGATCGGCGCGCGGCTGGCGGCGTGACGGGGGCGGGCGCCGTCGAGCGCCGCGACCGGCCGTGGCGCGATCCGATGGCCGTCGCCGCCGGACTGCGCCGTCTCGACGGGCCGCTGGCCCTGCTTTCGGACGGCGGGGCCCTCGGGCGCTGGTCGTTCGTCGCGGCCGAACCGGACCGGGTCCATGTCGGGGCGGCCGGGCCGGACGGCTCTCTGGACCGGCTGCGGAATCCCGACTTCGCCGCCGGCGTGGTCGGCCTGCTGGCCTATGATTTCGGGGCCAGACCCGCGACGGGCCCGCGCGAAGCTGTCTGGCCGGACCTGATGCTGGCCCGTTATCCGGCCATGCTCGCCTTCGACCATCGCGACCGCCGCGTGCGCGTGACCGGCCGGGGCGGGGACGCCGACGCCGCCCGGGCCGCCGCCGACCGGGCCGAGGCCTGGCTGGCTGCGGCCGTCGATCCGGCCTGTCCCCCGCCGCCGGCGGACGACTTCATCGCCGAGGCGTCGCCGGACGCCTATCTGGCGGCGGTCGCCGACGTCGTGGACCGGATCGCCGCCGGCGAACTGTTCCAGGCCAATATCGCCCGCGCCTGGACCGGCGGGCTGCACGCCGGCGCCGATCCGTTCGACGTCATGCTGCGTCTGGCGGAGCGGGCCGCCGCCTATGGCGCCTTCTGGCGGCTGGGCGACCGGGCGATCGTGTCCAACTCCCCTGAACTGTTCCTGACCTTCGATCCGGCGGGCCGTCGCATCGAGACCCGGCCGATCAAGGGCACCCGGCCGCGCCACGCCGACCCGCGCCGCGACGCCGCCCTCGCCGCCGAACTGCGGACCAGCGCCAAGGACCGGGCCGAGAACCTGATGATCGTCGATCTGATGCGCAACGACCTGTCGCGCGTGGCCGCGCCGGGGTCGGTCGCGGCCACCGCCCTGTTCGAGGTCGAGACCTATCCGACCGTCCACCATCTGGTCTCGACGGTGGCCGCCGTCGCCCGGCCGGAGGTCGGAGCGGCCGAACTGCTGGAGGCGACCTTCCCCCCGGGCTCGATCACCGGCGCGCCCAAGCACCAGGCGATGAAGGTCATCGCCGGCCATGAACCGCCGCGCGGCCCCTGGTGCGGCAGCCTGTTCCATATCGAGGACGATGGCCGGATGACGGCCTCGGTGCTGATCCGGACGGCCTCGTTCCAGCGCGCGGGCGGCCTCTGGCGCTTCCGCACCCTGGCCGGGGCCGGCATCGTCGCCGACAGCGATCCGGCCGCCGAACTGGCCGAGACCGACGCCAAGATCCGCGCGCTCAGGGAGGCCCTGGCCGGCGGCTAGCAGTTCGAGCAGAGGGTTTTGTCGACGGTCCGCGGACGTAGATAATAGATGTGCGAGAAGCGGGTGATCCCGGGCATGAAATAGTCGACCGGGGAATCGTAGTCATAGGTCGCTTCCGACACGATGACGCTTTCGCCGTCGGCGATCAGATCAGTCGGCAGGGTGATGGTGGAGTTGACCGCGCGAGGGGCCATGCCGGCGCCGCGGCTCCAGTCCACCCGGGCGACGCCGGAGGTGCGGGTCACGCTGCTGACCCGCTGCTGCAGCGCGGTCGTCGAGAACGGCTTCATGATCAGGCCGCCGATCTCGAAGATGTCGTCCAGATTGGCCGTCCCGACCGACTCTTCCTGCGCCACCAGGTCGGCGACCATGGCCGAGACATGGCCCATCCGCTTCTGGGCCATGAAGCCCTGGCAGAATTCGGCCATGCCGAAATAGAAGGCGATCAGCACCGGCGCCAGCATGGCGAATTCGACGGCCGAGACGCCGCGGTCGTCTCCGGCCAGCCGGGTGAAGAGTCCGCGCCGCATCATGCCGGTTCGTTCCGGAAGGCGGTGGTCGCGGTCAGCATGGCGGCGCCGTCGTTCATCCGCGAAAGGCCCTGGGACAGGAAGGTCGTCAGCAGCGGCTGGCGGTACCAGACGCGGACCAGGATCAGGTCGCCCGGCGCCCCGTTGCTATAGGTCAGGACGCCGTCGTTGAACGTCCCGCCGGCCATGGGATCGGGCGGGGTGGTGGCGAACTGCGGGATCACCCGCACATCGACGGTGGCGCGGGTCCCGCAGTCGGCGGCGAAGATGCTCATGCGGGCGCAGAGGGCGGTCTTGAACGTGCCCGCGGTCATGGACTGGGCGCTGGCCTGGCCGGTGCGCACCAGCCGACCCGTCTCGATGGTGGCGTTCTCCAGCACCGAGTCCGTGACGAAGACCAGGCCGATCTCGAGGATGGCGAACATCATCAGCACAAAGGGCAGGGCGACCATGCCGAACTCCACGGCGGCCGAGCCGTCGGAAGCGCGGAGCAGGCGACCGGCGAAACCGCGGCGGAGCGGCTTGTGCCGAAGGGAGGAGCGCGTCGCCACGGGCCGGTTCCTACGGCGTCGGCGCATCGCTGGCTTCGCTGCGGAGGGAGGGCGAACAGGAGGCGGCGCAGGCCATCTCCGTCGCCTGGCCGCCGCGCCAGACCCTGACGCGGCCCGAACCGGAGCCGGCGGTGACCACGACCTGGCTCTGGAACACCGTCCGGCCGATGGCGTCGACGGCCACGATCTCGGTGACGCCGTAGCCCTTGCCGGTGATGTAGAGGGTGTTGGCGTCCACCACCGTCACATCGGCGATCGCGGGGTTGCCGACGATCACCGAGCCGGCGGGGCCGCGCAGCTGGACCCGCTGGGCCTGGTCGATCTCCACATTCAGGCTCGCGGACTGCGCCGTCCCGATCGCCGGCGCGAACAGCGCGGCGCTCGCGGCCAGGGCGGCGATGAGCCGGGCGGGGGAGACGGGTCGGGTCATGGCGTCGACTTCCAGTGAACGGGGCGCGCGCGTGAGCGTCCTCGGACAGTGACCGTCAAACCTCAAGAAAGTCTGAAATCATGCAACCGGCGGCCGGATCGTAGTAAATGAGACGTGAATAAAGATTTCGCGCCTGAAGATCGCTGTTTTACTCGCCCTTAATCCGGCCCGGGCATGTTGGTCCTGCAACAGGGGGTCAAGCGGGCAGACGCCGAGGACCTGTTGGCGTCATCAATCACTCGCTTGCAGACAGAAGGATTTCAACCATGACCAAGTTCGTTTCGCAGTTCATGTCCGACGAGTCGGGCGCCACGGCCATCGAGTACGGCCTGATCGCGGCCCTCATCGCCGTCGTCATCATCTCGGCCGTGACGGCCCTGGGCTCG
>SCVB01000041.1 GCA_004296955.1 Brevundimonas sp.
CAGGATCTCGCGCGCCGCGGGCTCCACCGACTGCCGGCGCCAGACGCTCAGGGCCAGGGCCGTCCGGCAGGTCATTTCCACGTCGCCGGGCGCCATCCGCGCCGTCGTGCCCATGTCCGGCCCCAGCACGCCGCCGGACGCGAGGCCGCACGTCTCCGTGGTCGACCGGTCCGGCACGGGGCGGAAGGTCACGCGGGCGGCCGTCAGCTGGGCCATGCATTGCTGCAGGTCGGCGCTCTCCCGGATCACCGCCGATCGCGTGCCCCCGCCGATCGGCTGATCGATCAGCGCCCCGACCAGCGGCGCCTCCGTGCGCGACGGGGCGGCCGGATAGCGGGCGGGCGCGGGCCGTTCGGGCAGCATGGGGCTGCAGCCGGCCAGCAGGGCCATGACGGCGACGGCGGCGAGGCGGCGGGAGGCTGGGCGCATGGGCCCGAGGCTAGGGTGATTTGCGCCGCGGGAGAATCGCCGACCGCGAACAGCCCTCCCCAATTCCGCTCATCCCGGCGAAAGCCGGGACCCAGTGCTTTGGGTGACGGACGATTGCGGTCGTCCGCCGACCGGTTGTCCGGAAGCGCCGGCGTCAGGCTGGACAGGACTGGGTCCCGGCTTTCGCCGGGATGAGCGGATTGTGGGCGGGCCAAAAAAAGGGCCGCCCCCTCGCGGAAGCGACCCTGATCCCTGATCCCTGACCTCAGCTGTCCAGGAAGCTCCGCAGCTTCCGAGACCGGCTGGGGTGCTTCAACTTCCTCAGCGCCTTGGCCTCGATCTGGCGGATGCGCTCCCGGGTCACCGAGAACTGCTGACCGACCTCTTCCAGGGTGTGGTCGGTGTTCATGCCGATGCCGAAGCGCATGCGCAGCACCCGCTCCTCGCGCGGCGTCAGGGACGCCAGCACGCGGGTGGTGGTTTCGCGCAGGTTCGACTGGATGGCGGCGTCGATCGGCAGGATGGCGTTCTTGTCCTCGATGAAGTCGCCCAGGTGCGAGTCCTCCTCGTCGCCGATCGGGGTCTCGAGCGAAATCGGCTCCTTGGCGATCTTCAGGACCTTGCGCACCTTCTCCAGCGGCATGGCCAGCTTTTCGGCCAGTTCCTCCGGGGTCGGCTCGCGGCCGATCTCGTGCAGCATCTGGCGGCTGGTGCGGACGATCTTGTTGATCGTCTCGATCATGTGCACCGGGATGCGGATCGTCCGCGCCTGGTCGGCGATCGAGCGGGTGATGGCCTGACGAATCCACCAGGTGGCGTAGGTCGAGAACTTGTAGCCGCGGCGGTACTCGAACTTGTCGACCGCCTTCATCAGGCCGATGTTGCCCTCCTGGATCAGGTCCAGGAACTGCAGGCCGCGGTTGGTGTATTTCTTGGCGATGGAGATCACGAGGCGCAGGTTGGCCTCGACCATTTCCTTCTTGGCCTGACGGGCCTCGCGCTCGCCCTTCTGCACCGTCTGGACGATGCGGCGATAGTCGTCGATCGGCAGGCCCGCCTCGGTGGCCACGGCGGCGACGTCGCCGCGGATCTGGGCGATCTGGGCCTGTTCATTGTCGCTGAACTTGGTCCAGCGCACGCCCATTTCCTTGACCCGCTCGGCCCAGGTCGGGTCCAGCTCGGCGCCGAAATAGGATTTCAGGAACTCGGGACGCGAGATGCCGTAGCTGTCGGCGAGGCGCAGCAGCCGGCCCTCGAGGCCCATCAGCCGCTTGTTGATGGCGTACAGCTGCTCGACCAGCGCCTCGATGCGGTGGTTGTTCAGCTTCATCGTCTTCAGCCGGCCCGAGATGGTCGACGTCAGGGCGTCATAGGCCTTCTGGTCCTTGGGCGAGAGGACCTCGCCCTTCAGCCGGCTTTCAACCAGCTTGTCCTGCAGCTTGCGGAAGGCGCCGAAGTCGGCGGCCACGGCGTCCAGCACCTCCATGACGCCGTCGCGGAGCTCGGCCTCGAGCGCCGAGATCGACATGCCGCCGCCATCGTCGAAATCCTCGTCCTCTTCGTCGTCGGTCTCCGCCTTGGGCTCGGCGCCCTCTTCCGGCTCGGGCGGCGGGACGACCGTGCCGGCGGGCGGCTGGTTGTGCGGCAGGGATGAGGGGTTAAGCACGCCATAGGTGGCGTCCAGATCGATGACCTCGCGCAGCAGGATGCGGTTGTTGGCCAGCTCGTCGCGCCAGACCATGATGGCCTCGAACGTCAGGGCGCTTTCGCACAGGCCCGAGATCATGGCGTCGCGACCGGCCTCGATGCGCTTGGCGATGGCGATCTCGCCCTCGCGGCTCAGCAGCTCGACCGAGCCCATTTCGCGCAGATACATCCGCACGGGGTCGTCGGTGCGATCATAGGCGGCCTTGGCCGGGGTCTCGGAGACGCTGGTCTCGGCCCGTTCGACGACCTCGCCGCCCTCCTTCTCGGTGGTCTCGGCCGCGTCCTCCTCGGCCTCGACGACGTTGACGCCCATCTCGGACAGCATCGCCAGCGTGTCCTCGATCGCGTCGGGGGTCACTTCCTCTGACGGCAGGACCTTGTTCAGGTCCTCCATCGTCACATAGCCCCGCGCCTTGGCCTGTTTGATGAATTTCTTCACACCGGCGTCGGTGAGGTCGAGCAGCGGACCGTCGCTCTGGGCTTCGGTTTCCTGCGTCTCGGTCTGGGCGCTCATACAGTCTTATCTCCGGGTGGAGCGGCTGATCAGGCCGTCCGCCAAATACAACGTGTGGCGGGTTCGTTGGTTACGAACCCGTGCTGTCTTCCCAGATCTCTCCGGTTTTGATCGCGCGACGCAAAGCATCCCGCTCGGCTTTCAGCCTGCGGAACGCCTCATCCTGGCCCGGCATGCCTGCCGCCGAGCTCAGTGCATCCTCCAGCGCCGCCACGCGAGTAAGCGCGTCGAACGCCTGCGACCATCGGACCCTTGCTTCGGCGAGGGGCGCATTTGCGGCCAGGAAAGGCGCGCCGGACTTTGCCGCCGCCTTCTCGACCTCGCGCACTAAAGCATCGTGACCCGATTGCGCCAGATGGCGACGCAGCGCCGCCGAGTCAAGGTCCTGACCCGAGAACCGCAGGCGAACCATCTCCTGCGCCAGGCCGTCGAGAGCGGCGTCGCCGAAGCCGTGGGAGGAGATCGCCTCAAGATGGTCATCCATCCGCTCCGGGTCGTCGATGGCCCCGTGGGCCAGGGCGGCGGCCACCGGTTCGATCGAACGACTGAGCGACTGCATCGCCTGCGCGCCTTCCGCCGTCTGGCCCAGCTTGGGCGGCGGGCCCGGGCGCCAGCGCCCGCCCGGCCCCGTCGCCGGCTGGCCCTGCGGGGCGCGGCGCGCCGGGAACAGGGCGTCGAAACGGTCGAACAATTCGCGACGATATTGCTCCGCCAGATCCTTGTCCTGGATGGCCGAGGCGGCCTGACGCAGACGGCCCTTCAGCCCGGCGCGCCGTTCGGGCGAATCCAGCGGTTCGACCTCGGCCTCCTTCTGGAACAGCACCTCGGCGAAGGGCCGGGTCGCGGCGAGGGCCTGCCGCAGGGCCGGAGCCCCCTTGTCGCGCAGAATGTCGTCCGGGTCCTGCCCGCCGTCCAGCAGGGCGAAACGGAACGAGCGGCCGGATTTCAGCTGCGGCAGGGCGCGGTCGATGGCGCGAAACGCGGCCCGCCGCCCTGCGGCGTCGCCGTCGAAGCACAGCACCGGCTCGTGCGAGACCCGCCACAGCCGCTCCATCTGTTCCTCGGTCAGCGCGGTCCCCATCGGCGCCACGGCCGGGATGCCGGCGCGATGACAGGCGATGACGTCCATATAGCCCTCGACCACCACGATGGCCTGGCTGTCGCGGCTCTCGGCCCCGAGGATGCGGCGCGCCTCGGGCAGGCCGTACAGGGTGGCGCCCTTGTGGAAGAGCGGGCTCTCCGGCCCGTTCAGATATTTGGCGCGGTCGTCCGGGTTCATGGCCCGGCCGCCGAAGCTGACGATCCGCCCGCGCGCGTCGAGGATGGGGAACATCAGCCGGTCGCGGAACCGGTCATAGGGCTGTCCGCCGCCCTCGGGCGCGATCAGCATGCCCGCCTCGACGAGGTCGCCCGGCTTGGCGCCGCGCTGGACCAGGGCCGTCTTCAGCCCCTCGCGGTCGTTGGGCGCATAGCCGAGGCCGAACCGCTCCCACTGGTCTTCCGGCAGGCCGCGCTTCTCGAGGTATTCCCGCGCCGCCTTGCCCGGCGACCGGCGCAGATTGGCCGCGAACCATTTCTGGGCCAGGTCCATCCAGTCGGTCAGGCCCTGTTTGCGGACCTCGCGCTCGGCCGCCTGCGGGTCCTCCGCCGGCAGGGCCATGCCGGCCTCCCCGGCCAGACGCTGCACCGCCTCGACGAAGCTGAGTCGCTCGGTCTCCTGCAGGAAGCTGATGACGTCGCCGTGCTTGCCCGACGAAAAGTCGTGGAAGAAGCCCTTGTCGTCATTGACGAAGAAGGACGGCGACTTCTCCTTGGTGAAGGGCGACAGGCCGACGTACTCGCGGCCCTGACGCTTGAGCTTCACCGTCCGTCCGATGATGTCGGACGGCCGAAGGCGGGCCTTCAGTTCTTCAAGGAAGCGGTCGTCGAAGCGCACCCGCGCCTTATAGCGCGCGACTCGCCGGTTGGGGCGCATTTACGTCTTGTTAACCACAAAGGCCAAAGCGCGGCGTCAACTGCCTGATTATACACATAGTTTTTGGTCACAAACGGAACTGTCCACAGACCTGTGGATTAACCATGTGACCGTCCCGGAAGCGGGCGGAGACAGGCGGAGCCGCGGCGAAGACCGCGAATCCGTTCGAGAGTGAAAGCCGGCCCCATGTTCATGACCATCGCCCGCCCGGCGGTGGAGCCTCAAGGTCCCGACGCCGTCGCCGTCCCCGGCTCCCCCGCCATCCTGACCCTGCCGCCGCGCGCCCTGCATGCGCGGCTGCTCGAGAACGCCGCGCTACGGCGCAGGCGCGGCGCCGAACGGCTGCAGAGCAACCGGCTGGACGACGCTGACTACTGGCTGCACGCCGCGCCGGCGGCGGTGCGCAAGGCCAGCGCCCTGCGGGAAGAAAAGAGCTTCGCCCCGCTCCCCTGACAGGTGCCGCCTACAGATACCCCAGCCACCAGTCGCGACGACGCCGTTTGACGCCCTCGAACCAGCGCGACATCGGATAGAGCATCGCCAGCACCGCCAGCCAGGCGACATAGACGCCGGCCAGGTCGAACCCCCAGCCCGCGGCGATCGCCCGGCTCGGGTCGCCCAGCATGTTGAAGAAGGCCGAAGGCGGCACGCCCGTCAGCGAGCCCACGACCAGGGCGAGGGTGTGCGCGAGCAGGATGTGGAGCACATAGGCGAACAGCGGGGTCCGTCCGAAGGTGAGGAGCACGCCGCCGGCCGCCCCCCCGAGCCGCCCGAGCAGCGGCAGGAACGACAGGGAGACGCCCAGGGTGACCAGCACATAGTCCAGCGACGGCGGATATTTGCTGACATTGATGAAGGACAGGGCGGTCCACAGCGGCCCGGCCTGGACCGACCAGGGCTGCGGATCGCCATATTGGTTGATCCCGCGCGCCACGGCGAACAGGACCAGCATCCCGACCGTCAGCATCAGGATCATCCGGTTCCGCTCGCCGTCCGGCCGCTGGAACACCGGGCCCAGGCCGTAACCCAGCAGCATCACGCCCAGCCAGGGCGCGAAGGGATAGAGGACCAGTCCGCCGAGCCCGGGTCCGAATTCGAACATCGCGCTCCACAGAGGCGCAAGGACGCCGACGTCCGGCGGATCGATCGGCGCCAGCAGCTGGTACCCCGCCACCAGCGCGACGCCCAGACCGAGCAGTACGGCGCGCGGCAGCCAGATCAGTCCGGCCATGGCGATCATCGAGGCCCCGATCGCCCAGATCACCAGCAGGACGACGCCGCCGCCGAAGTTGAAGGCGTACTGGATCACGGTCAGTTCGAGGAAGATCAGCCAGAGGCCGCGGGTCAGCAGGAAGCGGCCCAGATCGCCCCGGCTCTTGCCGTTGGCGCGCTGCAGCCAGATCGAAACACCGGACAGGAAGACGAAGGTCGGGGCGCACAGGTGCGTCACCCACCGGGTCATGAACAGCGCCGGATCGCCCGACTCCATCGCCAGCGGATCGGCGGTCAAGGCGCTGCTGTGGAAATAGTCGCGCACATGGTCCAGCACCATCAGCACGATGACCAGGCCGCGCAGCCGGTCGATGGCGTCGATCCGCGCGGCGCCGGACCGGGTCAGGCCGCCGGCCGCGGCGGCAGGCGAAGCGAGCGGCGCATCCGGCGACGCTTCGACGGGTTGTGCGGTCACGGCGCGGCCTCCCCCGAGGTGTGATCCCGCATCCTGCCTTGGCCCTGTGAGCCGCGCCAGCCTCGGCTGACCACTGGTCAGGCCGGCGGCGGCGTGGTTGTCTGGCGGGCATCCAGGGGGAACCGATCCATGAAAGCCATTCTCTGCGCCGCGGCCGCGGCCGTACTCATCGCCACGCCGGCCGCCGCCCAGGACATCGCCGGGCCGGTCGCCGCCGCGGTCGACCAGTTCGGTCAGAGCGTCGCGGAATCGATGGCCGGCGGAACGGGCGTCTTCGTCACCGCCCAGGGCCGGGCCCCCATGCCCGCGGCCGCCGCCGCCCCGATGACCCTGACGATCAAGGGCGCCGGCAAGACGGCGGTCGAGGCCGTGGCGGACCGCAACGCCCGGCTGGAGCGTATTCGCTCGGCGGCCAACCGTTTCGACGTGGCCATGGAGGTCGGCGAGACCGGCTATTCGATCTCGGACGCGAACGACTGGATGCCGGCCTCCAGCGGATGGGCGACCGCCTTTCCGGCCGTGAGGGACGACGGTTCGGATGATCAGGCCGTCGAGGTTGAACCGATCGAGCCGACCGCCGAAGAGGCGGCGGCCTCCGGGGACGCCCGCACGGTCACCGCCTCGGTCCAGGTCAAGCTCGAACGACCGAACGAGACCCGCCTCCCCGCCTTCGTCGATGCCCTCGTCGAGGCCGGCGTCACCGATCTGAACGACAGCCTGACCGGCATCAACCTCGGCCAGCTTCAGCCCTTCCTGTCGCTGCTCGGTCTGGACCCGGCCAGCGACCCCGGCGAGGCGGTCTGGAACGCCGCCACGGCCGACGGCGTCGCCCGCGCGCGCGCCCAGGCCGAGGCCATCGCCATCGCCTCGGGCCATCGGCTGGGGGCGGTGCGGCATGTCTCGATGCTGATGCGCTCGCACGACGGCGAGAACGCCCTGGTCAGCGTGGCCGTCCGCTTCGGCTTCGCGGACTAGACCCGCGGCCGGAAGATGAAGTTGAAGATGTAGGCGGGCGTCTCGACGGCGTCGCGATGATCGACCTGCGGGTCGAACGCCGCGATGGGCCGCTCGGCTCCGTCCTTGAAGACGAAGGCGTCATAGCCCAGCGCCTCGACCTCGGCGATCGACGCCTCGATCGACCGGTCCGAATGCCGCTCCTCAAGCTCGATGAGCAGGTTCGGGCGGTCGCGCGCGATCAGGCCGGCCGCGCCGGCGATCACCGCCCGCTCATGGCCTTCGACGTCGATCTTGATGAAGCCGCACGGCTCCAGGTCCAGCTCGTCGAGGCGCGCCGTGGCCACCTCGACCACGCCGAACTCCATCGCGCCGGACCAGTTGGTCTCGAGCGAGGCGTGCTGGTTCGAAAACCCCCGCGCCGAGCGCGGCACCTTCAGACTGGCCACACCCGACACGTCCGACAGCGCGATCCGCTGCGCCACCGCGTTCGCGGGACGCGCCGCGTCGAGGATGGCGAACATCTTGGGATTGGGCTCGAAGGCATAGACCCGCGGACAGAGCGCCGCCATCTGGTGGGTCCAGACGCCGCGGTTGGCGCCGACGTCCAC
Source organism: Brevundimonas sp. (assembly GCA_004296955.1). Classification (GTDB taxonomy): domain Bacteria; phylum Pseudomonadota; class Alphaproteobacteria; order Caulobacterales; family Caulobacteraceae; genus Brevundimonas. The sequence goes on from SCVB01000041.1 coordinate 7,878, forward strand.
AGCCGCCCGGGCCGGATCGACCAGATCGGGCAACAGCCTCAGCTCCGGCTCCCCCTTGCGGAGCTCCCGCGCGACGATCCGCTTCAGCTCCTGGCGCGGACTGAACAGCGCCCGCTTGATCCGCTCCCGTAGCGTCGTCGGGGGGGTCCAGGTCACGTGGACTGGTCCATCAGATCGCTGAAGCGCTGGAACAGATACAGGCTGTCGGTCGGCCCCGGAGAGGCCTCGGGATGGTGCTGGACGCTGAACACGGGACGGTCCTTCAGGGCGATGCCGCAGTTGGTGCCGTCGAACAGGCTGACGTGGGTCTCGGTGACCGCCTCGGGCAGGCTGTCGCGGTCGACGGTGAAGCCGTGGTTCATGGAGACGATCTCGACCTTGCCGGTGGTCAGGTCCTTGACCGGATGATTGGCCCCGTGGTGGCCCTGGTCCATCTTGACCGTCTTCGCGCCCAGCGCCAGCGCGAGCATCTGGTGGCCGAGGCAGATGCCGAACAGGGGCGTGCGGCTGGCGACCAGTTTGCGGATTTCGGGGACGGCGTAGACGCCGGTCGCCGCCGGGTCGCCCGGCCCGTTGGACAGGACGACGCCGTCCGGCTTGCGCGCCAGGATGGCCTCGGCGGTCGTGTCGGCCGGAACCACGGTGATCTTCGCGCCCGTCGAGGCCAGGGCCCGCAGGATGTTGCGCTTGACCCCGTAGTCGACGACCACGACGGACCGGTCGCCGGCGTTGACCCGCGGATGGCCTTCAGGCCAGTCCCACAGTCCCTCGTCCCAGTCGAACGACTGCAGGGTCGAGGCGTCCTTCGCCAGATCCAGCCCGACCAGTCCGGTCCAGCCCCGGGCCTGCGCCACCAGGGCCTCCAGGTCGAACTGTCCGGACGGGTCATGGGCGATCACCGCATGCGGCGCGCCCGTGTCGCGGATGCGGGCGGTCAGGGCGCGGGTGTCGACGCCGGCCAGTCCGACCACGCCCCGCCGCTTCATCCATCCGTCGAAATCGCTCTCGTTGCGCCAGTTGGCCGGGTCGGTCGGCACATCCCGGAAGATGGCCCCCCGCGCCGAGGTGTCCGCGCCGCCGCCGATCTGCTCGACATCCTCGACATTGGTCCCGGTATTTCCGACGTGCGGGAAGGTGAAGGCCAGGATCTGGCTCATATAGGACGGGTCGGTCAGGATCTCCTGATACCCGGTCATGGCGGTGTTGAAGACCACCTCGCCGAGGGCCGAGCCGACGGCGCCGCAGCCGACGCCCTGCAGGATGGTTCCGTCCGCGAGCGCGAGCACGCCGGTGACGCCGGGAAGAAGCTGGGTGGTCATGGCAGGCTCCCTAGCACCGAATCCCGGCGAGCAAACGGCGCGTTTGCTAGTGAGCCGGCGTCGCCGGGTCAACCGGCTTCGCCGGCCCGCCCCTCATGAAGGCGAACCAGGCCGCCGTGGTCAGGGCGAAGAACACGGCCGTCGGCAGGATATAGCCGGGCGCCGCCGCGGCCACGGCGGCCGTGGCGAACAGCAGGCCCAGGGCCGCGATGAACCGCGCCCGGGTCCAGCGCGCCAGCCGGAACAGGGAGGCGGAGCACAGGCCGTAGACCACCAGACTGAGCACCGAGGTGACGCCGACCAGCATGCCGAACTGCCCGCCGAGCGTCGGCTGGCCCGAGATCACGGCGACCACGCTCATGATCGCCCCGCCGAGCAGGGGATTGGCGACCGGCGTGCGGTCCCCGGCCCCGAAGCCGGCCGGCAGATAGCCGGACCGGGCGGCGGCCCGCGCCGTCTCTCCGCCCAGCATGACCCAGCCGCTGAGGGTGCCGACCGCCTTGATCACCGCGCTGGCCGCGACGGCCGCGCCGATCGAGGCTCCGAACACCCTCGCCGTCAGATCAGCGTAGGGACTGGACGATTCGGCCAGGACCCCCGCCGGAATGACCCCGAACACCGCGACGGTCGCGGCGACATAGACCAGGGAGGCCAGCAGCACGCCGGCGATCGAGGCGCGGCCGACGTCGCGGGCCGGATCCTTGACGCGGGCGGACAGCACCGCGGCGCTCTCCACGCCGAGGAAGGCCCAGAAGATCACGGCCAGGGAGGCGGGCACGCTGTGGGTCAGGCTCTCGCCCGACGGGCTCCAGGAGGCCGCGAAAGTCTCGCCGCTGAAGGCGGAGACGCCGGCGGCCACGGCGATGACGATGGGGACCAGGCCGATGGCCAGGGCCAGGGCCGCGAACCGCGACGCCGTCCGCGCGCCGAGAATATAGGCCCCGGTGGTCAGCCAGATCAGGCCGAGATTGCAGAAGGTGGCGGCCACCGGCTGCTTCAGCACGGGGAAGAAGAAGCCCAGATACCCCGTGGCCGCCACGGCGATCGCGACATTGCCGACGAGGCAGGCGGTCCAGAAGGCCAGGGCGGTCTGGAAGCCGAAAAACCGTCCCAGCCCCCGCTCGGCGAAACCGGACAGGCCGTCGGCGTCCGGCTGCAGTCGCCCGAGGGCCGCGAACACCAGGGCGAGGGTCACCGCTCCCAGCCCGGCGACGCCCCAGCCCACCACGCTCGACGACCCGACCGGCGCCAAGGTGGCGGGCAGCAGATAGACGCCGGAGCCGATCATATTCCCCGCCACGACCAGGGCGGCGAGACCCCAGCCCAGCTTGTGCCGATCCTCGATGGCGACGCTCATGGGTGAACCTCCGCGATCCGGGACTGGAACCAGGCCACGGCGATTTCATGGTTGGGACTGAGCACGCCGCGATCATAGGCCCCCGCCGACAGATTGCGCTGCACCGCCTCGCAGATGGCGGCGTCTTCGGCGGTCAGGCGATCCGAGGCGGTCAGCGCCTCTCCCAGCGCGTCTTCGCCGCCGTCGTTAAGGAACAGATAGTCCAGCCGCGTCCGGCCCGGCCCGACGGGCGTCATCCGCTCGATCATGGCCCCGTCGCGATAGACGTTGACGCCGAGATTGGGCCACAGCCAGCCCCAGACGCCGGCCTGCGGTCCGTCGTTCACCCCAACCGCCTCCTGCAGCACCAGGTCGCCCTCGACCCGCACCCGGTATTCGGCCGCGCCCAGTTCGTCGGCCAGCACCGGGTGGACCGAACCGATGTGGTAACCCTCGAGATAATTCTCGGCATAGGTCTTCCAGTCGCAGGCCAGGTCGTGCGAACGGCGCAGGGCCGGCGCGGCGAAGTCCAGACCGCGTCCGCCCAGGAGCGCCTCAAGCGGGGCCACGTGATCCGCCAGCGGCGGCGCGTCTGCGTCCATCGTCGCGAACGCCAGACCGCGCCAGATCTCGAGCCGCAGCCCCAGCAGGCCGAACGCCCGCGGATCGAAGCCGTCGGCCGCGCCGAAGCCGGTCGCGGCGCGCAGCCGTCCATCCAGCGCATAGCGCCAGCCGTGGTAGGCGCACACCAGTTCGCCGTCGCAGTGTCCGCGCGCGCCGTCGACCAGCGGACCGGCGCGGTGGCGGCAGACGTTGTGGAAGGCGCGCAGGATTCCGTCCTTGCCGCGCACGGCCAGCAGGCGATGGCCGGCGATGTCGGTCGCGATCCAGTCGCCGGGCGCGGGCGCCTCGGCTTCATGCCCGACGAACAGCCAGGCGCGGCCGAACACGGCGGTCCGCTCGCGCGCCCAGGCGTCGGGGCAGCCGTAGAGATGGGCGGGAAGGGTGGCCTGCATGGCGGGGATCAAGGCCCCGGCCCGATCGCGCCGTCAACCGTCTCAGATCGTGATCGCCTCCATGCCCGCGAACACGGCATGGGTGGCGCCGGCGGCCTGGGCGGCCAGGCCCCGGTCGGGGCGCAGATTCAGCAACAGGACCTGGGGGCAGGCCGCGCGCGCCGCCGCGATCAGTTCCGCCGCTCCCAGCCACTCGCGGGGGCTCTCGTGCGCCACGCCGGCGAAGTCGATCGCCAGACATTGGGCCCGGACGCCCGCGAGCCGGCCGGCCGCTCCGGCATCGGGGGCGATATGCAGGATGACGCCGAGCGCCGCGGTCTCGAAATGGGAGATGGCCTCGCCGATGGATTCGGGCGGCGCCTGCTCCAGCCCGCCCATGACCTCGACCAGCAGCGTGCCGGGCGCGGCGCCGTGCTGGAGCTCCGCGCAGAGCAGGGCGAAGCGCCCGCCGCTCGACGCCACCGTGCGCCAGAAGGCCGGCAGGACGCCGCTGTCGTCCGACCCGAGATGCAGCAGATCGAGGCCGTGGTTCAGGGTCTGGAGGTCGATCCGCTTGAGGTCCATCGGCTCCAGCGTGCGGCGCCCGAGGGCGGCCAGGGCGCTCTCGCCCCCGCGGTGGCGCACGGTACGGCGGATTCGCCGGCAGACCGGAACCGAACGGCTGAGGTCGAACACGGGCTGGGCGGCCAGCGTCACGGTCAGTTCGCGACGGGCGCGGGTCACCAGGGTGAAGGTCAGGCTTTCGTAGGGGGCGGCATAGGCGCGGCGCTCGCCAAGCGGCGCGCGCGGCCATTCCCGTGCGTCGTCGTCGATGTCGCCCTGGGTCAGATGGGCGTCGCCCCGGAGTCCAGTCATGACCGCTCCTTCAAGCCGGTCGACAAACGAGCCCCCTCGTCTGGCCATTTCGCGCTCAATGTAAAAACACATCGCTGACGAACATGGTCAAACGCCGTTGACCATGCCGCGTCCCGATCTGGCGCCGCCGGCCCCCGACGGCTTGCGTTCCCCGGTCGGCGTGGGCCAAGAGGCGACATGAACATCACCACGGTCGGCCTCGATGCCGACGACACCCTCTGGCACAACGAAACCATATTCCGGCTGACCCACGACCGGTTCGTGGCGCTGCTGGCGGACCATGCCGACCGCGACACCCTCGAAGCGCGACTGGCCGAAACCGAGAAGCGGAACCTGCGGCTCTACGGCTACGGGGTGAAGGGCTTCACCCTGTCGATGATCGAGACCGCGATGGAGTTGACCGGCGGCGAAGCCCCCGCCTCCGTCGTCAGGGAGATTCTCGCCGCGGGCCGTGAGATGCTGGCCCATCCCGTCGAGACCCTGCCCGGCGTCGACGAGGCCCTGGCCGCCCTGTCGGAACGCTATCGCCTCGTCCTGATCACCAAGGGCGACCTGCTGGACCAGGAACGCAAGCTGGCCGCCTCCGGCCTCGGCGACCTGTTCGCCGCCGTCGAGATCGTATCGGAAAAGGACCGCGGGACCTATGACCGCATCTTCGCCCGCCACGGGACGGGCGCCGACGAGGCCGTGATGGCCGGAAACTCGATGAAATCGGATGTGCTGCCGGCCCTGGAGGCCGGGGCCTTCGCCGTGCACATCCCCTACGCCATCACCTGGGCGCACGAACTGGCCGACGCGCCCGAAACTCATCCGCGCTACGGCGCCCTCGACGGGATCGCGGACCTGCCCGGCTGGATCGATGCGCGGTCGGACGGATAAGCGCTTGCTCCCTCGCCGCGCCGTCTTTAGACGGGCCGCTTAACCGACAACCAGAACCGCCCCGCGCCGGCGTCGCCCGCGTCGGGCCCGCGCGCGCGAGGAGACCAGCCGCCTTGACCGATGCCGACGTCCCTCACGAAGAGCGCGACGCCATGGTCCGGGCGTCGCTGGCGGCGCATGGCGACAGCGGCGTCACGCCCCGCCACACCCTGTTCTACTTCTACGGCGAGGGCGATCACGACGACCTCAACGAGGTGGCCCGTCGGGCCGGCTTCCTGACCCGCGGACAGGACGACTGCACCATTCTCGAAACCACGATGGCGGTGGACGAGGCCTCGTTTTCGCCTGTCTCCTCCATGATGCAATCCTGGGCCGCGGCCTTCCAGCTCGACTACGACGGCTGGGAATGCGCGGTCGTGACGAACTGAGATCTGAACCAGAATGCCCAAGCGCACAGACATCCAGTCGATCCTGATCATCGGCGCCGGCCCGATCGTGATCGGGCAAGCCTGTGAGTTCGACTATTCGGGGGTTCAGGCGTGCAAGGCGCTGAAGGCCGAGGGCTACCGGGTCATCCTGGTCAACTCGAACCCCGCCACCATCATGACCGACCCGGAGGTGGCCGACGCCACCTATATCGAGCCGATCACGCCGGAGTTCGTCGAACGGATCATCGCGAAAGAGCGGCCTGACGCCCTGCTGCCGACCATGGGCGGCCAGACGGCGCTGAACACGGCCTTGGCGCTGGACGCCTCGGGCGCGCTGAAGAAGTGGGGCGTTGAGATGATCGGCGCGAAAGCCGACGTCATCGACAAGGCTGAGGACCGCCAGAAATTCCGCGACGCCATGGACAAGCTGGGCCTCGAAAGCCCCCGCTCCAAGGCCATCCATCACATCGACGAGGCCGAGGACGCCCTGGCCTTCGTCGGCCTGCCCGCCATCGTCCGCCCGTCCTTCACCCTCGCCGGCACCGGCGGCGGCATCGCCTACAATGTCGAGGAATACCGCGAGATCGTGGAGCGCGGCCTGGACCTGTCGCCGACCACCGAGGTTCTGGTCGAGGAAAGCGTGCTGGGCTGGAAGGAGTATGAGATGGAGGTCGTCCGCGACAAGGCGGACAACTGCATCATCATCTGCTCCATCGAGAACATCGACCCGATGGGGGTGCACACCGGCGACTCCATCACCGTCGCCCCCGCCCTGACGCTGACCGATAAAGAGTACCAGCGCATGCGCACGGGCTCGATCAACGTCCTGCGCGAGATCGGCGTCGAGACCGGCGGATCGAACGTCCAGTGGGCCATCAACCCCGCCGACGGCCGCATGGTGGTGATCGAGATGAACCCGCGCGTGTCGCGCTCCTCGGCCCTCGCCTCCAAGGCCACCGGCTTCCCGATCGCCAAGGTCGCAGCGCGTCTGGCTGTCGGCTACACCCTCGATGAACTGACCAACGACATCACCATGGTCACGCCCGCCTCGTTCGAGCCGAGCATCGACTATGTCGTCACCAAGATCCCGCGCTTCGCCTTCGAGAAATACCCCGGCGCCGAGGCGACCCTGTCGACCTCGATGAAGTCGGTGGGCGAGGTCATGGCCATCGGCCGGACCTTCCAGGAGTCGATGCAGAAGGCCCTGCGCGGCCTCGAGACCGGCCTGACCGGCTTCAACGAGATCGAGATCGACGGCGTCGTCGACGTCGAGGACGAGGCCTCGGCCCGCGCCGCCGTGGTGCGCGCCCTGGGCCAGCCGACGCCCGACCGCATCCTCGTCATCGCCCAGGCCTTCCGCCACGGCCTGTCGGTCGAGGAGGTCAACGCCGCCTGTTCCTACGAACCGTGGTTCCTGCGCCAGATCGCCGACATCGTGCGCACCGAGGGCCACATCCGGGTCCAGGGCCTGCCGACCGAGCCGACCGATTTCCGCAAGCTGAAGGCCAAGGGCTTCTCCGACGCCCGCCTCGCCCAGCTGACCGGCCAGACCGAGAAAGCGGTCCGCGCCGCCCGTCGCGGCCTGAACGTGCGCCCGGTGTTCAAGCGCATCGACACCTGCGCCGCCGAGTTCGCCTCGGCCACGGCCTATATGTATTCGACCTATGAGACCGGCGCCCTCGGCCAGGTTCCGCAGTGCGAGTCCCAACCGACGGACCGCAAGAAGGCGATCATTCTCGGCGGCGGTCCCAACCGCATCGGGCAAGGGATCGAGTTCGACTACTGCTGCTGCCACGCAGCCTTCGCCTTCGCCGACATCGGCGTCGAGTCGATCATGGTCAACTGCAACCCCGAGACGGTCTCCACCGACTACGACACCTCCGACCGCCTGTATTTCGAGCCGCTGACGGCCGAGGACGTGCTGGAGCTGATCGAGGTCGAACGCTCGACCGGAAACCTGATCGGCGTCGTCGTCCAGTTCGGCGGCCAGACGCCGCTGAAGCTGGCCCATGCCCTGCACGAGGACGGCGTGCCGATCCTCGGCACCTCGCTGGACTCCATCGACCTGGCCGAGGACCGCGAGCGGTTCCAGGTCATGCTGCACGATATCGGGCTGATGCAGCCGCCCAACGGCCTGGCGCGCTCGGCCCAGGAGGCCGCCGACAAGGCGGACGAGGTCGGCTACCCCGTCGTCCTGCGCCCCTCATACGTGCTGGGCGGCCGCGGCATGGTCATCGTCCACGACCGCGAACAGCTGGATCGCTACGTCGGCGAGGCCATGCGGGTGTCGGGCGACGATCCCGTGCTGATCGACCACTATCTGAACCGCGCCACCGAGGTGGACGTCGACGCCCTGTGCGACGACGAGACGGTGTTCGTCGCCGGGGTGCTGGAGCATATCGAGGAGGCCGGGGTCCACTCGGGCGACAGCGCCTGCTCCATGCCGCCCTTCTCCCTGTCGGCGGAAATTGTCGCCGAGCTGAAGCGCCAGACCGAGGCCATGGCCCGCGCCCTGAAGGTGCGCGGCCTGATGAACGTCCAGTTCGCCATCGAGGAGCCGCACAGCGCTGAGCCGCGCATCTTCGTGCTGGAGGTCAATCCGCGCGCCAGCCGCACCGCCCCCTTCGTGGCCAAGACCATCGGGCAACCCATCGCGTCGATCGCCGCCAAGGTCATGGCCGGCGTGCCCCTGGCCAGCTTCGGCCTGAAGGATCGGCCCTATGACCATATCGCGGTCAAGGAAGCGGTCTTCCCCTTCGCCCGCTTCGCCGGCGTCGACACCATCCTCGGCCCCGAGATGCGCTCGACGGGCGAGGTCATGGGTCTGGACTGGAAGCGCGACGGCGAGGCCGACATGGCGCCCGCCTTCGCCCGCGCCTTCGCCAAGTCCCAGATCGGCGGCGGCACCACCCTGCCCGTCGCCGGCTGCGCCTTCGTCAGCGTCAAGGACGACGACAAACCCTTCATCGCCGAGGCGGTGAAGACGCTGATCGCCGAGGGCTTCTCGATCATCGCCACCGGCGGCACCCACGCCTGGCTGACCGAACAGGGCCTGCCCGTCGGCCATGTGAAGAAGGTGCTGGAGGGCCGCCCCAACATCGTCGACGCGATGAAGAACGGCGAGGTCCAGCTGGTCTTCAACACCACCGAGGGCAAGCAGGCGCTGCTGGACAGCTTCAGCTTGCGCCGCACGGCCCTGATGATGAAGATCCCCTATTACACCACCACCGCGGGCGCCCTTGCGGCGGCCCAGGCGATCGGGGCGATCAAGGCCGGCGAACTGGATGTGCGGCCGATCCAGGACTACGCGCACGGCTGAACCCGTCGTCGCGTTGACCTCCCGCGCTGATTGAGCGACCGTTGAATTCAATCAACGGGGGCGGGATTGATGACGGATGGCGCGAAAAAGCGGCCTCGCCGTGCGCGGGCGGGTGCGCCGACGACGCCGGATCCCGTCGAGATCGCCATGGAAGCCGAGGCGCGCGGAGACGCGCCGGGCGTCGCCACGACGCTCCTGACCGAGAACGTTCGGCTCGTACGCGAACAGATCGGACTGGCCCGCAACGAGCGTTTCCGCAACCAGATCAAGGCGGTGCGCGACGGCGCCCTGACCCTGCTGGCCTTGGCCGCCGTCGCGACGGTCGGCGTGGTGGTCTGGGACGCGAGACAGGCCGATGGCGTGGTGATCGAACCGCTTGCCGTCTCATCCAGCCTGGCGGAAGCCGGCGTCGATGGGGACGCGGTCACGCGCGCCCTGCTGGACCGGCTGGCGGAGATGCAGGCGGCCAGCGGTTCGACGCGCGCCCAGCGGCGAGCCGTCGGCGGCGGGGACGCGTTCAGCATGGAGATACCGCAAACCGGCCTGTCCGTCTCCGAGGCGCTGCGCTTGCTGCGACGGCGTATCGGACAGGAAACCGTCGTCACCGGCGAAATCGCGCGGGATGCGACAGGTCGGGAGGTCCTGAACCTGCGCATCGATGGCGTGCCCGCGACCCTGCCCGCCGGCGACCCGACAACGACGCTCAGCCAGCAGGTCGATCAGGCCGCAGAGGCGGTGTTCGCACACACCGACGCCTATCGTTACGCCGTCTGGCTGGGCGAGTTTCCCGACCGCGCCCCCGAGGGAGACCGCCTGCTGAACGCCCTGACGCTGCGCGGCGCTCCGGAAGAGCGTGCCTGGGCCTATGTCGGTCTCTCGGTCTCGGCCCGAGGGAAGGCCCGCTACGATCGGGCGATCGCCTTGTCCCGCGAAGCGATCCGCCTCGATCCGCTGCTCTACAACGCCCACGCCAATCTGGCCTTCGATCTCGGAACGTTGGGAAACGCGGAGACGGCGCTGCACAGTCACCGCGCGGCCCTGTCGGTCTTGAACAAGGGCGGTTCGCGCTATGTCGACACCAACAGCCTGCGCTGGGAAACAGAGCGCGCTATCGCCCTCCTCCTGAACGATTTTGGCGCGGTTCTTGAGATCAGCGAACGCCGGACGGAGCATGCGGAGTCCGACGCCGCGGGCATCGAATACGCGGCTGACCGGCGTTCCGCGTTGAATGGCCTGCATGACCTGACCGGCGCATCGCAGGCGGTCGAGACTGTTCCGACCGCGGCATCGCCCCTCGACGACATCAACCAGGCGCTGGACCAGATGGAAACCACGCGGGACTGGGGGACCGCGGAGCGGCATCTGGCCGCGATCACCGACGACATGCTGCCTCCGGCCTACGCGGCGGTTCTGAATCCGGTCCAGGTCTGGCCGCTCCATGCCTATGTGCTGGCCCGCCTGGGGCGGCTGGACGAGGCCCGGGTTCTGGCGGCCAGGTCGTCGACGACCGCGATCGACGCCCTGTACGCCCGTGCCTGGGTGGCGGAACTCGGCGGCCAGCACGGCGAGGCGGACCGCTGGTTCGCCGCCCTGGTCCGCCGCACGCCGTCGCTGCCAAGGGGCTATTCGGCCTGGGGCGAGGCGAAGCTGGCGCGGGGCGATTTCGACGGCGCCATCGTCCAGTTCCGCGAGGCGAACCGGAGGGGCCCGAACTGGGCCGATCCGCTGAAATTCCACGGCGACGCGCTGGCGGGCAAGGGCGATCATCGGAGCGCCGTCGGCAAATATCGCGCCGCCGCCCGGCTGGCGCCGCGCTGGGGGGCGCTGCACCTGGCTTGGGGCCAGGCTCTGGCGGCCCAGGGCCGGGACCAGGCCGCGCGGGACAAGTATCGCGAGGCGGCAGGGCTCGATCTCTCGGCCGCCGACCGAACCGCCGTGACCCGTCTGCTGGCCGCGAGAGCCTAGTCCTGCATTCTCCAAGGCGCCGGCGATGTGCGGCCAATCGCGCCGGCCCACGCCTGAACAATTCTTAACGGGCCATACCGGCGTTCCACGGCTAAGCGTGCCGTGAAGCTTAACCGGAGCCGCCCATGTCGCATCGTCTGCTGTTCGCTCTCGCCCTGTCGCTGGCCGCCGCCGCGCCCGCCGCGGCCCAGACGCCGCCGGCGCCGCAACCCGTGCAGCTGCTCAGCGAACGACGCATCGACGAACGACCGGCGCTGATGGTCCTGGGCACGGCGCATCTGGCCAACAACAACGCCGACGTGCTGCGCACCGAGGTCGACGATGTATTGAGCCCGACCCGGCAGGCGGAGATCGAGGCCGTGGTCGAGGCCCTGGCCCGCTGGCGGCCGACGCGGATCGCCGTCGAGATCGACACGACCGGCCAGGCGAGGCTGGACCGGCGCTACGCCGACTATCGCGCCGGGACATACGCCCTGACGGCCGGCGAGGTCGACCAGATCGGCCTTCGGCTGGCGGCCAGGCTCGGGCATGAGCGCGTGTACGCCGTCGACTGGAACGACATGCCGCCCGGCGAGGAAGCGGACTACGACTGGGAGGTGGGAGCGGCGGCCGCCGGCGAGCAGGCCCGCATGGCCACGCTGCGGAATCCGGCCCGGGGTCAACGCACGACGGACCTGGTCCGGTCCCGGCCCATCCCCGCGTGGCTGGCGGTGATGAACTCGCCCGAATTCCTGCTGGGCATGCACCGGACCTATTACGAATACGCCCTGCTGGGCGGACCCGAAACCAACCAGGGCGCCAACTGGGTCGGGGCCTGGCACGGGCGGAACCTCAAGATCTTCGCCAATCTGGTGCGGCTGGCCGACGATCCGGGCGAGCGGGTGCTGGTCATCTACGGCGCCGGGCACGCCTTCCTGCTGAACCGGTTCGCGGAGGAGAGCGGGGCGTTCAACGTCGAGCGGCCGGGCGACTGGCTGGCGCCGACCGCCCGCTAGAGCCCCGGCCGGGCCGGCGTCAGGCCTGGCGCATCAGCGCCGGCCCGCCCATCAGCGGATCGCTGACGGAATCCGCGCCGGTCTCGATCCGTCCGGCCAGGCGGCGGAGGAAGCCGTCGGGCCCGCGCAGGACGACGTCGTACCAGCCGTGCCCGGCGACGCCCAGGCGCCGCACCGCGTGCCCGGCCGGGGCGACGGTCGTGCGCCACGGGGCCTCGTCGGGCCGGTAGGGGTCGGCGGCGGCCTCGACCGCGTGCACACCCTCGCCGCTGTTGAACAGCGTCAGCCGCAGCTCGCGCGCGCCGGGGTCGACGGCGGCCGCCAGGCCGAGGGCGTCGCGCCCGGCGTGGCCGACGAAATGGCGATGGAAGCCGTTCGGACCCTGCACCCACAGATCATAGGCGCCCCCGTCCCAGACGTCCGCGAGCGCGGCCCCGGCGCCGACGGTGTAGCGCCGCGGCGGACGCTCCAGGCGCAGCCGGTCGTAGACGTGGAAGACCGCCGCCGCGGGTCCGAGGTTGCGGAAGGTCAGGGCCAGGGCCCCGTCGCGTCGGGCCTCGTCGACCTCGAGGGCGTATGGCAGGGCGCGGGACCGTCGGACCCCGGTGACCTGAACCGGGGCCGCCGGCGTCGCGGGCGTGGCCGGGGTGCTGCGGCCCGGCAGGGCGGCGGCGCGGGCGGCCATGGCCTCGGTGGGCGGCAGCGGCGGCACGGGGGCGTTGGGGGTGCGGAAATCGAACGCCCCGGTCAGGTCGCCGCAGACCGCGCGCCGCCACGGCGAGATATTGGGCTCCATGACCCCGAACCGGGTCTCGAGGAAGCGGATCACCGAGGTGTGGTCGAACACCTCGGAACTGACCCAGCCGCCGCGGCTCCACGGCGAGACGACATACATGGGCACGCGCGGGCCCAGTCCGTAGGGGCGGCCGACGAACTCGGGCCGTTCGGTCGCGGCCTCGCTGGCCGTCGTCTGCAGATGGTATTCGCCCGTCGTGTCGACGGTGGAGCCGCCATGCCCCGGCGTCGGCGGCGCGGGCGGCGGGACGTGGTCGAAGAAGCCGTCGTTCTCGTCGAACATGACGAACAGCACGGTGCGGGCCCAGACGGCCGGGTCGGCGGTCAGGGCCTCGATCACCCGGGCGGTGTAGTCGGCGCCCTGGGCCGGGCTGGAAGGGCCGGGGTGTTCCGAGGCCGCCGCCGGGGCGACGATCCACGACACCTGCGGGAGGGTCCCGGCCAGGACGTCTTCGCGCAGCCTTTCCAGTGGTCGGGTGCCGAGCCCCAGTTCGGCCAGACGGGGATCCGAGCCGGCCGTCCCGGCGTGGCTGTCGCGGAAGGTCTGGAAACCGGCCACCGGATTGTCGGTGAAGTTGTCGGCCATGTCCTGGTAGATGCGCCAGCTCACCCCCGCCTGCAGCAGCCGCTCCGGATAGGTGGTCCAGCGATAGCCGTCGGGATGGCCGCCATCGGCGACGAGGGCGTCGTGAGAGTTGGAGAGCGAGGGGCCGCCCATCGTCCCGGTGGGATCGTTGGTCCCGCTCCACAGGAACAGGCGGTTGGAATTGGTCCCGGTCTGCATCGCGCAATGGTACGCGTCGCAGACGGTGAAGGCCTCGGCCAGGGCGTACTGGAACGGGATGTCCGCCTCGCCGAAATATCCCATCGAATGCTCGGTCTTGGCGACCGGCCAGGCGCCCATCCGCCCCTCGTCCCAGGCCGCCTGGGCGTCGGGCCAGCTGTGCGGCGTGCCCTCAACCCGCATCAGGCGGAAGTCCTCGGCGGTGTTCAGCGGAAACGGGGCGATCACCGGGGGTCGGTCCGGGGCCTGGCGGTTGGCCTGGACCCAGCAGGTGGCGCCCGACCGGCCGGGGGCGTCGGCCACGGGGATGGGGAAGCGGTCGCCAAAGCCGCGCACGCCCCGCATCGCCCCGAAATAGTGGTCGAACGACCGGTTCTCCTGCATCAGGATCACCACATGGGCGACGTCGGCGACGGTCCCCGTGCGGACGTCGGCGGGGATGCTCATCGCCCGGGCGATGGCCGGCGCCAGGGCGGCGGCGCCGGCGGCGAGCAGCAGGCGACGGCGGTCGAGGGTCATGCGGGCGTCCTTGCATCACCGCCCGGCGGCGGGCGGCTCCGGGACCGTCCTAGGGATGGAATGCGAACCGGCGATGACGGCCCCGGCGGCCCGCTAGATCCCCGCCGTCGGATCCGGCTCGGCCGCCGCGTCCCGGCCCTCGACGATACGGGCCGCCGCGAGGTCGGCGGTGACATTGCCGATGGTGCGGAAGATGTCGGGAATGACCTCGACGGCCAGCAGCAGGGGCAGGACCTGGATCGGCACGCCCATCGCCAGGCAGATCGGGGCGATGGAGACGAAGAAGCTGATCTGTCCGGGCAGGCCGACCGAGCCGATCGAGATGGCGATGGCCGTCAGTCCGCCGGCGATCCAGGCCGCCGGGCCGAGGTCGACGCCGTGCAGGTGGGCGACATAGATGACCACGGCGAGGTTGGCGACGGGGCTGGTGATGCGGAACACCGCCACCGCCAGCGGCAGGACCAGGCCCGCCGTCGGGGTCGAGACGCCGAGCGCGAGGCGCGCCTGCTCGACCATGGCGGGCAGGCTGGCCAGCGACGACTGGGTCGAGAAGGCGACGACCTGGGCCGGGATGATCCCGCGCGCGAACCGGGCCAGGCCGATACGCCCCCAGGGCACGGCCACGGCGTAGATCAGGAGGATCAGGCCGAGCTGGGCCAGCACCACCATGGCGACGTAGTGGCCGAGGGTGCCCAGCGCGCCGAGGCCGGCGTTCAGCCCCACGCCCATCGACAGGGCGAAGACGCCGATGGGGGCCGCCAGCAACACCCAGTGAACGATGGTGATCATGGTCTCGGACACGGCCTCGAAGAAGCCGACGAGCGGCGCGCGGCGAGCGGGGCCGAGGCGGGTGACGGCGAAACCGAAGGCGATGGCGAAGACCACTATACCGAGGATGTTGTCCTCGACGGCGGCCCGCACGGGATTGGCCGGCGCGAGATTGGCGAGGAAGGCCGCGATGCCGCCCCCGGCCGCGCTCTCGCGCACCACCGCGGCGTCGGGCGCCCCGGCCAGCAGAACGGCCGCGCCCGCGGGATCGATCGGCCACAGCAGATGCAGGGCCTCGGAGGCGAAGATGGCATAGACCGTCGCGGCCAGCAGCAGGACGCCGAACACCATCAGCGCCTTCAGCGCCCGGCGGCCGGTCGCCGCCGCGTCGGCGATCGAGGCGATGCCGGTCACCAGCAGGCTGAAGACCAGCGGAATGATGGTCATCTTCAGCGCATTGAGCCACAGGGTCCCGATCGCGCCGATCAGTTCGGCGGTCCCCCCGCCTCCGGGCAGGCCCCAGGCCTGGGCCGCGGCCCCGGCGAACAGGCCGGCCAGCAGGGCGACGAGCACCCACAGGCTCAGGGACATCAGGGCGGAGCGGAGTCGGGAAGCGGCCATCGGGGGAAGCTAGGCGCCGTCGGGGCGTTTTACCATCCGTCGCGTGCGTGAACGATCCGCACGATCGCCAAGAGCCGCGTTCAGGCGGGCCTGAAGCCGGCGAGTCCCTCGACGACCTGGTCGGCGGCGGCCTCAAGGTCGGCGTCGGCCAGCGATGGGAGCTCGACGCGGGCCAGTTCGGCGTGGTCGCCGGCCTGGCCCTGGCGGCGATAGGCCGGGTCGTAGTGGTGGACGATCAGCTCGGTCGCCAGGGCCTCGACCTGACCGGCGGCGGCGAGGGCGCGCCAGGCGGCGACGGTTTCCTTGCCGATGTGGCGCGGCAGGCGGGTCAGGGCGACATCCAGCGCCGACGGATCGGCGGCGATGGCGGCGTAGTCGCGCACGGTGCGGGCGGCGCGGACCGGGACCGGGGAGTCGAGCCGGATTCTCGGGGCGGCGGACATGGCGGCCCACAGCGACGGCGGGATCACGCGGGCGCCGATCTTCGAGCTCTCGGCCTCGACCAGCACCGGGCGGGCGGGGTCGAGGCGGGACAGGGCGTCGTGCAGCCGGCTCTCGAAGGCCTTCTGCGACGGCTGGCCGCCGGGCATGGCCCCGAACAGCGAGCCGCGATGGGCGGCGAGGGCCTCGAGGTCGAGGGTCTGGACGCCGCGCGCGGCGAGGGCCGACAGCAGCGCCGTCTTGCCCGCGCCGGTCGGCCCGTCGAGCAGGACCGGCCGGTGCGCCAGCGGCGTATCGTACAGGGCCGCCGTGACCTGTCGCCGCCAGGTCTGGTAGCCGCCTTCCAGCACCGTCACGGGCCAGCCGACCTGGTCCATCACCGTGACCATGGCCCCCGACCGCTGGCCGCCGCGCCAGCAATAGACCAGCGGCCGGAACGACCCGTCGCGGCCGCCCAGCGCCCCTTCCAGATGCGTCGCGATATTGCGCGCCACCATCGCCGCGCCGGTGCGGCGGGCGAGGAATTTCGAGCCCTGCACATACTCTGTCCCGACCGCCGCCCGCTGGGCGTCGTCCAGCACCGGCAGGTTGAGGGCGCCGGGGAGGTGATCGAGCGCGAACTCGGCCGGGCTGCGCACGTCGATGATGGCGTCGAAGGCGTCGCGCGCCCCGGCCGTCAGATCGGTCGTGCGGCGGATCATGCGGCGACGCGCACCCGCGGCGGGCCCGCGACGACGCGGCCGACCACGGCGGCCCGGTCGAAGCCCTGATCCCGCGCCAGGGCCAGCACCGCCTCCGCCCGGTCGGCGGCGACGGCGATCAGCAGGCCGCCGGAGGTCTGGGGATCGGTCAGCAGGTCGCGGCGCCAGTCCTCGAGCCCCGCCGGCAGGTCGACGCCCTCGCCATAGCTGGCCCAGTTGCGGCCCGAGGCGCCGGTGCGCACCCCGTCCACGGCCAGGGCCTCGACCCCCTCCAGCAGCGGCGGCGCTGTCGTCAGCTCGACCGTCAGCCCCGCCCCGCGCGCCATCTCCAGCGCATGGCCCAGCAGGCCGAAGCCGGTGACGTCGGTGACGGCGTGGACCCCGGCCAGGCCGGCCAGCTTCGTCCCCACGGTGTTCAGCTTCGTGGTCGAGGCGATCAGGGCCGCATAGCCCGCCGCTTCGAGCCGCTCCTGTTTGAACGCCGCGCTCAGCACGCCGACGCCCAGCGCCTTGGTCAGGATCAGCACGTCCCCGGCCCGCGCGCCGCGATTGGTCAGGACCTGGTCCGGATGCACCAGCCCCAGCGCGACGAGGCCGTAGATCGGCTCGACGCTGTCGATCGAATGGCCGCCCGCGACCGGTATGCCCGCGGCCGCGCAGACCGAGGCCCCGCCCTGCAGGATTCGCCCGATGGTCTCCGTCGACAGCACATTGACCGGCATGCCGACCAGGGCGAGGGCGAAGATCGGCGTCGCCCCCATGGCGTAGACGTCGGACAGGGCGTTGGTCGCGGCGATGCGGCCGAAGTCGAACGGGTCGTCGACCACCGGCATGAAGAAGTCCGTCGTCGCCACCAGAGCCTGCTGGTCGTTCAGCCGCCAGACGGCCGCGTCGTCGCTGGTCTCGGTCCCCACCATCAGATCGGCGAAGACGGCGGCCTGCGGGATGCCCTTCAGTATGTCCTGCAGCACGGCGGGGGCCAGCTTGCAGCCGCAGCCGCCGCCGTGGGCGAGGGAGGTCAGGCGCGGTTCGGGCGTGGTCATCCTGCGGGCTTAGGGCCAAACGCCCGCCGAACTCAACAGCGCGAAGCTCTGCATTCGCCGTTGCCAGCCTGACGCCGCCGGACCAAAGTCGGCGCTTCAACCCGGGGGCGGAACGATGCGACTTCTTCTTGCGACGACGGCGGCGCTGGCCATTCTCACCGGCGGGGCCGCCCAGGCCCAGACCGGGTCGACCGAGGTCGAGCTGCGCCAGGCCATCGCGCGGGACTATGACGCCAACCTCGGCGCCCTGTTCGACGACTTCCACCGCAATCCGGAACTGTCGGGCATGGAGGTGCGCACCGCCGGCGTCATGGCGGCCCAGCTGACGGCCCTCGGCTACGACGTCACGAGCGGCGTCGGCGGCACGGGCGTGGTGGCGGTGCTGCGCAACGGCGACGGCCCGACCGTCATGATCCGCGCCGACATGGACGGCCTGCCGCTGGCCGAACAGTCGGGCCTGGCCAACGCCTCGACCGTGCATCAGGTCGACAGCGACGGGGTCGAAAAGCCCGTCATGCACGCCTGCGGCCACGACGTGCACATCACCGCCCTGATCGGCACGGCGCGACAGATGATGGCCCGGCGACAGGACTGGTCCGGCACCCTGGTCCTGGTCGCCCAGCCGGCCGAGGAGCGCATCTTCGGCGCCCGGGCCATGGTCAGCGACGGCCTCTACACCCGCTTCCCCAAGCCGGACATCGCCCTCGCCTTCCACGTCTCGGCGGACCTCGCCACCGGCCTGATCGACATCCCCCTGGGCATCACCGCCTCCAGCTCGGACAGCGTCGACATCGCCGTGCACGGCGTCGGCACCCACGGCGCCTATCCCCACCTCGGGGTCGACCCGATCGTGGTGGCCTCGGCCATCGTCATGAACCTGCAGACCCTGGCCAGCCGCAGCGTCAATCCGCTGGAGGGGGCGGTGGTCACCGTCGGATCCTTCCACGGCGGCATCAAGCACAACATCATTTCGGACCGCGTCGACCTGCAGCTGACCGTCCGGTCCGACAATCCCGAGACGCGGCTGGTCCTGCTGGACGGCATCGACCGGGTGGCGCGCGGCACCGCCCTGGCGCTGGGCGTGTCCGAGGATCATCTGCCCACCGTGGTCCGCTCGCCGACCGAGACCACGCCCCCGACCATCAATGACGCCGCCACCGCCGCCCGCGTGCGGACCGCCGTGGGCGCGGCCATGGGGGTGGAGCGGCTGGTCGACGTTCCCCGCTCCGGCATGGGGGCCGAGGATTTCGCCTGGTTCGTCACGCCCGAGAGCGGGGTGAAGGGGGTCTATTTCAATGTCGGCGGCACCCCGGCCGACCAGGTCGATACCGCCCCCGGCCACCACTCGCCCCTGTTCCGCATCGATCCGCGGCCCTCGGTGACCACCGGCGTCGAGGCCATGGTCGTGGCGGCCCAGGCGCTGATGCCGAAGGGGTGAGGCGCCCCCGGAAAACGCTGGACCGCCCCGACGTAAACTCCGCTAACTGCCGCCAAAGCGGAGCCGCGCCATGATCACCGTCCACCACCTGAACGATTCCCGCTCGCAGCGCGTGTTGTGGCTGCTTGAGGAGATGGGCCTGCCCTATGAGGTGAAGCGGTACCAGCGCGACGCGAAGACCAGTCTCGCCCCCGCGGCGCTGAAGGCCATCCATCCGCTGGGCAAGTCGCCGGTGCTGGACGACGGCGAGGCGCGGGTGGCCGAGACCGGGGCGATCATCGAATATCTGCTGGAGACCTGGCCCGCCGCCGGGCTCCGCCCCGCCGCCGGAACGCCGGAGGGACGCCGCTTCACCTACTGGCTGCACTATGCCGAGGGATCGGCCATGACGCCCCTGCTGCTGAAGCTGATCTTCACCGTCCTGCCCAAACGCGTGCCCTTCCTCGCGCGCGGCGTCGCCAAGGGCATCAGCAAGGCGATGAACGCCAACATGATCGACCCGCAGATCACGGCCCACACCGCCTTGTGGGAGGCCGAGCTCGGCAAGTCGGAATGGTTCGCCGGCGACGCCTTCTCGGCCGCCGACATCATGATGAGCTTCCCGGTCGAGGCCGCGGGCAGCCGCATCGGCTACGGCGCCGACAAGCCGAGGTTGAAGGCCTTCCTGCAGCGAATTCACGCCCGGCCGGCCTACCAGCGGGCGCTGGAGCGGGGCGGCCCCTACAGCTACGCCTGAGGCCGGGCGGCAGGCTGGCGCCGGCGCCACAGTGGACGGAATGCGCACGCGCCCCTCGCACGTCGCCGCAACCCGCCCGTGAACCAGACGTTAACAGCCCCATGCGTCTGAGAACCGTCCAAGTCATCGCCGCCCTGACCGCTGCGGTCGCCTTCGTGCTGGCGTTCATCGCGACCGGGATTTTCATCGTCTCCGGCCTGTTCATGGCGCTGGGGCTGGCGGCCGTCGCCTGGCTGGCCTGGAGCCTGGTGCATCAGGTGCGACGGCGCAGGCGCGACCGGCCTGCATAACGGCGTTGTGCCGTGCCCCTTGAACCTTGGGGCCCGGCGCCCTAGTCTCTTTGGCCGGTCGCAAGCGCCCAGCGACCTCTGGCGTGTCACCAAATCTTCAGTCGGGCGAAGCAAGAAACTCACGACATATGGAAAAAGTGCCGATGACGGCCGAGGGCTACCGTGTCCTCGACGATCAGCTGAAGCAATTGAAGTCCGTGGAGCGGCCGAGCGTAATCTCGGCCATCTCGGAAGCGCGCGAGCATGGCGATCTGTCTGAAAACGCAGAGTATCATGCGGCCAAGGAACGGCAGGGCTGGATCGAGGGCCAGATCGCCGACATCGAGGACAAGATCAGCCGCGCCCAGGTCATCGACGTCTCCAAGCTGGACGGCGATCAGGTCATGTTCGGCGCCACGGTCACCGTGGTCGACGAGGACACCGAGGACGAGAGCCGCTACCAGATCGTCGGCGAGCACGAAGCCGATGTGAAGGCGGGCAAGATCTCCATCGCCTCGCCGATCGCCCGCGCCATGATCTCGAAATCGGTCGGCGACGTGGTCGAGGTCAACACCCCCGGCGGCGTCAAGGCCTACGAAATCCTCAAGGTCGAGTGGAAATAGCCGGATGACCGACGCCCCCGGAACGCGCCCGCCTCTGGTGTCGCACGTTTCGGTCGGCGTCAGCGACCTCGCCAGAGCCGGGGCCTTCTACGACGCCGCCCTGGCGCCGCTCGGCGTGCGCCGCGTCATGGAGCATCCCATGGGCATCGCCTGGGGGCGGAGCTTTCCTGAATTCTGGGCCTCGCGCCCGCACGACCGGGCGCCGCCCAGCGCGGGCAACGGCGTGCATGTCTGCTTCAATGCGCCGGATCAGGCGGCGGTCGCCGCCTTCCACGCCGCCGGCGTCGCGGCCGGCGGTCGCGATGACGGCCCGCCCGGACTGCGTCCGGACTACGCACCCGGCTACTACGCCGCCTTCCTGCGCGATCCGGACGGCAACAAGGTCGAGGCCCTGTGCTGGGTCGCGCAGCCCGCCGCGACGTGAGCGCGCCGCTCTCCATCTGGGTGGTCTCCGATGGCCGTATCGGCATGGAGAACCAGGCCCTGGGTCTGGCCGAGGCCGTCCAGCGCCTGACCCCGGCCGATATCAGCGCTCGCCGCATCCGCTGGCGCGCGGCGTTCGACAGGCTGCCCTCGGCGCTGAAGGCGTCGTGGATGCTGGACCTGTCGTCCGACCCCACCGAACCCGCCGCGGGCGAGCTCTGGCCGGACCTGTGGATCGCGACCGGTCGGGCGACCCTGCCCCTGTCGGCGCGGGTGGAGGAACGGTCGGGCGGCAAGACCTTCGTGGTCCAGACCCAGGACCCGCGCTGGCGCAACAGCGTGTATGACCTGATCGTCGCCCCGGCCCATGATGAGGTCACGGGCGCCAACGTCCTGTCGGTCACCGGTTCGCCGCACCGGGTGACGGCGATCCGGCTGGCCGAGGGCGCCGCTATCTTCAGGGACCGTCTGGAGCCCCTGCCCCGGCCCCGCGTCGCCGTGCTGGTCGGCGGCCGGTCGCGCGCCTTCGACCTGACCGAGGCCCACGCCGCCGACATGGCCGACCGGATCGCGGCGGCGGTCGAGGCCGTCGGCGGCTCGCTGATGCTGACCTTCTCGCGCCGTACCCCGGACGCGGCGAAGGCGGCCATGACCGCGCGGCTGCGACACTTGCCCGGCCTGATCTGGGACGGCGAGGGGCCGAACCCCTATTTCGCCTTCCTGGAATCCGCGGACCACATCCTGGTCACCGAGGACAGCGCCAACATGGCGGCCGAGGCGGCCTCGACCGGCGCGCCTGTCCACATCCTGCCGATGATCCCGCTGAAGCCGGCGGACAAATTCGCCCGCTTGCACGCCGACTTGCAGGAACGGGGCGCGGCGCGGCCCTTCGACGGTTCGCTGGCCGGCTGGAGCTATGCGCCGCTGGCCGAGACGGACCGCGCCGCGACCGAAATCCTGAAGCGCCTGCGACGGTCCTGACGCGTCGCGGGTTCAGTCTCCGCCGCCGTCTCCGCCCCCGCCGCCGTCGGACCCGCCGTCGGCGTCCCGGCCGTCCGGGGAATAGGCGCCGTCTCCCGACCCTGAGTCCTTTCCGTTCCGGCCCTGCCGGCCGGCGTCCATGGCGATTCCGATCGCCAGGCCGACGCCGATCCCGAGGCCGACGCCGACGGCCACATTGCCCATCGAGAGGCCGATCGCCGTGCCGATCGCGACGCCGAGGGCGATGCCGATGCCCATGAAGCTGGTTTGCGCCACGTCTTCCTCCGACAAGAGTTGTGAACAGGCGACAGCCTGGCATCGCGCGAGGGGGAATCAACGCCTAAATAGGGGCATGAACACGCCCCGAACCGTCCGCGTCGCCATCATCGGCTCCGGCCCCGCCGGCTGGACCGCCGCCATCTACGCCGCCCGCGCCCTGCTGAACCCGGTGGTCATCGCCGGCCTGCAGCCCGGCGGACAGCTGACCATCACCACCGATGTCGAGAACTATCCCGGCTTCGCCGACGTCATCCAGGGCCCCTGGCTGATGGAGCAGATGCGCGCCCAGGCCGAGCATGTCGGCACCGAGATCATCGAGGACATCGTGATCAAGGCCGACCTGAGCCAGCGGCCTTTCCGCCTGACGCTCGACTCGGGGACCGAACTTCTCGCCGAGACCGTGATCATCTCAACCGGCGCCCAGGCCAAATGGCTGGGCATCGAGAGCGAGGCCAAATACCAGGGCTTCGGCGTCTCGGCCTGCGCCACCTGCGACGGCTTCTTCTACCGCGGCAAGGAGGTCATCGTCGTCGGCGGCGGCAACACCGCCGTCGAGGAGGCGCTGTTCCTGACCAATTTCGCCTCCAAAGTGACCGTCGTGCACCGCCGCGACGAGTTCCGCGCCGAACGCATCCTGCAGGACCGGCTGTTCTCCAATCCGAAGGTTGAGGTGATCTGGAACTCCGCCATCGACGAGATCCTCGGCGAGACCAACAGCTTCGGCGGCGTCAACGTCACCGGCGCGCGGCTGAAGAACGTCCAGACCGGCGAGACCCGCGACCTGACCGCCGACGGCGTCTTCATCGCCATCGGCCACGCCCCGTCGTCGGAACTGTTCGCCGGCCAGCTGGAAACCAAACAGGGCGGCTATCTGGTGGTGAAGCCCGGAACGGCGGCCACGGCCATCGAGGGCGTCTGGGCCGCCGGCGACGTCACCGACGACATCTACCGTCAGGCCGTCACCGCGGCGGGCATGGGCTGTATGGCCGCGCTGGAGGCCGTTCGCTTCCTGGCCGAGGAAGACCACGCCCGCGCCCACCATCCGATCTCGCACAAACAGGCGGAGAAGATCGGGGTCTGGTGACCGCCGTCCGCCTCAGCTGAACATTTTCAGACCGGGCGGGACCAGCGGGGCAGGCTCGCCACGACGGAGATGCAGGGCGTACTCGACCGCCTCGCGGACGCAGCCCTCGTCGGTCGGCTTGGTCAGGACGCCCATGGTGCCGGGAACGCCATGGCTGACCATGCCGGGATTGGCCGTCATGTAGAGCACGGTGATCCGGTGCGCCTCGCCGAGTTGCTGGCCGAGGCCCACGCCGGTGGCCCCGTCGGACAGGTGGATGTCGACAAGAGCGAGATCGATGCCGCCGCGCGACGCCAGGGCCAGGGCCGTGCGCGCGTCCGGCGCCGTGCCGACGACGGAATAGCCCAGGTCCTCCAGCACGAAGCGCAGCTCCATCGCCACCAGCGCTTCGTCTTCGATAATCAGGATACGCGCAGTCATTGGTTTCGATTCACTACGGACTTGTTCCCGCTGAACGCGGGGCGAGGACGCCGGTTCAAGTCAATTGTCCCGCCGCCCGGCGCGGAGCGAGGGCCGTGGCCGGAATATCGGCGACGACCTCCAGGCCCTTGCGGGCCCAGGTCTGTTCCAGGCCGCCGCCCAGCTGCCCCTCGACCGACAGCGCCAGCAGGGAAGAGCCGAAGCCAGCGCCCTGCGGCGGTCCGCTCAGGGCCGGGCCGCCGCGTTCGCGCCAGGTCATCACATAGCGGTCGCCCTGGCCCCGGGTGGTGAGTTCGACCCGGCCTTCGGGAACCGACAGGGCCCCGTATTTCGCGGCATTGGTGGCCAGTTCGTGAAACAGCAGGGCGACCGGCGTCGCGGCCTGGTCGTCGAAATCCGCGTCGTCCCCGCTGACCGCCACGCGCGGCTCGCCGTTCTCGGCGTCGTATGGCAGGAACAGGTCGCGCAGGAAGGCGTGCAAGGTGGTGCCGTCGAGACTGGGGCGGCTCGATTCCGTGTGCGGCCGGACGAACTCATGGGCCCGCGCCAAGGCCGAGATCCGGGTCCGGGCGGCCCTGGCGAAGGCCTTGGCCTCGGGATACTGCCGCGCCGACAGGGCCAGCAGGGCCGAGATCACCGCGAAGATGTTCTTGATCCGGTGGCTCAGCTCCTGACTCAACAGGGCCTTCGCCTGCTCCAGCCGCTTCATCTCGGCGATGTCCGTCCCGGTCCCGAACCAGCGCGTGACCGCCCCCTCGGCATTGCGGATCGGCATCGCCCGGCTGAGCGTCCAGGCGTAGGACCCCGTATGGTGGAGCAGCCGGTACTCGACCTCATACGGCTCGCCCGTGGACAGGGAGGCCCGCCAGGCGGTCCGGGCCCGCTCCTGGTCTTCCGGGTGGATCATGTCGCCCCAGGCGTCGCCCAGGGTCGAGCCTTCCGCCGCGCCGGTGAAGGCGTACCAGCGGGCGTTATAGTAGTCGTGGTGGCCGTCAGGGCGCGAGGACCAGACCATCTGCGGCATGCTGTCGGCGATGGCCTGGAAACGGGCGTCGCTCTCGGCCAGCTTCCCCGTCACCTGACGCGCGGCCTCGACCGCGGCGGTGGCGGCCTCGTCGCTGCGCCGGCGTTCGCGCAGGGCGCGACGGCGCTCAAGCAGGGCCATGACCTGCCGGGCCAGCACCTCCAGGGTCATCCGCTGGGTCTCGTCCAGCCCGTCGGGCCGGGGCCGACTGTCGAAGACGCACAGGACGCCCAGCGCCAGCCCCTGGTCGTCGATCAGGGGGGCCCCGGCGTAGAAGCGGAACCCGGTCGGCCCGGTCACCAGCGGATGGTCGGCGAATTGCGGGTCGAGGGCGGCGTCCCGCACCTGGGTCACCCCGGGCCAGCGCATCGCATGCCCGCAGAAGGCCCCCGCCGGGCCGATGGCCGGCAGATCGACCCCGGCCTTGAACCACTGCCGGTCGCCGGCCGCCAGACTCACCATCCCCACCGGCGCGTCGCAGATCCGCGCCGCCAGCAACATCACATCGTCGAAGGCCTGTTCCGGATCGGTGTCGAGAATGTCGAAAGAGCGCAGGACACGGAGCCGCTCGGCCTCAATGGCGTCGGGATTGCTTTGGGTGGAAACGGTCAATCGGCGCCCTTCCCCGTGCGCCGAGGCGCCACGGTCTTCGGTCTAGGTGCAGGCTAGGCGGGGCCGCCCGGAGACGGAAGTCTCGGTCACGGTGTCGGGGGGCGGTCTGCCTCGCGCCGGGGCAGGAATGCGTCCGGCGCGAGTCTGTTCCATCGCGGCCTCAGGCGGCCGGCCGGCCCACTTCCTCGACGTCCATCGTCGTCACGCCGGGCGGGGCCGTACGGATCGGCTCGTCGGACGCCGGCGCAGCCGGCGCCTCGAAGGCCGCGAGACGCTGGTTGATGGCGGCGATGTCGGCGGCGGTGGCCTGGCGCCGGCCGCCCAGGGAAGCGACCCCGACGACCCGGGTCTGGCCGTCGATCTCGACGGTGCGCATGACCGACTCGCCATTGGCCAGGGCCTGGTCGAGGGCGAGCTGGGCGTCGCTGGCGGAGACGATCTGCACCCGCGGACGGGAGAAACGGGCTTCGTCGATCAGGGGCTCGCGGCCGGCGTAGGCCTGGCGGAACGCCGCCGGCTCGCCGTAAACGCCCTTCCAGCGATAGAAGATGTGCGCCCCGATCTGGGTCAGCTTGTTCAGCGTCGGCGCCCACCAGGGGTGGACGTAGTCGGCGTGGTAGTGGGTCGCGGTGCCGACGCGGGCCGAGACGGCGCCGGCCAGGGCCCGTTCGGCCACCAGCCGCGCCCGATTCCAGGCCCAGCCGACCGGCGCCTGGGCCAGGGCGCCGTCGCAAGTGAAGCTGAACTGGCAACCGGTGGTCCGTTCAGCGCCCTCGAAGACCACGCCGCAGACGGAGTTGGGATAGTTGGGATCGCGCACGCGGTTCAGGATCACCTGGGCCACGGCCTCCTGGCCTTCGGTCGGCTCGAGCGCGGCCTCGTAATAGATGCCCTGGGTCAGGCAGCGCAGGGCGCGGCGGCGGTCTTCGGCCGTCGCCGGCTTGAACACGAAGGGCGCGGCGACGCGGAGATAGCCCGACGCGTTCGGGGTCGCGGCGTTGAGCTTCATGGCGTCAAGACCGGTGGCGCCGAAGTCCAGCGTCGGCCGGCCGGCCAGGGTCAGGCTTTCCCAGCCGGGGGTCAGGCCATAGAAGGCCGCGCGGCGCTCGCTCGGGTCATGGCGCAGGGCGATGGCCAGCTGCGACGGGTCCATGCGGCCGGTGATGGCGGCCAGGCCGCGGGCGCCCAGGTCGCCGCCGGTCAGGCTGCGCACCGTCTCGGCGCGCCGATCGATCTCGGGACGAGGCGTGGAGCTGGCGGCCATGGCCACGCCGAAGACCGCCAGCACCACGGGCGCGGCGGCCAGCAGCCGGCGGGTCTTCTTCAGCTTCGCGGTCCAGTCGATCCTGGCCATCCTCGACTCCAAACTCCGGCATCCTGCCGGAGAACCGTGACGACTAAGCGCCAAGCGGGGCGCTTTTCAGGCGGAAAAGCAGCGGTCGGTCAAGTCTCCACGCCTCGGGAGCGCGCAGCGGCCCGTTTTCGACCGCTGCTACGCCCGTCGGATGAACCGCGGCGCCCTTCCAGGGAACGCGTCGCAATACTCGCGCTTGCTGGAACGCAAGACGGTCCAATACGTTCGACTGCATCGCGTGCGCGAGCGGGGTGTATGGGCGCGTTGGGGATTTCGGTCGTATGTTCAGTATAGGCGCGGCCGTCACGCGGCTGGCGCGCGTCAAGGCGCGTCCATGGTGGGTGTCGATTCTCGTCGGCGCCGGCGCGGCCGTCGCGATCCTCGCGATCCGCGCCGCCCTGAGCGGCTTCTACGGCAATGTGACCGGCTTCATGATCCTGCTGCCCGCAGTGATCGTCGCCTCTCTGGCCGCCGGCCGTCTGGCCGGGCTGACCGCGACCGTCGCCTGCCTGCTCGGCGGCTGGGCGGTCGTCGGTTTCGACACCATCGGCGTCGGCCTGGCCGACCCGCTGGGCCGGGTGGCCACCTTCAATTTCGTGGTCGTCGGCCTGTTCGTCACCGCGGTCGCCGCCGCCCTGCGCGATATGGTCGGAGCGCTTGACGCCTCGCTCGACGCCCTGCGCACCTCCCGGGCCCGCATCGACGAGCGCGAACACCAGCTGCGCCTGATCAGCGAACACGCCCCGGTCATGCTCTGGATGAGCGATGCGACCGGCAAATGCGTGCATCTCAACGCCGCCCAGCGCGAGTTCTGGGCCGCTCCGGAATCGCTCGAGGGCTTCGATTTCACGGCCCTGATCCACCCGGAGGACGCCGCGCGGGTGCTGGCGACGACGGTCGACGCCGGTCAGCGTCAGGCCCCGTTCGAAATCGAGGGGCGGTACCTTCGTCACGACGGTCAATGGCGCGTTCTGCACACCGACGCCCACCCCCGGGTCGAGCCGGACGGAACCTATGGCGGGATGATCGGCGTCAACGTTGACGTCACCGAGGCCCGGGCGGCCGAGGCGGCGCTGCGCGAGAGCGAGTCCCGCTTCCGCCTGATGGCCGACACGGCGCCCTCGCCCGTCTGGATGACCAACGCCGAGGCCGAGGTCGAATTCGTCAATGCGGCCCTGGTCGAATTCTATGGTCAGCCGGCGGACCGGATCCTGGGCGATGTGTGGAAGCTGGCGATCCACCCTGACGACCAGGCCGGCGTCGAGGCGGCCATGGCGGAGGCCCGCCCCCGCCGCCTGCCCTACGGCTTTGAAGCGCGCTTCCAGCGCGCCGACGGCGTCTGGCGATGGATGCGGATTTCGGTCAAGCCGCGCTTCGCCGGCGACGGCGTCTTCCTCGGCTATGTCGGCATGTCGTTCGACACCACTGAGACCCGGGAGGCGCTCGACGCCCTCGAACGCCAGGAGCGACGGCAGACCTTCCTGCTGGCCCTGGTGGACCGGGTGCGCGACCTGACCTCCCCCGAGGCCGTCATTCTGGAGGTCGAACGGGCCCTGGGGGTCGAGCTCGGCGCGGATCGTGTCGGCTACGGTGTGATCGACCAGGAACGAGGCCTCGTGTCGATGACCCGCGACTGGACGGCAGGCGTGATCAGCGCCGAAGGCGAGTTCAGCCTCGCGGAACTGGGCGCGGACCTGATCGCGGACCTGGCCGAAGGTCAGTTGATCAGTATCGCCGATGTCGAGAAGGACCCCCGCACGCGCGACGCCCTGGACGTGTTCCGGCGGCTCGAGACGCGGGCCCTGATGCGCGCGCCCGTGATCCGCAGCGGCGGCCTGCGCGCCTTCCTGTACGCCCACCACTCCTCCCCGCGTGAATGGAGCCCGGCCGAAACCGCCCTGCTGCAGGACGTCGCCCTGCGGACCTGGACGGAGGTCGAACGCACCCGGGCCGAGGCCGAGGTTCGTGAGAGCGAGCAGCGCTTCCGCGCCATCGCCGACACGGCGCCAGTGCTGATCTGGGTGACCCAGCAGGACCGGACCCGCGCCTTCGTCAACGAGGCCTATGTCGCCTATAATGGCGGGACCTACGAAGAGGCGCGACTCGCCGACTGGCGGGCGGTCATCCACCCGGATGACCACGAACGGGTCCTCGGGGAATCCCTGGCCGGCGAGGCCTCGGGCGAGCCCTTCTCGATGGAGGCGCGCTATCTTCGCCACGACGGCGAATATCGCTGGCTGAAATCCTTCTCCCGGCCGCGGCTGGGCGCGGACGGCGAGATCATCGGCTTCGTCGGCGTGGCCTTCGACGTGACGGACATCCGGGAAGCCCAGGCCCGGCTGCTGGAATCCGAGACCCGTTTCCGCACCGTGGCCGACAGCGCGCCGGCCCTGATCTGGATGCTGGACGCCGAGGGGCGGCCCAGCTTCGCCAACCGCCGCTACCGCGCCTTCTTCGGCATCGAGTCGGAGGACCAGATCGGGGACGGCTGGCATCGGCTGCTCCATCCCGAAGACGCCGCCGCCTTCACCGACGCCTTCAACACCGCCTTCCAGAACCGCGACCGGTTCGAGGGTCTGGTCCGCATCCTCCATCCCACCCTGGGCGAACGTTGGCTGCGCTGCGAGGGCCTGCCCCGGTTTGACGGCGCGGGCGCCTTCCAGGGGTACGTCGGGGCCAACATCGACATCACCGAGGCCAAGCGTGCCGAAGAAGACCTCAAGCGCATCAATGAATTGCTCGAGGAGCGGGTCGGGGAGGCCCTCGCCGAGAAGGCCAAGGCCGAGGCCGATCTGATGCACGCCCAGCGTATGGAGGCGGTCGGCCGCCTCACCGGCGGCGTCGCCCACGACTTCAACAACCTGCTCACCGTGGTGATCGGGGCCCTCGACATCATGCTGCGCTCGCCCAATGACGCCGCCAAACGCCAGAAGCTCGGCGAGGCGGCCCTGGCGGCGGCGCGGCGCGGCGAGGGCCTGACCCACCAGTTGCTGGCCTTCTCCCGGCGGCAGGCCCTCCGGCCCGAGGCCGTCGACCTCAATGTCCAGATCCGCGAGAGCGAGCCCCTTCTGCGCCGCGCCGTGGGCGAGGCTGTCGAGTTCAAGCTGAAGCTGCGTCGCGGCGGGGCGCGGGTCAGCGTCGACCCCTCCCAGTTCGAGGCGGCCCTGCTGAATCTGGTCGTCAACGCCCGCGACGCCGTCGGCGACAAGGGCCGGATCACGATCCAGACCCTGTCCTGCGCCGTCGGTCCGGGCGAGGTGACCGATCTGCCGGCCGGCGACTATGTCTGCGTCAGCGTCACGGACAACGGCGCCGGCATGTCGCCCGAGGTCATCGCGCGCGTCTTCGAACCCTTCTTCACCACCAAGGCCGTCGGCAAGGGCACCGGGCTGGGCCTCAGCCAGGTCTATGGCTTCGCGCGTCAGAGCGGCGGCGCCGCCCAGGTGTCCTCCACGGTCGGCAAGGGAACCGAGATCAAGCTCTTCCTGCCGCCGCAGGCCGAGAACGCCGGCCTGCTCGTCGACGCCGGCCTGGCGGCGGCACGGCCCATGGCTGCGGGACGCCGTCTGCTGCTGGTCGAGGACGACGTCAGCGTCGCCGCCGTGGCCCTGGAGCTGCTGGAAGGCCTCGGCCTGGAGGTGCGCGCGGTCGAGACCGGGCCGCAGGCGCTGGACCTGCTCAAACGCGAGCGGTTCGACATGATGCTGAGCGATGTGGTGATGCCCGGCGGCATGACCGGCATCGAACTGGCGCGCCTCTGCGGACGCGACTACCCGGCGATGCGGGTGGTGCTGACCTCGGGCTATGCCGGCGAGGATGTGGACGCGGCCCTGGCGGACGCGCCCTGGCCGTTCCTGCGCAAACCCTATTCAGGCGAACAGCTGGCGCGCATCCTGGGCGAACTGTCCTGAGACGCGACCGGCCGGCCTGACGGCCGGCCGGTCGTGTGATCAGCGCGTGCGCGCCTTGCGGGCGGCGTAGCGGGCGTCGCGAGCAGCCTTCTGCTCTTCCTTGGTCAAGGCCTTGCGCTCCTTGCGGGCGGCGCGCTTCTCGGCCTCGACCGCTTCCTGGGCCTGGGCGTCGGCGGCCAGCCGCGCGGCTTCCCGCTCGGCCTTTTCCCGGCGCGCTTCGGCCTTGGCCAGTTCATGCTGCTGGCGCAGGACCTCCTTCTCGGCGGCGCGCTTGGCGGCCAGCTTGTCGAATTCGGGATCGGGGGCGGCGGCCTTGGGCTTGAACCGGGCGAGCAGGGCCTTCTTGGCCTCCTGCTGGGCCGTGAGGCGGTCGGTGAAGCCGGTCTGTTTCAGATCTCTCATGCGGAGGGCGTCGATGTCCTTGATCGTTTGTGGATGCGCTGGAACGCGGCCGGGCGCTGTGCAGCGCAGCCCGGCGCGTCGCTAACCCTATATGGGCGCGGAAATCAAGTTTGCGAGGCGACGAGGGCCGCCGCCCGCTCACTCGATGGCGAACTGTGTCAGTTCGGCTTCTCGGCCTGACCGACCGCAGCGCCCGCGGCGCCGCCCACGGCGGCCCCCACCGGTCCGGCCACGACGGCGCCGGCGATGGCGCCGGTCGCGGCCCTCTGTTCGATGGTCTGGCCGCAGGCGGCGGCCGCGAGGGCGGTGACAGCGAGGACGAGCGTAATGGCTGTGCGTTTCATGGCGAAATCCTTCCAATGGCGGAGCTTGAACGCGGCGCGCCCGGCACGGTTCCGGCGGACAGGTTCAAGTCAAGCGCATCCAGACAGACGATCCGAAGACAATAGAAAGCAACCCGGACAGTCGGCGCCCAGGGTGAAGACACTCGGTTCGTGTTGTCCGCGTGTTGACAAATACAGTATCGGACCCTTTCACTGAATCCGACGATCCGGATCGGTGGTACGGTTGCCTCCCGGATACCGCGGAAGCGAACCGCGATGTTGCGCCGCACGCGAATCTTGCGAATCAACCACATTGGCGCCACAAACGGCTGGCTTAAGGCGCTTCCTCGACCGTCGGCCCGTTCGCCGACCGTCGATTTACCGCAAGCGGATCGCGACGCCGGTCTCCAGGGATTGGAGAGGGTCGCCCGGTTGCGAGACTACCCGGGGGCGGCATTGCGCCCTGCCGTACAGGACTGAGCCCTTGCCGAACGCCCAACAGACGCGCGTGAACCCTCCTGTCGATCGTGTGGCCCGGATTCGGCCCGGTTCGGCGGCGGCGGCGTTCGGCGCACTGGTGGGACTGGCGATCGGCTGCGCCTATCTGGGCGGCACGGCGGCCAAGGCCACGACCGTGCGCGCCCAAGCCGAACGCATCGAGGGCGCCACCGCGGCCGGCTTCACCGAGGAAGCCCTCGCCGCGGCCGCCGGCGGTCTGGACGAGAGCGCCCTGGCCATCGCGCGGCGACATGACCCCTATACCGTCGCCGGCGGCGCCCAGCGCGACCGTCAGGCCGAACTCCTGACCGCCCGTCTGGAACAGTTGCGCGCCCAGCCCGACGCCAATCTGCGCCGGGTCAGCCTGACCGGCCCGGTCGCCGCCCTGCCCTTCCGCCTCGGCGGCGCGCTGGACGCCTCGCGCGATCTCGATTGCCTGACCCAGGCCGCCTATTACGAGGCCCGCGGCGAAGGCCGCGACGGCATGCGCGCCGTAGCCCAGGTGGTGCTGAACCGCGTGCGTCACTCCGCCTTCCCCAACAGCGTCTGCGGCGTGGTCTTCCAGGGCGCGGGCCGCCGCACCGGGTGCCAGTTCAGCTTCACCTGCGACGGCTCGATGCGCGGCCGGGTCAACCGGGCCGCCTGGGACCGGGCCCGCGAGGTCGCCTCCAGCGCCCTGTCCGGCGCCGTCTACGCCAACGTCGGCAACGCCACCCATTTCCACACCACCGGCGTCTCGCCCGGCTGGCGCAATTCGCTGGTCCGCGTCGGCCAGGTCGGCGACCATCTGTTCTATCGCTTCGGCGGTCGTTCGGGCTCGCGCGGCGCCTTCACCT
This sequence comes from Brevundimonas sp., assembly GCA_004296955.1. Taxonomy (GTDB): domain Bacteria; phylum Pseudomonadota; class Alphaproteobacteria; order Caulobacterales; family Caulobacteraceae; genus Brevundimonas. The sequence goes on from SCVB01000041.1 coordinate 40,875, forward strand.
ACGCCGCCCGGCCGTCGGTCGACGCCGATGCGCCGCGCCTGATCCAGGCCAGCCTCGACCCGACCGGCCCCGTGCGCGAAGCCGGCGCCGTGGCCTATAATCTGCTGATCGCCCAGGAGCAGGGCTCCGACGCCGACGCCGCGAAGCCGTCCGCGCCCGCCCCCGCGGCCGCCAGTCCGGCGCCCGCCGCCGAAGCGGTCGTCGTCCAGACCGCCCCCGCCGCCTGAAGCCGTTCAGGCGTCACGGTCGCCCTTGGACGACCGATGATCGTCGTCATGGCTGTGCTTGAGGTCGCGCTCGCCGCCGCCGCCTGAAACCTTGCTGTTCCGGGGATTGGTCGGACCGCCTTCGCGCGGATCCTCGAACGTAGGCGGCTCGCGGTCCGCGTTCTGGTGGCTGGAGCCTGGGCCGCCCCAGCGCTTCTCGTCGACCGGTTCGGGGGTGTGCTGGTTGTTGGCCATGATCAGCGATCCTGAACCTTCCACTGATTGGTCAGGTTCTGCTTCAGGTTGCCAAACCGGCCCTGGGTGTCGAGGTTGACGTCGGCGTCGCCGGGCTGACCCGACTGGGCCCCCGTCTTCAGGTCGCGCCGGTCGGAATTGGCCGCCTCGTCGACCGACTGCGCGCCCTTGTCGGCGAAGCTGGTCTGTTCGTTCGGAATCCGGGGGGCATGGGGCATGGGGATCTCCTTCCGTCCCGAAACAACCCCCGACATCCCGCCCCGTTCCGGAACAGTAGTCGCCCGGTCAGACCGCCACGGCGTCCAGGCCCACGTCCAGCGCCGGCGCCGAATGGGTCAGGGCCCCGACCGAGATCACGTCGACGCCCGTCCCGGCGATGCCGCGCACGGTCTCCAGATTGACCCCGCCCGACGCCTCCAGAGTGATCCGGCCGCCGGTGCGGGCCACCGCCTCGCGCAGCATCGGCAGGGTGAAATTGTCCAGCATGATCACGTCAGGCCCGGCGGCCAGGGCCTCGTCCAGCTGGTCCAGGCCGTCGACCTCGACCTCGACCTTCATCAGGTGGCCGACCGCGGCGCGCGCCCGGCGCACCGCCTCGCCGACGCCGCCGCAGACGGCGACGTGGTTGTCCTTGATCAGGATGGCGTCATCCAGGCCGAAGCGATGGTTGACCCCGCCGCCGCACAGCACCGCATGCTTCTCCAGCGCCCGCAGGCCCGGGGTGGTCTTGCGGGTGTCGGCGATCCGCGCCTTCGTGCCGGCGACGGCCTCGACATAGGCCCGGGTCAGGGTGGCGATCCCGCACATCCGGCCCAGCAGGTTCAGCGCCGTCCGCTCGGCGGCGAGAAAGGCCCGCGCGTCGGCCTCGACCTCGGCCAGCACGGCGCCCGCCTCGAAGGCGTCGCCGTCGCGCCGCTTCAGATCAATGGACGCCCCGGGGTCCATGGCCAGCACGGCCAGCCGCACGCAGTCGATCCCGGCCAGCACCCCGGCCTTGCGCGCCGCGAACACGGCCCGCATCCGCGCGCCCTCGGGGATGCAGGCCCGGGCGGTCACATCGCCCGCCCGGCCGAGATCCTCGGCCAGCGCCGCGCGCACAACGGGTTCGATCAGGATGTCAGGGAGCATGGAGTTCAGAACAGTTCCGCCAGATCGACGCGCACCCGGTCCGAGAACAGCGGCGCGACCACGCCCTCGGTCACGACCGACTCATGACCCCAGCTCCCGTCCGGGCGCGGATCGCGGAAGATGCGGACCAGCCGGGCCTCGGGCTCCACCAACCAGGCCTCGGGAACGCCGGCGCGCGCATACATCGGCATCTTGATCTTCAGATCGTCCGCCCGCGTGGAGATCGAGACCTCGACCAGCAGGGCGACGTCGGAGGCCTCGGCGTACGTCCGACCGGAAAAATTGCGCACCACGAACACATCCGGCTCAGGCGCGCTGTACTCCCCGATGCGGACCGTTCCGTCCGTGCGAACGCCGAACGCCGCATTCAGCCCGGCGGCGCGAAGCCCCGCCGCGATGAGGTAGATCAGCTCTGCGCTGGTCTTGCCGTGCTGGTCCGAACCCGGCGCCATTTCGACAATTCTCCCGTCAAGGAGCTCCACGCGATTCCAGACATCCTGGAACATGCCGTCTTCGACCATCTGTTCGAACTGGTCGAACGTGAACCGGAACGTCGCCGGGTCTTCGCGGACTTCGAATTCGGGCGTGGTCACGGGCCTGCCTCCTCCGGACACTATGCCGCCCTTTCCACCGGCGCGGAAGGCTTTGCAGCCTGTAGTTGCGCGCGCAGTCTCGCATGCTCCGCCACGGGGGCCGCGGCCGGATAGTCCGAGCGGAAATGTCCGCCGCGGCTCTCGCGCCGCGCCAGCGCCGCCTCGGCGATCAGCCGGGCCGCGACCAGCGGCAGGGCGCCCGGCGCCGCCGCCTCCAGCCGCGCCATGACCTCCAGCGCCCCGGCCAGACCCGCCGCATCGCGGACCACGCCGACGTCGCGGCTCATCGTCTCGCGCAGGGTCTGCAGCGCCTCGGGCGACAGGTCGGGGACCGTGCGAACCGGCAGGGTCGCGCCCGTGGCCGAGGTCTCCAGCGCCGCCGCCCGGCCCGTCCTCCGTCCGAAGGCCGCCGCCTCGAGCAGGGAGTTGGAGGCCAGCCGGTTGGCGCCGTGCACCCCGGTCGCGGCGCATTCACCGACCGCGAACAGGCCCGGCAGGCTGGTGCGTCCATCGGGCCCGGCGGCGATCCCGCCCATGTGATAGTGCGCCGCCGCCGCTACCGGGATCGGCGTCTCGCGCGGGTCCAGTCCGGCCCGCATGCAGGCGGCGAACACGGCCGGGAATTCCTCGGGCAGACGGTCGCCGATCGCGGTCCGGCAGTCGAGGAAGGCCCCGCCACCGTCGGCCCGCGCCGCGTGCACCGCCCGCGCCACCACGTCCCGCGGCTGCAGATCGGCGTCCGCCGCCTCGCCCAGCAGGAACCGGCCGCCGCCGTCCACCAGCCGTGCGCCTTCGCCGCGCAGGGCCTCGGTCGCCAACGGCATGGGGTCGAGCCCGACGTCGATGGCGGTCGGATGGAATTGCACGAATTCAGGGTCAAGGATTTCCGCACCGGCGCCATAGGCCAGGGCCATGCCCTCGCCCAGCAGGGCCACCGGCGTCGTGGTCCGGGCGAACAGGCCGCCGGCGCCGCCCGTGGCCAGCACCACCGCGGGCGCCAGAACCTCGACCATCCGCCCGGAACCCGGAACGCCGCGCTCGATCAGGACGCCGCGCACCCGCCCGCTCGCGTCCCGGATCAGGCCGCGCAGCCGGCCGTCTTCCCAGACCTCGATGTGCGGAGCGGCGCGAACCGCCGCGATCAGGGCCGAGAGGATCGCCCGCCCCGCCCCGTCGCCGCCGACCCGGGCGACCCGGGCGCGGGAATGGGCGGCCTCAAGACTGACGGCGAAGCCGCCGGCGGCGTCGCGGTCGAAGGGGGCGCCCAGCGAGGCCAGCCACTCCACCGTGGCCCGCCCGTCGCCGGTCAGGACCTCCGTCGCCCCGGTCTCGACCAGCCCGGCCCCGGCCGCGGCGGTATCCGCCGCATGCAGGGCCGGCGCATCGCCCGCCGACAGGGCCGCAGCCACCCCGCCCTGGGCCCAGGCCGAGGAGCAGGCCTGCAGCAGGGGGGCCGGCGTGACGACCAGCGTCTTGCGCGGCCCGGCCTCCAGCGCGGCCGACAGCCCCGCCAGTCCGCCGCCGATGATCAGCGGCCCGTCATGATGGACGGTGCGGCTCAACGGCCGAACTCGAAATAGCTCGTCCCGATGGCGAGGGCCTGGTCGAAGGAGCCGGCTATCGGCATCAGGCCGGACAGGGCCACGGCGCAACAGGCGGCCGCCGTCAGGGCGAACAGACCGACGCTGCGTCCCGCCTCGGCCGGCGTCAGCCGCCGGCCCTCAGGCCGCCAGTGGCCGCGCCGCAGATGGCCGTAAAGGGCGAAGCCGAGGAAGGCGGCGAAGATGTAGCTGCCGTTGCTGATCCCCCAGACCACGACCACGACCCCGACCAGGATCATGGCGACCTTCTCGACCATGGGATGGATCAGGGCCAGCACCGGGCCCAACGCCTTGGATCCGTCCAGCGGCGGCGCGGGGGCGAGGTTCAGCAGGTTCAGGATGGCGATGTAGAACACCCCCTCCAGCCACATCCCCTGCCCCGTGACGATGTAGAGGCCGAAGAAGGGAATGGCCGCCAGCAGGCCGAAGGCCGGGCCGGCCAGGGACACCAGAACGCCGTGCCACTCGCTCTCGGCCAGGCGCTGCGCCTTGGCCATGCCGCCCACGAAGGGCACCACATAGATGCGGGCCGGCCCCATGCCATAGGCGTTCATCGCCAGCACATGTCCGTACTCGTGCACCAGCAGGCCAAACAGGATGGCCACGACGGCGATCCAGCTGCCGGTGAACCACCAGATCAGCCCGCCCAGCAGCAGGGTCGAGACCAGGGCCCAGAGCGGATGCTGGCCCTTGTCCAGGGTTTCCTGGACGGCGCGCGGATTGCTCGGCGCCGCCGCGCGGGGCGGAGGCGCGGCGGTCGGGCCCGGTTTGGCGTCCCAGGGGCCGGGACGAGGCGTGTTGCTGTCGGTCATCCGGACGACGTGGCCTTTTCCGGGCGCAGCCACAAGGCCAGCAGGGCGAGAAGCCGCAGGCTGCGCCTGTCGACGGTCGCCACGGCGCGGACCGGCGGGACGTAATGCATCAGATCAGCTCCACCGCCACATGATGGCGCGCCTTGATCATGTCGTAGCGGGCCGGAACCGCCGGGGGCGGCAGGTCCACCATCCGCTGCACGGCCAGCCGGGCGCGCTCCGCGATATCCTCGGGCACCGTCACCTCGAACTGCATGTTCAGCAGGCAGTCGCGGATGTTCTCCAGGGTGATCCGCTTCATATGCGGGCACAGGTTGCAGGGGCCGATGAACTGCACCTCCGGCACATCGCCGGCGACATTCGCCGCCATCGAGCATTCCGTCAGCATGACCACCTGCCGGGGCCGACGCGCCGTGACATAGTCGATCATCGCCGCCGTCGATCCGGCGAAGTCCGAAGCCGCCAGCACGTCATCCGGGCACTCCGGATGCGCCAGAATCTCGGCGCCGGGCCAGGCGGCCCGCATCTCGACGATGTCGGCGGCCGTGAACCGTTCATGCACCTCGCAGCGGCCCTTCCAGGCGATGATGCCGACATTCGTCTGGGCCGCGACGTTGCGCGCCAGGAACTCGTCCGGGATCAGGATCACCCGGTCGACGCCCCATTCCTTCGCCGCCCACTCCACCACCTGCACGGCGTTTGCGCTGGTGCAGCAGATGTCGGTCTCGGCCTTCACGTCGGCGGTGGTGTTTACATAGGTCACCACCGGCAGGTCCGGGTAGCGCTGCTTGATCAGCCGTACATCGGCGCCGGTGATCGAGGCCGCCAGCGAGCAACCGGCGCGCAGGTCGGGGATCAGAACGGTCTTGTCGGGGCTCAGGATCTTCGAGGTCTCGGCCATGAAATGCACGCCCGCCTGGACGATGACCTTCGCGTTCGAGCGCGCGGCCTCCTTGGCCAGTCCCAGGCTGTCGCCCACATAGTCGCCGACCCCGTGGAAGATCTCCGGCGTCATATAGTTGTGGGCCAGGATGACGGCGTCGCGCGTCTTCTTCAGCGCATTGATCTCGTGGATCAGCGCGGCCTGCGCCGGCCACTCCATGGGCGTCACATGATCCTTGACCTTGGCCCAGACCGGCGCGGTTTCCCGCGCCAGTGCTTCCGACAGTCCGAACGCGCCATCCGCCATTTCGCATCCACCTTTTGCTCTATCTGAGCAAATCAGAGGCCCGAAGAACGGCGACCGATCGCCCTGACCGTCGCCGACTTATGCTCACTTTCAGCATAAGCAGGGACAATCTAGGCGGATGGCGGCGAAATGCAAGTGTTTGCGTACGCCCGCGACCGGCCTTCGGCGCCGCGGCCACAGGAGGCATCACCTCAGGCGCGGCGCTCATGCTCCAGAAGCCAGCGCTTGCGCTCCAGCCCGCCCGCATAGCCGGTCAGCGTCCCGTTGGCCCCGATCACCCGATGGCAGGGCACGATGACGGCGACCGGATTCTGGCCATTGGCCAGGCCCGCGGCGCGCACCGCCTTCGGCGCGCCGATCGCCGCCGCCAGCTGGCCGTAGGTCCGCGTCTCGCCCGCCGGGATGGACCGCAGGCTGTCCCAGACCGCGCGCTGGAACGCGGTGCCGCCGGTCCTGACGGTCAGCCCGTCCAGCGCCCGAAGGTCGCCGCTGAAATAGGCCTCGACGGCGGCCCGTACGGCCTCGGGCGCCCGCCCGTTCGTGACCGTGGCGCCGGGCGCATGGCGGCGCAGCAGGCGGTTCATCCGGTCCTCGTAGTCGGCGAAGTCCAGCGCCCGCACGGCGCCCTCGCCGTCGGTGACCAGCAACACCTCGCCCACCGGCGTGGCGACCCGGTCCAGGGTCAGGGTCTCAGGCTGCGCGTTTCGCATCGTCGTTCTCCATCGTCTTCAGGTCGGCGCCGCTCATCCCCGCACAGGCGAGGTGCAGCGCCCCATAGGCCCGCCACGGGCGCCAGGCCTCGGCGCGTCCGGCGAGCGTTTCATCGTCAAGTCGGTCGTTGGGCGCCTCTGCGCCGTCGTCGATCCAGTCGCCGGGCAGCCTCAATCCCGGCTGCGCCGCAACCAGGGGCCGGAGCACCGGATCGGCGGACAGATCGCGCCCGATGGCGTCCGGGTCGGCCGACAGATCGAACACCCGCCGCACCCGCGCCAACACCCCCGGCAGGGCCTTGAGGTCGTCGGCCTCGACGCAGACCGAGACCCGCCCCGTCTCCGCCGGCTCGACCGTCACCGTCCCCCCGGCGCCGTCGACATCCCGGGTCAGGATCCGCGACCACCGCCGCCCCTCGACCGTATCGCCGCGCGCCGTCAGGGCCGTGAACATCGCCGCCCAGTCATACGGCGGACGATAGGACAGGCTCAGCCGCACCCCGCCTTCATGCACCCGCTCGCCGCGGCGACGCAGCGCCGAGGGCGGACGGCCGTACAGGGCCTGGAAGGTCTCGTTGAACCGCCGCACGCTGCCGAAGCCCGAGGCCAGCGCCGCCTGGGCCATGGACAGGTTGGTCTGGTGGATCAGCGCCTTGGCCAGCAGCACCCGCCGCGTCTGCGCCACGCTGACCGGGGCGGCGCCCAGATGCTGGCGGAACAGCCGCCGAAGGTGCCGCTCGCCGACGCCCAGACGCCCGGCAAGGCCGTCGACGTCGCCCTCGTCCAGCGCGCCGGCCTCGATCAGGGCCAGGGCCCGGCTGACCGTGTTGGAGGTGCCGCGCCAGGCCCCCATGTCCGGCGCCGTCTCGGGCCGGCAACGCAGGCAGGCGCGGAAGCCCGCCTCCTCGGCCGCCGCGGCGGAAACGACGAAGACCATGTTCTCCCGCTTCGGCGTCCGCGCCGGACAGACGGGCCGGCAGTAGATGCCCGTGGTCTTCACACAGCCGAAGAACCGCCCGTCGAACCGCGCGTCCCGCGTCAGCACGGCGCGGTAGCAGGCCTCCTGGTCAAGTTCGCTGGCGTTTTCCATGATCGCAGAATGGGGGATCGGCCCCTCGAAGTCTCGCGGTTTTCGGACATTGCGGTGAAGATCGCCGTCTACTGACGCAGCGGCCAGAACAGCAGGATCAGCCACGGTCCGGCCAGCAGCACCAGCAGGCTGAGCGGCGCGCCCAGCCTCGCATAGTCGCCGAACCGGTAGCCGCCCGGCCGCATGACCAGGGTGTTGCACTGGTGTCCGACCGGGGTCAGGAAGTCGCACGCCGCGCCCACCGCCACCGCCATCAGGAAGGCGTCCGGCGCATAGTCGAGGCGCGCCGCCAGGGTCGCCCCGATCGGGGCCAGGATCAGCACCGTCGCGGCGTTGTTCAGGAAGGGCGTCACCGCCATGGCCGCGAACATCAGCGCCCCGACCACGGCGATCCCCGGGATGCCCTCGAACACCTGGCCCAGGAGGTTGGCGATCAGATCGGCCCCGCCGGTGGTCTGGATCGCGGCAGAGACCGGAATCATGGCCGCGATCAACACCAGCAAGGGCCCGTCCAGCGCCTGGTAGGCCTCCTTCATCCTGAGCCCGCCCAGCAGCAATATGGCCACCGCCGCGCCGAAGAAGGCCGGGGCCACGGGCACGATCTGGAAGCCGACCAGCACCATGGCGGTCGCCAGGACGATGGCGGGCATGAAGCGTTTGCGCACACTGCCCAGACCGACGGTGCGTTCGGCCAGCGGCAGCAGGTCCAGCTGCCCCAGGGCGACCGGCAGACTGGTCTCGCTGCCCTGAAGCAGGATGATGTCGCCCTGCCGCAGGCGGGCGCTGCGCAGCCGTTGCGTCAGCGGATAGCCGGTCCGCGACACGCCCAGCAGATTGACCCCGTACTGGCCGTGCAGGTCAGAGGCCGCCAGCGTCTGGTTCAGCAGCGGCGAGTTCATGCCGACCACCGCCTCGATCACCCGCACATCGTCCGTCGGCTCGGCGCGCACGATCGCCCTGTGATGGCCGGCGAGCTTCAGCTGCGACCGCTCCACGAACTCGTCCAGCGCGTCAGCTTCGCCCTCCAGCACGACCAGGTCGCTGGCGCGCACCACCACATTGCCGCGCGGGCGGCTGATCCGCCGGCCGTCGCGGATGACCGCGAGGATGCGCACCGCGCCGCCGCCCGTCGCGGCGAGGGTCTTCACCGTCATCCTGCCCGGACCCCAGTCGTCGGGGACCCGCAGATCGGTCGTGTAGGCGTTGGTCGCCAGGGAGTCCGACAGGCTCGCGGCGCCCTGCCGGTCCTTCGGCAGCAGCCGGTAGCCGAAGGCCAGGAACACGATCGCGATGGCGGTCAGGGCCAGACCGACGGGCGCATAGTCGAACATGGCGAACGGCCGGCCCAGCATCTCCTCCCGGACGCCGGACACGATGATGTTCGGCGAGGTGCCGACGAGGGTCGCCATGCCGCCGGCCATGGCGCCGAACGCCATCGGCATCAGCAGGCGGGACGGCGGCGTCCCGGTCTTGCGGCTGACCGACAGCGCCACCGGCAGCATGATGGCCAGCGCCCCGACGTTCTTGGTCACCATCGACAGCAGGGTGACCGCCACGGTCAGGGCCGGCGCCTGGCTCCGCTCGGTCTTCAGCAGGGGCAGCAACCGGCGCAGCACCAGCTCGACGATGCCCGAGCGGGAAAACGCCGCCGAGACCACGAGCGCCGCCGCGATGATGATGGTGATGTCGTTGCGAAAGCCGTCGAACGCCGCCTCGGCCGGGATCACCCCGATGGCCAGGCCGGCCAGAAGCGCGCCCAGGGCGATCAGGTCATAGCGGAATCGCCCCCAGACGAAGGCGGCGATGGTCAGTCCCACCAGCCCGAAGGCCAGCCCCTGCGGCAGCGTCACGCGTATTCCTGGCCCCGGGCGGCTGAATTGCGCGCCGGGGCCCTAACGCTCCGCTTGCACCAAGGCTCCCAACCCGGATCAGCCCCGCGCCAGCCGCCACAGGTTCAGCGCCATGCTGCAGATCAGGCTGAGTGCGGAAATGGCCAGCGCCCAGACCATCACCACCGACAGGGTCGAGGCGATGTCCGCCAGACCTCGCGCGCCCTCCATCCACTGCAAGGCGTTGGGGTCCAGCAGGGACCAGTCGCCCGCCACCCGGGCGGTCTCCTCGCCCCGCGTCAGGGTGAACCAGTGGCCGGCCTCGCTGATCCGCCACGTCAGCCACAGGCCGACGAGCGCGATCGGGATCCGGGCCAGGGCGCGCAGCCGGACCGCATGGGGCCGGAACACGCTGTTCAGATCGACGGACATCTGGATCAGGGCATAGACGAGGATCGGCGCGAACAGGGTCGACCAGACCGGCGCCGCGCTCACCACCGCATCCTGACCGCGCAGCTCGATCGCGCTGAACGGCGGGAAATGCAGCACCCCGATCCACCACAGCACGAACATACCGGCGGCGAGGAAGGAGAACAGATACTCCCCGCCCGGCCAGGCCTTGGTCCGGGACTTCGGCATCCACGTCGCCTTCGCGGTCTCCGTTCCCGCCATCGACGCGCCCCATGCCGCTGGGTCCGACAGACCCAGGGCGCCCAGATCCTTCACGCGCCATTTCGTCAGGAAGGCGGGGCGAATGCCCTGATGTTCGAAGATGGCCGCCGCCAGGGTGGCGACGCCGATCAGCGTCAGGCCCGCGCCGAAGAAGCTGTGGAAGGCCTGGGCGATGGCCTGTCCGGCGTCCGCGGGTCCGCCGACCAGCCGGAGCAGCAGCAGGATGGCGTGGACCGCCCCCAGCACCATCAGCCCGGCCTTCACCCCGAACAGCCAGTAGGGAAACAGCTCCGGCCCGACCAGCGAGTCCGGGCCCTTGCGATACCGCGCGGCCACGACCAGCGGATGGCCGATCTCGCGCAGGATCGTCTCCCGCTCGTCCTCGGTCATCGGCCGGCCCAGTTCCTCCTCCTTCGCCTCGAACCGGCTCAGGATCAGGTCGCGCAGTTCGGCGGTGATGTCGGCCCGTTCGTCCTGCGGCAACTGCGCGGCGACGGCGTTCAGATAGCGATCGATCATGTCCATGGCTTTTCCCCTTCAGCCCGGTTTCAAAGAATCTTGTCGAGCGAGGCGTTGATCCCCCGCCATTCGTCGGTCAGGGCGGCCAACATGGCGACGCCCCCGGGCGAGAGGACGTAGAAGCGCTTCTTGCGCTTCTCCTCCTCGCGCCATTCGCTGTTCAGCAGACCCTGGCTCTCCAGCCGGCGCAGCAGCGGATAGAGGGTCGATTCCTCCATCTCCAGCCCGTCGGCGGCCAGGGCCTGACGCAGGGTGTAGCCGTACCGCTCGGTCCTCAGACAGGCGAGCACCGCCAGCACCAGCGACCCGCGCCGCAGCTCCAGCCGCATGCTTTCATAAAGGTCCGGATCCAGGCTCATGCCGCCCCCCTGCATCTCACATAGTGTGTGACACACAGTGTATGCGACATACTGTGTGAGAGAGTCAATGCCTCCCGGTCAGTCGACCGTCATTCCGGAATCCGCTGCCCGTCCCAGGCGAAGACTCCGCCGCTGTCGGCGGGCGTCAGCCCGTCCAGCACCGTCAGCAGCCGCTCCGCCGAATGGTCCGCC
>SCVB01000042.1 GCA_004296955.1 Brevundimonas sp.
CACCATCCAGGTCCTCGCCCGCCGCACCAAGAACAACCCCGTCCTGATCGGCGAGCCCGGCGTCGGCAAGACCGCCATCGTCGAGGGCCTGGCCCTGCGCATCGTCAACGGCGACGTGCCCGAAAGCCTGCGCGACAAGACCGTCATGGCCCTCGACATGGGCTCCCTGATCGCCGGCGCGAAATACCGCGGCGAGTTCGAGGAGCGTCTGAAAGCGGTCCTCGCCGAGGTCACCGCGGCCGAGGGCGGCATCATCCTGTTCATCGACGAGATGCACACCCTGGTCGGCGCCGGAAAGGGCGACGGCGCCATGGACGCCTCCAATCTGCTCAAGCCCGCCCTCGCCCGCGGCGAGCTGCACTGCGTCGGCGCCACCACCCTCGATGAGTACCGCAAACACGTCGAGAAGGACGCCGCCCTCGCCCGCCGCTTCCAGCCCGTCTTCATCGAGGAGCCGAGCGTCGAGGACACCGTCTCCATCCTGCGCGGCATCAAGGAGAAGTATGAGGTCCACCACGGGGTCCGCATCTCCGACAGCGCCATCGTCGCCGCCGCCACCCTCAGCCACCGCTACATCACCGACCGCTTCCTGCCCGACAAGGCCATCGACCTGATCGACGAGGCCGGCAGCCGGGTGCGCATGGCCGTCGATTCCAAGCCCGAGGCGCTGGACGAGATCGACCGCCGCCTGGTCCAGCTCAAGATCGAGCGCGAGGCCCTGAAGAAGGAGACCGACAAGGCCTCGGTCGCCCGGCTCGAAAAGCTCGAGGACGAGATCGCCGACCTCGAGGGCGAATCCGAAGACCTCACCGCCCGCTGGAAGTCCGAGAAGGAGAAGGTCGGCCAGGGCGCCCAGCTGCGCGAAACCCTCGACCGCCTGCGCGCCGAACTGGCCGCCGCCCAGCGCGCCGGCGACCTCGGCCGCGCGTCGGAGATCGCCTACGGCCAGATCCCCCAGATCGAGAAACAACTGGCCGAGGCCGAGGCCGCCGAGACCGACAAGGCGGGCCCCCTGACCCCCGAGGTCGTCGACGCCGAACAGATCGCCCAGGTCGTCTCCCGCTGGACCGGCGTCCCCGTCGACAAGATGCTGGAGGGCGAGCGCGAGAAGCTGCTCAAGATGGAGGACGCCCTGCGCGCCCGCGTGGTCGGTCAGGACGAGGCCCTGACCGCCGTCGCCGATGCGGTCCGCCGCGCCCGCGCCGGCCTCAACGACCCCAACCGCCCGCTGGGCAGCTTCCTCTTCCTCGGCCCCACCGGCGTCGGCAAGACCGAGCTGACCAAGGCCCTGGCCGCCTTCCTGTTCGACGACGAGGCGGCCATCACCCGGATGGACATGTCCGAGTACATGGAGAAGCACAGCGTCTCCCGCCTGATCGGCGCCCCGCCCGGATACGTCGGCTATGACGAGGGCGGCGCCCTGACCGAGGCCGTGCGCCGCCGCCCCTATCAGGTCGTCCTGTTCGACGAGGTCGAAAAGGCCCACCCCGACGTCTTCAACGTCCTGCTGCAGGTGCTGGACGACGGCCGCCTGACCGACGGCCAGGGCCGCGTCATCGACTTCAAGAACACCCTGATCATCATGACCTCCAACCTCGGCTCGGAGGCCCTGGCCAACCAGGGCGAGGGCGACGACGTCGAGTCGGTTCGGCCTTACGTCATGGACCAGGTCCGCGGCCATTTCCGCCCCGAATTCCTCAACCGCATCGACGAGATCATCCTCTTCCGCCGCCTCGGCCGCGACCAGATGGCCGGCATCGTCCGCATACAGATGGCCCGGTTCGAAAAACTGCTGGCCGACCGCCGCCTGACGATCTCGCTGGACGACAGCGCCTACGCCTGGCTGGCCGACAAGGGCTACGACCCGGTCTATGGCGCGCGACCGCTCAAGCGCGTGATCCAGAAGGACCTCGTCGACCCGATCGCGAAGAAGCTGCTGGCCGGAGAGATCGAGGACGGGTCGGTGATCGCCGTGTCGGCCGGGGAGGGCGGGCTGGAGATCGGGAAGGCGCGGGTGCATTAGGGAGTGGTTCGCCGCCAATAGCATGAGGCACCAATATCTGATGGATGCCTGTTCATATCCGTTGGACGCGCCGCCAAGGCACCCAAAGGACGTGCTTCTACGCAAGTTGACTTTGTGGGTAGCCTGAACCAGCGTCAGTGGCGAAGGTGGGAGGGCTCGTGGGTAAATCGTCGAAGGACAAAAAAGTCGGCTCTGGCGGCTCTCAGAATGTAGGTTTGGACTTATCTGGCGTTACGTCCGGGCCAACAACGGCGCGCCGGGCTACTGCGCCGCTACCGTCATTCAACTCTGCCACGCTTTACTGCAGCTTTTGCGGCAAATCCCAACACGAAGTCAGAAAACTGATTGCGGGCCCTACCGTTTTCATATGTGACGAATGTAGCGATATCTGTCACGAGATAATTATTGAAGAGGAGCGCGAGCAAACATCTAGCTTACCTAACGGATCATCACGCACAGTGCTCTCGGTAAAGCTGCCGGGTCGATTGGACTCACAAGAGCTTGCAACGCTTCCTTCTTTAATATCCGAAGTAGAGCGGGCGTTTCCGCAGTGTTCTATACGTATAACAAAATATACTCCTCTCTCTGAAAATGACGTCGTTCAGCTTAGTGTTGAGTCTCCGCCGGCATACGACCCTGCAGAATTGGCAAAGCAAGTCCGAGAGCTGACAGTTAAGCTTCGTATAGAGCAGCAAAGATACCTATCGGAAAAGGCCGAGCGAGAACGCTTAGAGGAAAAGCTGACCGGCCTAATGCACGATGTCTTCCCCCTGTTGGTCGAAAATCTCAAGAGGTCTGGCGACTATCCCGGAAGCAAGATTCAAGCAATGTCGATCATGTTCATCGACGTCTCTGGGTTTTCGACGATGGATGAAGAAGATCGAATTCGCGCGATCGATCTCCTCCGAAGCTTGGGGCGGGCTATCCTGAAAAGCGAGAGAGGGATGTATCTCAACACGTGGGGGGACGCCGTGGTCGCGGCATTTGACGATCCGGCATCTGCTCTTCGGTGCGGGTGCAAATTTGCACAGCATTTCAACTTGGTTGGCTTGGACGCAAGGGTCGGAATTTCTTGGGGAACGATCCGTATTTCAGTCAATGAGATCAAGGGTACCTACGATATAGATGGGGCAGCGGTGAATCTCGGGGCACGAATCGAAAGCTTAGCCGAGCCAGGAACAGTTCTGTGTACAGAAGAGATGGGAGAGTTGGTGGGCAGAGAGAACGAGGAGTTTGTTTTCACCCCAAAAACACTTCACCTGAAGAAGAATGTTGGAAACTTGAAAGAGGGAGACGGCATGGAGCTGTTGGAGGTTAGGTCAAAGCTGAACTAAGTATCGGACAGCCCTGCGTGACCCACAGCCCCACACTTGACTCGTCCCGCCCGTAGGGCAGCTTCGCCGGCACGATGAAGGGGGCCGCCATGCCTCAGGCGCGACCTGCCTGGAAGCAATCACGGCCATGACGACCCGCCTCCTGCTCGGCGCCCTGGCCATCGCCTGGGTCGTCGCCCTCGCCGGTCTCGTCTGGATGATGACCCTGGCGCAGTTGCGCCCCCATCACGCGTTCCTCCTGCTGATCCACCTGGACCCGGTGATGAGGGCGTGCGTGGCGCTGTCGGTCGTCTCGGCCGCGATCGGGATCCTCAGCCTGCGCGCCGGCGCGCGCCCTCGCCCATTGATCGGCGTCGGCGGCGCCTTCGGCTGGGGCGTTCTGGGCGCCCTTTATGGCGCGGCGAGCGCACAGAACATGCTGATCTGCATCAACCCCCCGATCCCCTTCTCCATCTACGCCCAGCCCTACGCCGAGGCGCTCATCGTTCTGCTGGTCGGTCTGACCGGCGCGCTCCTCGGTCTCGGCCTGCTCGGCCTTCGAAGTCCTCGCTAGGCCGCTCCCTCTCCCGATGGGAGAGGGCTTGAGCGCACGGCGGCGCAGCCGTCGTCCTGGCGCTCAAGGGTGTGGGTCGACGGTCCGGGGGCGGCTTCGCCGCTTCACCCGCCCGACCCTCATCCGGCCCTCCGGGCCTCGCAGGGCGCTCGTATACGAGCGGCCAAGGCTCCCAATGGGAGAAGGACCCGCGCCTCCGGGAGACGGCTCATGGTCAACGCCCCCATCCTCCGCCACACTCCCCGCCCATGACCGACGACGCCCTCGATCCCGAACCCCGCTCCGCGCTCCAGCGCGCCTCGGACGGCCGGCCCGGGGCCGGCGCCGGCGTGTCGTTCCTCGATCCGCGTTTCTGGCGCGCGGAAGCCGGCGCGCATGCGGCGCCCGGTCTTGCGGCGCCTGGCTACCTCGTGATCGGCATCTGCATCGTCGCCTCGGTGCTCGGCGTCCTCAACAACATGCGTGGCGGGCCGTACTGGGACTGGGGCCTGTCCGCCCAGGCCCTGGCCGAGGGCCGCTGGTACGCCCTCGTCTCCCACATGTTCGCCCACGCCGGTCCGATGCACCTGTTCATGAACAGCACCTTCCTGCTCGGGGTCGGGCCTGTGGTGATGATGCGGTTCGGCGTCGGCCCGTCCGGCTGGCTGCGCTTCGCCGGCCTGTTTCTCGTCTCGGGCCTGATGGGGGCCGCCTTCTATCTGGCGCTCCACCTCACGGGCGTCGTGCCCATGGTCGGCGCCTCGGGCGCCATCTGCGGCCTGTGGGGCGCCGCCTCGCGGATCGGGCCGGAGGGCGACATAGTCCCGATCCGCTCGGCCCAGGTCTGGGAACAGGTGAAGGCCTTCGCCAAGATGAATGTCATCCTGTTCGGCATCCTCTTTGTCCTGGTCCGGATGAGCGGCGGCGTCGGCGGCCTCGCGTGGGAGGCCCACCTCGGCGGCTTCCTGTTCGGCCTGTTCGCCATCCCATGGATCGCGCCGCGCCGGACCCCGGACCCGGTCTTCGACTGACCCCTTCTCGCGCGCCGCCAGACGGTTATCCTCCCCCCATGTGCGCCTCCTACGAAGCCCGTTTCTCCGTCACCCAGCTGGTCGAAGCCTTCGACAGCCACGGGGCCCCGCTCGTCTTCCCGCGCGGCCTGCCGAACATCGAGCCGGTCGACGAGGTCCGCCCCACCGACCTCGCCCAGGCGGTGCGCGCGACAGCCGACGCCGCCGAACTGGTCCCCATGCGCTTCGGCTTTCGCGGCCCCGCCCGGCCCGGCGGCGGCAAGCCCCCGCCGGTGATCAATTTCCGCTCCGAGGGCCGCGCCTTCGGCAATGGCGAGACCAGCGGCCGGGCCCTGGTCCCCGCCTCGGGCTTCTATGAATTCACCGGCGACAAATATCCCAAGACCCGCTGGCGGCTGCGCGGCGCCGACGGCGGCTTCCTCGCCCTCGCCGCCCTGTGGCGGGCGGGGCGCGACGGCGAGCCCGACGCCTTCGCCCTGCTGACCGCCGGGCCCGGCCCCGACGTGGCGCCCTATCACACGCGCGGCGTCCTGCCCCTGGCCCCCGACCTCTGGGCCGACTGGCTGTTCGACCGCCGCCCCGCCGAAGATCTGCTGGCCCCGCCCCCGGCCGGGACGCTCGTGGCCGAGGCGGCGCCGCGCGGCTGAGCCTGTCTTCCCGCCCCGTATCTTCCCGCCCCTTTGAACCCCCGACTCTCCCTTCCCGCCCCCGCGAAGGGCGGCCCGGCCGTGTTTTATCCCGCCCCCTGCGCCCCCGGGCTAGACTCGGGCGTCGCGGCCCGCACGGGCCCCGCCATTGCTTGCCCGGTCTTTGACAATCCGATCCAGCCCCCGCCCGACCGCCCCAGGTCCGGCGCCCAACCCGCGAAACCCGAGGGGCGAGAAGACAGCTTTTCGCGATTTTTGAAGAGTTCTCCCTCCCCACTTCGGAGGAGGGAGAACGCAACACCTGTCTGTTCGCGTTTCGCGAATGAACACCCGCCGTCGTTCGCGAACGGAGCCCGCCCGAAACCGCAAACAACAGGACGACGGCCCCGGCGGCCCCGCACGGTCGGTCCATCGAAACGGCCCGGTCGTCGGGCCCCGCTTCTGAAGGACCTCCGCCATGATCCGCCTCGCCAAATTCCACAGTGTCGCCGCCGCCGCCGCCCTGTTGCTCAGCGCCGCCCCCGCCCTGGCCCAGTCGGCCGACAGCAAGGTCGTCCTGACCTTCGAGACCGGCGCCCGCACCGGCAGCGTCATGGTCGCCCTCTATGACTCGGCCGCGGCCTTCGACGGCGGCTCCGGCCGCCCCGTCGCCGCCACCGCCGTCAGCGCCTCCGGCCGCGTCGTGGCGACCTTCGAGAACCTGCCCGCCGGCGATTATGCGGCGAAGGCCTTCCACGACCTCAACGGCGACGGCGAGATGAACACCAACCCCTTCGGCATGCCGGTCGAGCCCTACGCCTTCTCCAACAACGCCGTCGGCAACATGGGCCCCGCCCGCTGGTCCGCCGCGCATTTCGCCGTCTCCGGCGAGACCGCCCAGACCATCAGCATCCGCTGATCCGGCCCCCGCAGCGCCCGTCAGGAGAGACCTTCATGCACGCCTCCCGCCGCAATTTCCTGATGAGCGCCGCGGCCCTGTCAGCCGCCGTCGTGACCCCGGAGACCGTCCGCGCCATGACCGCCATGCGCACGGCGACCGACTGGGGCCTGGCCACCGCCGACATCGAGGCGGACATCGCCCCGACGGCCATGCGCCTGATCCACGGCCGGGCTCCGGCCGGGCTGGAGGGCACCCTCTACCGCAACGGGCCCGCCAAATTCCGCCGCCCCGGCGGCTCGGCGACCCACTGGTTCGACGGCGACGGCCTGGTCCGCCGCTTCCGCATCCGGGACGGCCAGGCCGAACTGGCCGCCCGCTTCGTCGACACCCCGAAGCGGCGGCAGGAGACGCGGCTCGACGCCATGGTCATGCCCGGCTTCGGCACCGCCGCCGACCCCCGCGCCGAGATCGGCTCGCCCGACGACGCCAACGCCGCCAACACCTCGGTGCTGATGGCCGGCGACGCCCTCTGGGCCCTGTGGGAAGGCGGCTCGGCCGTGGCCATGGACCCCGAGACCCTGGCCACCCGCGGCATGGTCACCCACCGCCCGGACCTGAAGGGCATGCCCTTCCTCGCCCACCCGCGCATCGAGCCGGACGGCCGCATCTGGAACCTCGGCATGGGCCGGAGCCAGGCCATGGTCTGGCGCCTCTCGCCCTCCGGCGCCCTGGAGGCGGCGACCCTGGTCGACCTGCCGCGCGCCAGCTATCTCCACGACTTCACCGCCACCGCCCGCCACCTCGTCATCGTGCTCCAGCCCTGGGTGCAGGCGCGCATGACCATGCCCTTCGCCGACGGCTTCGAATGGCGGCCCGACGAAGGGACCCAGGTGCTGGTCATCGACAAGGACGACCTGACGAAGCGCCGCCTGTTCGAACTGCCGGCCTTCGGCTTCTTCCACCTCGGCGACGCCTGGTCGGACGGCGACGACATCCGCTTCGACCTCTGCGCCCACCGCGACATGGACTTCGCCGCCCGCGGCGCGACCGAACTCCTCAACGGCGTGCCCCTGAACGGCGAGCCGGCCCGGCTGGCCCTCGCCCATCTGAAGGCCGATGGATCGGCCGACCTTCAGCGCACGGACCATGTCGCCGAATTCCCCCGCAGCGATCCGCGCCGCGCCGGCCTGCCCCGCCGCTTCTGCCTGCACACGGCCGAGGAGACGCCGGGCCGCCCCTTCGCCAGCGCCATCGGCATGACCGACTGGAGCGCGGGCCGCACCCGCGTCTTCGACTTCGGGACCGACCATGTGATGGACGAGATGGTCTTCGTGCCCCGCCCCGGCGGCACGGCCGAGGACGACGGCTGGCTGGTCGGCCCGACCCTCAACCTCGCCGCCCGGGCGACCGAACTGCATGTGCTGGACGCGGCCCGGATCGAGGACGGCCCGCTCGCCAGCTGGCGCGCCGACACGGCCCTGCCGGTCAGCTTCCACGGGATCTGGGCCGGGTGAGGCGCCCTAGTACCAGCCGGCCTCGCGCAGGGCCTTCGCATAGCGCCGGCTCACCGGCGCCGCGATCCCGCCCTCCAGAGTCAGGGTCGCCCGGCCGTCGCCGCGGCTCACGTCGCGGACCGCGTCCTTCGCCACCCACCAGCTGCGGTGCGTCTGCGCCCCTTCCAGCCCCTCCAGCTCGACCAGGGCGTCCGACAGCCGCATCAGGATCAGGTCCGAGCCGCGGTCGGTGTGGATGCGCAAATAGTGGTCCTCGGACGACACCGCCCGGATGACCGCGCCCCTCAGCTTGAACGGCAGGCGGTCGAGGAACCGCGCCGGCTTCGCCCCCGGCACCGCCGCATGGGTCTGCACCGGCGTCCGCGCGAGGAAGACGTTCAGGGCGCTGATCGTCCCGGTCACAATCAGAACCGGGCCGATGAAGTCCGGCAGCCTGGCCAGGGTCACCGACCGGTCGTCGTCGAAGAACCAGCTCGTGAGCGCCCAGACCATGACCGCCAGCGGCCC
Organism: Brevundimonas sp.; assembly: GCA_004296955.1. GTDB lineage: Bacteria > Pseudomonadota > Alphaproteobacteria > Caulobacterales > Caulobacteraceae > Brevundimonas. Next base: position 8,469 of record SCVB01000042.1, read on the forward strand.
CGTCATCACCAGCGTCAGGGCCGCGACCGCGAGCAACGGCCGCCGGTCCATGTCCACATGGCGCTCGACCAGCCGGGAGCACAGATGCCCCCAGACCGCGCCGAGCAGCATCATCGGCAGCCAGTACCCCAGCCGGAACAGCAGCGAGGTCCCGCTCATGCCGAACGCCTCGGTCAGGGCCAGCACCACGCCCGCGGCCAGCGCCACGCCCAGGCCGCGCAACAGGCCGCGGTCGATCGTAAGCCGCACCACGTCCGCCGATGACGGTGTCTCGCTCACCTCGACTTCGCCGGCCCGCAGACCGCCCGGAACCCGGCCGCCGCGTACCGCACCATATAGTCGCCCGCCGTCTCCAGATCGCCCGACCGGCACAGCCCGCCCGACAGCCGGTCCAGCCGCCCCGTCTCGCCCAGCGTCAGGGTCAGCGCCCCGGAAAGGTTGTGATAGGCCCAGTACAGGTCCACCTCCGCCGCTTCGGGCATGATCTGCTTGATCAGCTCGATCAGCCGCCGGATCGCCGGATCGAAATAGCGGGCCATGGTCTCGCCGCCGAAGGTCGGGTTGGCGTTGGTCTGGGCGACCAGGGCCGAATAGTGCTTCCACCCCGGCCCGCCCTTCAGCGACCACTGGAACGGCGGCCGCAGGAAGGCTTCGAACAGGCCCTCGAGCGTCATGCTGTCGAGCCCCGTCTCCCGGGCGTAGCGGTTGATGGCGTCGACGCGCTCGTTGTTCCAGACCTCCGCCCGCCGCAGGAAGACGGCGTCGAACAGCCCGCGCTTGGCCCCGAAATAGTAGTGCACCAGGGCCGTATCCACGCCGGCCTCGCGCGCCACCTCCCGGATGGTGACGCCATAGAAGCCGTGTTTGGAGAACAGATCCTCGGCGGCGTCGAGGATCAGGTCGCGGGTGTCAGCCGCGCCCGCGGCCCTGGCCTTGGGCGGGCGGCCTCGCTTGGCGGTCGGCGCATCGAGCTTGGTCATAACCGGAGGCTAGGCTGCATCCCCCTGCCTGTGCAACGGCGCCACAGGTCGGGGCGCGGGTGAGTTCGTGCGAGCTGCGCCGTTTGACAGGCCGACGAAAACGATTAGGTTCCAGTAAATCATTGAACGCTGAATAAAAGCGTCATCGGGCTGGAAATCACAGGACTGGGGCTACCATGAACCGCTACGTAAAGACCGCCTTGCTTGCCGGGGCCGCTTGGAGCGCGCTCTCCACCTTCGCCATGGCCCAGGACGCGCCCCAGGAAGGCGCCGCCTCGCTTGACGACGTCGTCGTCAGCGCCCGTCGTCGCGACGAACTGCTGAAGGACGTGCCGATCTCGGTCTCGGCCATCGGCGAGGAGCGTCTGGAACAGACCGGCGCCTCGGACATCACCGCCCTGCAGCAGCAGACCCCGAACGCCACCGTCCAGGTCGCCCGCGGCTCCAACTCGACCCTGATCTCCTTCATCCGCGGCGTCGGCCAGCAGGATCCGCTGTGGGGCTTCGAGCCCGGCGTGGGCCTCTATGTCGACGACGTCTATGTCGCCCGCCCGCAGGGCGCCGTCCTCGACATCTATGACGTTCAGCGCATTGAAGTCCTGCGCGGCCCGCAGGGCTCGCTCTATGGACGCAACACCGTCGGCGGCGCGGTCAAATATGTCACCAACCGCCTGTCGAACGATCCGGAACTGACGCTGCGCGGCGCCTACGGCAGCTACAACCAGATCGATCTGATGGCCGCCGGCAGCATTCCGCTGGCCGACAATTTCCGCGTCGGCGGCGCCATCGCCTCCTATCAGCGCGACGGTTACGGCACCAACATCAACACCGGCGCCGAACACTACAACAAGGACGTCCTGGCCGGCCGCCTCAGCGCCGAATGGGAGCCGAGCGACAATATCTCGATCCGCCTGGCCTATGACCGCGTCGAGGACGATTCCAACCCCCGCCACGGCCACCGCGAAGTGGCCGGAGCGACCCCGGCCGGCGCCGTCCTGCCCAGCGTCTACGACACCAACGCCGGCGTCGGCGACAACAACTCGGTGATGACCGAGGGCGCCTCGGCCACGATCGAGATCGGGCTGAACGACAACTGGACCTTCAAGTCGATCACCGCATGGCGTCAGGGCGACACCGATACGGTCATCGATTTCGACAACACGCCGGCGCCGACGCTCGACATCCCGGCCTATTACGCTGACGACCAGCTGACGCAGGAGTTCCAGTTCCTGTTCGACTACGACCGGATCCAGGGCGTGGCCGGCTTCTTCTATCTGGACGGCCATGCGGAAGGCGCCTTCGACACCATCCTGGGCAACGCCGGGATCGTCATCGGCACCGCCGGCGAAGTGAACACCGAGAGCTGGGCCGGCTTCGCCGACGTCAACTTCGACCTGACCGATCGCCTGCACCTTGGCGTGGGCGTCCGCTATACGCTCGACAACAAGGAAGGCACGGTCTTCCGCGCCAACTATCTCGGCGCGACCCGCAGTCCGCTGCTGGGCGGCACGGTGCGGGCCCCGCTGCTGGTGCGCACGGACTACACCAACGACAAGGACTTCACCCAGTTCACCCCGCGCATCGCCCTGTCGTACGACCTGTCGGATGATATGACGACCTACGCTTCGTTCTCGCAGGGCTTCAAGTCGGGCGGCTTCGACATGCGCGGCGACGCCGTGTTCACCCCGGACACCGTCAACGGCTACGAGCCGGAGACCGTCGACTCTTACGAGATCGGCCTGAAGGGCGCGCTCGACCGACTGACCTTCGCCGCCTCGATCTTCTACAACGAATACCAGGACCAGCAGGTCACCACCCAGGTGCCGGCCGTCGGCGGCATCGCCAGCTTCGTCGATAACGTCGGCTCCTCGACCTTCTACGGCGCAGAGTTCGAAGGCCAGCTGCGCATCCTGGACAGCCTGTCGGCCAACTTCGCGGTCGGCTATCTGAACTCCGACTTCGAGGAGTTCCTGCGCTACAACCTCACCACCTCGATGTACGAGGACATCTCCGATCTGGTGGTGCTGCAGAACGCGCCGGAATGGACCGGCTATCTGGGCTTCACCTGGATGGGCGACGTGGGCGGCGGCGAGCTGGCGGTGACCCCGTCGCTCAGCTACCGCGGCGACTACAGCCAGTTCGAGTTCCCGAACCCGATCCTCGACCAGCAGGCCTACACCCTCGTCGACCTGTCGATCGTCTGGACCGACCCGAGCGACCGCTTCACCCTGGGCCTGTACGGCAAGAACCTGACCGACGAAGAGTACCGCGTCGGCGGCTACAACTTCCCGGGCGCGCTCTTCGACAACTCGGTGATCGGCTACTACGGCCCGCCGCAGACCGTGACCGCCTCGCTGCAGGTCAAGTTCTGATCGGCCCGAAAGACTCCTGAAGCCTGATCGCTTCTGATCCAGGGCGGCGGTTCACCTGAGCCGTCGCCCTTTTTCTTTGGCGCTGCCGAAAAGCAACGCTACCGTTCCGCCCAACAAGAAGACCAAGTCGAGGGAAACGCCATGACCGCCACGGACGCCGCCGCGCCCGCCGTTCGGCCCGGATACCGCTTCTATGTCCTGGCGATCCTGATCCTCGTCTATATGCTCAACTTCCTGGATCGCCAGATCATCGGCATCCTCGCGGCGCCGCTGAAGGCGGAGTTCGGCCTGTCCGACAGCCAGTTCGGCCTGCTGGGCGGCATCGCCTTCGCCTCGGTCTATTCGACCCTCGCCATCCCCCTGGCCTGGCTGGCCGACCGCTACAGCCGGGTCTGGATCATGACCGGCGCCCTGGCGGTGTGGAGCGGATTCACCGCCCTGTGCGGCGTGGCCGGATCCTTCACCCAGCTGTTCCTGTTCCGCATGGGCGTCGGGGTCGGCGAGGCGGGCGGGGTGGCTCCGGCCTATTCCCTCGTCGCCGACTATTTCCCGCCGCACCAGCGGGCCCGGGCCCTGGCCGCCTTCGCCTTCGGCATTCCGCTGGGCACGGCCGCGGGCACCCTCGTCGGCGGCCTGCTGGCCGCAGCCTACGGCTGGCGCACGGCCTTCATCGCCGTCGGCCTGCTCGGCGTGATCCTGGCGCCCATCCTCCTGTTCACCGTGCGCAATCCCGCGCGGGGTGGGACCGATACGGCCAAGACCGAGGCCGAGCTGGCGGCCATCGCCGCCGCGCCGGTGGTCGGCTCGGGCAAGGCGGGCGCGATCGCGGCCCTCATCATGCTGGGAATCGGCGCCGGCGCCCTGACCCTGGCCGCCCTGATCCATTTCGCCGGCCTGGCGCTCGGCAATCCGCTGGTCTTCGCCTTCGGCGGCCTGCTGGCCATGGTCATCGGCATCTCCCTGACGATCGCCCGCCGCACCGCCTCGGCGGTCATTCCCAAGCCGAGTTTCTGGCTCCTGGCCCTGGGCGCCGCCTCGTCGTCGGTGTGCGGCTACGGCGTCGCCGGCTGGCTGCCGCTGTTCTTCATGCGCAGCTTCGGCCTCACCCTGTCGCAGACCAGCTGGTACTACGCCGGCATCGCCCTGATCGGCGGCACCCTCGGCATCTGGCTGGGCGGCGCCATCGCCGACAAACTGTCGAAACGCGGCAAGGGGGCCTATCCCCTGACCCCGGCCATCGCCTTCCTGATCTCGGCGCCGATGTTCATCCTGGCGATGAACTCGCCCTGGCTGATCGGCCTGGTCATCCCCGGCGGCGGCACCAACGCCCAGCAGCTGATTCTCGCCTTCCTCATCTTCCTCATCCCGACCGGGCTGAACCTGGCCTGGCTGGGCCCGATCACGGCCTCGGTCCAGCACCTCGTTCCGGCCCCGATGCGCTCGACCGCCTCGGCCCTGTTCCTGCTGCTCAACAACCTGCTGGGGATCGCCGTCGGCTTCTACTATTTCGGCTGGATGAGCGACCTGCTGGCCCCCCGTTTCGGCGACGAGAGCCTGCGCTGGGCCATCTATACCGGGATGGGCTTCTATCTGCTGGCCTCGGTCCTGCTGATCGGCGCTTCGCGGACGCTGAAGAAGGACTGGGTGGACTGATCGTGGCGTGATGGTTGCGCCTGCGAAGGCGCGGGTCCTATAAGCGCCGCAACTCCTCCCAGCAGTCCGGCGGCGCCTCTCCATGAACATCCACGAATACCAGGCCAAACAGGTCCTGAAGAGCTTTGGGGCGCCGGTCGCCGAGGGCGTCGCCATCACCTCGGCCGACCAGGCCGAGGCCGCCGCGAAGCAGCTGCCCGGACCGCTGTATGTCGTGAAATCCCAGATTCACGCCGGCGGCCGCGGCAAGGGCAAGTTCAAGGAACTGCCGGCCGACGCCAAGGGCGGCGTCCGCCTGGCTTTCTCGATCGAGGACGTGGTCAGGAACGCCCGCGAGATGCTGGGCAATACGCTGGTGACCGCCCAGACCGGCCCGGCCGGGAAACAGGTCAACCGCCTCTATATCGAGGACGGCGCCGACATCGACCGCGAACTGTATTGCTCGCTGCTGGTCGACCGTTCGACGGGCCGGGTGTCCTTCGTGGTCTCCACCGAGGGCGGCATGGACATCGAAGCGGTCGCCCATGACACGCCCGAGAAGATCGTCACTATCGACATCGATCCGGAAGCCGGCGTCACCCCCGCCAATGTCGCCGAGATCAACACCGCCTACGGCCTGACCGGCGCGGCGGCCCAGGACGGCGAGACCCTGTTCCCGACCCTGTATCGGGCCTTCGTCGAGAAGGACATGTCGATGCTGGAGGTCAATCCCCTGATCGTCATGAAGAACGGCCGCCTGCGGGTGCTGGACGCCAAGGTCAGCTTCGACGGCAACGCCCTGTTCCGCCACGAGGACATGAAGGCGCTGCGCGACGAAACGGAAGAGGACGCCAAGGAGATCGAGGCCTCGGAATGGGACCTCGCCTATGTCGCCCTCGACGGCAACATCGGCTGCATGGTCAACGGCGCCGGCCTGGCCATGGCGACCATGGACATCATCAAGCTGTACGGAAAAGAGCCCGCCAACTTCTGCGACGTCGGCGGCGGCGCCTCCAAGGAAAAGGTGGCGGCGGCCTTCAAGATCATCACCGCCGACCCCGCGGTCGAGGGCATCCTGGTCAACATCTTCGGCGGCATCATGCGCTGCGACGTCATCGCGGAGGGCGTGGTCGCCGCGGTGAAGGAAGTCGGCCTGAAGATGCCGCTGGTCGTGCGCCTGGAAGGGACCAATGTCGCCGAGGGCAAGCGCATCCTCAATGAGTCGGGCCTGGCCATCACGGCCGCCGACGACCTCGACGACGCGGCACAGAAGATCGTGGCGGCGGTCGGCTGATGCGGCTGATCCTTGCCGTGATGTTGAGCGGGCTTGCGACAGCTGCATACGCAGCGCCGCAATCGCCCGCTGACGCGGCAGGTTTGGCCCGAGCGGCCTGCGTCGACACCGAGATGGACCAGACAGCCTTGGCAGCCTTGGCGGCCGAGAAGCGTTGGTCAGAACTTCCCTACCGCTCAGTCCCAGATGGCCCTGCATGGGGCGTTGTCTATGGCTTTGGCGACGTCCGCGTGGTGATGACGGGTACCGACGCCACGACACAAAGTTTGCCTGAAGGCGACCGCGCCGTCCTTCGTCCCGCCCAACGAACGTGTTCAGTGTATTTCAGGAACCCGCAAGGGGACTGGCGGACCGGGATCGCAGCGCTCGCTGCGGAGCTTGGCTACGTCGATAGTTCTGGCCCAGCTGTTTCGGCCGATGACCCACGGGAAGCTCGTGAATGGGGCAGGAACGGGAAGGGCATTCTGCGGATGGCCTACGACCCTACCGCCCGGGTTTTAAGTGTCGCAATCGTGCGGATAAACGATCCGGAAATCCGTCTCCTCCCTTCGACAAACGAATAGAGCGCAATGTCCATCCTCGTCGACAAGAACACCAAGGTCATCGTCCAGGGCCTGACCGGCAAGACCGGGACCTTCCACACCGAACAGGCGCTCCGCTACTACGGGACGAAGATGGTCGGCGGCGTGCACCCGGCCAAGGGCGGCACGAACTGGACGGGCTCCGAGGGCGAGACCCTGCCGATCTTCGCCTCGGTGGCCGAAGCGAAGGAAGCTACCGGCGCCGACGCCTCGGTCATCTATGTCCCGCCGGCGGGCGCCGCGGACGCCATCATCGAGGCCATCGAGGCCGAGGTGCCCTTCATCACCTGCATCACCGAGGGCATCCCGGTGCTGGACATGGTGCGGGTCAAGGCGCGGCTGGACCGTTCGAAGTCGCGCCTGCTGGGCCCCAACTGCCCCGGCATCCTGACCCCCGAAGAGTGCAAGATCGGCATCATGCCGGGCTCCATCTTCAAGAAGGGCAATGTCGGCATCGTCTCGCGCTCGGGCACCCTGACCTATGAGGCGGTGTTCCAGACCTCGAACGAGGGCCTCGGCCAGACCACGGCCGTCGGCATCGGCGGCGACCCGGTCAAGGGCACCGAATTCATCGACGTGCTGGAGCTGTTCCTCGCCGACCCCGAGACCCAGTCGATCGTCATGATCGGCGAGATCGGCGGCGCGGCCGAGGAGGACGCGGCCCAGTTCCTGATCGACGAGGCGAAGAAGGGCCGCTCCAAGCCCATGGTCGGCTTCATCGCCGGACGCACCGCCCCCAAGGGCCGCACCATGGGCCACGCCGGCGCCGTCGTCTCGGGCGGCAAGGGCGATGCGGAGTCCAAGATCGCCGCCATGCAGGCCGCCGGCATCCGCGTCTCCGACTCCCCGGCGCGGCTGGGCGCGACCCTGGTGGAAGTCCTCAAGGGCTGAGCGGATGTCCCACCAGTGGGGCATGGAAGTGTCGAATTCTGCGGAAATTCGCTGAATTTCGACCCTTTCGCCCCCATTCGGTCATGACCCATAAGGAAACAGCGCCTATATCAGCGGCGCCGGTCGCGCGCAGGCGTGCGCGCGCCGCCCAAGGGACGTGACGAGAACAATGGCGGACGATGCCGGTCGGCTGAACCAGGTCTTTGCCGAGACCAGCTTCCTGTATGGCTCAAACGCCTCGTTCATCGAGGACCTGCATGGGAAATGGGCGGCCGATCCAGCCTCCGTCTCCGATGAATGGCGCGCCTTCTTCGACCAGCTGCGCGACAACGCCGACAGCGTGAAGGCCTCCGGCGCGGCGGGTTCGTGGGGCCGTTCGGTCACCACCGAGCCGACCGAGGCGACCGGCGTCTTCGACGGTCGCTGGCCCGCTCCGAAACCCGATCCGAAAAAGCCCGGCGCCGCTGCTCCGGCCCCCGCCGCGGCCGCCCCGGACGCCGCCGTCCTGGCGGAGGCCGTCCGCACCGCCGCCCACGATTCGATCCGCGCCCTGATGCTGATCCGCAGCTATCGCGTGCGCGGCCATCTGCAGGCCAACCTCGACCCGCTGGGCATCGAACAGCCGACCAGCAATCCCGAGCTGACCCCCGAATTCTACGGCTTCAGCGAGGCCGACCTCGACCGGCCGATCTTCCTCGACGGCGTGCTGGGGCTCCAGACCGGCACGATCCGCGAGGTCCTGGCCCTGCTGAAGCGCACCTACTGCGGCACGCTCGGCATCCAGTTCATGCATATCGCCGAGCCGGACGAGAAGAGCTGGCTGCAGGCGCGCTTCGAGGGTTCGGACAAGTTCGCGCAGAACGGCTTCACCCGCGAGGGCAAGCTGGCCATCCTCAACAAGCTGATCGAGGCCGAGGGCTTCGAACGCTTCCTGCACAAGCGCTTCCCCGGCACCAAGCGGTTCGGTCTCGACGGCGGCGAGGCCATGGTCCCGGCGCTGGAGCAGATCATCAAGCGCGGCGGCGCGCTGGGCGTCGACGAGGTGGTCTTCGGCATGGCCCACCGCGGCCGGCTGAACACCCTGGCGGCGGTAATGGGCAAGCCCTATCGCGCCATCTTCCACGAGTTCCAGGGCGGCTCGACCGTGCCCTCGGACATCGAGGGCTCGGGCGACGTCAAATATCACATGGGCGCCTCGTCGGACCGGTCCTTCGATGGCAACAACGTCCACCTGTCCCTGACCGCCAACCCGTCGCACCTCGAGATCGTCAATCCGGTGGTGCTGGGCAAGGCGCGGGCGAAACAGGCCTTCGACATCCGCGAGGCCAACGCCGGCCAGCCGGAAGAGAAATGGGCGCTGGACCGCTCCAAGGTCGTGCCCCTGCTGATCCACGGCGACGCCGCCTTCGCCGGCCAGGGCGTGGTGGCCGAATGTTTCGCCCTGATGGGGCTGAAGGGCTACCGCACCGGCGGGACGATCCATTTCGTCGTCAACAACCAGATCGGCTTCACCACCTCGCCGCGGAACAGCCGGTCCAGCCCCTATCCGTCGGACGTGGCCCTGATGGTCCAGGCGCCGATCTTCCACGTCAACGGCGACGACCCGGAAGCGGTCGTCTTCGCGGCCAAGGTGGCCACCGAGTTCCGGCAGAAATTCCACAAGGATGTGGTGGTGGACATGTTCTGCTACCGCCGCTTCGGCCACAATGAGGGCGACGATCCGACCTTCACCCAGCCGCTGATGTACTCGAAGATCCGCGCCCTGCAGTCGACGCGCGAGATCTACGCCGCCCGGCTGATCGCCGAGGGGGTGATCGACCAGGCCGCCGTCGACGCCGAGGTGGCCCGGTTCGAGGCCTTCCTCGACGCCGAGTTCGAGGCCGGCAAGACCTTCGAGGCCAGGAAGGCCGACTGGATGGACGGCCAGTGGCAGGGCATCGGCCTGCCCGAGGGCGACGACCGACGCGGCGAGACCTCGGTCCCGGCGGCCAGACTGGCCGACCTCGGCCACAAGCTGACGACCATTCCCAACGCCGTCGACGTCCACAAGACGCTGAGGCGGGTCATCGACGGCCGACGCGAGATGATCACGACCGGCCAGAACATCGACTGGGCCACGGCCGAGAGCCTCGCCTTCGGTTCGCTGCTGGACGAGGGCTTCCCGGTCCGTCTGTCGGGCCAGGATTCGGTGCGCGGCACCTTCTCCCAGCGTCACTCGGGCATCGTCGACCAGACGACCGAGGCCCGCTATGTCCCGCTTAACAACATCCGCGACGGCCAGGCCGAGTTCGAGGTGATCGACTCCGCCCTGTCCGAGGAGGCGGTGCTCGGCTTCGAATACGGCTACGCCCTGACTGACCCCAACACCCTGGTGATGTGGGAAGCCCAGTTCGGCGACTTCGTGAACGGCGCCCAGGTGGTGATCGACCAGTTCATCACCTCGGGCGAGCGCAAATGGCTGCGCATGTGCGGCCTGACCATGCTGCTGCCGCACGGCTACGAGGGGCAGGGGCCGGAACACTCCTCGGCCCGTCTCGAACGCTTCCTGCAGCAGTGCGCCGAGGACAATATCCAGGTCGCCAACTGTTCGACCCCGGCCAACTATTTCCACATCCTGCGCCGCCAGATGCACCGGCCCTTCCGCAAGCCGCTGATCATCATGACGCCCAAGTCGCTGCTGCGGCACAAGAAGGCGGTCTCGACCCTCGCCGACATGGCCGAGGGCAGCTCCTTCCACCGCGTGCTGCACGACGACGCCCAGACCCGGCCCGAGGTCGCCGGGATCAGGATCAAGGGCGACAAGGATATCCGCCGCGTCGTCCTGTGCTCGGGCAAGGTCTATTACGACCTGCTGGAGCGGCGCGAGCGCGACCAGATCGACGACGTCTATCTGATGCGTCTGGAGCAGTTCTATCCGTGGCCGATGAAGTCGCTGATGACCGAGCTGGCGCGCTTCCCCGACGCCGAGCTGGTCTGGTGCCAGGAAGAACCCAAGAACATGGGCGGCTGGACCTTCGTCGATCCCTGGCTCGAGCTGACGCTGGAGAAGCTGAGCGTGAAGTCGAAGCGCGCCCGCTACGTCGGCCGTCCGGCCTCCGCCTCGACCGCCGCCGGCCTGATGAGCCGGCACCTGAAAGAACTCGACGCCTTCCTGACCGACGCCTTCGCCTGATCCCGCCCCGGACAGCGGCCTCGCCGTGTCCGGGATGACAAACGAACGAACCTGAGAGAGCCCGTCCCATGGCCGACATCCTGACCCCCGCCCTCGGCGAATCCGTCACCGAAGCCACGATCGGCAAGTGGACGAAGAAGGCCGGCGACGCCGTGAAGAAGGACGAGGTCCTGGTCGAACTCGAGACCGACAAGGTTTCGCTGGAGGTCGTCTCGCCATCCGACGGCGTCCTGTCCGAGATCAAGGCCCCCGACGGCGCGACGGTGACCCCGGGCGCCGTGCTCGGCGTGGTGAGCGAGGGCGCCGCCGCCGCCCCGGCCGCCACGGCCCCCGCCGAAGCCCCCAAGGCCGCCGCCGCGCCAGCCGCTGAACCCGCTCCGGCCGCCGCTCCCGCCGCCGCGCCCGCCGCCGCCCCGGGCGGCTCCGTCGCGATCATGACCCCGACCATGGGCGAGAGCGTCGCCGAGGGCTCGATGGGAAGCTGGCTGAAGAAGTCCGGCGATACGGTCGCCAAGGACGAGATGCTGGTCGAGATCGAGACCGATAAGGTCGCGGTCGAGGTGTCGGCCCCCGCCGCCGGCGTTCTGACCATCCTCGCCGACACGGGTTCGACCGTCACCCCGGGCCAGCAGATTGGCAGCATCGCCGCCTCGGGCGACGTCCCCGCCGCCGCCGCCCCGGCTGCGGCCCCGACCGGCGCCGCCCCGGCCAAGGCAAGCGCCGGCGACGCCCCGCACCTGTCGCCCGCCGTGCAGCGCGTGGTCGCCGAGAACAACCTCGACCCGAAAACCCTCGCCGCCACCGGGCCCAAGGGCAACATCACCAAGGCCGACGCGATCAACGCCATCGGCGCGGCGGCTCCGGCCCCGGCGGCTCCGGCCGCGAAACCGGCCGCCCCCGCCGCCCCGCGCGCCGACCAGCCGCGCGAGGAGCGGGTCAAGATGACCCGGCTGCGCCAGACCATCGCCCGCCGCCTCAAGGAATCGCAGAACACCGCCGCCCAGCTGACCACCTTCAACGAGGTGGACATGACCAACGTCATGGCCCTGCGCAGCCAGTACAAGGACGTGTTCGAGAAGCGCCACGGGGTGAAACTCGGCTTCATGAGCTTCTTCACCAAGGCCATTGTCGCGGCCCTGAAGGAGATCCCGGCGGTCAACGCCGAGATCGACGGCACGGACATCATCTACAAGAACCACTATGACATCGGCGTCGCCGTCGGCACCGAGAAGGGGCTGGTCGTGCCGGTCCTGCGCGACGCCGACCAGCTGTCGCTGGCCGGCATCGAAAAGGGCATCGCGGCCCTGGGCAAGGCGGCCCGGGACGGCGATCTGACCCTGGACCAGCTGCAGGGCGGCACCTTCACCATCACCAACGGCGGCACCTATGGCTCGCTGATGTCGACGCCGATCCTGAACGCGCCGCAGTCGGGCATCCTGGGCATGCACAACATCGTCCAGCGCCCCATGGCGGTGAACGGCGAGGTGGTGATCCGGCCGATGATGTACCTGGCCCTGAGCTACGATCACCGCATCGTCGACGGCAAGGAGGCGGTCACCTTCCTGGTGCGGGTCAAGGAGCTGCTGGAAGACCCGGCGCGGGCGCTGCTGGACCTCTGACGGTGACGGGAGCCGCAGACGTCCTGGAGATCGCGCGGTTTTCGACGATCCCCGAGGCGGAACTGGCGGCGTCCTTCCTGCAGCAGCACGGCGTCCGGGCCTGGTTGCCCGACCGGGACATGGCGACCATGAATCCGGATCTGCTGATTGCGATCGGGGGCGTGCGGGTGGTGACCTCAAGCACGCAGATCTTCGAAGCGCGCCAGATCATCGCTCGCATGCGCGCCGGGGAGTTTGTCGACGAGGCGGACGAGGCTGGCGACTGGATGATCGACCACACCCCCGGCATGGTTGGCGATCTCCACGACCAGGAAATCAGCGGCGTGATGGGCTGGGCGAAGAAGACCGGCGCGATTGTCGTCGTCGCAGCCTTTGTCGTCTTCCCGGTCGCCGGATGCCTGATGACGGCGGTCGGCGGCTAGGGCCTGACGAGTCCGCCGAGCACATCCTCGGTGTCCTGACCCAGCGCCGGCGGCGGCCGGTCGTAGGCGACCGGCGTCAACGACATCCGGATCGGCGAGGCCACCGTCCGCACCGGCCCGGACAGGTCGGCGCGGTCCTGCGTCACCTCCAGCCCGCGGTGTTTCGCCTGCGGCTCTTCGAACACCTGATCGACCGTATTGACCGGGCCGCAGGGCACGCCGGCGGCTTCAAGCGCCGCCATCAACCCGTGCATGGTCTGGCCCGCCGTCAGGGCCGACAGCTCCGCCGTCATCGCCGCGCGATGCTCGATGCGCAGGGCGTTGGTCAGGAAGCGCGGGTCCGCCCCCATGCCGCCGGCGCCCAGAGCGCCGCACAGGGCCCGGAACTGGCCGTCATTGCCCACGGCGATGACCACCATTCCATCCGTACACGGAAAGGGCTGGTAGGGCGCGAGATTGGGGTGGGCGTTGCCCATCCGCGTCGGCGCCTTGCCGGAGACGAAGAAATTGGTCGCCTGATTGGCCAGCATGGCCGCCTGGACGTCGAACAGGGCGATGTCGATGTGCTGCCCGTGCCCCGTCGCCCGCGCATGCAGCAGGGCGGCCATGATGGCGTTCGACGCATACAGGCCGGTGAACAGGTCGACGACCGCGACCCCGACCTTCATCGGCTCGGCCCCCGGCGCGCCGTCGGGCTGGCCGGTGATCGACATCAGCCCGCCCATGGCCTGGATCATATAGTCATAGCCGGCGCGGTGGGCGTCGGGGCCGTCCTGGCCGAAGCCGGTGATCGAGCAATAGACCAGCTTCGGATTGATCGCCGACAGGGCGGCGTGATCGAGACCGTACTTCTTCAGCCCGCCGGTCTTGAAATTCTCGACCACCACATCGCAGGTCTTGCTCAGTTCACGGACAATATCCGCCCCCTCGGGCGTGGCCAGGTCCAGTTCGACCGACTTCTTGCCCCGGTTGGCGCACAGGAAATAGGCGGCGTCGCCCTTCGAGCCGTCCACCCTGGTCGTGAACGGCGGCCCCCAGGCGCGGGTGTCGTCGCCGACGCCCGGGCGTTCGATCTTGATCACCTCGGCGCCCAGATCGGCCAGCATCTGCGTCGCCCACGGTCCCGCCAGCACGCGGCTGAGGTCGAGGACGCGAACGCCCGCGAGCGGGCCGCCCATTGTGCTCAAAGCCCCGGATCCCACACGCCCGCATCCCGCATCCGGCACTCGCGCGCCTCGCGCGCCCGGCCGTCCATCTCCTCGGCCATGCAGCAGACCGATTTCGACACCGTGGCCTTGTGCACCCCGGGCACCAGGGCGTGGGCGAAGGCGCAGGCGGCCAGTTTCAGCAGGCGGAATCCGAACCGCGACGAAGCGGCCATATGTTCGAGATAGCTCTCCTCGACCTGGCGCGGGTGTTCGACGAACAGGCGATGGAAGGTGCGGCTCATGTCTACAGTCTAGCCTGCGTCGGGCCGTCCCTCTACCCGACCGGTGCATTTTGGCCTAAACCGCGCGCCTCCGCCACGCTCAGAAAGACCCCGCCCATGGCCGACGGCGCCGCCGCTCCTCACAAGACCTTCCGCTGGGACGACCCGCTGGACCTCGACGGCCGGCTGACCGACGACGAGCGGATGATCCAGGACGCGGCCCGGTCCTACGCCCGCGAGAAGCTGCTGCCCCGGGTGGTCGAGGCCTTCCGCGATGAAACCTTCGACCGCGCCATCATGACCGAGCTGGGCGAGATGGGCTTCCTCGGGGCCATGCTGCCGGAACAGTACGGCGGCTCCTCGGTCAGCCACGTCGCCTACGGCCTGATCGCGCGCGAGATCGAGGCGGTCGACAGCGGCTATCGCTCGGCCATGAGCGTCCAGTCGTCCCTGGCCATGTACCCCATCTACGCCTTCGGCTCGGAAGAGCAGAAGATGCGCTTCCTGCCCCGCATGGCGGCCGGCGAACTGGTCGGCTGTTTCGGCCTGACCGAGGCCGACGGCGGCTCCGACCCGGCCTCGATGAAGACGAAGGCGGTCAAGGTCGACGGCGGCTACAAGCTCAACGGCGCGAAATACTGGATCACCAACTCCCCGATCAGCGACCTGGCCGTGGTCTGGGCCAAGCTGGACGACGTCATCCGCGGCTTCATCGTCGAGCGCGGCATGGACGGCTTCACCACCGACAAGATCGGCGACAAGCTGTCGCTCCGCGCGTCGATCACCGGCGACATCGGCCTGAACGACGTCTTCGTGCCGGAAGAGAACCTGCTGCCGGGCGTGAAAGGCCTGCGTGGGCCCTTCTCCTGTTTGAACAAGGCCCGCTACGGCATCGCCTGGGGCGCCATGGGCGCCGCCGAGGCCTGTTTCCACCTGACCCGCGACTATGTCGGCGAGCGGATGCTGTTCGGCCGCCCGCTGTCGTCGCGCCAGCTGGTGCAGAAGAAGCTGGCCGACATGCAGACCGAGATCTTCCTCGGTTTCGAGGGCGCTCTCGCCCTGGGTCGGCTGCTCGACCAGGGGGCCTGGGTCCCCGAGGCCATCTCGATGATGAAGCGCAACAACTGCGGCAAGGCCCTGGCCATCGCCCGCGAGGCCCGCGACATGCACGGCGGCGCCGGCATCACCGGCGAAATGCACGTCATGCGCCACGCCATGAACCTCGAGACGGTCAACACCTATGAGGGCGCCCACGACGTCCACGCCCTGATCCTCGGCCGGGCCATCACGGGGCAGAGCGCCTTCTAGGTTTTCCCCGTCAGGAACCATCAGCCCCGACCGCATCCGCGACGTCTAGTCTGCGCGAACGCGGTCCGTTGAGCATTGTCATTCCGCTTCAACGCCGTATCGTCGGTGAAGGGCGGAGGCGCGACCATGGACGGGGAAGCGGCAGGCATCGACGGCGAGGATCCGTTCGCCCAACTGCGCGAGGTCTTCGCCGGCCGTCAGGCCCTGCTGCTGGAAGACGACCCGGCCCTGTCGGACCATGTCGCCGAGCGGCTGCTGCGCGCCGGCTTCCAGGCCGTTGAACGGGTCGACAGCGGCGAGGCGGCCCTGGCCGCGGCGACGGCCCCTTTCGACATCCTCATCCTCGACCGCCTGACCGCCGGTCTGGACGGGCTGGAAACGTTGAAGCGCATTCGCGCGGGCGGCGGGCCCTGCGCCGACGCGCCCGCCCTGATGCTGACCGCCCTCGGCGGCGAGCGGCAGAAGGTCGAGGGCCTGCTGGGCGGCGCCGACGACTATCTGTCCAAGCCGGTCGGCGACGAGGAGTTGCTGGCCCGGATCGCCGCCCAGCTGCGCCGCGCCGCCCGCCGTGCGGCGCCGGTCGGCGGGGATCTGGTCAATGGTCCCTTCCGCCTGTCCTTCGGCGCCCGGACGCTGAAATTCGGCGCCGCCGGCGCTTCGCGGCTGATCGACCTGTCGCCGCTGGAGTTCGCCATCGTCTGTGAGCTGATGACCGCGCGCGGCCAGCCGGTCACCAAGACCATGCTGTGGGACCGCTGCTGGGTCGAGTGGCGCTTCCTGCCGGACAATTTCGTCAACATCATCGACGCCCGGATCAGCGCCCTGCGGCGCCGGCTCAAGGAACAGGCGCCCGAGCTGGGCGAGGATCTGCATCCCCTGATCGTCTCCGCCCGCAGCCAGAGCCTGATCTTCCGCGACCTGTCCGCCTGGGCGGGCTGAGGCGGCGGTGACCTTCCGCTTCCTGCGCCTCCGCGCCTGGCTGGGGCGGCGGACCACCACCCAGCTGGCGGCCGGCATCGCGATCATGGCCGCCGCCGCCCTGATCGGATCGTTGATGGTCACCAGCGCGGCCGTGCGCATGGACCAGCGCGAGAAGGCCGCCCTGGCCGCGCTCAACGACTACAGCTCCATGGTCGGCAAGCTGGGCGAGGAATCCAGCCTGACCGCCGCCAACATCACCGCCGCCGACGCCGCCTATCTGTCGGCCTGGCTGAGCGCCTTCCAGGCGGGGCCGACGCGCGAGGCCGGCAGCCTGGCCGAGACCTGCCGCACGGGGCAGGGCGGGGCGGGCGTGCGATTCATCCGCGCGCCTGTGGGCAAGCCGGCGGGGCTGGCCGCGCTGGAAGCCATCCGGGGCGAGCGCGCGCCGCGGCTGGGCGACGGCGTCTTCGTGGTCCGGCTGGAGCGCGGCGTGCTGTGCCCTTCCCGGGCCGTCGAGGTCGTCGTGGTGCGCCAGTCGGTCGGGGCGCTCGACATCGCCGTGGGACGGGTGGTCGACCGCTCGGGGCAGGCCTGGGGCTGGGCGGTGGCGGCGGTGGCGGCGGCCGGGGTGCTGTTGCTGGTGTTCGGTCTGACCGCAGCCACCTTCGCGCGCCGCCGCCTGACCAGCGCCGTGGCCGACGTCAGCCGGGCCCTGGACCTGGCCTCGGTCGGCGACTTCTCGGTCCGGGCGCCGGAGACCGCCGTGGCGCCGGAGCTGACCGAGCTGACCGGCCAGGTGAACCTGACCCTCGACCGGCTGGAGGAGCTGCTGAGCTGGCTCCGGGACTCGGCCGACCAGCTCGCCCATGACTTCCGCACGCCCCTGGCCCGGGCCTCGGCCCGCCTGGACCGGCTGAAGGAGGCGGCGACGACGCCCGAGGCCCGCGCCCTGGCGACCGAGGCCCGCGCCGACCTGACCCGGCTGACGCGGGCGATGAACGAGGCCATGGCCCTGCGCGACGGCGAGGCCTGGGTGTTCGAATCCGTGCGGCTGGACCGGCTGGCGGCCTCCGCGGCCGAGCTCTACCAGCCGCTGGCCGAGGAGCGGGGGGTGGTCATCCGGGTCGAATCGTCGCCGGTCTCCGTGCTCGGCGTCCGGTCCCTGCTGCAGCGGGCGGTGACCAATCTGGTGGACAATGCGGTGAAATTCTCGCCCGAGGGCGGGGTGGTGACCCTGACGGTGCGCCTCGACGACGGCAAGCCGGTGCTCTCGGTCGCCGACCAGGGGCCGGGTCTGGATCCGGACCTGCTCGACGACCCCGGCCGCGCCGTGGCCAGCGCCGCCGACGAGGGCCGCGAAAGCCACGGCATGGGCCTGGCCTTCGTGCGCGCCATCCTCAAGCGGCACGGCGCCGCCATGACGATTGATGACGCCCGTCCGGGGGCTGTCGTCACGGCGCGTTTCTCGCGCTAGGGTCGGGTCAACAACAGGGGATTGGCGATGCGTTCCATCATTCGGGCCGGCGGCCTGTCCGTTCTGGCGCTCGTCGTCGCGGTTCCCCTGCTGGCGGCCACCCCCGCCGCCGCCCAGCAGTCGCCGGTGCCGTTCGACGCCCAGCGCGGCGTGTTCACCTTCGCCACCGGCCTGGAGCGGGCCTTGCCCGCCGTGGTCCAGGTCACCACCCTCGGCCAGTCCGAGGGGCCCAGTTCCGGCGACAACGAGCCCCGGCCCATCTCCAGCGGCTCGGGCGCCATCATCGACGCCCGCGAAGGCATCATCGTCACCAACAACCACGTGGTCGAAGGCGGGCGGAAATTCACCGTCGACATGACCGACGGCCGCATCTTCGACGCCGTCCTGATCGGCACCGACAAGGCCACCGACCTGGCCGTGCTGAAGATCGAGGCGACCGGCCTGTCGCAGATCGAGGTGGTCAATTCCGATTCCCTGCGCACCGGCGACCTGGCCTTTGCGGTCGGCTATCCGCTGGGCCTCGACCAGACCCTGACCATGGGCGTGATCTCGGGCATGGGCCGCTCGGGCATGGGCGACCGGATCGAGGACTACATCCAGACCGACGCGGCGGTGAACTCGGGCAATTCCGGCGGCCCCCTGCTGGACAGCCGCGGCCGGCTGATCGGCATCAACACCTCCATCCTGTCGGGCGGCGGCGGCGGCAATGACGGCATCGCCTTCGCCGTGCCCAGCCGCATCCTGATGTACGTCGTCGGCCAGCTGCGCGAGAGCGGCGAGGTCAAGCGCGGCACGACCGGCGCCATCCTCGGCTCGCTCAACGCCCAGCGTTCGCGCGACCTCGGCCTCGGCATCGTCCGCGGCGCCGTGATCGAGGACGTCGCCCCCGGCTCGTCGGCCGAGGCCGCCGGCCTGCGTCGCGGCGACATCGTCACCCGGATCCAGAACCGCCCCGTCTCGAACGCGGGCACGGTGGCGGCCACCATCGGCATCGCCGCCCCGGGCACCGTCCTCGAGGTCGTCTATCTGCGCGAAGGCCGCGAAGGCCGCGCGAGCCTGGCGGTCGAGACCCCGGCCGTGCGTTCGGTCACGCTCGGCGCCGACGTGGTCATGGCGCGCGGCGCCGCCGTGCGTCTCGCCTCGGACGGTCTGCAGGTGTTTTCGGTCGAGGGCGGCTCGGCCCTTGCGGCTGCGGATCTCCAGGCCGGCGACCTGATCCGGGCGGTTGACGGCGCGCCCGTGTCGGGCCTGTCCGACCTGGCCTCAGCCCTCGAGGGCGACCGCAGCCATACCCTGTCGGTGCTGCGCGGCGGCGAGTCTGTCGAGATCACCCTGCCCTGAGCGGTCGCCGGCGCCGGCCGGACCCCGGACAGCAAAACGCCCGCTCTGCCGGAGGGGGGAGGGTGGCGGAGCGGGCGTCTCGCTTTGGAGGAAGCATCGGCCCGCCGGAGCCCTTGGTGGAGAAATCCAGGAGGGGCTGGGGGGGCTGTTCAGGATCCGGAATCGCTCCGAACTCCAACGGGCCGATGGGATTGGTGTCGCCCCCCAAGGGGGCGGGCGGTGGGCGGAAGCGAGGCTATTTCGTGTTCGGTGCGAATTCTTGTCGCCGCGACCTTCCGAACACAGTGTTCGGTCGTCCGGCTGCTTTCACCGGGCGGCGACCCACTGGCGTTTTCCGGACGGCGGCGTAACCTTCTTCTGATGAGCGACGCCGCCGATTTGCAGTCCGTTCCCGGCCCGGTCTTCTTCGACCGGCGCGAGCTCGACCTGATCCTCAGGGTCTACGGACGGATGGTCGCGGCGGCCGAGTGGCGCGACTACGCCATGGTCGGCCACAAGGACGTCGCCGAATTCGCCGTCTTCCGCCGTTCCGGCGACGCCCCCCTCTATCGCATCGAGAAGCGCCCGGCGCTGCGCCTCAAACAGGGGCAGTGGGCGGTGATCGGCGAGGGCGGGATGGTGCTGCGTCGGGGCCGCGACCTGGCCCAGGTGCTGCGCGTCTTCGACAGCCGCAAATTCACGATCGTCGAATAGAAAAAGGCCCGGATCGCTCCGGGCCCTTTCCGTCTGGTCGCTTCGGCCTGGAGGCCGGTCGGACCCTAGTTCCGGTTGCCGCCGAAGATGCGCAGCAGGAACAGGAACAGGTTCACGAAATCGATGAACAGGTTCAGGGCGCCGAAGCTGGTGGCCACGCCCATGGCGTTCTTGTCGCCGCCGATGGCGTAGTAGGTCATCTTCAGCCGCTGGGTGTCATAGGCGATCAGGCCCGAGAAGATCAGCACGCCGGCGTAGGTGATGATCCAGTACAGCATGCTGGAGCCGAGGAAGATGTTCACGACCGAGGCGATGATCAGACCGATCACGGCCATGATCAGGAAGCTGCCGAAGCCGGACAGGTCCTTCTTGGTCGTGTAGCCGAACAGGCTCAGCCCGCCGAAGGCGGCCGCCGTGATGAAGAAGGTCGAGGCCACGCTGCTGCCGGTGTAGCGCAGGAACACCCAGCCCAGGGACGCGCCCATCGAGGAGACCACGGCCCAGTACAGAAGGCTGGTCCCTCCGGCGGTCGGGTTCTTCATGAAGAACATCGAGCCGAAGATCAGGACGAGCGGCAGGAACTGCAGCACCATCCCGAGGATGGTCATGCTGAAGCCTTCGGCGGTCTGGGTGTAGAGCAGGCTGGTCACGGCCGGCACATTGCCGACCACCCAGGCCAGGGCTCCGGCCAGGACGAGGCCCAGCGCGAGCTTGTTGTAGACGCCCAGCATGAAGCTGCGCAGGCCCGCATCCACCGACATGTCGGCGGCGGCGGGCATCGAATAGCCGTTTCTGAAATCGCTCATGGCGAGATCGGTCCTCCGTTGGGCCGGGCGATCCCGGCCTTTGCGCAAATATCGGGCGCGTCCGGCCCTTCCGCAAGGAAAACCGGACTTGGGCCCGGCGATTGCAGCCGCTACCAAGGGACGCATGATCCGGCTGTTCACCGCCCTGTCAGTTCCCGAGGATGTGGCCGAGGCGCTCGCACGCCGCCAGACCGGCCTGCCCGGCGCCCGGTGGCGCACGGCGGATCAGCTCCACATCACCCTGACCTTCTACGGCGAGGTCGACGAGCGTCGCGCCGACGATCTGTCGGTCGAGCTTGAGCGGGCCGCGACCGGCGGTCCTTTCGAGATCGCCCTCGCCGGCGTCGGCGCCTTCGGCGACGGCCACCGCACCCGCGCCGTCTGGGCCGGGGTCGAGGCCAGCGAACGGCTGACGGTCCTGGCTGGCCGGACGCGCAGCGCCGCCGGGCGCGCCGCCATCCCGGTCGAGCGTCGCGACTATCGCCCGCATCTGACCCTGGCCTATCTCGACGCCCAGGCCGATCCCGCCCGCATCGCCGCCTGGATCGCCGGGCACAATCTGCTGCATTCGCCGCCGATACCGGTCGACCGGTTCGGCCTGTATTCCAGCGTCCTGACCCCTGACGGCAGCCGCTATCAACTCGAAAGGGAGTACCGCCTGTGATGATCGGACCGGTGCTGGAAACCGAACGCCTGATCCTGCGTCCCATCGCGATGGAGGACTTTCCGCGTTGGGCCGAGATGATGGGGGACGCGGAGGCCGCGAAATTCCTCGGCGGCGCCCAGCCGGCGGCCGTGGCCTGGCGGGGCTTCATGAGCATGGCCGGGGCCTGGAGCCTGACGGGCGTCTCGATGTTCTCCGTGATCGAGCGCGGGACCGGCCTGTGGCTGGGGCGGATCGGTCCGTGGCGGCCGCACGACTGGCCGGGGACCGAGGTCGGCTGGGGCCTGCACCCCGACGCCCAGGGCAAGGGTTACGGCGTGGAGGCGGCGACGGCGGCGATCGACTACGCCTTCGACGTGCTGGACTGGACGGACGTCATCCACTGCATCGACCCCGCCAATACGCCGTCGCAGCGGCTGGCCGAGCGGGTCGGCTCGCGCAATCTCGGACCCACCCGCCTGCCGCCGCCCTTCCAGGAGCTGCCCATGGAGCGGTGGGGCCAGAGCCGCGAGGAATGGCGGGCCCGGCCGCGCTGACGCCGCCGCCTGCGCAATACTGACGCTTTGACCGGCTGGCGCGTTCCGCTAGTCAGGGTGCAGGTAACGACGAGGTTGAGCGGATGCGGGTTCTGGTTCTGGGCGGCGACGGCTTCTGCGGCTGGCCCACGGCGCTGCATCTGTCGGCGCGGGGCTGGGACGTCTGCATCGTCGACAACCTCAGCCGCCGCAACATCGACAACGAACTCGAGGTCCAGTCCCTGACCCCGATCCGGACCATGGGCGAGCGCATCGCCGCCTGGCAGGAACTCAGCGGC
The DNA here is from genome assembly GCA_004296955.1 of Brevundimonas sp. GTDB lineage: Bacteria > Pseudomonadota > Alphaproteobacteria > Caulobacterales > Caulobacteraceae > Brevundimonas. The sequence continues at coordinate 30,882 of SCVB01000042.1, forward strand.
CGGGCCATCGAATTCGTCAACATGACCGTCGGCAAGGAGTTCGACCGCCTGGTGGCCCTGATCCGCGAGTGGAAACCCGACAGCGTCGTCCATTTCGCCGAACAGCGGGCCGCCCCCTATTCGATGAAGTCGGCGCGGCACAAACTGTACACGGTCGACAACAACCTCAACGCCACCAACCATCTGCTGGCGGCCATCGTCGAAAGCGGGCTGGACGTCCACCTCGCCCACCTCGGAACGATGGGGGTCTATGGCTACACCACCGCCGGCCTGCGCATCCCCGAGGGCTATCTGAAGGTCACGGTCGACACCGATTTCGGGCCCGCCGAACAGGAGATCCTGTTCCCGCCGAACCCGGGCTCGATCTATCACATGACCAAGACCCAGGACGCCCTGCTGTTCCAGTTCTACGCCAAGAACGACGGCGTGCGGATCACCGACCTGCACCAGGGCATCGTCTGGGGCGCCCAGACTGAGGAGACGCGCCAGGACGAGCGGCTGATCAACCGCTTCGACTATGACGGCGACTACGGCACGGTGCTGAACCGTTTCCTGATGCAGGCGGCGGTCGGCTATCCGCTGACCGTACACGGCACCGGCGGCCAGACGCGGGCCTTCATCCACATCCAGGACACGGTGCGCTGCGTCGAACTGGCCCTGGCCAATCCGCCGAAGGTCGGCGACCGGGTCAAGATCCTCAACCAGATGACCGAAAGCCGTCGGGTCCGCGACCTCGCCGCCATGATCGCCGACATGACCGGGGCCGAGATCCACAATGTGCCCAATCCCCGCCTGGAGGCCGACGAGAACGAACTGGTCGTCGCCAACGACCAGTTCCGCGAGCTGGGGCTCAAGCCGATCACCCTCGCCGAGGGACTGATGCAGGACGTGACCGAGATCGCCCGGCGCTACGCCGACCGCGCCGATCTGTCCAAGGTGCCCTGCGTCTCGACCTGGAACGGCAAGCGCGCCGAGGCCCTCAAGGCCGGGCCTACCATCGCCGCACCGCCCGCCGCGCCGGTTCGGGCGCGTTCGGCCTGAGTCATGTCTGACGTCGCCGCCTCTCCCTCGCTGCTGGTCTTCGGCGGCGGCTGGCTGGGGCGCGCCGCGGGGCTGGAGGCGGTGCGCCGCGGCGGCCGCGCGGTCCTGACCAGCCGCGACCCGGGCCGGCGCGCCGCGCTCTCGGCGGACGGGCTCGCGGCGATCGATCCGGAGGACGCCGGGGCCCTTGCGGACGCCGTCAAGTCGGCCTCGGCCATCCTGGTCAGCGCTCCGCCGCTGGCGGATGGCTGCCCCGGACTGAAGGCCCTGTCGCCGGCCCTGACGGCCGCGGACGCCTGGCCCGACTGGATCGGGTATGTCTCCTCGACCGCCGTCTACGGCGACCGCGCCGGGGGCTGGGCGCTGGAGGACAGCGAGCTGAACGCCGCCTCGCTGGAAGGCGCGCGCCGCGTGCGGGCCGAGCGCGACTGGCTGGACGCCGGTCAGGGCATGGGGCTGACGGTGCAACTGTTCCGCCTGCCGGCCCTCTACGGTCCCGGCCGCTCGCCGCTGGACCGGCTGCGCGACGGCACGGCGCGGATCGTGCGCAAGCCGGGACAGGTGTTCAACCGCGTCCATGTCGACGACGTCGTCTCGGGCCTGTTCGCCTCCATGGCCCGCCCCCGGCCCGGCGCCGCCTACATCCTGTGCGACGACGAGCCCGCCCCGGCGGACGTGGTCATGGAAGGCGCCGCCCGCCGCCTCGGCCTGCCGACGCCGCCCGAGATCGACCTCGACGACCCTTCGGTCTCCGACGCCATGCGGCGCTTCTACCTCGACTCCAAACGTCTCTCGAACGCCCGCGCCAAGGCCGAACTGGGCTGGCGCCCGAAGTATCCAACGTGGCGGGACGGGCTGGAGGCGCTGCTGGCCTAAGGATCGCGGACCCGGTAGGTCGCGTCCGAGGGTGGCTCGAAGTGGTCGTACCAGAGTTGATCCAGGGCCTCGGCGATGCAGGCCTCGTCCGTCATTGGCTTCGTCCACGGCAACCGGAACCAGGACACTTCCTCCGAAAGGATGACCTGCCCGTCGACGATCACATCCACGATCCGGCTGGGCATCCGCCTAGAACGGCAGCAGGTTCCGCTGGCGGCTGTAGGCCATGGTTCCGACATTGGCGCCCGCGCGCAGGCCGACGCCCGTGCGGATCGGGGCCAGGACGATGCCGTCGGCGCGCTGGTAGTTCACGCCCAGGCCGCCGATCAGATAGGCGGTGCCCTCCACGCCGGGGTAGCGGCGGTAGATCATGTCCGGGTGGTACAGGCCGTAGACCAGGGTGAAGACCCGGCTGGCGTTGCCGCCGAGGTCCCAGCCGATCGAAATGCCCTGCCAGAACACCTCCTGCGAGGCCGACAGATCCTTCATGTGCAGGGCGCCGCGGCCATAGCGCAGGCCGACGCCGGCGGCCCCGGCGGCTTCCTCGCCGGCGATGTAGGCGGTGGGGCGGTCGCCGTTGTCGGCGAAGATCCGCTCGATGGCCCCGCCGATCGCCTCGGCGGCGATGCCCAGCTCGCGCGAGCCGGCGGCCACCAGTTCATCGGCGGTATAGGCCGGCGCCTGCCCGTCGGAGGCGATCGGATAGGCGGGATCGGACGGCTGCTGGCCGGCCGTTGCGCAGGCGGACAGGCCCGAGACGCCGGCGGTGGCGGCGAGGCCCGAGAGGATCAGTTGACGACGGTGCATGGGTGGGCTCCGGAAGGCGGGGACGGGCCGCCCGACTCGCGCGGGCGCTGGTCCATACCGTCACCGGCCTTTGCGTCAGCCTTGCGGCGGCGAGGTTAACGGGAGGTTGCCGGCCGCGCCCACGCAGGTCGGAGCTGGCGATGGAACACCCGCCCGTCCGCGTCCGCCGTCAGCCGCGAAGCGCCGCCCCGACCTTGCCCGCCGCCGCCACGACCTTCGCCGACAGGGCCTCGATCTCGGCCTCGGTCAGGGTGGCCTCGACGGGCTGCAGCGTGACCTCGAGGGCCACCGACTTCATGCCCTCAGGCACCCCCGCGCCACGATAGACGTCGAACACCGACACGTCGGCGATCAGCGCCTTGTCGGCCCCGGCGATCGCCCGGACCAGATCGCCCACGGCCTTGCTGTCCTCGACCACGAAGGCGAAGTCGCGGGTCAGGGGCATGAGGTTGGCCAGACGGGCCGGACCGCGCGCCTTGGACCGGGCCCCGCGCGGCTCGGGCACGGCGTCCAGCACGATCTCGAAGGCCAGCATCGGCGCATCGGCGTCCAGCGCCTTGAGCACGCGCGGATGCAGGGCGCCGAACTCGGCCATGATGTTCTTCGGGCCCAGTTGCAGGCGGGCGGACCGCCCCGGGTGCCACCAGTCGCGGTTCTGACCCTGGACCAGCTGCAGCGACGCCGTCGGCGCCCCCAGCGCCTCCAGCAGGGCCATCAGGTCGCCCTTGAGGCCGAACAGGGCGTCTTCCGGGGCGGCGCCCCAGTGACGCGTCGCGCGCGGCGCGATCAGGCCGGTGATGACGGTGCGCTGGCCGGTCGGGCTGTCGTCCAGATAGATGGGACCGATCTCGAACAGGGCGGCGTCGGCGTGGCCGCGGGCGGCGTTCCTGGCCGCCGCCTGGATGAGATTGGGCAGGGCCGAGGGCCGCATGCAGTCCAGGTCCGCGGCGATGGGATTCTCGACCCGCAAGGCGTCGCCGCCGCCGCCGAACAGGGCGGCCGTCGACTGTCTGGTGAAGGACCAGGTGACCGCCTCGGCGTAGCCCATGGCGGCAAGCGCGCGCCGCGCCAGCCGCACCCGCGCCTGCCGGGGGTTGAGCACGCCCCGCGACGGAGCCCCGAGATCGGGCAGGGGGGTGGCGGGCAGGGCGTCATAGCCCTCGATCCGCGCGACCTCCTCGACCAGGTCGGCCGGTCCCTCGACGTCACGGCGCCAAGACGGCGGCGTCACGGTCCACGGCGTTCCCCGCGCGACCTCGAAGCCGAGCCGGGTCAGGATTTCGGCGATCCGGTCGTCGTCCAGCGACAGGCCGGTCAGGGACCCGACGCGGGCCGGGTCGAAGGCGAAGGCGGCGGGACTGGCCGGGGCCTGGCCGGCGACGACAATTTCGGACGGCTCGCCGCCGCACAGGTCGAGGATCAGCCGCGTGGCCAGTTCGAGGCCGGGGACCACGAAGTCCGGATCGACGCCGCGCGCGAACCGGTACTGGGCGTCGGAGTTCAGCGACAGGGTCCGGCCCGTCTGGGCCGTGACCAGCGGATCGAACCAGGCGCATTCGACGAAGACGTCGACGGTGTCGTCCGAACAGCCGGTGGACTCGCCGCCCATGACGCCGCCCAGGCCGATGGGCCGTTCGCCGCCCGCGTCGGCGATGACGCTCATGGCCGGGTCGACGGCGTAGGTCTTGCCGTCAAGGGCGATCAGATGCTCGTGTTCGCCCGTGTCCCGGGAGATCTGCCCGCCGCGCACCACGATCTCGTTCCCGACCAGCTTGGCCGCGTCATAGACGTGCAGGGGGCGGCAGCGGTCGTAGGCGACCAGATTGGTGACATCCACCAGCCGGTTGATGGAGCGCAGGCCGATGGCCGTCAGCCGCCGCTGCAGCCACTCCGGGGAGGGGCCGTTCTTCACGCCGCGGATCAGCCGTCCGGCGAACACCGGGCACATCTCCGGCGCCTCGATCCGCACCGAGATCGGCGAAGGGAAGGCTCCCGGGACCGGCTGGACCGAAGGCGTCTTGAGCTGGCCGAGACCGGCCGCCGCCAGATCGCGCGCAATGCCCGCCACGCCCAGCCAGTCGGGCCGGTTCGGGGTGACCTCGAAATCGATCACCGGCTCGGCGCCGAAGACGCCCGCCGCCGGCGTCCCGACCGTCAGGTCGTCGGCCAGTTCGAGGATGCCGTCGCTGTCGCCCGCCAGCTCCAGCTCGGCGGCCGAACACAGCATGCCGTGCGAGACCACGCCCCGCACCGGCTTCTCGACCAGGGTCACGCCCAGCCCCGGCACATAGGCGCCGATGGGGGCGTAGATGGTGGTCAGGCCCGCGCGGGCGTTGGGCGCGCCGCAGACGATCTCCTTCGGCCCGTCGACGGTGTCGACCTGGCAGACGCGCAGGCGGTCGGCGTTGGGATGCTGTTCGGCCGAGACGATCCGCGCGACCGTGAAGGGGGCGAGGGCCGCAATCGGGTCATGGACGTCCTCGACTTCCAGGCCGGCCATGGTCATGGCGTCGGCGACGGCCGCGACTTCGGCGTCGGTCTCGAGATGGTCCTTCAGCCAGGAGAGGGTGAATTTCATGTCTGTGGCGAGCCGAGGGTCTCGATGAGGTGATCGATGAAGGCGGGGCCTCCGGTGAAACCGACCCCGAAGAAGCGGCACTGTTCGAAGGCGGTGTCGCGCACCAGGATCGCGCCGACGACCTTTCGCGGCCCGACAGGCCGCAGCAGCAGGTTGCGAATGTCGCCCTGGGCGTCGCCCAGGTCGCAGCCATCGAACCGCACGCCGCCGCCGGCCAGAAGGACCGCCGGCCCCTCGATCACGCAGTTGCGGAACAGGCGACCTTCAATCGCCTGTCCGCCGGCCGCGACGATCTGCCGATAGACGGTGAACAGGGGCAGGGTCATGCCGTCGTAGGTCGTGCGCTGGGCGAGATCGTCGGGAACGACGACTGACTTGCGCTCTTGAACGGACTTCAGGCTCAGGGTCATCAGGATAGTCCGCTTGCGGAATTGGGGGCGGCGAAGGCGGAGAAGCCGTAGTGGGCCAGCCACCGGGTGTCGGCGTCGAACATGGGCCGCAGATCGGGGATGCCGTATTTGAGCATGGCCAGCCGGTCCACGCCCATGCCGAAGGCGAAGCCCTGGTATTCGTCCGGGTCGATGCCGCAGTTCCTGAGCACGTTCGGATGGACCATGCCGCAGCCGAGGATCTCCATCCAGCTGTCGCCCTGGTTCAGCTTCAACTCGCCGCCCGAGCGGTCGCAGCGGATGTCCATCTCGGCCGAGGGCTCGGTGAAGGGGAAGTGGTGCGGGCGGAAGCGGGCGTCGACGTCATCGACCTCGAAGAAGCGGGCGACGAAGGTCTCCAGCGTCCACTTCAGGTGGCCCATATGGATGCCGCGGTCGATCACCAGCCCCTCGACCTGATGGAACATCGGCGTGTGGGTGGCGTCGCTGTCCTTCCGGAAGGTCCGGCCCGGGGCGATGATCCGGATCGGCGGCTTCTGGGTCATCATCGTCCGCACCTGCACCGGGCTGGTGTGGGTGCGCAGCACCTTGCGCTCGCCCGTCTCCGGGTCAGGGCGCAGGAAGAAGGTGTCGTGCATCTCGCGCGCCGGGTGTTTGGGCGGGAAATTCAGGGCGGTGAAATTGTGGAAATCGTCCTCGATGTCCGGGCCTTCGGCGACGGCGAAGCCCATCTCGGCGAAGACGGCGATCATCTCGTCCATCACCTGCATGGTCGGATGCACCGAACCGGCGCGGCGCGGGCGCGAGGGCAGGGTCAGGTCGACATGTTCGGCCTTCAGCCGGGCGTCCAGCTCGGCGGCTTCCAACTCGGCCTTGCGGGCGGCGAGGGCTGACGAGACGCGGTCGCGCAGACCGTTGATCATCGGCCCCTGTTTGCGGCGTTCATCGGGCGAAAGGCTGCCCATGCCCTTGAGCAGGCTGGAGATGGAGCCGGACTTGCCCAGGGCGGCGACGCGCAATTCCTCGACCGCCGCCGCGGTCTCGGCGCCGCCGATGGCGTTGATCAGGTCGAGTTCGAGTTGGGCGAGGTCGGTCATTGCGTCTGTCGTCTAGCGGGTAGGGCGCAAAGCAAAAAGCCCCCCGGCGCGGGCCGGAGGGCTTTTGCGTCTTCCGTTGCCGGAAAATCAGGCCTTCAGCGCCTCGCGGACCTTGTCGGCCACGGCCTTGAAGGCGGCTTCGTCGGCGGCCATCGAGGCCAGGACCTTGCGGTCCAACTCGATGCCGGCTTCGCCGAGGCCGTGCATGAACTGCGAATAGGTGAAGCCTTCCAGACGCGCGGCGGCGTTGATGCGCTGGATCCACAGGGCGCGGAACGAGCGCTTCTTGTTGCGACGGTCGCGGTAGGCGTATTGCCCGGCGCGGTCGACCGCGGCCTTGGCGGTGCGGATGGTGTTCTTGCGGCGGCCGTAGAAACCCTTGGCCTGCTTCAGAACCTTCTTGTGTTTGGCGTGGGAAACTACGCCCCGTTTGACGCGAGCCATGTCGCTATCCTTTCAAATTCAATGCGTGGAGATCAGGTCTGCGCGCGCCGATCAGGCGTACGGCATGTAGGACTTGATCTTCTTGGCGTCGGCGTCGGCCATGACCGAGGTGCCGCGGTTCTGGCGGATGTATTTGCTGTTGTGGCTGATCAAGCGGTGCCGCTTGCCTGCCACGCCGGCTTTGACCTTGCCAGTCGCCGTGAATTTGAAGCGCTTCTTGGCGCCCGACTTCGTCTTCAGTTTGGGCATTTTCACTCTCTTTTTGAGTGGGTTGCCGGATCGTCGGGCCTTTGGAGCCTTCGGAATGGAAACCCTGATGAGAACCGCCCAGGCATGCCTGTTAGCCCGGCGGTTCGGTACGCGAAGGCGCGGCTTCTAGGCCAGCCAGCGCGGGAAAGCAAGGCGGAGTCTCACCGGGGCGGGTTGTGCTGCTCCAGAAAACGGACCGCCTCGGTCAGCATCTGTCGCCGGGAGTCGGCGCGCGACAGCCAGTGGTCCTCGCCTTCCAGCTCCAGGAATTCCACCGGCTTGCCGGCGGCTCGCAACGCCTGGGCCATGAGTCGGCTCTGCTCGATCGGCACCACGGTGTCGTCGCGGCCGTGGATCAGCAGGATCGGCGCGTCCGCCCCGGCCGCCAGCCGCGCGGGGGAGCGGGCGTCCAGCGACCGGTCGCCCGGCCCGTCCCCGCCCATGAAGCGGCTCCAGTAGCGAACGGCCTCATTGTTGGGGCGACGACCCTCGCGGGCCTCGCTCTCGACCATGCGGCGCAGGTCCGAAACCCCGGCGACCGAAACGGCGCAGCGATAGACGCCCCGGTCCAGCGTCGGGCCGGCGAGAGCGGCATAGCCGCCGTAGCTGGCGCCCACGATGCAGACCTTGCCGGGATCGATCAGACCCTCGCCGGCCAGCCAGCGCACCCCGTCCGACAGGTCGGTCTGCATCTTGCGACCCCATTCGCCATAGCCGGCCTCGAGGAAGTCCTCGCCATAGCCGGTGGAGCCGCGGAAATTGGCCTGCAGCACCGCATAGCCGCGCGAGGCCAGCGCCTGGGCCCACCAGTCGAAGCCCATCTCGTCGCGCGAGGCCGGCCCGCCGTGCGCCAGCACCACCAGCGGCAGTCCGCGCGGATCGGTCACGCCCGGCGGGGTCGTCAGATAGCCGTGGATCTCGAGCCCGTCGGCGGCCGTATAGGCGATCGGCCGGACCGGCGCGACCTGGTCGGCGGTTACCGCCGGATAGGTCTGGCCGAGCGTGTTCATGGTCCGCCTTTCCAGGTCGACCACATGATACGAGCCGGCGTCGTTCGGCCCGTCCGTCCGGACCAGGACCGTCTGCAGGTCCGAGGACCATGCGACCAGGCGCGGGCGGCGGCCGGGGAAGGCGCCCGACGCCGCCGCCCAGGCCTCGTCGGCGGCGGGATCGAAGAAGACATAGCTGACGCCCGCGTCACGCTCGAAGCCGCCGCCGATCAGGGCATGGGTGGCCGGGTGGTGGAGCAGGAAGGTCGGACGCTTTTCAAATGGCAGCGGCGTCCGGGCGCCGGCCGCGTCGACCTCGAACAGGACGGCGTCATCCGCCGGGTCTCCAGCCTCATCGCTACGGCGCGCGTCCACAACGACCGAGCGGCCGTCGCGCCCCAGTCCCCTGAGGGCGGGCGGGTCCAGCAGGGCGGTGGTGGCCCAGACCGCCTCGCCCTGACGTCCGTCGACGAAGGTCAGGGACCAATGCCCGCTGATCTCGTCATAGGTCGAACGGGCGACCAGGCCGCCCGCGGCGTCGAGCACGACTCCATCGACGTTGCGGTCGAGGTCGGCCGCCTCGCGTCCCCGTCCTGTCCAGCTGTCCAGGCGGTAGAGATTCAGATGCCGGTCGCGAAAGCTGTAGGCCCGGACAAAGGCGGCGGGACCGTCCGGCGTGTCGCGCACGAAGGCCGGGCCGGCCAGGATCGGGGCCACCCCCGGCGCATTGTTCAGAACCGAGACCAGGCGGCGGCGCTCGACGTCATAGATCTGGCCCAGGGCGAGTTCGCCCCGGTTGTCGTCGCCGTCCCACAACGACTGGGTCGTGGTGGTGGTGATCAACAGATCGCCGTCGCCGATCCAGGTCAGGTCGCGCACCTTGGCCAGGCCGACCTCGATCCGGCCCAGCAGCTGGGAGGTGCGCAGGTCGATGATGACCAGGGCGCGGTCCGCCCCCGCGACGGTCACCAGGGCGACCCGGTTCCCGTCCGGCGAGGGCTCGACCAGTTCGAGCGCGGGGAGGGCGCCGTAGACCTCCAGCGGAACAACCTGGGCGCGGACGGGCGCCGCCGCGGCGAACAGAAGCACGACCGCGAGCGCGGCCCCCTTGAAGCTGACTGACACGATTTCCCCCCGGAGCGCCCTGCCCGGCGCCAGTGCTAGCCCTGAACCCGGGGACGGGGCAAGGGACCCGGCGAAGTTGCAGGCGTCTGCCGCTTCCGGTAGGCGCGGCCGGCGTTGATCGCCATCACCGCGGCCGGAACGGTCAGGGCCGCGCCGATGATGAAGGGCCAGTCGTGGCCGACGTGCGAGAAGATGGCGCCCGCGATCATCGGCCCGAAGATCCGGGCGACGGAACTCGAGGCCATGTTCAGCCCCAGCATGGCGCCCTGACGGTCCGGATCGACCGAGCGGGAGATCAGGGCCGAGATGTTGGGCATGGTCATCGCCATGCCGAAAGCGCCCGCCGCCATGATGATCGGCACCAGCCAGTCGGCGTCGGGCAGCAGGCGGGCGGCGACCACCTGGCCCGCGAGGCCCGTCCCGAAGATCAGGCAACCGACCGCCAGAACCCGCGACTCGCCGAACCGCCGCGCCAGACGGCCGGCCAGCAGCCCCTGGCAGAGGACCGACACCACACCTACGGCCATGAAGCACAGGCCGACCTCGCGCGCGGTCCAGCCGTAGCGCGCCTCGGTCCAGAAGCCGAAGGTCGACTCCATGCCCGAAAAGCCGGCCATGTAGATCAGGGTGACCAGCAGCACCCGCGACACCACCGGATTGGCCACGGCGTCGTTCACCCCGCTGAGGAAGGGCACGCGGATGGCGGCGGGGTCGGCGCGGACCCGGCTCTCCTTCAGCAGGACGGCGACGCCGAGCGCGGCGAGCAGGCACAGGCCTGCGGCGGTGAAGATCGGCAGCTGATAGCCGAGCGTTCCCAGGTCCGGACGGGTCAGCAGGCCGCCGATCGCCGGCCCGAAGATGAAGCCCAGGCCGAAGGCGGCGCCGATCAGCCCCATCCGGCCCGCCCGCAATTCGGGCGGCGTCACGTCGGCCACATAGCCCTGGGCGGTCGAGACATTGCCGGCGCCGAGGCCGGTGAACAGCCGCACGGCGATGGCCAGCCAGATGTTGGGCACGAAGGCGAGGGCCAGATAGCCGACGGCGTTGGCCAGGATGGTGATCAGCAGCACCGGCTTGCGGCCGATCCGGTCCGACAGCCGTCCCCAGAAGGGTTCGGCCACGAACTGGCCCAGCGAATAGGCCGAGAACATCAGCGCCACCTGCCACGGCGGCGCGTCCAGGGTCTGGCCGTAGAAGGGCAGCAGCGGGATGACGATGCCGAAGCCGACCAGGTTGATGAACACCACCCCGAACAGCACGAACAGTGCGGATCGCGACGGGGGCTGGGGCAGGGCGGCTGATGTCACGGGGCGGTACTCGGGCGGGAGGCGGCCCCTGTGTCAGTCAGATCGTTCGGGCGCGCAAGGCGAAGCTCACAGACGAAAACGCCCCGACCGTTTCCGGTCGGGGCTTTTCGAAGTCGGCGGCGGTCGACCGCTATTTCGGCGCCAGGATCATGATCATCTGGCGGCCTTCCATACGCGGCGCGTATTCGACCTTGGCGATTTCCTCGAAATCGGCCTGGACCTTGTTGAGCAGCTTCATGCCCAGTTCCGGGTGGGCCATTTCACGGCCGCGGAAGCGCAGCGTCACCTTGACCTTGTCGCCCTCGTCGAAGAAGCGGTGCATGGCCTTGGCCTTCACCTCATAGTCGTGGACGTCGATGTTGGGGCGGAGCTTGATCTCTTTCAGCTCGACGACCTTCTGACGCTTGCGCGCCTCGGCCTTCTTCTTCTGCTCCTGGAAGCGGAATTTGCCGTAGTCGAGAATCTTGCAGACCGGCGGCTCGGACGTGGAGACGATCTGAACCAGATCCATGCCGGCCTCTTCGGCGGCTTCCAGCGCGGCTGACGTCGGCATGACGCCCTGTTTCTCGCCGTTCTGATCAATGAGCAGAACGCGCGGCGCGCGGATATCTTGGTTCATGGGCGGCCCGTCCTTGACGGGCGGCTGGTTCATCGGACGGCGAATGAGCGTCGGTTCCTTGTGTGGAAGAAAGGGTCGGAGTTCTGACGAGGATGAGCGCGCGACGGATCGCGGCGTTCCCCTTACGGGGCCTATATGACCGCGAAAGCCCCGGTCTTCAAGGTTTCAGCGGCGCACGGGCGCCGACGTAGGCGTCGTGGAGGTCGAGTACGGCTTCAAAGACACGGTCGACCGTCAGGGCTTCGATGGGCGCGAACTCGCCGCGCACCTCGTTGGAGGCCGCCGTGCGGGTGCGCGGACCCCACGGGCCGTACAGCCACCACTCGGTCGGACCGAACAGTCCCAGGGTCGGGCGTCCCAGGGCGGCGGCGACATGCATAAGACCGGAATCATTGCCGACGAACAGCGCGGCGGCGTCGATCGCCGCGGCCGAGGCCAGGATGTCGCCCTTGCCGACGAAGTCGATGCCGCGCGGTCCGGCGGCCTCCAGCGCGGGGGTCGCGGGGGGGCGGTCGCCGGGGCCGCCCACGGCCATGAAACGCCAGCCGTCGAACCGGGGCTCGGCCTTCAGCCGCTCGACCAGCTGGCCCCAGCGCTCGGCCGGCCAGCTCTTGCCGGGCTGATGGGCGATCGGGGCCAGGGCGATGATCGGCCCGGGGCCGCTGCCGCCCGTCAGTTGCGGATCGAGCACCGCCTGCCGGTCCGCGACGGCCCGGTCGTCGAGGAAGATCTCCGGGTCCAGCGGCGCGGGCGCCCCCATCATCCGCGAGACCATCTCGACCTTGCGCAGGCCGGTCTCCCAGCCGCGATTGTAGACCACGCGCCGCCGGGCCGGGATCAGATAGCTGAGCGCCGAGCCCCGGATGTCGATGACCATGTCCCAGCGCGTGCCGACGACCTGGCCCCACAGGCCGAACCAGTGGCCAGCCAGCTTCTTCTTGTCGAGGATGATCACCGTCTCGACATTCGGCGCGGAGCGGAAGAAGGGGGCCGGCGGCCGGCCGCAGGCGACGGTGATCCGCGCGCCCGGAATCTGCCGCGCGATCTCGCGGATCACGCCGGAGGATATGACGCAGTCGCCGATGCGGTTAGAGGTGACGAACAGGACCTTCCTGGCAGTCTTCGTATCTGTCACGCGTTTCTGGCCTTCGCTTCGCTTTCCCGGGTTCGCTATCAGGCCGCGACGACTTTCGCGAGAGGAGCCGCGATTGGACGACATCCAGTATCTGCAGTGCCGGGGCGGCGAGACCCTGGCCTGGCGCCGCGTCGACGGCGACGGTCCGACCGTTGTCTGGATCGGCGGCTTCCGCTCCGACATGGAGGGGACCAAGGCCGTGGCGCTGGACGCGGCGGCCCGGGCGCGCGGCTGGGACTACGTCCGCTACGACCATTTCGCCCATGGCCGGTCGTCGGGCGACTGGCGCATGGCCACGATCGGGCGCTGGCGCGAGGACGCCATCTGCATGATCGACAGCCTCGAGGGGCCGGTGGTCGTGGTCGGCTCCTCGATGGGCGGCTGGGTCGCCCTGCTGCTGGCCCTTGCCCGCCCGGGGCGGATGGCGGGCCTGGTCCTGATCAACCCGGCCCAGGACTTCACCGAGCGGCTGATGTGGCCGGGCCTGGCCGACCACGAGCGGCAGGCCATCCTGCGCGACGGCGAAATCCGTATCGTTGAGGCGGGAAGGGGCGAATACGTCCTGACCCTGAAGATGTTCGAGGAAGGCCGGGACTGGCTGCTGCTCGACGCGCCCCTGCCGATCGCGGCCCCGATCCACATCTTCCAGGGCCGCGCCGACGACGTCGTGCCCTGGCGGCACGCCACGGCCCTTGTCGAACGCCTGACCGGCGGCGACGTGCGGCTGGACCTGATCGAAGGCGGCGACCATCGCCTGTCGACCCCCGACGATCTGGAAAGGCTTGTCGAGGCGGTTGATCGGATGCGGCATCAGGCGTTTACATAGAGGACCCTCCGCAAGGATACCCTCGCCATGCGCCCCCTCAGTCTCGCCGCCCCCGCCGCCCTCCTTCTCCTCCTGTCCGCCTGCGCCTCGACCATGGGGCCAAGCCGCTACGCTGAGGAACTGGAGACCCTGTCCGACCAGTGCGAGGCGCGCGGCGGAATCCTCGTCCCGACCGGGCAGGAGAGCGGTCGTCCCCAGGCGGACTACGCCTGCCGGATCACCGGCGGCGCGACGCGCTTGCCCAACGCCGGGTGACTACAGCAGGGCGGTGATGGCCGCCCGGGCGGCGTCGCCAAGGTCCGGCCGTTTCAGGGCCAGGGCGACATTGGCCCGCAGCAGGCCGATCTTGTCGCCACAGTCGTGGGTCACGCCCTCGTATTCGACCGCGGTGAAGCTCTGGTCCTTCATCAGCCGCGCCATGCCGTCGGTCAGCTGGATTTCGCCGCCCGCTCCGCGCGGCTGGTTCTCGAGAATTCCGAAGATTTCCGGCTGCAGGATATAGCGGCCCGAGATCGACAGGTTCGACGGCGCCTCGCCGCGCGGCGGCTTCTCGACCATCCCCTTCATGCGGATGTGGCGGCCGTCGCGGTTCTCGGGATCGACGATGCCGTATTTGTGGGTCTCGCTCTCGGGCACGGCCTCGACGCCGATGACATTGCCGCCGACCTCGGCGTAGACGTCCGCCAGCTGTTTCAGGGCCCCCGGCTGGGAGTCCACGATCACGTCCGGCAGCAGCACCGCGAACGGCTCGTCGCCGATGATGTCGCGGGCGCACCAGACGGCGTGCCCCAGCCCGAGCGGCTGCATCTGCCGCGTGAAGCTCATCTCGCCGGCCGTGGCCAGTTCGGCGATCATGGCGTCGAGAATTTCGGTCTTGCCCTTGGCCAGCAGCTGGGCCTCCAGCTCGACCTGGTGGTCGAAATAGTCCTCGATGGCCCCCTTGGAGCGGCCGGTGACGAAGACGATGTGCTCGATCCCCGCCTCGCGCGCCTCTTCCACGATATAGCTGAGGATCGGCCGGTCGACGACGTTCAGCAGTTCCTTGGGCGTGGTCTTGGTGCCCGGCAGGACGCGGGTGCCGAGACCGGCGACGGGCAGGACGGCCTTGCGGAGGCGACGGGCGGAGACGGTCATGCGGGATCCTGAACGACGAGGTCGGGCAACCTAACGTATCGAAGCGCGGATGCGATCACTCGACGGTGACGGACTTGGCCAGATTGCGCGGCTGGTCCACGTCCGTACCCTTCTGGACGGCGGTGAAATAGGCCAGCAACTGCACCGGAATGGCGTAGACCAGCGGCGCGATCAGCGAGTGGCACTCGGGCGCGTCGACCCGACGGATGCCGGCCCCGTGCGGATCGGGCGCGGACTTCGGCGCGATCATGATCACCGGCCCGCCGCGCGCCGCCACCTCCTGCAGGTTGGACGCCGTCTTTTCGAACACCTCGTCCATCGGGGCGAGGGCGACGATCGGCGTCAGCTCGTCGACCAGGGCGATGGGGCCGTGCTTCAGTTCGCCGGCGGCGTATCCCTCGGCGTGGATATAGCTGATCTCCTTCAGCTTCAGCGCGCCCTCCATGGCCAGCGGGAACATCGCGCCGCGGCCCAGGAACAACACGTCGGTGGCCTTGGCGATATCCTGGGCGACGGCCTTCAGGTCGTCCTCCATCGCCATCGCCTCGGCGATCAGGCGCGGGGCCTCGAACAGGGCCTTGACCAGTTCGGCCTCGGTCGGGGCGTCGATACGGCCGCGCTGCACGCCTGCCGCCACGGCGAGAGCCAGCAGGGCCGCGACCTGGGCGGTGAAGGCCTTGGTCGAGGCGACGCCGATCTCCGGCCCCGCATGGGTCGGCCACAGATAGCCGGCCTCGCGCGCCATCGAGGATGAATGGACATTGACCAGGGCCGCCGTCTTCAGCCCGGCGGCCTTGCACCAGGACAGGCTGGCCAGGGTGTCGGCCGTCTCGCCCGACTGGCTGACCGCGACGGCCAGGGTGCCGGGCGTCAGCGCCGGCTGGCGATAGCGGAACTCGGAGGCGATCTCGACGTCGCAGGGCAGGCCGGCGAGCCGCTCGAAGGCGTAGCGGCCGATCTGGCCGGCGTAGAAGGCGGTGCCGCAGGCGATGATCTGTATACGGTCGATCGCGGCGAAATCGGCGGCGTCGGTCCTGGCCTTGCCGTTCACGAAGTCGAGGTAGTGCGACAGGGTGCGCTGGACGCTGTCCGGCTGTTCATGGATCTCCTTCTCCATGAAATGCCGGTACTCGCCCTTCTCGACCATGGCCGAGGAGGCCGAGACCTGCACCACCGGACGCTCGACGGCATTGCCCTCGACGTCGAACATCCGCGCGCCGTTGCGGTCGATGCCGACAAAGTCGCCCTCCTCCAGATAGGAGATCCGGGTCGTGAAGGGGCCGACCGCCAGGGCGTCCGAGCCCAGATACATCTCGCCCTCGCCCCAGCCGACCACCAGCGGGCTGCCGCGCCGCGCGCCGAGGATCAGCCCGTCCTCGCCCTCGATCAGCACCGCCAGGGCATAGGCGCCGGTCAGCCGGTCCAGCACGCTCTTGAAGGCCACCAGCGGGTCATTGGCGCTCCCCAGCGCCCGGTCCAGCATATGGGCCACCACCTCGGTGTCCGTCTGACTCTCGAAGGTGCGGCCCTCGACCGCCAGTTCGGCCTTCAGCTCGGCGAAATTTTCGATGATGCCATTGTGGACCAGCACCACCCGGCCCGCCTTGTGCGGGTGGGCGTTGGCCGTGGTCGGGGCGCCGTGGGTGGCCCAACGGGTATGGCCGATGCCGACGGTGGCGTTGAGCGGCTCGGCGAGAAGCACCGCCTCCAGCTCCCGGATCTTGCCCTTGGCGCGCCGGCGTTCGATGCGGCCGTCGACGAGCGTGGCCACGCCGGCCGAATCGTAACCCCGGTATTCCAGTCGCTTGAGGCTGTCGATCAGGCGGGGAACCGCCGGTCCGACGCCGGTCACGCCAATGATGCCGCACATGGATAAGATCCTCGAAAACAAGGGGTCCCGTGCTTTGCGCGCGGGCGGTGGACGGTCTAAGCCACCGTCGTCGTCAGATGTCGTGTAGGCGACAGCCGACCGGATTTGCATCTAAAAAGCGGTTTCGCAACGTTTCTTGGCCGCCATACTCAAAGGACACGACAGTTGGGTGAACGACGATATTTCGGCACGGACGGCATTCGCGGCCGCGCCAACACCCATCCGATGACGCCGGAAGTCGCCCTGCGCGTGGGTCTCGCGGCGGGCCGCCTCTTCATGTCGTCCGACGAGCGCCGGCATCTCGTGGTCATCGGCAAGGACACTCGCCTGTCCGGCTATATGATCGAGCCGGCGCTGGTGGCGGGCTTCTCCTCGGCCGGCATGGACGTGCGCACCTTCGGCCCCCTGCCGACGCCCGGCGTGGCCATGATGACCCGTTCGATGCGCGCCGACATCGGGGTGATGATCTCGGCCTCGCACAACTCCTACCTCGACAACGGCATCAAGCTGTTCGGCCCGGACGGCTACAAGCTGTCGGACGAGGTCGAGCTGAAGATCGAAGCGCTGATGGACCAGGCGCTCGACGCCGACCTGGCGCCGCCGGACGCACTTGGCCGGGTCAAGCGGATCGACGACGCCCAGGCCCGCTATGTCGAGATCGCCAAGGCCAGCTTCCCCAAGGGCCTGAGCCTGCAGGGCCTGCGCGTCGCCATCGACTGCGCCAACGGCGCCGGCTACCGGGTCGCCCCGACCACCCTCTATGAACTGGGCGCCGAGGTCTGCGCCGTGGGCGTCGAGCCCAACGGGCTGAACATCAACGCCGACTGCGGCTCGACCCATCCCGAGACCCTGGCCGAGGCGGTCAAACGCTACCGGGCCGACATCGGCATCGCGCTCGACGGCGACGCGGACCGGGTCATCATCTGCGACGAAAGGGGCCAGGTCGTCGACGGCGACCAGATCATGGCCCTGGTGGCCCTGGACTGGGCCAAACGCGGCCTGCTGAAGGGCGGCGGCGTGGTCGCCACCGTCATGTCCAACCTGGGACTGGAGCGCCGCCTGAACGCCGAGGGCCTGACGCTGGAGCGGACAAAGGTCGGCGACCGCTATGTCATGGAGCGGATGCGCGCGGGCGGCTTCAACCTCGGCGGCGAACAGTCCGGCCACATCATCCTGCACGACCACGCCACCACCGGCGACGGCCTGATGTCGGCCCTGCAGGTTCTCGCGGTGCTGGTCGAAAGTGGCAAGCCGATGAGCGAACTGGCCAAACAGTTCGACACCGTGCCGCAGAAGCTGGAAAACGTCCGATATGCCTCGGGCAAGCCGCTCCAGACCGCGGGCGTCAAGGCCGCCATCGCCGAGGCCGAGGCGCGGCTCGCCGGCGTCGGCCGTCTGCTGGTCCGGCCCTCGGGCACCGAGAAGCTGATCCGGGTCATGGCCGAAGGCGATGATGCGAAACTGGTCAAGTCGGTGGTGGCGGACGTGGTCGCCGCGGTGAAGGCGGCGGGCTAACCCTCCACCCGGCCCTTCAGGTCCGCCAGCATGGCGACCGCGCCGCGGGCATAGGGCGCGATCCAGCGGTCGTGCACGGCCTTGATCGGCATGGCGTTGAGGTGGTTCCAGCGCTCGCGCCCCTCGCGCCGGACGATGATCAGACCCGCCGTTTCAAGGACTTTCAGGTGCTGCATCACCGTGCAGCGGTCCAGCGCGCGCTCCGCCTCGCACAGCTGGCCCGTGGTGCGCGGCCCGTCCTTCATCGCATCCAGAAGTCGCCGGCGAATCGGGTTGGCCAGGGCCCTGAAGACGCCATCGAGATCGTCGTCGTTTGACATGTTATGTTTCTATAACATATAAACCTCGCCGGCAACCATGGAGAGGAACAGTGGAGCTGAAATTCGAGGTCTCGACCCGCATCGCGCGGCCGGTCCATGAAGTGTTCGAGGCGGTCGCCGATCCGGCGAAGCTGTCGGCCTATTTCACCACCGGCGGCGCCGTCGGACGGCTCGAGACCGGCGCGACGGTCCAGTGGGAGTTCGCCGACTTCCCGGGCCCCTTTCCGGTGGAGGTCGTCGAGGTGGTTCAGGACGAACGCATCGTTCTGCGCTGGGAGGCCAACGAGGGCGTCCCCGAAGGCGCCGATCCGGTCGTGGACGCGGGCTATATGACGACGGTCACCATGACCTTCCAGCCTCTGGACGACGGCGCCCGAACCCTGGTCCGGATCGCCGAGGAGGGCTGGCGGGAGACCCCGACGGGTCTCAAGGCCTCCTACGGCAATTGCATGGGCTGGTCGCAGATGCTGTCGGCGCTGAAGGCCAGCGTCGAATACGGCATCAATCTCAGAACCGGCGCCTACCGCTAGAGGGCACAGCCGCCCGGCCTCAACTCAACGATGGAACCCGTCGCCGGACCGGCGCAGTCTGCCCCCATGATTCCCGTCCGCCTGTCCGGCGCCCTGTCCCTGATCCCCGGCCTGGTCGCCTGTGTCGCGGTCGCCCTGGCCGCTGTCGCGGTCCAGACGTTGGAGCTGCGGCTGTTCGGGCGGGGCTGGATCGACGCCATCGTCCTGGCCATCCTGATCGGGGCGGCGATCCGCAGCGTCTGGACCCCGCCTGCGGGCCTGCGCCCCGGCGTCGAGTTCAGCGGCCGCACCCTGCTGGAGATCGCCGTGGTCCTGCTCGGCGCCTCGGTCAGCGCCGCAACCGTGATCGCCATCGGACCGGGCCTGCTGGCCGGCACGGCGGCGGTCGTCGTCCTGGCCCTGGCGGTCAGCTACGGTGTCGGACGGCTGCTGCGCCTGCCGCACCGGATGGCGGTGCTGATCGCCTGCGGCAACGCCGTCTGCGGCAATTCCGCCATCGCCGCCGTCGCGCCCGTGATTGACGCCGACGCCCGGGACGTCTCGGCCGCCATCGCCTTCACCGCCGTCCTCGGCGTGGCGGTGGTCCTGCTGCTGCCCCTGCTGGGGGCCGCCCTGCAGATGACCGACGTGCGCTATGGCGTGCTGGCGGGCCTGACCGTCTACGCCGTACCCCAGGTGCTGGCCGCGACCATGCCGGTGGGGGCCGTGGCGACCCAGGCCGGGACGCTGGTCAAGCTGGTGCGCGTGCTGATGCTGGGGCCGGTCTGTCTGTTTCTGGCCGTGACCACCGCCCTCGGCCGCGGACCCGCCGGCGAGGCTGCGGCCGCGCCGCCGCGGCTGCGGCTGGGTCAGCTGGTTCCGTGGTTCATCATCGGCTTCCTGCTGATGATGGGGGCGCGGTCTCTGGACCTGATCCCGGCCGCCGCCCTGCCGCTCATGGGCGAGACCGCCAAGGTCCTGACCGTCCTGTCGATGGCCGCCCTTGGACTCAGCACCGACGCGCGGGCGGTGGCCCGCTCGGGCGTGCGCATCGCCGCCGTGGTCATCCTGTCCCTGCTGGCCCTGCTGGCCCTTGCGCTGGGCCTGATCGGGCTGCTCGCCCTGATCTGAGCGCGGTCAGAGTTCCTGGTTATAGGCGCCGATCTCGGGGTATTTCGCCAGCCGCGGCTTCACCTCTTCGCGGAACAGCGCCTTCATGTCGGCGTCGGAGCGCATGCTTTCGACCACCACCACCAGCTCCGGCTTGTTCGACGAGGCGCGCACCAGCACCCACGACCCGTCCTCAAGATGCACCCGCACCCCGTTGACGGTGATGGCCTCGACGATCTTCCGCCCGAGGATCGAGCCGCCGGCGTCGGCGAGGGCCTGGTATTCGGCCACGATCCGCTCCAGCACCTCATACTTCAGCTCGTCGTCGCAATGCGGCGACATGGTCATGGAGGTCCAGGCGTCGGGCAGGGCGCCCTTCAACTGCGACAGGGTCTTGCCGGGATTGCGGTCCAGCATGGCCAGGATGGCGCCGGCGGCGACGATGCCGTCGTCATAGCCGCGTCCGATCGGGGCGTTGAAGAAGAAATGGCCCGACTTCTCGAACCCGGCCAGGGCCCCCAGTTCGGCGGTCTTGCGCTTGATATAGCTGTGGCCGGTCTTCCAGTAGACGACGTCCGCGCCGTTCGACTTCAGCACCTCGTCGGTCTTGTACAGGCCGGTCGATTTCACATCGACGACGAAGGTGGCGTTCGGGTGCAGGGCCGACAGGTCCCGGCCCAGCATCAGGCCGATCTTGTCGGCGTAGATCTCCTCCCCCGTATCATCGACCACGCCGCAGCGGTCCCCGTCGCCGTCGAAGCCGAGGGCCAGCTCGGCCCCCGTCTCGCGCACTCGGGCCGCCATCTGCATCAGCATGGCGTGATCTTCGGGGTTCGGATTGTATTTTGGGAAGGTCCAGTCGAGGTCCGTGTCCATCTCGATGACCTCGGCCCCCATCCGGCGCAGGGCCTCGGGGGCGAAGGCGCCGGCGGTGCCGTTGCCGCAGGCGGCCACCACCTTGATCGGCCGGCTCAGCTTCACCTTGGCGGTGATCTCTTCCAGATAGCGTTCGCGGAAATCCTCGACCCGGGTCAGGACCCCGCCCGGACGGGCTACGCCCGCGCCGTTCAGGACGATGTCCTTCAGCCGGCCGATCTCGTCGGGGCCGAAGGTCAGGGGCGGATTGGCCCCCATCTTGACCCCGGTCCAGCCGTTCTCGTTATGGCTGGCGGTGACCATGGCCACGCACGGCGCGTCCAGCGCGAACTGGGCGAAATAGGCGGTCGGCGACAGGGCCAGGCCGATGTCCAGCACCTCCATCCCGCCTTCCAGCAGGCCGAGGATCAGCGCCTGCTTCACGCTCAGCGAATAGGAGCGGAAGTCGTGGCCGACGACGATCCGCGGCGTCTGCCCGATCTCGTGGACATAGGTGGCGAGGCCCAGGCCCAGGGCCTGGATGCCCAGCAGATTGATCTCCTTCTCCAGGATCCAGCGCGCGTCGTACTCGCGGAACCCCGTCGCCTTGACCAGCGGCGTGGTCTCATACTCGGCCGTGTTGGGGCGCAGGTCGGAGCGGGGCTTTTGCATCGGGAGCCTTGGGTGGAGAGGTTGTGGCTTGGCTATAGGGCGCCGGGGGCCGTGCGGACAACAACGCCCCGCCGGCCGCAAGGCTGCGCCGGATCGCCGGAAGCTCGTCTTGACCCGCGTCGCCGCCGGTCCTACCCCCAACCAGGCTGACCGGAGACCTGAATGCCCCGCCTGATCCTGCTGCGCCACGGCCAGAGCCAGTGGAACCTGGACAACCGCTTCACCGGCTGGGTCGATGTCGACCTCACCGCCGAGGGCGAGGCCCAGGCGCGACGCGCCGGCGAACAGATCGCCGCCGCCGGATTCCGGCCTGCGGCCATGTTCACCTCGGTGCTGAAGCGGGCGACCCGGACCGGGGCCCTGGCCCTCGAGTCCGCCGGCCTGCGCGATGTGCCGGTGGTCAACGACTGGCGGCTGAACGAGCGCCACTACGGCGGCCTCACCGGCCTGAACAAGGCCGAGACGGCCGCGACCCACGGCGAGGACCAGGTGAAGATCTGGCGGCGCAGCTATGACATCCCGCCGCCGCCGCTGGCCCCGGGCGGAGAGTGGGATTTCGCCGGCGACGCCCGCTACGCCGGCCAGGCCATCCCCGACACCGAAAGCCTCAAGACCACCCTCGACCGCGTCCTGCCCTACTGGAACACGGCCATCGCCCCCCGCCTCGAGGCCGGCGAGGATGTGCTGATCGCCGCCCACGGCAACTCCCTGCGCGCCATCGTCAAACATCTGTTCGCCGTGCCGGACGACCGGATCGTCGGCGTCGAAATCCCGACCGGCAATCCGCTCGAGATCGACCTCGACGCCGGCCTGCGCCCTGTCGCCGCCCGCTACCTGGACACGGCGCGGGCGGCCGAGCTGCCGCCGCTGCCGGGAGCCGCCGCATGACCACCGCGCAGCAGGCCTCGGACGACATCCGCTTCATGGGCCGGGCCATCGCCCTGGCCAAGTCGCGCATGGGCCAGACCTGGCCGAATCCGGCGGTCGGCTGCGTCATCGTCAAGGACGGCGAGGTGGTCGCCGAGGCCGCCACCGCCCCGGGCGGCCGTCCCCACGCCGAGGAACAGGCCGCGCCCGCCGCCGGCGACCAGGCGCGCGGCGCCACCGCCTATGTGACCATGGAGCCCTGCGGCGCCCGCTCCTCGGGCCGGACCTCCTGCTCTCATTTCCTCATGGACGCCGGCGTCAGCCGCGTCGTGGTGGCCGCTGTCGATCCCTCGCCCTTCGCCTCGGGCCGCGGCGTCGAACGGCTCGGCAAGGCCGGGCTGGTGGTCGAGACCGGCCTGCTCGCGGCCGAGGCGGCGGTCCTCTACGAAGGCTATCTGCACCGGGTCGAAACCGGCCGGCCGATGGTCCGCGTCAGCGCAGACGGCGCCGGCTTCGACGCCCGCTTCGCCGCTTCGGCCAAGGCCGATCTGACCACCGAGCTGAAGCGTCTGGGCGAGGCCGGCTACACCCGCGTCTGGGTCAGCCCCGGCGAACTGGCCGACGCCCTCGCCGAACAGGGCCTTCTGACCCACTAATCACCGGCTCCCCACACACGCTTCCTTAAGCGGAGGCGTGCCATATCGGGATCATGTCGGGGAACACCGCCCACACCGTCGCCAGAAGGCGCATCGATCAGGCCGAGCTGGACGCCATCTGCGCCCGGCACGACCGCCTGTGGCAGGCCAAGCCGGGCGGAGCCCGCGCCGTCTTCGCCTGGATGGATCTGTCCGGCCTTTCGCTGAGGGGCCGCAACCTCGCCGACGCCGATTTCGCCGCCGCCTGCCTGATCGGCGCCGACCTGTCCGGCGCCCGGCTGGACAACGCCACCTTCTTCGGCGCGGACATGCAGGACTGCCTGCTGGTCGAGGCCAGCCTGCGCCGCGCCGACCTCCGCGGCGCCTGCCTGCGCGGGGCCGATCTGACCGGGGCCGACCTGTTCGAGGCGGACCTGCGCGAGGGAACCATCGCCGCCGCCGACGCCCGGCTGGGCTTCAGGATCGTCGAGGCCAAGACCCGCAACGACACCCAGGCCCAGGGCGCCTGTCTCGCCGGTGCCAACCTCGAACGCTCCAAACTGACCGGGATCGTCGCCGTCGCCGCCGACTTCTCCGACGCCATCATGAAGGACTGCAAGATGGTCCGGGCCAATCTGAAACAGGCCAGTTTCCGCGGCGCCGACCTCGCCGGGGCGGACCTGTCGGGGGCCGACCTGTCCGGCGCCGATATGCGCGACGCCATCCTGGTCGGGGTCAAGGTCGCCATGTGGCGAACCGACGGAGCCAATATGGCCGGGGCCCTGACCGACGAACGGTCCTCGGGCAGCCCGGTCGGCAAGATGCCCGCCGCCGAAATGCTCGCCGAGCACGCCCAGTGGTGCGAAAGCGGCGGCGCCGAGGGTCGCCCCTCGGTCTTCGACGGCGTCGACCTGCGCGCCCTGCGCTCGATCCACGGCTACAACCTGACCGCCCTGTCGGCCCGCGGCGCCGTCTTCTACGGCCTCGACATGGAGGGGGTGCAGCTGCAGGGCGCCCATCTGGAGGACGCCGACCTGCGCTCCGTCAATCTCAAGGGCGCCGACCTGCGCGGGGCCCGACTGGCCCGCGCCCGGCTCAACGGCGCCGACCTGCGCGGCGCCCAACTGGGGCCGCTGCTGATCTCGGCCGATCGCCTTCTGCCGGCCGATCTTGCCGGGGCCTGCCTGCGCGGCGCCGACCTGTCGGGCGCGGACCTCAAACGGGCCGTTCTCGCCGGAGCCGATCTCAGCCGGGCCGTGCTCTTCGGCGCCTGCCTGCGCGAGGCCGACCTGACCGGCGCCGTCACCCGGGGCGCGCGCGGCCTCGAGCCCCTGGACGCCGTGGCATGACCTTCGTACGCCGACGTCTGTCCCAGGGGGACCTGGACCTGTTCATCGCCGCGCACGAGCGCCTCGTCGAGGGACGCCCCGGCGGCCGCCGCCTGGCGCTGAAATTCGTCGACCTCAACGGTCTGGACCTCTCCGGCCGCAATCTGGCCGAGGCCGATTTCACCGGCTGCGCCCTTGAGAACGCCCGCCTGGTCGGGGCGCGGATGAACGGGGCCGTGCTGTTCTGCGCCGACCTGCGGGGCGCGGACTTCACCGGCGCCCAGCTGGTGCGCGCCGACCTGCGCGGTGCCTGTTTGCGCGGCGCCAGCCTGATGAACGCCGACCTGACCCGCGCGGACTTCCGCGAGGGCGTCATCGCCATCCCCCATGCGACCAAGGGGCTGGCGGCGGTCAAGCACGAGACCCGGCAGGGCATCGCCGACGGCGCCACCTTCGCCGGAGCCACGCTCGACGGCGGCCATTTCGACGGCATCAACGCCTTCAAGGCGGACTTCTCCGACTGTTCGATGCGCGGCGCCATGCTGACCGGCGCCAACCTGAAGGACGCCAATCTGACCGGGGCCATGCTGGAGAACGCCTCGGTGGACGGCTGCAACCTGGAGGGCGCGCGCCTGATCGGGGCCATCCTGACCGGGGTCGCCTTCGAACGGGCCACGACCAGCCGCGCCGACATGACCGGCGTGCTTCGCGGCCCCAGCGACGACGCGCGATCGCGCGCCGAGGGCCTGGCGGAACGGGCGCTGGACGCCAACGCCTGGGCCGAGAGCGGCGGCGTGCTCGGCCAGCCCGCCGTCTTCGACGGCGAGGACCTGCGTCCGCTCGGCGACCGGCTGAAGAACCTCAAACTGCC
Source organism: Brevundimonas sp. (assembly GCA_004296955.1). Taxonomy (GTDB): domain Bacteria; phylum Pseudomonadota; class Alphaproteobacteria; order Caulobacterales; family Caulobacteraceae; genus Brevundimonas. The sequence continues at coordinate 56,050 of SCVB01000042.1, forward strand.
CGGCCTGAGCGGTCGCCACGCCTGCCTGGCGGGCATGGACCTGCGCGGCGTCGGGTTGCAGGGCGCGGGCCTCGAGGGCGCCGACCTGCGCGGCTGCGACCTGCGCGGCGCCGATCTGCGCGGCGTGCGGCTCAACGGGGCCCTGCTCAACAAGGCCGATCTTCGCGGCGCCAATCTCGGCGCCCTCGCCATCGGCAAGGACCGGTCGATGCCGGTCATGCTGGTCGAGGCCAGCCTGCGCTTCACCCGGCTGGAAGGGGCGCTGCTGGACGGGGCGCGGCTGGACGGCGCCGATGTCGCCGGCGCCCGCATCGATGCAACGGCGCTGTCGGACGACCAGCGCGAGTCCCTGCGCCGCCCGGTCGCCGCCGCCGCCTGACGCCGGACAGCAGAAAGGGACGGCGCGAACGCCGTCCCTTCCCGTCTTCAGACTGTGCCTGAGACTCAGGCCGCCTTGGACGTCTTGCCCTCGATCAGCGGCTTGCCGGAGGCGGCCGGAACGCCGATCTCGATACGGCGCGGCTTCAGGGCCTCGGGCAGTTCGCGGGCCAGTTCGATGGACAGCAGTCCATCGGCCAGCTCGGCGTTCTTCACCACCACATAGTCGGCCAGCTGGAAGCGGCGCTCGAAGTCGCGCTCGGCCAGGCCCCGGTGTAGATAGGTCCGGCCGGCGCCGGCGTCGTCATTGGCCGTCTTGCGGCCGGCGACGGTGAGCAGGTTCTCCTTGACCTCCAGGGTCAGTTCGTCGGGCTTGAAGCCGGCGACCGCGATCTCGATCCGGTAGGCGTTCTCGCCCGTGGTCTCGATGTTGTAGGGCGGCCAGCCGTTCTCCTGACTGGTGCGCGCGGCGCTTTCCAGCAGGCCGGCCAGACGGTCGAAGCCGACGGCGGAACGGTACAGCGGGGTGAAATCATAGGTACGCATGGGTCATCCTCCTGGGGATCAGCAAGGTTGAACCGTCCCAGCGTTTTTGGCCCGGGACGGCGGTGGGGGTTCAGCCCGGTCGGCCCGATGCTCGGCCCCGTCCGGTCTGGAGGCCCCGAAATCGGCGGCCTCGAAGCCGATGTGGGAAGCGCCGCGAAACCGTCAAGGGGGTGGCCTTCCGCGCCAATCTGTCGCCTGTCGGCGGTCATGGCTTGCCCCCCGCCCCGGAGGCCTTAGGGTCGCCGGAAATTCTCCAGGAGACACCCATGCGCCTGCTCGCCCTTGTCATGACGACCGCGCTGGCCCTGCCCACGCTGGCGGCGGCCCAGGCTCTGCCGACCCTGCCGACGCTCGACGAGACCCCGGCGCAGCGCACGGTCCGCCGCGCCGCCATGACGCCGCCCGTACTGCAGGAAGACACGGCGCTGCAGGCGGCCGTCGGCTCGGCCGCCCGTCCGGCCGCCGATGTCGCCCGCGACGTCTATCGCCATCCGTTCGAGACCCTGACCTTCTGGGGGCTGACCCCGGGTTCGACGATCGTGGAGATCGAGCCCGGCCGCGCCGGCTGGTGGAGCGCCATCCTGCAGCCCTACGCCGAGGCCACCAACGGCCGCTATGTGGCGGTCAACCGCCCGCTGGAGGGCATGGGCGTCGAGGACGGGACCGCCGACATGGTCGTGGTCGCCCGCGCCTTCCACAACTGGCACCGCGCCGGCCGTACCGAGCCCTATCTGGCGGCCTTCTTCAAGGCGCTGAAGCCCGGCGGCGTGCTGGCGGTCGAGCAGCACCGCAGCGTCGACGGCCTGAACCCCGACGTCACCGCCCCGACCGGCTACATGCCCGAGAGCTACATCATCCGCGCCGCCCAGGCCGCCGGCTTCGTGCTCGAGGCCCGCAGCGAGCTGAACGCCAACCCCAAGGACGATCACGACCATCCCTATGGCGTCTGGACCCTGCCGCCGGTTCGCACCAGCGCTCCGCGCGAGGGCAACGCCAATGACCGCCCCACGCCGCTGACCGAGGCCGAGCGGGCCGAGTACGACGCGATCGGCGAAAGCGACCGCATGACCCTGCGTTTCCGCAAGCCGCAGTGATGTCCGGCCATGCCCGGAACCGTTTTGACCGGGCCTGGGAACAGGGTTAAGCCCAGCCCTCGGAGGGCTGGTCTGAAAGATGCAGTATCGGCCTCCAGGGGAACTGGATGAGCAATTCGAGACAGGGTTGGCGACTGCCGTTGTCGCGCCGGGACGTGTTGTCGGGCGCCGCGGCCGTGAGCCTGACGGGTCTCGCCGCCTGCGGCCGCAAGGAAAAGACGGCTGAGCCGCCGCCGGCGCCCGACGGCCCGCCGAAAGGCTCGCTGGAATGGGCCGTCGCCGGCCCCTGGCGGGCCCAGGACAAGATCCGCGACGCTGCGCGCCATCCGATGGAGACCCTGCGGTTCTTCGGCCTGCAGCCCCGGATGACGGTGGTGGAGTTCTGGCCGGGCAGCGGCTGGTGGACGGAAATCCTCGCCCCCTACCTGGCCGAGGGCGCCGGCAAATACGTCGCCGCGGGCTTCCAGACGGGGCCGGGCGCCGACCCGTCCCAGGTGGCCCTGATGGCCGCCTTCCAGCAGCGCTTCACCAATGACCGGCGCCTGTACGGCGAGATCGAGCTCAGCGCCTTCGGCCCGACCTCCGGCCCGGTGACCCTGGCGGGGACGGCCGACATGGTCCTGTTCATGCGCAATATTCACGCGTGGATGGCCGCCGGCATCGCCGAAAAGGCCTTCGCCGACGCCTGGGCCGCCCTGCGCCCGGGCGGCGTCCTCGGGGTGGAGCAGCATCGCCTCGGTCCCGAACAGGATCAGGATCCCGCCGCGGCGAACGGATACGTCCAGGAGGCGTTCGTCAAACAGCTGGCGGCCGAGGCCGGTTTTGTCTTTGTCGCCGCCTCGGAAATCAACGCGAATGAAAGGGATAAGAAGGATCATCCGTTCGGCGTCGATACCCTGCCGCCGGTGTCGCTGACGGCGCCGCGCGGTTCGCCGCCGAACCCGACCTTCGACCGGTCGAAATACGACGCGATCGGCGAGAGTGACCGCATGACATTGAGATTCAGGAAGCCAGAGTGAACCGAGCCGCCGCCTATGCCGCCAATGCGCCCCTGATGGGGGTCCCGGGCGCGTCCGCGCCTCCGGGCGGGATCGGCGAGTGGTTCCGCGGGGCCGGCGGCCTGCGCCTGCGCGCCGCCTTCTGGACGCCCTCCGCCCTGGTGGCGAAAAAGCCCCGCGGCACGGTGATCGTCAGCCCCGGCCGCACCGAACCGATCGAGAAATACTACGAGGTCATCGGCAATTTCCTCGCCCGCGGCTGGTGCGTCCTGGCCCATGACTGGCGCGGCCAGGGCCTGTCCGCCCGGCTGCTGCCCGACCGGCTCAAGGGCCACGCCCGGGCGGTCGAGGAGTTCCTCGACGACTACGCCCGCCTGCTCGACGCCTGGGAGGCCCGCGCGCCCAAGCCCTGGATCATGGTCGGCCATTCGATGGGCGGCACGCTGAACCTGATGACGCTGGAAGGCGGCGAGAGTCGTTTCGCCGGGGCCATCCTCTCCAGCCCCATGTTGCGCATCAAGACCGGCAAGCGGTCGATGTGGTCGGTCAAGCTGGCGGTGCGCTGGAACCTGCGCCACGGCAAGGCCGGGGACTATGTGCTCGACGACGCCGACGATCCCTTCGACCATACCTTCGAGAAGGATGCCCTGACCTCGGACGAGAGCCGTTACGAACAGTGGCGCCAGCAACTCTACGCCTGCCCGCACCTGGCGGTCGGCGGCCCGACCTGGGGCTGGCTCGCCTTCGCCCTCGACGCCGGCGAACGCGCCCTGAAGCCCAAGGCCCTGAAGGCCGCGCGCATACCGGTCGCCATCGTCCAGGCGGGCGAGGACGACCGGGTCTGGAAACAGACCAACAAATGGGCCGCCAAACGCCTCGGCCGCGGCCGCTATGTCGAGATCCCGGGCGCCAAGCACGAGATCATCATGGAGACCGACGAGATGCGCGCCGTCTTCCTTGAGGAGTTCGACGCCATGGCCGCCTATGTCTCTCCGGTCGAGGATCTGTCCCCGGCGGCGGTCCCCGCCGTCCCCGAACCCGTCAGTGCGACCGAACCGAACGAAGCGGCCTGATCAGAGCGCGGCCCTTCGCAGCGTCACGAGCGCCTGCTCGCGAATGCCGACATCGCCCACGGCCAGGATCTGCCCGCTGCCGTCGGGGGCCTCGCCGCGCCAGTTGCTGACCGCGCCGCCCGCCGCCTCGATCACCGGAACGAGGGCTGACCAGTCCCAGATCTTGAGCCCGCTCTCGACCACCAGGTCAATCCGGCCGGCGGCCAGCATGGCGTAGGCATAGGCGTCGCAGCCCAGCCGGGCGAGGCGCGCGGCGGCCCGGACCTGGGTCCAGGCTCCCAGCTCGGAGCCGGTAAACAGGTCGGGATCGGTGGTGGCGATGAGGGCGTCGTTCAGGCGCGGGCAGGGCCGCACCGCCAGCGGCGTCCCGCTCCCGCCCTTGAGCAGCCGGGCGCCGGATGGGCCGCCGAGGAAGATTTCATCGAGATAGGGCTGGCCGATGGCGCCGACGACCGGCCGGCCTTCGGCGCGCAGGGCGATCAGGGTGGTCCACAGCGGCAGGCCGGCGATGAAGGCGCGGGTGCCGTCGATCGGGTCCAGAATCCAGACGTGGTCGGCGTCCGGCCGGTCCTCGCCATACTCCTCGCCGATCACGCCGTGGTCGGGATAGCGGGCGGCGATCAATCGCCGAATGGCCGCCTCGGCCTCGTGATCGGCCTGGGTCACCGGATCGAAGGCGCCGGGGCCGCCCTTGTCCGTCTCCTCATACGCGCCGCGGAAATAGGGCAGGGAGACGCGGGCGGCCTCGCGGGCCAGCTCGACGGCGAACAGTTCGTACTCGGTCATGGGAGGGGCGAGTGGCGAGGGGCGAGGGGCGAGTCAAGCGATCGGTGCAACAATCCCCTGACCTACGCCCTCGACCCTCGTCCCTCGTCCCCTCTCACGCCGCGTCGCCCTCGGCGTGCAGCGACTTGGCGAGATCGAGCAGGCGGCGGCGCGGGCGTTCGCCCAGCTGGTAATAGGCCTGGATCAGGTCGAGGGTTTCTTTGCGGGAAAACATCTCGCCGCCCTGGTTGGCGGCCTCCCGGCGCTCGATGGCCTCTTCCAGGCCGTCGTAGAAATAGCTGACCGGCGATTCCAGGGCCTCGGCCAGCTGCCACAGGCGCGCGGCCGAGATGCGGTTGGCGCCGCACTCGTATTTCTGGATCTGCTGGAAGCGGATGCCGACCTGGGTGGCCAGCTGTTGTTGGGTCAGGCCGAGAAGACGCCGGCGGCGGCGCAGGCGGCGGCCCAGGTGAAGGTCGATATCGGTGGCCATGGCCCCAGTTCCCCTTGTTGGCGGGCTGTCCCGAAGCGGGACGGCTCGCCCTTCAAGCGGCAAGCACCATGCCGCGCTCGCGTGACGGGGGATTGTCGGTGAGCGGTGTTTTGCAGGATGCGGCGCAACCGTCGCCGCAGCGACGCATTAGGGCCTCAGAGCGATCGCGCTTGGAATAACAGGAGAAGCACTATGGGCTTGGGAATCATCGGCTGGATCATCATCGGCATCATCGCCGGCTGGCTGGCTGAAAAAGTCATGGGCCGCAGCCACGGCCTGGTCACCAATCTGATCGTCGGCGTCATCGGCGCCCTGCTGGGCGGCTGGATCGCCGGCCAGTTCCTCGGCATGGCCGTGGGCGGCTTCAACATCATGACGCTGCTGGTCGCCTTCCTCGGCGCCTGCCTGCTGCTGTTCCTGCTCGGCCTCGTCAAGCGACGCGGCTAGTCGGAATCGATCTGCAATAACGAAGGGCGGCTCCTCGCGGAGCCGCCCTTTTTGTTGTCCGAGGTGTCGGACGATCAGGCGCCCGGCTGATCGGGCTGGGTCTCGCCGTCCTCGTCCGGAGCCGGGTTCGACGGATCCGTCGGGGCGGGCAGAGTCGGCGGCGTCGGAGCCGGGACGGGCGGCGCGGCGTCCGGCTGGTCCGGCGCCGGCGGGGCGTCGGGCTGGTCGGGCATCGGCGGAGCCTCCGGTTCCGCGACGTCGGTCGTCGCATCGGTGATCGACGGAGCCGCCGAGAACTGGGCGCTGGTCCAGCCGACCGCCACGCCTGCGCCTTCCTGGCGCACGCCGGCGGAGACCGGAACGGCGCGCAGCTGGCCGTCGGCGCCGCGGACGGTCAGTTCCTGTCCGGCAGCGCTGTTGCGGGCGCCTTCCAGCTGACCCAGCACCGTGCCGTCGGAACCCTTGACGTCGGCGCCGGGCTGAAGCGTCAGGCTTTGCGGCTGCTGCTGTTCCGCTGCGGGCGGCGTGGCGGCGGGCGGCTGGGCCGGGGCCGGCTGGGCGGCGGCGGGCGGCGTGGCCGTCGCCGGGGGCGGGGTTTGCGGGGCCGTGCCGTCCTGGGCGAACGCGGGAGCGGTCATGAGGAACAGGCCGGCGACGCCAGTGAGGAGCGCGGTCTTTCGCATGATGTCTGCCTTGTCTACGCGAGCGGGGAGGGCTCGCACCGACAGGAAAACACAGGCTGTGACCGTTTGTTTCGTCCGCCCCGAAATGACCCCGAGACCGCCCGGATTGGCCGATTTCGGCTCGCTGACCGCCGCGATCGGACCGGCTTCCTATTCCTCGCGGACGCGCTTCTTGCGGAACGAGGGGTTCAGCACGGCCTTGCGCAGGCGGATCGACTTGGGCGTGACCTCGACCAGTTCGTCTTCCTCGATATAGGCGATGGCCTGTTCCAGCGACGGACGGCGCGGCGGCGTCAGGCGCACGGCCTCATCCTTGCCGGCGGCGCGGATGTTGTTCAGCTGCTTGGCCTTCATCGGATTGACGTCGAGGTCGTCCCAGCGGGCGTTCTCGCCGATGATCATGCCCTGGTAGGTCTTCTCGCCGCCGCCGACGAACATCACGCCGCGGTCCTCGAGGTTCCACAGGGCGAAGGCGGCGGTCTCGCCGTCGCCGTTCGAGACCAGCACGCCCTTCAGACGGCCCTCGATGGCGCCCTTGTGCGGCTCATAGTGGCTGAACACCCGGTTCAGCACGCCCGAACCGCGCGTGTCGGTCAGGAACTCGCCCTGGTAGCCGATCAGCGAGCGCGACGGCGACTTCAGCGTCAGGCGCGTCTTGCCGGCGCCCGACGGGCCCATGTCCTTCAGCTCGGCCTTGCGGGCCGACAGCTTCTCGATGACCACGCCGGTGTATTCGTCGTCGACGTCGATGACGACGTCCTCGATCGGCTCCAGACGCTCGCCGTTCTCGCCGGTCTGATAGACCACGCGCGGACGCGAGATCGACAGCTCGAAGCCCTCGCGGCGCATGTTCTCGATCAGCACGCCCAGCTGCAGTTCGCCGCGGCCGGCGACCTCGAAGGCGTCCTTGCCGCCGGTTTCGGTAACGCGGATGGCGACGTTGGCTTCAGCTTCCTTCAGCAGGCGGTCGCGGATGACGCGCGACTGGACCTTGTCGCCCTCGCGGCCGGCCAGCGGACTGTCATTGACCGAGACGGTCATGGAGATGGTCGGCGGATCGATCGGCTGGGCGGGCAGGGCCTCGGTGACTTCCAGGGCGCAGAGGGTGTCGGCCACGGTGGCCTTGGACATGCCGGCGATGGCGACGATGTCGCCCGCCTCGGCGCTGTCCACCGGCTGGCGCTTCAGGCCGCGGAAGGCCAGCACCTTGGTGATCCGGCCCTGTTCGATGATCTTGCCGTCGCGCGACAGGGCCTTGATCGACATGCCGGGAACGGCCTTGCCGCTCTCGATCCGGCCGGTCAGCAGGCGGCCCAGGAAGGGGTCGCTCTCGATCAGCACGTTCAGGATCTGGAACGGCTTGTCGGCGGCCTGGACCTGTTTCGGCTCCGGCACATGGTCGACGATCAGGTCGAACAGGGGGCCCAGGTTGTCGGAGGGCTGGTTCAGGTCCAGCGTCGCCCAGCCGGCCCGGCCCGAGGCGTAGATGTGCGGGAAGTCCAGCTGCTCGTCGGTCGCGCCGATGGCGGCGAACAGGTCGAAGGCGGCGTTGTGGACCTTGTCGGGATCGGCGTGGGCGCGGTCGACCTTGTTGATGCAGAGGATCGGACGCAGGCCCATCTTCAGCGCCTTGGTCAGCACGAATTTGGTCTGGGGCATGACGCCTTCCTCGGCGTCGACCAGGAGGACGCAGCCGTCCACCATGCCCAGGATGCGCTCGACCTCGCCGCCGAAGTCGGCGTGGCCGGGGGTGTCGATGATGTTGATCCGGGTCTCGCCCGCCTTGCCGTTCCAGAGCACGCTCGTGCACTTGGCCAGGATGGTAATGCCCCGCTCCTTCTCCTGATCGTTGGAGTCCATGGCGCGCTCGGTCGTCGCCTCATTGGCTCGGAACACGCCCGACTGGGCCAGAAGCTGGTCGACCAGCGTGGTCTTGCCGTGGTCGACGTGGGCGATGATGGCGACGTTGCGCAGATTCATTTGACTATCAGACGTGCAAGGCGGCCGGCCCGGGCGAAACATTGGGGCGGCGGCTGGGTTCAGGCGACGGTGCGGGGAGCGCGCGCCTCTTACAGGGGCGCACGCGGAAACGCCAGTGCGTGACGAACACGCACCGGCGTAACGGCGGGTCTATGCCTCAGGAAAAGGGCGGCGCGAAGGCGGTCAGACCTTGGCCGACCGGTTCCGCACCCAGGCGTAGAGGGCGAAGGTCAGCGCCGCGAAGGCCACGATTCCCGCCGGCATGGCCGGCCAGGCGTCGCCCATCGGGAAGAAGCGCGCGAATGGCGCATCGTCGCCGGTCGCCACGATCACCCCGGCGGTCATCACCAGGAACAGGCTCTCGCCGACGATCAGGCCCGAGGCCAGCAGCACGCCCATGCGGCGGCCGACGTCGGCGAACCGGGTGCCCTTGATCGCCTTGTCGTAGATTGCGCCGCAGACCGCCCCGACCACCAGCATCATGGTCACGGCGGCCGGCAGGTAGAAGCCGATGCCGACGGCCAGGGGCGGCAGCATGATCCGGCCGTTGGTCGCGCCCCGCAGCGCCGCGTCCAGGATGATGATCACGACGCCGATGACCGCGCCGAGGCCGATCAGGTCCCAGCGCAGGCCGCCCTCGATCACGCCCTTGGCCAGGGCCGAGATCAGCGTCGCCTGGGGCGCCGCCAGCGGCGCGTCGGCAATGCCGGCCGGTCCGCCCTCGAAGCCGAAGGCCTTGTTCAGCAGGTTCAGGATCAGCGGAATGACGATGGCGCCGGCGATGACGCCGACGATCAGCGCCGTCTGCTGTCGCCAGGGCGTCGCCTGGACCAGCTGGCCGGTCTTCAGGTCCTGGAGGTTGTCGTTGGCGATCACGGCCACGGCGAAGACTACCGCCGTCACGATCAGGGCGAAGGCCACCACCGAGGGATCTGCGGGCAGCCCCGCCAGCGCCAGGACGCCCAGCATCAGCACCGAGGCGATGACGATGGCCAGGATGCCGACGCCCGAAACCGGGCTGTTCGACGAGCCGATCAGCCCGGCCATATAGCCGCAGATGGCGGCCACGGCGAAGCCGATGAAGACCACATAGATCAGTCCGCCGCCGACCAGCAGGGCGGTCGAGCCGGCCAGCGTCGGATTGCCCTGGGCGAACCAGGCCAGGATGCCGGCGATGCCGACCAGGCAGGCGACCGACAGGCCGGCGACGATATTGATCGGAATGTCCTGCTCGGTGCGCTCCAGCACCTCGCCGCCCTGACGGCGGCGGTTGGCCGCCAGGGCCGAGCTCAGGCCGCCGATCAGCGGGCCGGCCAGTTTGATCAGGGTCCAGATGGCGGCCACGCCGATGACGCCGGCCCCCATGAAGCGGACTTCGCGGCTCCAGACCGTCCCGGCCAGTTCTTCCGCGCCCACGCCCGCGGGCAGGGTCGTGGCGATCGAGGGAATGCCGTGGGCGGTCAGCCAGGCGATGGTCTCGGGGCTGGTCAGGATCGGCACGGCGACGCACCACGCCAGGATCAGGCCGAACAGCTGGGCCAGGCCCACGCTAAGGCCGATCAGGTGGCCCGCGCCGAGCAGGGCGAACTGCATGCCGAAGCCGACGCCGGTCGCCCCGCCGCCCAGCGAGGCCGGCAGCTTGATGAACCGCGCGGCCTCGCCCGCGAACACCCGCCCCGCGACCAGCAGGGCGTAGCCGGCCGAAACCACCGAGCCGACGATCACCACCCACAGGCCCGAGGCGTTCTCGCGGACGGCGCTCTCGGTCTGTTCGGCCCCGCGCGAGCCGACGGTCAGGACCTCGGCCGCCGCCACGCCTTCGGGATAGGGCAGATTGGCCTCGACCACGAGCGCGCGACGCAGGGGAATGGAGAAGGTCACGCCCAGCACGCCGCCGAAGACGCAGATCAGAACCGACTCCCAGAACGGGAACTCCAGCCACCAGCCGACCATGACCAGGCCGGGCAGGACGAAGATGATGGAGCTCATCGCCCCGCCGACCGAGGCCACGGTCTGGACCGTCATGTTCTCCCAGATGGTCGAGGTCTTGAACATCCGCAGGATGGCCATGGAAATGACCGCCGCCGGAATGGCCGAGGCGAAGGTCAGCCCGACCTTCAGGCCCAGATAGGTGTTCGCGGCGGTGAAGATCACCGCCAGGATGCAGCCCAGCACCAGGGCGCGCAGCGTCAGCTCGATACGCTTGACGCCGCTCACGGGCGCGCTCGCGGGTGTGTCGGTCATTGGGGTCCCTCTCCCTTGTCGGCGGGAGGTAAGCCGGAAAAGCGGTGAGTGGCTAGAGGTGATTGGTGGTTGGTGATTGGTGGCTGCAGGGATAGCCGCCGGAGCTGTGCGCCCACCGCCGGCATGAGCCACCAGCCACCAATCACCAGCCGCCAATCACCCCGCTCCCTCATTGACTCCCGCCTCGCCCCGACGGAGCCTCGCCGCGAAAACGGGGAGAGACACGATGAAGCGGATACTGACAGGGGCGGCGGTCGGTCTGCTGTGCCTCGGCGGCGCGGCCGGAGCGCAGGAAGCCCGCACCCCGGCGGCGGACATCGTCGAGGCCCGGCAGGCGGCTATGATGCTGTCGGGCGTGGCCATGGGCTCGACCAAGGCGGCGATCGACGCCGGCCAGCCGATCGCCAGCCAGCGCTTCCCGACCCGCGCCCTGGCCCGCTGGGCTCATGCGGTCCCCGGCGCCTTCCCGGCCGGCAGCGGCGCCGAGGCCGGCGTGCCCACCAACGCCAAACCCGAAATCTGGAGCGACCGCGCCGGTTTCGAGGCGAAGGCCGCCGACTACGCCGCCGCCGCCGACCGCCTCGCCGAACTGGCCGCTGGCGAGGACCCCGCCGCCTTCGCCGCCCAATGGGCCGTCGTCCGCGCGAGCTGCCAGTCGTGTCACGACGGGTACAAGGCGGGCTGAGGGATCGGGCAACAGGCAACAGGCAACAGGCAACAGTTTGTAGTCGCCCGAAGCGTTGCCCGGCTCGCCCCGCTTCCGTTGGCGCGGATTTTACGCCATCGCTCCTGTTGCCTGTTGCCTGTTGCCTGTTGCCTGTTGCCTTGGTCCCCTCATGCCCGAACTCCCCGAGGTCGAAACCGTCCGGCGCGGCCTTGAGCCCGTCCTGACCGGCGCGCGTCTGACGCGGGTGCGTCAGAACCGGCCCGACCTGCGCTTCCCCTTCCCCGACCGCTTCCCCGAACGGCTCGAGGGGGCGACCGTCGAACGTATCGACCGCCGCGCCAAATACCTGCTCATGCCCCTGTCCACCGGTGAGACCTGGGTCAGCCACCTCGGCATGACCGGCCGCTTCACCCTCGACGGCGAACAGCTGGGCGAGTTCGAGGAAGCCGCGCCGATCGCCGGCAAGCATGAACATATGAGCCTCTGCGCCGTGCGCGGGGGCGTCACGACCAGCGTGGGTTTCGCCGACGCCCGCCGCTTCGGCTTCATGGGCCTCATCCCGACGGCGGAGGTCGAGGCCCATCCGTGGTTCGCCGCCCTCGGCCCCGAACCGCTCGGCAACGGCTTCTCCGGCGCCCACCTCGCCGAGGCCTTCTCCGGCCGGAAGCAGAACATCAAGGTCAGCCTGCTGGATCAGCGCAACGTCGCCGGCCTGGGCAACATCTATGTCTGCGAGGCCCTCTACCGCGCCCGCATCTCGCCCCTGGTCGCGGCGGGCAAGGTCTCGAAACCCCGCCTCGAAACCCTCGCCGCCGTGGTCCGCGACGTCCTCAACGAGGCCATCCTCGCCGGCGGCTCGACGCTGAAGGACTTCGCCAACGCCGACGGGGGGCAGGGCTATTTCCAGCACCGCTTCGACGTCTACGGCCGCGAGGGCCAGCCCTGCCTCGCGGAAGGCTGCGGGGGCGTCGTCAAACGCACCGTACAGGCCGGCCGCTCGACCTTCTGGTGTCCGGTCTGCCAGAAACGGTGACGCTTGGTGGCTGGTGAAGAGTAGCCTGATCCTCTACCCCGGCTCCACCAACCACCAGCCACCAGCCACCAGCCACTCCTCCTTGACCCACCGCATCATCCTCTTCCGCGGCATGAACACCGGCGGCGTCCGGGCGCCCGTCGGCGAGCAGCGCGCCATGGCCGAAGCGATGGGCCTGAAGAATCCCCGCACGCTTCTGGCCAGCGGCAATCTGGTGGTCGAAAGCGGCCAGGCCGCGGACGCCCTCGAACGCGACATCGAGGCCGCCATGGAGAAGACCTTCGGCCTCAACGTCGCCGCCATGGTGCGCACGCCGGCGCAGTGGGCGGCGCTGGTCGCGGCCAACCCCTTCCCCGGGGAAGCCGCGCGCGATCCGTCGAAGGTCCTGGTCATGGTCATGAAGGACGGCGTCAGGCCGGGCGGCGTGGACGCGCTCCGCGCCTTCGCCATGGACGGGGAGCGGGTCGAGGCGGCGGCCGGCGCCCTGTTCTTCTGGCACCCGGACGGCATCGGCGTGTCGAGGATGGCCGGAAAAGCCACGCCGCGCCTGATCGGCCTGGGCACGGGCCGGAACTGGAACACCGTCCTCAAGCTGGCGGACATGGTCGGGCTGACGCGCTAGAACCCGGCCATGAGTCACCGCCGCACCCATCTCTGGATCAGCCTCATCGTCGGCCTGGCCGTCTGGGGCGGCTATTTCGGTCACTTCATCCAGCAGATGCGCCGCGGCGAGACCGGCGGCCTTGCCCTCTGGTTCCTCGGCGCCCTGGCCGTGATCGTCCTGGCCGAGACCGTGGCCACCGGCCTGATCGCCTGGCTGTTCCGCCGCCGCGCCCGCGTCCTCGATGAGGGCCCGACGCTGGACGCCGCCCTGAAGGCCAGCCATGTCGCCCTGATGCTGCTGATCGGCCTGGCGCTGGCCGCGGCGGCGGCGCTGGCCTTCGCCTCCCTGTTCGGCTGGAGCCTCGATCTGTCCGGCGCGCGCGGTCAGGTCATCGCCGCCAACGCCCTGCTGGCCATGGTGGTGAGTGCGGAACTGCTGCGGGCCGGCCTGACCCTGGCGCTGCTGCCGAGGCGGTAGGGTGGCTGGTGGCTGGTGGCTGGTGGCCAGTGACCAATGAGTAAGCGGGTCAGGCGCTGGCCGTCGACGAAATCTTCGCCAAATCTGGACGCCCCGCTCACGAGCCACTAGCCACTAGCCACTCGCCACTCCTTCGGAGCCGCCCCCCCCATGGCCGACACCTTCTCCACCCTCCTGATCGAACGCCACGCCGACGGCTATGCGCTGGTGACCCTGAACCGGCCCGAGGCGCTGAACGCCCTCAACTCCCAGCTTTTCCGCGACCTGGCCGCCTTCCTCGACAGCGTCGAATACGACGACAGCGTCCGCTGCCTGATCCTGACCGGTTCGGGCGACAAGGCCTTCGCCGCCGGCGCCGACATCAAGGAGATGTCCGACCAGTCCTACGCCGACATGTACAAGGCCAATTTCTTCGCCCTCGGCCACGACCGCATCACCCGCTTCCGCAAGCCGATCATCGCCGCGGTCAACGGCTTCGCCCTCGGCGGCGGCTGTGAACTGGCCATGCTGTGCGACTTCATCGTCGCCTCGGAGAAGGCCAAATTCGGCCAGCCCGAGATCAATCTCGGCGTCGCCCCCGGCATCGGCGGCTCCCAGCGCCTGACCCGTCTGGTCGGCAAGTCCAAGGCCATGGACATGGTCCTGACCGCCCGCATGATGGACGCCGCCGAGGCCGAGCGCGCCGGCCTCGCCGCCCGCGTCGTCCCGCACGAGACCCTGCTGGACGAGGTCCGCAAGATCGCCGCGAAGATCGCCTCGCAAAGCCCGCTCGCCGTCATGGCCAACAAGGAAATGGTCAACGCCGCCCTCGAGACCACCCTGACCCAGGGCGTCCAGTTCGAACGCCGCCTGTTCCACAGCCTGTTCGCCTTCGAGGACCAGAAGGAGGGCATGGCGGCCTTCGTCGAGAAGCGGAAGCCGGTGTTCACGGGGAAATAGCCTCGCAGAACGACCTGGAACTGCGCGGCCGGGTCTTCCCCTATTCCGGTTCGGCCGCGGCTCGCCAGGCCTGTTCGTCGCTCAGGCCCTCAGCGCGCAGCCTTTGGACTCTTCGCCAACCCGGCAGGTCGCTGATCGCCTCGGCCGATCCCGGCTCCATCACGATTTCGGTCGTCGCCGAGTCTTCGCCCAGGTCCATGGGCCGGGTGACAGGCCGGGAGACCGCGCGCACGACCCCCTCCTTGGAGATCAGGATCGCCCGCAGCCGGGGCGCGCGGCCGATCATCAGGAAGTCCTCGGACGTTCTGGTGCGCAAGCCTCGCGGCGCGACCGCCGGCAGGCCGACCACATGGTTCAGTTCCATCTCGCCCCGGCCGTCCCGCCCCAGGGTCACATGCAGACGGTCGCCGGGCAGCGGCGCGACACCGTCATAGGCGATGGCGAGATCCAGCACGCGGGTCGGAATGGGCGCCCGGGCCGGTTTGGAGCAAGCCACGGTTTTCGATACGCGGGCGTCCTCCAGTCGATAGTCGATGGTCACCGGGTTGCCGGCGTCGCAGGCCGCCTTCACCGCCTCGAAGGCTTCGCGCGGCGAGGTCACCGGGTCGCGCCCCTGCAGGGCAAGCACCTGCGCATCGGGCGAATCCGATCCGTCGCAGCGCTGAAGGTGGATGGTCAGTTGGTCGGCCTCATTGAGGCTGTAGCCGCAGGCGCCCGGCCAGGCGGCGTTGAACACCGGGTCAATGGCGGCGTTTATCATCTCCCACTGTTGCGCGGCAGGCGACCGGTCGCCGTCCATGTCGATGATCAGCGGGCCGTCCGCCTCTGTCTGGCCTGCCAGGGCGAAGGAGCCGGCGAGGACCAACCCTCCGGCCAGGGCGCCGACCG
This sequence comes from Brevundimonas sp., assembly GCA_004296955.1. Classification (GTDB taxonomy): domain Bacteria; phylum Pseudomonadota; class Alphaproteobacteria; order Caulobacterales; family Caulobacteraceae; genus Brevundimonas. Next base: position 71,359 of record SCVB01000042.1, read on the forward strand.
CCACGGTCAGGCGACGGGTGAGCCGGCCGACGGCGGGGCGCGGTTCCAGGATGGCCCTGACGCGACGCAAGGCAGCCGCGCCCCGTCGTCCCGTAAAGGTGAGCGCCAACCCGCCTTGTTCAATGCCGGCGCGATCGCGCAACGCGTCGATCAGCGTCCGTGCATAGGCGCGTCGCGTGCCGCTCGTCGCGCCGGCCAGGGCAAGCGCGTCGCAGGCCTCCTCGCGCGCGAGGCGGCGGCGAGCGTGGAGCATCGTCAGCAGTGGATTGGCGGCCATGACGGTGAGCGCCGTTTCCTCCAGCCACATCGCCGTGAGGTCGCGCCGACGTAGATGGGCCATCTCGTGGGCGACGACCGCCCGAACATGGTCTGGCGGGCATCCGATCAGACTTGAGGGCAGGATCAGAACAGGTCTCAGCAAGCCGGCCAGGAAGGCCTCCGGGACCTCCGGACTGACGCGGACGATCAGCGATTGACCGGGGCGATCCGGCGCCCCGACCATTGTGGCCAACGCGGGCGAGGGGTGTTCCGCCCGTGCGATCACAGCCGACAGGCGGCGGGCGCGCCGCACCAGACGACAGAGCCGGATCACGGCCAGCAAGCCGGCGGCGGATAGCGCGAGGAGCGCCAGGAGCGTCAGGTCGAAGGGGATTGCGCCGTCCGGCGCAGCCGCCGCGGAGATCAACCTGCCTGTCGGCTCGACCATCGTTTCCGAACCCGCCAGCGAGGTCACCACGACCGGCTCGGGGGCGACCCTCGGCGCCAGCAGGAAAAGCGCCGTCAGAACCGGGGTGATCGCGGGCAGCCAGAAGGCGCCGCTCCACAGTCGGTCGCGCCAAACCGGGTCATCGCTGACGCCTTCGGCCGCCCGGGCCGCAAGGCCCGTGGCGGCCGCGACGCCAATCGACGCCGCCAGGGTCAGGGCGAGGATCTCAACGGGGCTCATCTTCACCCTCCGTCGACCGGGCCAGCAACGTCTCAAGCGCGGCGATGTCGTCGGCGTCCAGCAACTGACTGCCGGTGAATGCCGCCGCGGGCAGGGGGCCGTCGAGGTCCAGCAGGGCGCCCAGCCGCTTCATCAGCCCGCCGATCACCGCCGTCTTGGGCTGGGCGGTCGAATAGACGGCCATGCCGTGCACGTCGCGGCGGGTCAGCAGGCCCTTGGCCCGCATCCGCTCCAGCACAGTCCGCGTCGTCGACGACGTCCAGCCCAGATCCCCGGCGATCCGGTCCTGCACCTCGCGGGCGGACAGGTCCCCGTCACGCCAGAAGCATTTGAGGACATCCAGCTCGGTCTCGCTGGGGGCGGTCGGCTCGGCCATGGCGCGGGTCTCACGGTCAATGTCGCGAGGACGCTACAATTGTAACCAGCGGGCGTCAAGTGTAGAGGTGTGCGCCGGTCGCGGTGAAGGAGCTGGTCGTCGGTCAGACTCTTCGTTGACCCCCCAACCCCTTTCCGCTATAGCCGCGCGCTCTTCGAGATTTCCCCGCCGTGGACCGTGCTCCGCGGCGTTTCCGTTCGTAAGGTTTGACTGATGGCCAACAACCCCGGCGCCAAGAAAGCGATCCGCAAGATCGCCGCCCGCACCGAAGTGAACAAGGCGCGCCGCACGCGTGTCCGGACCTTCCTGCGCAAATTCCAGGAAGCCGTCACGGGCGGCGACGCCGGCGCGGCGAAGACCGCCTTTGTCGAGGCGCAATCCGAGCTGATGCGCGCCGTCTCCAAGGGCGTGGTTCACAAGAACACGGGCTCGCGCAAGGTCGGCCGCCTGGCCGCCCAGCTGAAGAAAATGTCGGCCGCCTGACCTGAGGCGCCACGGACGGCCTTTCACAGGCCTGTCATGGTAAATACCAGCGATTCCAACGGCGAGGGCGCGAAGGCTCCCTCGCCGTTTGCACGTGTCCGGATAACCGCTTGCCGGGGAATTGGCGCTCGCGTCTGTGGCGAAAACCGGTTTTTCGTTGACGGCGTTTGGCTTTAGCGGAGTCAACAATTTTAACTGCAAATCGAGTCGCGAATCAGCGTTGACGCCCCCCTCGCCCGGCGTAAGTTTGGGGCGCTGACGCACTTCCATTCCCCTACGGAATGAAAGCGGCGCGGAACTGGTTTTCGTGTCGGCGTGAGACGCCTGTTCAAGAGTTCGACCCCACCTGCGCGGCGCCAGCCACGCGGGACAGGAGAAGTCGTCCCGGTTTCAGGCCTCTCCCGAAGTGTTTCGGCTGATGGTTTTCCAAGGGTGGCTTTGACGATGACGGGGAGCGCGCAAATGGCGGGGATGACGGATCCGGATCGTATCTGGACCGAGGCGGCGGGCCGTCTGCGCAGCGAGATCGGCGAAGGCCCGTTCAGCTCCTACATCGCCCCCTCGGCCGTGCGCGCCGACGGCGCCGGCCAGTTGATCCTCGTCACCCCCACCGCCTATGCCCGCGACTGGGTCCGCAAGAACGCCCTGCGTCGCATGAACGAACTGTGGCTGGGCCTCGACGGCCTGTCGCGCCGCCTCGATGTGCGCTGCCGCGCCGAAATGGGCTCGGTCGCCCCCGCCTCCCAGGTCGCCGCCGGCCGCGCCGAGGGCGCCGCCGTCATTCCGCTCCAGACCCTGGCCATGCCCATGGCCACCGTTCCGCCCGTCGCCGACGGCGCCCGCGCCGTGCGCGCCGCCGGCCTGCAGGAGCGGCTGACCTTCGACAGCTTCGTGGAAGGGCAGGGCAACGCCTTCGCCCTGGCCATCGCCCGCCAGGCCGCCGCCTGGGCCGACGGCCATTTCAACCCGATCTTCTTCTGCGGCCCCTATGGCTACGGCAAGACCCACCTGCTTAACGCCATCGCCTGGGAGGCGCAGCGGCTGCGACCGGACGCCAAGGTCGTCTATCTGACCGCCGAACGCTTCCTGTCGACCTTCGTCCGCGCCATGCAGGACCGCTCGACCGCCGCCTTCAAGGACAGCCTGCGCTCGGCCGACATGCTGCTGATCGACGACGTCCAGTTCGTCGGCGGCAAGGCCTCGACCCAGGAAGAGCTGCTCTCGACGCTCACCGCCCTGATCGAGGACGGCAAGAAGATCGTCCTCTCGGCCGACCGTCCGCCCATGGCCCTGACCGAGGTCGAGCCGCGCCTGCGCAGCCACCTCGCTTCGGGCCTGACCTGCCCGGTCGAGCCCGCCGACCGCGCCCTGAAGCTGGCCGTGGCCCGCAACCGCATCCAGGCGCTCGCCCATCTCGGCGTCGTCTCCGGCGAGGCCCAGGCCGAGGTGCTGGAGCATCTGGTCGACCGCACCCCCGGCTCGATGCGCGAACTCGAGGGCGCCGTGAACACCCTGGCCGCCGTCGCCGGCGCCCGCCTGTCGGCCCTCAGCGTCGACGAGACCCAGGCCCTGCTCGGCTCGGCCCTGCGCGGCGGGCCCGAGCGCCGCATCACCGTCGACGAGATCCAGAAGACCGTCGCCGATCATTTCAGCCTCAAACAGGCCGACCTGCTCTCGGAGCGCCGCACCCGCGCCGTCGCCCGTCCGCGCCAGATCGCCATGTGGCTGTGCAAACACCACACGACCCGGTCCTACCCCGACATCGGCCGCCGCTTCGGAGGCCGTGACCACACCACGGTCCTGCACGGCGTGCGCAAGATCGAGGAGCTGATGGGCCTCGACGACCAGATCGCGCGGGATGTCGAGACGCTGACGCGCAAGCTGCGCGGATAGGGTCGAGGGCTGAGGGGCGAGGGTCGAGGCGGGTTATCCACATCCGCCTGCGTCTTCCTCCCTCGACCCTCGACCCCCGACCCTCGCCCCTTCCTTGCCCCCCGCCGCCAATCCGCTAGTGTCCAAGGCCCTCTATGTCGCGGTGACGCCTGAGTCGCCGCATCCGGGCGAGACCACATGCAACTGACCATCGAACGATCCGCGCTCCTCAAGGCCCTCGGCCATGTGCAGAGCGTGGTCGAGCGCAGGAACACCATTCCGATCCTGTCCAACGTCCTGCTGTCGGCCGGCCGCGACAAGCTCAGCTTCGCCGCCACCGACCTCGACATGGAGATGGTCGACGAGGCCGAGGCCCAGGTGAACGTCGAGGGCCAGATCACCGCCCCCGCCCACACCCTCTACGAAATCGTCCGCAAACTGCCCGACGGCGCCGAGGTCTCGCTCAGCTACAACGGCGACGACCCCCGTCTGGTGGTCCAGGCCGGCCGCTCCAAATTCAACCTGCCGGTCCTGCCGGCGGGCGACTTCCCGGTCATGTCGACCGACACCTCGGGCACCCGCTTCAGCCTGCCCAAGGAAGACCTGGCCCGGCTGATCGACAAGACCCGCTTCGCCGTCTCGACCGAAGAGACCCGCTACTATCTGAACGGCCTCTATCTCCACACCGTGGCCGAGGCCGGCATTCCGCTGCTGCGCGCCGTGGCCACCGACGGCCACCGCCTGGCCCTGGCCGAGACGCCCGCGCCCGAGGGCGCCGCCGGCGGCCCCGGCGTCATCGTCCCGCGCAAGACCATCGACCAGGTCCGCCGCCTGCTCGACGACGGCTCCGGCCCGGTCGAGGTCATGGTCTCGCCGCAGAAGATCCGCTTCGAATTCGGCCAGGCCAGCCTGACCTCCAAGGTCATCGACGGCGCCTTCCCCGACTACATGCGCGTCATCCCCAAGGGGAACGACAAACAGGCCGACATCGACAACGCTCTGTTCGCCCAGGCCGTCGACCGCGTCGCCACCATCTCGGCCGAGAAGAGCCGCTCGGTGAAGCTGGCCTTCGACCTCGACCGCGTCACCCTGACGGTGCGCAACATGGAGGCCGGGCAGGGGGTCGAGGAGGTCGAGATCGGCTATTCCGAGGAGCCCTTCGAGATCGGCTTCAACGCCCGCTATCTGCTCGACGTCGCCGGCCAGATCACCGGCGAGACCGCCCACTTCAAATTCGCCGACCCGGCCAGTCCGACCCTGGTCCTCGATCCGGGCGACCCGGGCGTGCAGTACGTGCTGATGCCGCTGAGGGTGTGACGCGCTCCCTATCGGCGGAGGGGTCTGGAGCGGTCATCGAAACGTCGAAGATCGTCTACGGGGCCTTGCTGTTCGCATGGGTCTTCGTCGCCTTCATGTCGTCGGCCCTGATTGCCCTTGAGGGGACAACGCCGGGCTCCGCTTTGATCGCCATACCGATCATCGGCATCCTCTTCAGCGCCACCGGACTCCTACGTCCGAAGTGCATTCATCTGAATGGAGAGGCGCTGACGTATCGCCCTGTATGGGGAGGAACGCTCGTCCTTCGGAGGGCGGACATCGCGTCTTTCGGCGTCTTCCTCGTGCACCATTACGGATCAGGTTTTCTGATCTGCAGGATGCGGCCCGAAGCATTGAATGCGGGCCGCCGATACAATCTCGGCTACCTCCTGTCGCCCGATGAGTTGGTCACAACGCTCCGGCGATGGCTGGGCGGCAAGCGATGATCACCACCCTCACCCTCACAGACTTCCGCTCCTACGCGAGCGCGACCCTGCCCATCGCGGCGGGAGCGGTGGTGCTCCACGGCCCCAACGGCGCCGGCAAGACCAATCTGCTCGAGGCCCTCAGCCTGTTCACCCCCGGCCGCGGCCTGCGCGGCGCCACCGCCCCCGAGATGGGGCGTCGCGAACCCGGCGAGGCGACCGGCCGCGCCTGGGCCGTCGCCGCCGTCCTGACCGACGGCGAGGAGGAGACGAAACTCGGCACCGGCGTCCAGTCTCCCGGCGCGGCTCGCCGCATCGTCCGCATCGACGGCGAGACGGCCCAGCCCGGCCGGCTGCTCGACCACCTGCGCCCGGTCTGGGCCACGCCCGAACAGGACCGGCTGTTCTCCGACGCCCGCGCCGCGCGGCTGAAATTCTTCGACCGGCTGGTCTTCGCCGCCGACCCCGCCCACGCCGCCGCCGTCTCGGCCTATGAAAAGGCCCTGCGCGAACGCCTGCGCCTCCTGACCGAAGGCGCCGAGGGCCGCGCCGCCGACCCCCTCTGGCTCGACGCCCTGGAGATCCGGCTGGGCGAGACCGGAGCCGAGGCCGCCATGGCCCGCGCCGCCGCCCTGACCACCCTCCAGGCCGCCATCGACGCCCGCAACGACCGTCCCTTCCCCCAGGCCGACCTCGGCCTGACCGGCGAGGCCGAGGCCATGGCCGCGGCCGGCGCCGGCCCCGAGGCCATCGCCGCCGCCCTCCGCGAGGGTCTGGCCCGCAGCCGCGCCCGCGACGTCGCCGCGGGCCGCTCGCTCTTCGGCCCGCACCGCTCCGACCTGACCGCCCTGCACCGCGCCAAGAACCGCCCCGCCGCCGAGGGCTCCTCGGGCGAGCAGAAGGCGTTGGTGCTCAACCTGATCCTCGCCCAGATCACCCGCCTCGCCGACCAGCCCGCGCCGCCGGTCCTCCTCCTCGACGAAGCCCCCGCCCATCTCGACACGGCCCGCCGCGCCGCCCTGTTCGACGAGATCGAGGCCCTCGGCCTGCAGGCCTTCCTGACCGGCACCGAGGCCGAACTGTTCTCGCCCCTGCGCGGCCGGGCCCAATTCGTCCGGGTCGAGGGCGGGGCGCTGACGGTGGAGTAGTGCCGTTCCTTCTCCCCTTGAGGGAGAAGGTGCCCCCGCAGGGGGCGGATGAGGGGTGAAACACCGGCTGTCAGGTTTGATGTGCGATCGGTTGCCGCCCGGTCTCAACCACCACCGCTGCCTTGCGTAGCCGGCCTCGGTCCCACGGCCCGGGCCTTCGATACCCTTCCCGGCATCGGCCGCGCGGCACGGGCGACGAGGGAGCTTCACCCCTCATCCGGCCCTCCGGGCCACCTTCTCCCTCGAGGGGAGAAGGATGCTTCGTTCGCACGCCCCGAAAACAGTGTCTTCTCGCCCCGTATCTTCTCGCCCCTGCGCGACCCCCATCGAACCCTCTCGCCCCGCCCGCGCCGTCCGATTGCGCCTCGTTTCCAAGCCTGCGACCGATCCTGACGCAGGCATGTGCTTTCTGTTCCTGTCCCCACAGGACGGGTCTTTGACAGGGTTCATCTCCATCGCCGCCGGGCCGCGAAGGCCGGTTCCGGGGCCGCTCCGGGACGCCGTCCGGAATCGCTGGACACGGGCTGCATTTTTTCCCGCGGAACACACCACTCTCGCCCCTCCCGCAACGCCGCTTTTCCTCGCAATTCCGCCCCGATTCCCTATATGTTGCGGGCCTCGGCGCGACCCGGATTCGCGCCCTGAAAACCGCCCTGAAAACCGTCCGTTCAAGGCGGCCCCGCCGCCGCCTTCACAGGCCCTCCACGAGGGCGTTTCACCGACCGAATATATGACCGACCAGACCCCGACCGAGCGCAACGTCGACACCGCCGAAGAGGCCGCCTACGGCGCCGATTCCATCAAGGTCCTCAAGGGCTTGGACGCGGTGCGCAAACGCCCCGGCATGTACATCGGCGACACCGACGACGGCTCGGGCCTGCACCACATGGTCTATGAGGTGGTCGACAACGCCATCGACGAGGCCCTGGCCGGCCACGCCGACCTGGTCCAGGTCATCCTCAACGCCGACGGCTCGGTCACCGTCACTGACAACGGCCGCGGCATCCCCACCGACATCCACGAGGGCGAGGGCGTCTCGGCGGCCGAGGTCATCATGACCCAGCTGCACGCCGGCGGTAAGTTCGACCAGAATTCCTACAAGGTCTCCGGCGGCCTGCACGGCGTCGGCGTCTCGGTCGTCAACGCCCTGTCGGACTGGCTGAAGCTGGTCATCTACCGCAACGGCAAACGCCACGAGATGCGCTTCGAGCGCGGCGACACGGTCGAGAGCCTGCGCGTCACCGGCGACGCGCCCCTGCGCGACAACGGCAAGGTCCTGTCGGGCACCGAGGTCACCTTCTTCCCCTCGGTCACAACCTTCGCCCACATCGACTTCGACCTGAAGACGCTGGAACACCGCCTGCGCGAGCTGGCTTTCCTCAACTCCGGCGTGGTCATCAAGCTGCAGGACCATCGCGGGGCCGAGAAATTCGAGGAGATCCTGCACTATGAGGGCGGGGTCGAGGCCTTCGTGCGCCACCTCGACAAGTCCAAGACGCCCATCCTCAAGGACGTCATCGTCATCCGCGGCAAGAAGGAAGGGATCGAGATCGATCTCGCCCTGTGGTGGAACGACAGTTACCACGAGACCATGCTGTGCTTCACCAACAACATCCCCCAGCGGGATGGAGGCACCCACCTCTCGGCCTTCCGCGCCAGCCTGACCCGCGTCATGGGCGGCTATATCGACGCCGCCGGCGCGGCCAAGAAGGAGAAGGTCTCGGTCTCGGGCGAGGACGCCCGCGAGGGCCTGACCTGCGTCCTCTCGGTCAAGGTGCCGGACCCCAAATTCAGCTCCCAGACCAAGGACAAGCTGGTCTCCTCAGAGGTCCGTCCGGCCGTCGAGGGTCTGTGTTCGGAAGGCCTGTCGACCTGGTTCGAGGAGCATCCGGTCGAGGCCAAACAGGTCGTCGCCAAGATCATCGAGGCCGCCGCCGCCCGCGAGGCCGCGCGCAAGGCCCGCGACCTGACCCGGCGCAAGTCGGCCATGGAGATCTCGTCCCTGCCCGGCAAGCTCGCCGACTGCCAGGAACGCGATCCGGCCAAGTCCGAACTGTTCATCGTCGAGGGCGATTCCGCCGGCGGTTCGGCCAAACAGGCCCGCAACCGCGAGAACCAGGCCGTGCTGCCCCTGCGCGGCAAGATCCTCAACGTCGAGCGCGCCCGCTTTGACCGCATGCTCTCGTCGGAACTGATCGGCACCCTGATCCTGGCGCTCGGCACCGGCATCGGCCGCGACGATTTCAACGCCGACAAGCTGCGCTATCACAAGATCATCCTGATGGCCGACGCCGACGTCGACGGCGCCCACATCCGGACCCTGCTGCTGACCTTCTTCTATCGCCAGATGCCCGAGCTGATCGAGCGCGGCCACGTCTACATAGCCCAGCCACCGCTCTACAAGGTCTCCAAGGGCAAGCAGTCGCGCTACCTCAAGGACCAGTCCGAGATGGACTCCTACCTGATCGAGGAAGGGTCGTCCGAGGCCGAGCTGGACCTGCCCAACGGCGAACGCCGCGTCGGTCTCGACCTGCAGGCCCTGGTGCGCGAGGCCAAGGCCTTCAAGGCCGGCGTCGACCGCCTGTCGCAACGCGCCCCCGTCTTCGCCATCGAACAGGCGGCGCTCGCCGGTCTGTTCGACGAGGACGCCGCCGATCCGTCAAAGGCCGCCGCCCGCCTCAACCTCTATGCCGAGGAAGGTGACGGCGACTGGTCGGGCCAGCCCGGCGCCCAGGGGGCCGTCGTCTTCGAACGCGTGCGCCGCGCCGTGACCGAACGCATCGTGCTGGAAGAGGCGTTGATCCGCTCGCTGGACGCCCGCCGTCTGTCCGAGCGCTCGACGGCCTTCGAGGGCCTGTTCGACAAGCCGGCCATCTTCCGCCGCAAGGACAAGGCCGTGACCATCCGCGGCCCGCTCGACCTGCTCGAGGCGGTGCTCGAGGCCGGCAAGAAGGGCCTCGCCATCCAGCGCTACAAGGGCTTGGGCGAGATGAACCCGGAACAGCTGTGGGAGACCACCCTCGACGCCAACGCCCGCACCCTGCTGAAGGTGCAGGTCGAGCATCAGGAGGACGCCTCCGACCTGTTCGCCAAGCTGATGGGCGACGTGGTCGAGCCGCGCCGCGAGTTCATCCAGGCCAACGCCCTCGACGCGGCGGTCGACGCCTGACGCTCAGGGCCGCCCGGCGTCGACGAAGTCCTTGATGGTCGGCCAGACCGGCGGCTGCGCCCGCGACCCGTCGCAGACGATCTGCTCCAGATAGTCCGGCGAGGTGTTCGGGCGGATGTTCTCCCAGGCCGCGCCCTCCTCGGGATAGCGGCCGACCTCCGCGGCGTCCGGTCCGTATTCGACCACGCCGGCGGTGCGCCAGGTGCTGCGCGAGCCGCAGCGGAACTCAAAGGTCTCGATCGTGTGGCTGTAATCGCCGGCGTCCCCGCTGAGGGCGACCGTCGCCACCAGCACGCTGGTGATCTCGCCATTGACCGTGATGCTGTCGACGTCGGCCATGAAGGCGTTGCCCGTCGTTCGAGCGTAAGGGTTCCACGACTCGGCCGCTGCGGGCGCCGCGCCCAGGGCCAGAATGATCAGTCCCGATGCAAGATATTTCACGATGACCTCCCCGGATCTCCGGGCGATATGATGCTCCGCTGAACGACTTTGGCAAGAGCGCCGTCAGGCGGCGTCGCGGAGCCCGGGCCGGCTCGCCAGCAGGGGCTCGAGCAGCCATTGCGCCAGATGCCGCACCACCGGCACGGCGACGCCGTCGCCGGTCAGGTGGCAGGCCGCGCTGAACGAGGCCGGCAGGCGATAGCTGTCCGGGAGCCCCATCAGCCGGGCCGTCTCGCGCGCCGACATCAGCCGCGACCGGACCCGGCCGCCCTCGACGATCAGCAGGGTCTGGCGACTGGATCCGCCGGCCGGTGTGCGCAGGCAGCCGGCGATGTCGAACCGCACCTCGGCGCGCTGCACCCGGGTCCCGTCCGCCTCATGGCGCGTCCGCCGGTACAGGCCGCCGACGCAGCGCGCGCCGGTCCGCCGGGCCGCCTCCACCTTGGCCAGGTTGGTGGGCGACATCAGCGCCAGCAGCCGGGCGGTCTCGGCGGCGGAATGCCAGCGGACCCCCGGGGGCCCGGACTCAAGGACCGAGGACAACCCCGGCGGCGTGGCGTCCGGCGCGGGCAGCCGCCACCAGACCAGGCCCGGACGGAGGTCTGACGGCAGCCGCTCGACCGCCCTCTGCAGGGCGACGGAATGAAAGGGCGTTTCCGCGCCCGGCGCCGTCAGATCGGCTGCGATCGCCGCGTCCTTACGCACGCCGATGATGAACAGCCGGGGTCGCGACTGCGGCAGGAAGCGGTCGGCGTTGATGACCAGCGGGCCAAACCGGTAGCCGGCCTCGGCATAGGTCCGGCAGATGACCTCGAAATCCCGCCCGCCATGCGAGGTCAGGGCCCCGCAGACGTTCTCCACCGCCACGATCCGCGGCGCGCGGCCTTCCGCGGCCAGCGACCGGGCGAGGGCCCAGAAGTCGTGAAACGTCCCCGATCGCTTGCCGCCCAGGCCTGCCCCGACGCCGGCCAGCGACAGGTCCTGGCAGGGAAAGGAGCCCCACATCAGGTCGGCGGCGCCGGGCAGGTCGGCGGCCGTCAGGCCTCCGATGTCGCCGAGGCGCAGGCCTTCGTCGCCCCAGTTGGCGCGATAGGCCGCGGCCTTGGCCGGATCGAAATCGTTCGCGAACAGGCAACGCCAGCCCTCGCCGAGACCCGCGCGCACCATGCCGCCGCCCGCGAAGAATTCGTAATAGCCCGCCGCCGGCGGCTGTCTGACGGACGATTCGGCCATGCCGCGACGCTGACCCGGAGCCGGCCGGAAGTCTACAGACAGACCGCGTCCGGAAAAGTTCCGCTTCGCTAAAGCTTGTGAAAGGGTCGGCGAGCAATGATCCGTGCTCATCACGGAATCGACATGCCCACAGTGAAGTTTGTTCTCGTCGCCGTCCTGCTGTTCCTGTTCGCCGTCCCCGGCGACGCGAGGGCGACGACGCAGTCCCGTGCAAGCCGGGAAGAACTCGCGCAACGCGTCGAGCAACGGGCCGCCGCCACCAGCTTTCCGGCGCTCGAGGCCTTTGGCGAGGCTGCGCTGGAACAGCCCGGACGCGAGGGCCTCAACCGGCTCTACCACGTCATGTGGATCACCCTGAACCAGGGCGATTTCGAGCGCGCCGCCGCGTGGAACAACCGTCTCGCCGCCGCGGCCCTGGAGCGCCGGGATGAGCGGTACCAGATGATCGCCCGGCTCAACGCCCTCGCCATCCGGTATGACGCCGGCGGAGCCGCCGCCTCGGCCGAGATGAACCAGATTGCGGGCTCCACGGCGGACTGGTTCGTCAAGGCCCACGCCATGAGGCTCGTCGCCCTGGCGCTGATGGACGAGGACCGGATCGGCGAGGCGCTGCGCCTTCTCACCGAAGCCGACGCCATCGTGCCCGAGACCGCCCCCTACGCCGATACGGCCCGGGCGGGGCTGTGGGAAGTGACCGGCATGGGCCTGATGAAGCTGAACGATATCGAGGGGGCGACCACGGCGTTCCGCCGCTTCGAGATCGACTATTCAAACCCCGCCTATCCCCGGCCGGATTTCGACGCCCTCTACAACCTGACCCGACTGTCGGTTCAGGTGGGCGACCAGGATCTGGCCAGCCGGCTCGTCGCCGCCCACCATCGCCTGTCGCGACGCTCGGGCCTGGAGAGCCTGCTGGTCTATGACGCCAATCTGTGCGCCATGGTCGCCGAAGGCGGCGGGGACTCGCGCGGCGTGCTCGACTGCCTTTCGCCCTACGGCGCCGACCTGGGCGCGGCGGACTTCTTGGCGCCGCAACTGCTGCCCTCGCGCGCCCTGGCCTATGCCCGGACCGGCCAGCTGGGCCTCGCCCGCCGCGATCTCGCCGAGATCCGACGCCGCGAAGCCGCCGGCCTGTTCCGCGAGGACGGCTTTTCGGAAGTGCCGCAGGTCGAGGCCGCCCTGCTGTTCGCCGAAGGCCGGACCCGCGAGGCCTTCCTGCGGCTCGACGCCTATCACAAGGCGCGGGAAGTCCAGGCCGCGCGCCGCTTCAGCGCCGGCATCGGTCAGGTCACCGGCGACATGCAGGAGCAACTGGCCGAACGCCGCCGCCAGCTCGACACGGCGCGAACCAACACCCGTCTGCAGAAGGATGTCATCAGCTCGCAACGCTGGGTCGTCGGCATCGCCGTGGTCTTCATCCTGACCGCCGCGGGTCTGCTCGTCTGGCAATGGCGGTCGGCCGGACACCTGCGCCTGGCGCGCCGCGCGGCCGAGGAGGCCAGCCGGTCCAAGAGCGATTTCCTCGCCAATATGAGCCACGAGATCCGCACGCCGCTGAACGGGGTGGTGGCGATGGCCGACGCCCTGGCCCGCAGCGACCTGGGTCCGCGCGAGCGGGAAATGGTCGATATCGTGCGGTCCTCCAGCGGAACGCTGGAGCGCCTGCTGTCCGACATCCTCGACACCGCCAAGATCGAGTCCGGCCAGATCACCATCGAACCGACGCCCTTCCACCTCGCCGACCTCGTCCGCGAGACGGCCGCCCTCTGGCGTCCCAAGGCCGAGGCCAAGGGCGTGGCCCTGGAGATCGAGATACCCGCCGCCGCCGAGCGACAGGTCTATGGCGATGTGGTGCGCATTCGGCAGATCCTGACCAATCTGGTGAGCAATGCGCTGAAATTCACCGCGGCCGGGGAAGTTCGCCTGAGCATCGAGGACGCGGCGGACGACCGCGTCCGCTTCACCGTCGCCGACACCGGCGTCGGCTTCGAGCCGGAACAGAAGAGCCGGATCTTCAGTCGCTTCCACCAGGCCGACGGTTCGATCACCCGCCGGTTCGGCGGCACCGGCCTGGGCCTCACCATCTCCCGCGAACTCGCCGAACTGATGGGCGGCGGCCTGGATTGCGACAGTGAACCGGGCCAGGGCGCGCGCTTCTGGTTCGAGGCGCCGTTGCCGCTGGCGGACGCGGCGCTGACCGGTGTGGCGCCTGTCTCCGACGCCGACGTCGAGGCGGCGGCGCTCCGGATTCTGCTGGCGGACGACCATCCCGCAAACCGCAAGGTCATCGAGGTGCTGCTGGCCGGGGCCTGCGCTGATCTCGTATGCGTGGCCGACGGTCAGGAAGCGCTGGACGCCTTCGCGGAAGGCGGGTTCGACCTGGTCCTCATGGACATGCAGATGCCGGTGATGGACGGCCTGACGGCGACCGCGGAGATCCGCGCGCTGGAGGCGCGGCGCGGCTGGAACCGCACGCCGCTGCTCATGCTGACCGCCAACGCCATGGCCGAGCACGTCGAGGCGGGTCGCAAGGCCGGCGCCGACGGCCATCTGGCCAAGCCCGTGACGATGGCCACCCTGTTCGCCGGGATCAACCAGGTCCTCACCGCGGCCGACCCCGCGCTCGACGCGGAAGCCGCCTGACCCCGGAACGCCGGTCCGACGGCTCCCGGCCGCGCCGACCTGGAACCAGGCCTTCAGGCCGATGACGAGACGCGTAGTCTCGGCCTCGCCGCCCCCGGCCTCGATATAGTCGGCGGTGTCTCCGAAGGCGCGGCTCCACTCGACGCCGACATAGGGCGCCAGCTCCCTGCGAATCTCGTAGCGCAGCCGAAGGCCCGCCTCGACGGAGGAGAGGCCGGACCCGGTCTTCTGCGCCGGATTGTCGCTCGCGGAGGCCTCGATCTCGGGCGCGCCGTCGACCGGTTGACGGTCGAGACCATGGTGCTCAGGCGGCATGCCGACGGCTGACGCATCCACCACATCCACTGGTCGTCCCGCGCTCCCCGCTGAGGCGCTCTCGGCTCCTTACATCAATGCGCCTGTGCCGACCGGCTCAGCCGGTTGGACTGCGACTGGAGACGGCGCGCGATGCGGACCGCCGCCTTTCTGTCGGAGAATGGTCGCGTGCAGGCGTCGCCTAAGGCGATGCTCCAGCCACCGTTTCGAGGGACGACCCGATACCGCCTGGGCGCTGCGATCGGGCGGAATGGGGACGCGCGGTCATAGCCGCTCATCATCGCGCATGCTCCCCTGTCGGGCGCGGCGCCGGGGGAGACGCAGGCTGGCGGCAGGGCGCGCCGAACGCCAGGCCGATCAGGTTGAGCGTCATCCTCCAGACGCCGGGTCGGGTGGACGGTCGGCGCAGCGACAGGGATAGAAGGTGGTTGCGGGTCATCACGCACTCCTTTGCAGAGGAGCGAAGTCGATACCCCAGGGCCGTAAGCGCGCCATGTGAAACGGCGGCGCGCCCATAAGGCGACCGTAAGCCGGCACGGCCCTTACGCTTTCCTTATGCCGCGACCGCGAACCCGAATGGCGGCCTTACGCCCGCCGGTGGTCTTCTGAGGTCAGGACGCCAAGGTCCAATTGATCTGGATCACCCTGTTACGCGGAAGCGCGTGACAGGGTCGCGCGTCGCAATGGGTGTCTGGCTGGAGGTATCGGCATGGCCGATCTGATTTTTCTGGCGATTGGCGGCGGGGCGTTTGTCGCCTTCGCCGTTCTCGCCGCTGTCCTGAAGCGGGTGTGACCATGGTCGCCATACTCTGGGGCGTCGGCGCGGTCGTCGTCGCCGTTTACATGGTCGCGGCGCTGTTGCGCCCCGAGCGGTTCTAGGGAGCCGCCGCCATGAACATTCAAGGATGGGCCGAAATCGCCCTCACCCTCGGTCTCGCCGCCCTGATCGGCTGGCCGATCGGCATCTACATGTCGCGCGTCTGGAATGGCGAGCGGACCTGGCTGGACCCGGTGCTCAAACCGGTGGAGGGCCTGTTCTATCGCGCCGCCGGGGTGAACCCGGCGCACAGCCAGGGCTGGCTCGGCTATGCCGGCGCCCTGCTGGCGTTCAACGCGGCGGGGTTCCTGTTCCTCTACGCCATCCTGCGTCTGCAGGGCGGCCTGCCGCTGAACCCGCAGGGCTTCGAAGGACTGTCGCCGCATCTGGCCTTCAACACCGCCGTCAGCTTCGTCACCAACACCAACTGGCAGTCGTATGGCGGCGAAACGACCATGTCGACGCTGACCCAGATGACTGGTCTGACCGTGCAGAACTTCCTTTCGGCCGCTACCGGCGCGACCATCGCCGCCGCCCTGGCGCGGGCGTTCGTCGCCAATCGCGGCGAGGGGGTCGGCAATTTCTGGGCCGACATGACCCGCACCACCCTGTGGGTGCTGCTGCCCCTGTCCATCGTTCTGGCGGTGGTGCTGGTCGGCCTTGGCGTGACCCAGACCCTGGCCGCCTCGGCCACGGCCACCGGACTGGAGGGCGGATCCCAGACCCTGTCCCTGTTCCCGACCGCCAGCCAGCTGGCCATCAAACAACTCGGCATCAACGGGGGCGGCGTCTTTAACGTCAACTCGGCGCATCCGTTCGAGAATCCCACGCCGCTGACCAATCTGATCACCGCCATCTCGATCAATGTGCTCGGCTGGGCCGCCTTCTTCGCCTTCGGCCGCAGCGTTCTGGCGAAGAAGGACGTCCGCGCCCTCGCCATCGCCGCCATCGTGCTGCTCGGCGCCTCGGCGGCCGCCATGTACGCCATCGAGACCCAACCGGCCCCAGCCCTCGTCTCGGCGGGCGTCGAGGCCTCCGCCAATATGGAGGGCAAGGAGGTTCGCTTCGGCGTGCCCGCCTCGGTCGCCTGGGCGGTGCAGACCACGGGCGCCTCCAACGGCTCGGTCAACTCCATGCACGCCAGCTACATGCCGCTGGGCGGGGCGCTGCAGATGTTCCTGATGCAGCTGGGCGAGATCCTGCCCGGCGGGATCGGCTCCGGCATCGCCGTCATGGTCGTCATGGCCGTGCTGTCGGTGTTCGTCGCCGGCCTGATGGTCGGGCGGACGCCGGAGTATCTGGGCAAGAAGATCGAGGCCCGGGAAATCCAGTTCGCCATGATCGCGGTCCTGGTTCTGCCGCTCGCCGTCCTCGGCTTCACGGCGATCGCGGCGGTCCTGCCTACGGCTCTGGCGGGGCTTCTGAACGACGGTCCGCACGGGTTGTCCGAGATGCTTTACGCCTACACCTCTGCGGCCGGGAACAACGGCTCGGCCTTCGCCGGTCTGACCGCGAATGCGCCGTGGTGGAACACGACCCTGGGCATCGCCATGCTGATGGGCCGCTTCGTGCCCGCCATCGCGGTGCTGGCCATCGCCGGCAGCCTGGTCGTCAAGCCCAAGCTGGCGCCGAGCACCGGCACGCTGCCGACCCACGGCCCGCTGTTCATCGGCCTGGTGATCGGCGTCATCCTCATCCTCGGCGGGTTGCAGTTCTTCCCCGCCCTCGCCCTTGGCCCCCTCGTCGAGCATTTCCAGATGCTGGGCGTGGTGGCCGGGCTCTGATCCGGGACCCCTGACATGACCTTCGCAAACCCCGAGCACCTGGGCGAAACCCGCCGGGCCGCGCCCCTGGCCGGCGGCCTGTCCGGCCCCATGCTGGGCCGTGCGGTCGGCGACGCCTTCGTCAAGCTGGACCCGCGCAAGCTGCTGCGAAACCCGGTGATCTTCACCACCTGGATCGTGGCCCTGCTGGCGACGGTTTCGGCCATCGCCGCCGTCGTCGCCGGCGAGGCCGCCGGCTTCGCCATCCAGCTGGCGGTCTGGCTTTGGGCGACCGTTTTGTTCGCCAACGTCGCCGAGAGCGTCGCCGAAGGGCGGGGCAAGGCGGCGGCGGACTCGCTGCGCGCCACCCGCGTCACGACGAAGGCCAAGCTGATCGTCGATCCGCAGACCGGCCTGACGGTGCCGACGCCCGCTCATGAACTGGAAATCGGTTCGATCGTCCTGGTCGAGGCCGGCGACCTCATTCCTTCGGACGGCGAGATCGTCGAAGGCATCGCCTCGGTCAACGAGGCCGCCATCACCGGGGAAAGCGCGCCGGTGATCCGCGAAAGCGGCGGCGACCGGTCGGCCGTCACCGGCGGCACCACCGTGGTCTCCGACTGGATCAAGGTGCGCATCACCTCGGCCCCGGGCTCGACCTTCCTCGACCGCATGATCGCCATGGTCGAGGGCGCCAACCGCCGGAAGACGCCGAACGAACTGGCCCTGTCCGTGCTGCTGGCCGGCCTGACCCTCGTCTTCCTGATCGCGGTGGTGACGCTGCTGGGGCTGGGCGCCTATTCCGGCATCACGCTGGATCCCATCGTGCTCGGCGCCCTGTTCATCACCCTGATTCCGACCACCATCGGCGGCCTGCTGTCCGCCGTCGGCATCGCCGGCATGGACCGCCTGCTGAAGGTCAATGTCCTGGCCACCTCGGGCCGCGCGGTCGAGGCGGCCGGCGACGTCGACACCCTGCTGCTCGACAAGACCGGCACCATCACCTTCGGCAACCGTATGGCTGTCGAGGTGATCCACGTGCCCGGCGTGCGGCCCGAGGCCGCCATGCGCGCCGCCGTCATGGCCTCCCTGGCCGACGAGACGCCCGAGGGCCGCTCGATCATCGAACTGGGCCGCAACGCCGGCCTGGCCGTCGATCTGCCGGCCGGCGCCAAGGCCATCCCCTTCTCGGCGACCACCCGCCAGTCGGGCGTGGACGGGGATGGAAAGTCGTGGCGGAAGGGCGCGGTCGACGCCGTGCTCAAGTCCCTGAAACTGACCGAGGCCGACGCCCCGGCCGAGTTCCGCCAGGCGGTGGATCGCATCGCCCGATCCGGCGGCACGCCGTTGGCGGTGGTCGAGGACGGCGTCCTCGTCGGCGTCATCCACCTCAAGGACGTGATCAAGCCCGGCATGAAGGAGCGGTTCGCCGACCTGCGCCGCATGGGCCTGCGCACCGTCATGATCACCGGCGACAACCCGGTGACCGCCGCGGCCATCGCCTCGGAAGCCGGGGTCGACGACTACCTCGCCGAGGCCACGCCCGAGGACAAGATGCGCCTCATCAAGGCGGAACAGGCCAAGGGCCGGCTGGTCGCCATGTGCGGCGACGGGGCCAACGACGCCCCGGCGCTCGCCCAGGCCGATGTCGGCGTGGCCATGCAGACTGGGGCCCAGGCCGCCCGCGAGGCCGGCAATATGGTCGATCTCGACAGCGACCCGACCAAGGTCATCGAGATCGTCGAGGTCGGCAAACAGCTGCTGATCACCCGCGGCGCCCTGACCACCTTCTCGATCGCCAACGACGTGGCCAAATATTTCGCCATCATCCCGGCGATGTTCGTGGTCGCTCTGCCGGCGCTCGGCGCCCTGAACGTCATGGGGCTGCACAGCCCCGAGAGCGCCATCCTGTCGGCGGTGATCTTCAACGCCCTGGTGATCGTCGCCCTGATCCCGCTGGCCCTGCGCGGCGTCAAATACCGCGCCATCGGGGCCGGGGCCCTGCTGTCCCGCAACCTGCTGATCTACGGCCTCGGCGGCCTCGTCGCCCCGTTCGTCGGCATCAAGCTCATCGACGTCGTCATCTCCGGCCTCGGCCTGGCGTGACCTCCCAAATCCAAGGAGTGATTTCCATGACCCGCAAAACCCAACTCAAGGCTTCCGGCCGCAACGACCTCTGGTTCGCCGGCGCCTGCCTGATCGGCCTCGTCGTCTGGGGCCTCGCCTCGCAGGCCGATGCCCAGGTCGCCGAACCCTCCGGCCCCGTGATCGCCTGGAACGTCGCCGTCGGTTCCGACTACGTCTTCCGGGGCGTCAGCCAGACCGAGGAAGACGCCGCGATCTCGGGCGGCGTCGATCTGACCAGCGGAACCTTCTACGCCGGCGCCTGGGCGTCCAACGTCGCCTTCCCCGGCGATCCGGACACCAACGCCGAGATCGACCTCTACGCCGGCGTCCGCCCCGAGTTTGCGGGCTGGAACTGGGACTTTGGCGCGGTCGGCTATTTCTACACCGGCCAGCCGAACGGCGCGGACTATGACTATGTCGAGGCCAAGGTCGCGGCCTCGCGCGCCATCGGTCCCGCCACCATCGGAGCCGCCGTCTACTGGTCGCCGGACTTCTTCGGCGCCGCCGAGGACGAGGCGACATACGTCGAGGCCAACGCCGCCTTCTCGCCGGCCGACAAATGGACGGTCTCGGGCGCCGTGGGGCGTCAGTTCCTGTCCTCGGACTTCGACTACACGACCTGGAACCTGGGCGTGGCCCGCCAGCTGACCGACAACCTGGCTCTCGATGTCCGCTACCACGACACCGACGAGCACGCCTTTGGCGACATCTACGGCAGCCGCGCCGTGGTCTCGCTGAAGGCGGCCTTCTAGGGGACGACGCCCATGCTCAGCCAACTCCGCCCCGCGATCGTCATGATCGCCCTGTTCACCCTCCTGCTCGGCGTGGCCTATCCGTTCGCGATCACCGGCGTCGCCCAGCTCGCCTTCCCCGCTCAGGCGGACGGCAGCCTGATCCGCAACGCGCAGGGCCAGGTCCTCGGCTCGGCCCTGATCGGCCAGCCGTTCGCCGAGGCGCGCTATCTGCACCCCCGTCCCTCGGCCGCCGGCGACGGCTATGACGCCTCGGCCTCGTCGGGATCGAACCTGGGGCCGCTCAACACGGATCTGGCCGATCGCATCAAGACCGACGCCGGCGCCATCCGGGCCGACACCGGCGCGACGGTCATCCCGGCCGACGCCGTGACCACCTCCGCCTCGGGCCTCGACCCCCACATCTCCCCGGCCTACGCTCGCCTGCAGGCGGCGCGGGTGGCGCAGGCGAGGGGAGTCGATGTGAGCGCGGTGCAACAGGTGATCGACGGCCACACCGAGGGCGCCTTGCTCGGCTTCATCGGCCAGCCGCGCGTCAATGTGCTGCTCACCAACCGGGCGCTCGACGCCCGCTTCCCGCCCGCGACCTGACTTGCCGGAGACGCCGCCCCCTCCCGATCCCGCGAAGGTCGCCGCGAAGCGACCCAAACGCGGTCGGCTGAAGGTGTTCCTCGGCATGTCGCCGGGGGTCGGCAAGACCTATGAGATGCTGCGCGCCGCCCGCCGCCGAAAGGCCGAGGGCGGCGACGTCGTTGTCGGCGTGGTCGAGACCCACGGCCGGCGCGAGACCGAAAGCCTGCTGCGCGGCATGGAGGTGATGCCGCGCCGACCCATCGACTACAAGGGCCGCGCCCTGATGGAGTTCGACATCGACGCGGCGCTGGCGCGCAAGCCCGGACTGCTGCTGGTCGACGAATACGCCCACTCCAACGTCCCGGGCTCGCGCCATCCCAAGCGCTGGCAGGATGTGGAGGAGATCCTCTCCGCCGGAATCGACGTCTGGACCACGCTGAACGTCCAGCATCTGGAAAGCCTGTCCGACGTGGTGCTGCGCATCACCGGCGTGCGCCAGCGCGAGGCCGTGCCCGACAGCGCCCTGAGCGGTGCCGACGACATCGAGGTCGTCGACATCACCCCCGACGAACTGCGCAAACGCCTGGCCGAGGGCAAGGTCTATGTGCCCGAGACCGCGCGTCTGGCTTCGGAGAATTTCTTCAAGGTCGAGAACCTGACCGCCCTGCGCGAGATGGCGCTGCGGCGGGCCGCGCAGACGATCGACGACCAGCTTCTGGCGACCCTGCGTGAGCGGGGCGTGGAGGGGCCGTGGGCGGCGGGCGAGCGCATCCTGGTCCTGATCGGGGGCGACGCCATCGCCGCCTCCCTGGTCCGCGCCGGTCGGCGAAAGTCCGACATGATGATGGACGCGCCCTGGACCGTCGCCCACGTCGAACGGCCGAGCCGGCCGGTCTCCGGTCCCGAAAGCGCCGCCCGGCTGAGCCAGGCCTTCATGCTGGCCGAACAGCTGGGCGGGCGGACGCTCGTCCTCACCGGCGACGACGTGGTCAAGGCGGTGATGGATCACGCCCATCGCAACAACATCACCCAGATCGTCATCGGCAAGGGCCGGGACAGCCGCATCAGCGAACTGCTGGGCCGATCGCTCGCCGCCGGGCTGTTGAGGTCGGCCCGGGGCGTGGCGATCCATATCGTCACGGAGCCCGGCGGCGCGCCGGTCGAGCGGCTGGTGAAGGAAGCGCCGGCGACGGCCCGGTCGCTCCACTGGCGCGGCTATGCGGTCGGGGCCGGCTTCATCGGCGCGGCCACGGCCCTGGCCCTGGTCCTGGACCGCGCCTTCGAACGGGTCGATCTGGGCGTGGTCTATCTCTCCGCCGTCCTGGCGGCGGGCGTCCTCTTCGGACTGAGGCCCGCGCTGGCCGCGGCCACGGTCGCCTTCCTGACCTACAACTTCCTGTTTCTCGAGCCGCGCTACACCTTCCTGATCGGCTCGCCGACCGACATCCTGACCCTGGTCGTCTTCTGGGCCGTCGCCTCGGTGACCGGCTGGCTCGCCGGGCGGGTGCGGGACCAGGCGCGCAACGCCCAGCGCCGGGCCTCGGCGGTTTCGGCCCTGCTCGCCGCCAGCCAGGCCCTGGCCGGGGCCAATGACCCGCTCGGCGCCGCCCGGGTGCTGGCCGAACAGACCGCCGCCGCCGCCGGAGCGAGGACGATCGTTCTGCTGCCCCGCGACGGCGACATCACCCCGGTCGCAGGGGCGCCGGACCTGGAAGAGCTGGGGGCCGCCGCCATGGCCGCGGCCCGCTGGGCCTGGGAGCGGGGCGAACCGGCCGGCCACGGCACCGGCACGCTTCCCCAGACCAGCTGGACCTTCCGGCCGCTCCAGGGCGTGCGCTCCCGCTCCGGCGTGGCCGGCATCGAGGCGGACGCCCTCGCCCCCGGCTCCGACGAGGAACGGCTGGCCCTGGCCCTGCTGGAGCAGGGGGCGGTGGCGCTGGAACGGGCCCAGCTGGCCGGCGACGCGGTCGAGACCGAGACCCTGCGCCGCACCGACCGCTTCCGCGGCGCCCTGATGAATTCCGTCAGCCACGACCTGCGCACGCCGCTGTCGACCGTGCTCGGCGCCGCCACCACCCTGATCGACTATGGCTCCACCCTGAAGCCCGGGGTGCGCAGGGACCTGCTGCTCAGCATCCGCGAGGAGGCCGAACGCCTCAGCCGCTACGTCGGCGACCTGCTCGACATGACCCGGCTCGAGGGCGGGGCGCTGAATGTCAGGACCGACTGGACCGATGTGCGCGACGTGCTGAACGCGGCCGCCGAACGGGTCTCGCGGCGGCTCGGCGCGCGCCGGCTGACCCGCGACTTTCCCGCCCGGCTCAGCATGGTCAGCCTGGACCACGGCCTGCTGGAGCAGGCGCTGGTCAACATCCTTGAGAACGCCATCGCCTTCAGCCCCGACGGTTCGGTCATCGAACTGGCGGCCTATGAGGATCGCGGCTCGGTGGTGATCAGCATTGAGGACGAGGGCAAGGGCATCCCCACCGCCGAGCTGGAGCGGGTGTTCGACAAATTCCGCCGCATGGAGGAGCAGCCGGACCGCTCGAAAGGCGCCGGTCTCGGCCTCGCCATCGCCAAGGGGTTCGTCGAAGCCATGAACGGCCGCATCGCCGCCGCCAGCCCGATCCTCGACGACCGCGGCACCCGCATCCTGATCAGCCTGCCCAAGTCCATCGCCACCCATCCGGACCTGCTATAGAGCCCCATGTCGGCCGTCAGACCCCGCATCCTCGTCATCGACGACGAACCGCAGATTCACCGTTTCCTCTCGCCGGCGCTGGACGCCGCCGGCTATGAGCCGAAGCGGGCCGACAGCGGCCAGGAGGGATTGCGCGGCATCGCCCTGTGGAGCCCCGACGCCGTGGTGCTCGACCTCGGCCTGCCCGACATGGACGGCAAGGAGGTGCTGGTGCGCGCCCGCGAATTCTACGCGGGGCCGATCATCATCCTGTCCGCCCGCGACCGCGAGGCCGAGAAGATCGAGGCCCTGGATCTCGGCGCCAACGACTATGTCGAAAAGCCCTTCGGCGTCGGCGAACTCCTGGCCCGCGTCCGCGCCAGTCTGCGCCAGGCCGCGGACCCGGCGGCCCGCAAGGGTCCCGTCGCCGCCGGCGACGTGGTCATCGATCTCGATCGCCGCCTGGTGACCCGCAACGGCGAGCCCGTCCGGCTGACGCCCAAGGAATACGACCTCCTGGGTCATCTCGCGCGGCACGCCGGCAAGCTGGTCGGCCACGCGGACCTGCTCACCGCCGTCTGGGGCGCGGCCCATGTCGCCGACACCCAGTATCTGCGCGTGGTGATCGGCCAGCTCCGGCACAAGCTGGAAGCCGACCCGGCCCAGCCCCGCCTGATCGTGACCGAACCGGGCGTGGGGTATCGCCTGCAGGCGTAAAGGCGCGCCGGGCCCGGGCCCGGGCCGGGACGGGATCGGCCGCTGCCTGGACCTTGACGGCCGTGGTCGCCCTTGATCCGGATCAAGGCGGACGCTTCCGCGCGCGGGCCATGAATGGGGCGATGGAGACGCCGCGTCCGATCGGCTTCCCACCCTTGGAAGAAGGACCTCGATCGTGACCTTCAGCAGCATCCTGACCTTGATGGACGGAAGCCAGGCCGCCGTTCAGCGGGCGCGCATCGCTGCGGCCCTGGCGGCGCGGTTCGACGCGCGGCTCACCGGCGTGTTTCCGCGACCCCCGCTGCCCCTGTCGGCGTGGGACGAGCCCGTCTACTGGGGCCTGCCGCCGGTCGTTCCGCCGGCCGTGCCGCCCGAGATTCTCGCCGCCCACGAGCGCCGGACCGACGCCCAGGGCGAGGCGGCGCGCCTGGCGTTCGAGGCCGCCGCCGCCGACGCCGGGTGCCGCTCGGACTGGCGGGCGCTGGCCTCCGACATGGGCGAGGGAGTCGTCGAACTGACGCGACGGACGGATCTGACCGTGCTGCCGCCCGGTCGCCTGCCGACGATCGGCCCCGCCGGGGCCGCCGCCGCCGACCTCGCCCTGGGCGGGGGCGGGCCGGCGCTGATCCTGCCCGACCGGGTCGCGGATCCCGCTCCCGGCCGCCGGATCGTCGTGGCCTGGAACGGGGGCCGGGAAGCGGCGCGCGCCGTGCGCGACGCCTGGCCCTTCCTGTCCACGGCGGAAGCCGTCCGGGTGGTCGTGGTCGCCCCCGGGGAGGCCGAGGGGCCCGACAGCCTGCTGCAGCGCTGGTTCGAGGATCACGGCTGCAACGCCGAAGTCGTCGTCGTGCGCGAGGCCGACGCAGGGGCAGGGGACGCTGTGCGTCGCCAGGCCGAGGCCCTGAAGGCGGATCTGATCGTCATGGGGCTGTATGGGCATTCGCGTCTTCGCGAGACTGTTCTGGGCGGCGTCAGCCATGGCCTGCTGCGTGATCCGCCCGTGGCCCTGTTTGTGTCCCACTGAACCCGCGACCGGGCGTCCGCCACGACCGGCGGCTCGCCCGGCAGCTCCGGAGATGTCCCTTGCGCGCCAGTCTTCCCGCCTTTTCCGATCGCGCCGACGCCGGTCGCCGTCTTGGCGAGGCGCTGGCGGACCGGATCGACGGCGACATCGTCGTCTACGCCATTCCCCGGGGCGGCGTGCCGGTCGCCCTTGAGGTGGCGCGCGCCCTGGAGGCGCCGCTGGATCTGGCGCTGGCGCGCAAGATCGGCGCGCCCGGCAATCCCGAGGTGGCGCTCGCGGCCGTCATCGACGGCAGCCACCCCCGCACGGTCATCAATGAGGACATCGTCAGGCTGACCGGCGTGTCGCCGGCCTGGCTGGACGAGGCGCGCCTCTCGGCCCTCGCTGAACTCGAGCGCCGCCGCGGGCTGTATTTCGAGGGCCGGGTCCGGGTCGATCCCGCGGGCCATGTCGCGGTGCTGGTGGACGATGGTCTGGCCACCGGCGCCACGGCGCGGGCCGCCGTCGCCGGCCTGCGCGCCCAGGGCGCGCGCCGCATCGTCCTGGCGGTTCCGGTGGCGCCCCGGCCCCTGGCGGAGGCCTTCCGCGATCAGGTCGACGATTTCGTCTGTCTGGTCGAGCCGGATCCGTTCCGGTCGGTCGGGGAGGCCTATCGGGACTTCCATCAGGTCGACGACGCCGAAGTGATCGCCTGTCTGGCGGAGGCCCGTTGAGCCATGTCGGCGTCCGCTCCATCAGGCAGGGACGCCCGGGAGGCCGCCGCGACCGGCTATGTCCTTTCCCTCGATGAGGTCGGGCTGGACGATGTCGCCGCCGTCGGCGGCAAGACCGCCTCCCTCGGGGAGTTGAGGCGATTGCTGCGCGGCCGGGCGGTCACGACACCCGACGGGTTCGCGGTCACGGCGGCGGCCTATCGCGACGTCCTGACCGCCGCCGGCGCATGGGAGCGCCTGTCGGTTCTGTTCGACGATCTCGACATCGATGACGTCGCACAGGTCGCGGCCCGGGGCGCCCGGGCCCGCGCCATAGTCTACGACGCCACGGACGACCCCCGGCTCAGGGCCGCGATCGCCAGAGCGTACCGCGGGATGGCCGCGCCATCGGACCCGTCGCCCGGGGTCGCCGTACGCAGCTCCGCCACGGCCGAGGACCTGCCGGAAGCCAGCTTCGCCGGCCAGCACGACAGCTTTCTGCATGTCGCCGGCGAGGCCGCGGTCTTCGAGGCCTGCCGGCGCTGTCTTGCGTCCCTGTTCACCGATCGGGCCATCGTCTACCGGGCGCAGAACGGGTTCGACCACCTCAAGGTCGCCCTGTCGGTCGCCGTCATGCGGATGGTGGACGCCGACGAGGGCGCCAGCGGCGTCGCCTTCACCCTCGATACCGAAACCGCCTTCCCCGAGGTGGTGTTCATCACCGGCGCCTGGGGGCTCGGCGAGGGCATCGTCCAGGGCCGGGTGGGCCCCGACGAATTCTACGTCCACAAGCCGACCTACCGGGCCGGCTATCGCGCCGTGCTCAGGCGCACCCTCGGTGACAAGGCGACCCGCCTCGTCCGGCCGCGCCGCGGCGCCGCCTCGGGCGTGCTGCGTGAACGGGCGGTCCCCCGCCGCGACCGTGACCGGTTCTGCATCACGGACGAGGAGGCGCTGGAGCTCGCCGGCGCCGCCATCGCCGTCGAGGATCACTATTCCGCCCATGCCGGACACCGGGTTCCGATGGATCTGGAGTGGGCCAGGAGCGGCGCCGACGGCCCCCTCTACATCCTGCAGGCGCGGCCGGAGACGGCCGCCTCCCGCCGCCCCGAGGGCGTCTATGAAGTCCGCCGCCTGGACCCGGGCGAGGCGCTGATCCTCGCCGCCGGCAAGGCGGTGGGCCAGGGGGTGGCGGCAGGGCCGGTGCGGGTGGTCGCCACCGGGGCCGACCTGGCCGCCTTCGTCCCCGGCGAGGTCCTGGTCGCCGCAACCACCAGCCCCGACTGGCTACCGGCGATGAGGAACGCGGCGGCGATCGTCACCGACAAGGGCGGACGCACCTGCCACGCCGCCATCGTCGCGCGGGAGCTCGGCATCCCCGCCGTGGTCGGGACCGGCGACGCGACCCGCCGTCTCGGGGACGGTCAGGCGGTCACGGTCAGTTGCGCCCGCGGCGAGGACGGCGCCGTCTACGCCGGCCGGCTGCCCTGGACCGTGGAGCGGCTGCGGACGGCGGACCTGCCGGTCACGCGGACCGCCGTCATGCTCAATCTGGCCCAGCCCGACCTGGCCTTCCAGGCCGCCGCCCTTCCGGCCGCGGGCGTGGGACTGGCCCGGATCGAATTCATCATCAGCGAACTGATCGGCGTCCATCCGATGGCCGCCGCCCATCCGGACCGGGTCGTCTCCGATCGTGCGCGCCGGGCCATCGCCGCCTGGGCGCGGTCGGACGAGTCCCCGAGGGTCTGTTTCATCCGCCAGCTGGCGGAAGGCGTGGGCGCGATCGCCGCGGCCTTCTATCCGCGGCCGGTCATCGTCCGCCTTTCCGACTTCAAGACCAATGAATACGCCTCGCTCACCGGCGGCGCGGGTTTCGAACCCGTGGAGGAGAACCCCATGCTCGGGTTCCGCGGCGCGGCTCGCTATACCCATCCGCTGTACGCGGACGGCTTCGCCCTCGAATGCGAGGCGCTGGCCCGGGTCCGCGACGTCATGGGGCTGACCAACATCCGGCTGATGGTGCCCTTCTGCCGTCGGGTCGACGAGGGGCGGCGGGTGCTCGACGCCCTGGCCGCCCACGGCCTCCGCCAGGGCCCGGGCGGGGTCGAGGTCTATGTGATGTGCGAGATCCCCAACAATGTGATCCAGATCGACGCCTTCGCCCAACTGTTCGACGGCTTCTCGATCGGGTCCAATGATCTGACCCAGCTCGTCCTGGGCGTGGACCGGGATTCGGCGGAGGTCGCCTTCGATTTCGACGAGCGGGATCCGGGCGTGCTGGAGATGCTCCGGCAGGCCGTCGCCGGCGCCAGACGCAATGGCCGGCCCATCGGCATCTGCGGCGAGGCCCCGGCGTCCTGGCCCGAGATCGCGGCCCTGCTGGTGCGCGCGGGCATCGACTCCATCAGTGTGAATCCGGGCAGCTTTCCCCGGACGGTCGTCGCCATCGCCCGGGCGGAGGCGGAGATGGCCGCCGTCTGACCGCGCGCGGCCATCGGGACGGGCGCCGCAGCTGTATGAAATTTAGGGCAAGCGGGAGGCGCCTGGCGCGCGCCAAGCCGCAGTGGCGCGCACCCGGGCGCGGATCTCCCTCGAGACCCTTTTCATTCATTTAGTGCTAAGTTAGTGAACAGGACGCCCTGGTGCTCGACCGTGGAGAGAGACCGTCCAGGGTCAGGGAGATGTCGCCGCCATGCCGAGTCCACAGGTCGCGCTAAGCGCCATTCTGGCCCATCACGCGCAGGGCGCGCCCTCGCGGCTGGCCGTGGTGCAGGACGACGTCGGCGTCAGCTACGCTGAACTCGACGCGCGCACGAACCGTCGGGCGAGATGGCTGGCGTCGCAGGGCGCCGGCTATGGCGACTTCGTCACGGTCGCCCTGCCCAACGGCCTGGAGTTCTACGAGACCGTCTTCGCCCTCTGGAAGCTCGGCGCGATCCCCAACATCGTCGCGGCCAAGCTCGCGCGGCCGGAGCTGGAGGCGATCCTCGACATCGTTCGGCCCCGGCTGTTCGTCGGTTCGGCGCCGGCGCCCGGCATCGCGACGCTGGCCCCGGGCCAGCCGGTTCCGGACCGCTATTCCGCGGACTCCTTGCCTGAAGTGGTCTCGCCGCACTGGAAGGCGATGACCAGCGGCGGTTCGACGGGGCGTCCGAAAGTGATCGTCGACGCCATGCCGGCGCAGTGGAATCCGGAGGAGGGCTTCCTCCTCCAGCGTCCGGGCGATGTGATCCTGAATCCCGGGCCGCTTTATCACAACGCCCCGTTCCACTGCATCAGCATGGGGATGTTCGTCGGCGCCACCATCGTCGAAATGGGGCGGTTCGACGCGCTCCGGGCGCTGCAGCTGATCGAAGCGCACGGGGTGAACTGGGTGACCATGGTGCCGACGATGATGCATCGCATCTGGCAGCTTGGCCCCGAGGTCTTGTCGCAGTTTTCCCTGCCCAGTTTGCGGATGATGCTGCACATGGCCGCCCCCTGCGCGCCGTGGCTCAAGGAGGCCTGGATCGACTGGCTGGGCGGCGAGCGGGTCTGGGAATATTACGGCACGACCGAGGGCATCGGCTCGACGATCATCTCCGGCACGGACTGGCTGGCCCATCGCGGCTCGGTGGGTCGGGTCCGCGAGGGCTATGAGATGAAGATCCTCGACGAGGCGGGCCTTGAGCGCGCGACGGGCGAGGTGGGAGAGGTCTATTTCCGCCCGGACGGCGGGCCGGGCTCGACCTATCATTATCTCGGCAGCGCGTCGAAACGCGTCGGCGACTGGGAGACGGTGGGAGACCTCGGCTCTGTCGACGAGGCGGGCTATCTCTATCTGGCCGACCGCCGCAACGATCTGATCATCTCCGGTGGCGCCAACATCTATCCGGCGGAGGTCGAAGCCGCCATCGACGCCCATCCGGCCGTGCGGGGCAGCGCGGTGATCGGGCTTCCCGACGAGGAATGGGGCGCGAGGGTCCACGCCATCGTCCAGCCGCTCGAGGACTCCGGGCTGGAGGAACAGGAATTGCTGGACTTCGTCGCCGACCGTCTGGCGCGTTTCAAACTGCCCAGAAGCATCGAGTTCACGCCCGAACCCCTGCGCGACGAGGCCGGCAAGGTGCGCCGCGCGGCCCTCCGTCAGGCCCGGCTGGAGCCGGCGGCGGGCGCCTGAAACCGGCGGGGCTTCAGGCGGTCGGCTTGCGCGTCCGGGTCTTGCCGCCCTTCGCCGCCTTCGCCGCCGGCGGGGCGGCCGCGGCGGACAGCCGGTGTCGGTGCAGGGCTTCGAAGCCGCCGGCCATGAAGGTCACGAACCGCTCGCGGACCGCCTCGAAATCCTCCGACCGGCACAGCTTGTCGGACAGGCGATCGATCCGCCCCGTGCGCGACAGGATCAGGGTGTAGGCGCCCGAGGTGAACTGGAAGCTCCAGAACAGGTCCTCGGGCTGGGCGTCGGGCGAAGCCCTGTGCAGCAGCTCGATGAGGCGAAGCACCAGCGGATCGAAATAGGCGTCCATCATCTCGGCGCCGTAGCCGGGCGCATTGTTCACCTGGGCGAAGATGCGCCCGAAATTGCGCCAGCCCTCGTCGCCGTTGATGTAGACGTCGAAGGCGCTGTCGTAATAGGCGCGCAGCGCGCCCTCGATGGTCGGATGGTCCCCGGCCTCCGCCTCATAGGCGTCCAGCCCCGCGGTCCGCGCGGTCACCGCATACTCGACACGCCGTTCGAACACCGCGTCGAACAGGGCCTTCTTGCCATCATAGTAGTAGTGGATCAGCGCCGGATGGATGCCCATCTTGTCGGCGACATCCTTGATCGTGACCCCGAAATATCCCAGCTGGGAAAACAGGTCTTCGGCCGTATCGAGGATCAGTTTCACGGTCCCGGCGCGCTGCTCGGCGCGCGTTCGGCGCCCCTCGCGTTCTGGCGCTCCTGCCATCCCCTGCAACTCTCCAACGGGCCGATCCCGGACGGTTCCGATCCCGTCGCCCTTGGCCGACGATGAGGCAGGGGTCCCTGCGGGTCAAGGATTCCCGACAGTTGGTTCAGTCGCAAATAAATGAGCTTGACCACACTCATTCACTTAGTGCTAAATCAATGAACCCCGAAAAACCGTCCGGCTGCGGGCGCGGGGGCAGAGCGGTAAACCGCCATCAGGGGAGGAAAACCATGGCGAGATCCTGGAGAACCACGCGGCAGATCGCCCTGTCGGGTGCATCGATCGCTGCGGCGATGATTTTTGCGGCGCAGCCGGCCGTCGCCCAGACTGCCGGCGAGGGGCCGCAGGACCCGGATCAGGCCCCCGGGGCCGCCGAAGCCGTGCTCGACGACGTCATCGTCACCGGCACGAGCATCCGGGGCGTCCCGCCGACCGGCTCCAACCTCATCAGCGTTTCGCGCGAGGACATTCTGACCCACGGCGGCGCCAACACGCCCGACCTGAGCGCCAGCATCCCGCAACTCAGCAGCTTCAACACCGCGCCCCAGACCAGTCCCGGCACGGGGCCGGGCCTGGGCTCCTTCGCTCCCGCCCTCCGCGGCCTGCCCGCGACGGCGACCCTGCCCCTGCTGAACGGCCACCGGCTCGTGGGCGCGGGCGTGCAGGTGACGAACCCCGACTATCCGCTGATCCCGAACCTGGCCGTTGAACGGATCGAGGTCGTGGCGGACGGCGCCTCCTCGATCTACGGATCGGACGCCGTCGCCGGCGTGGTGAACTTCATCACCCGGCGGAACGTCGACGGCGTCGAGGTCTCCGCGAGCTACGGCGTCGGCGACGGCTACCAGGGGGGCAATGTCGGCGTCCTGGTGGGCAAGAACTGGGGAACGGGATCCCTTCTCGCCGCCTACCAGTTCTCCGATAACGACAACATCACCGGCGGCGAGCGCGATTACCGGGTGCTGGACTACAGACCCTGGGGCGGCGTGGACGCCCGCCCGACCGCCTGCGCCGAGCCGAATGTCTATCCCTTCCCGACCTATGCCACGCCCTATGCGTACGACTCAGCGACCGATTCCTTCGGCGCTGCTGGCACGCTGAACCGGTGTGACACCGGGGCCGGGGCGGACCTGTTTCCGGCCTCGACGATTCACGCGGGATTCCTGTCGGGGCGTCAGGATCTGGGCGACCGGGCGACGCTTTGGGGCGAGATCCTGTACTCGGACCGCCACGACGCCATTCGCGTCGCCCCCCAGAACGTCTTTGTCTACATGTACTGCCCCGGCTTGACCGCCAACCCGAACGCCCGGTGCCCGACCGGCGCGGTCCATGAGTTTGTCTACTTCAACAGTGGCCAGCTGCTCGGGACGGATCACTTCACCAACACCAATGACAAGGCCGTCGGCAACTCATCGTTCGGGGTCGACTTCGACCTGCCGCGCGATCTGAATCTGACCGTCTACGGCACCGTCGACTGGGCGAAGAACGACAGCTACGTGTTCGCGCTGAGTCAGGCGGCGCTTCAGGCCCGGGCGGACATCGATCTGGATCCGTTCGGCTCCAACACGCCGCAAAGCGCGATCGACGCGATCCTGGCCGCCAATTATTTCGTCGACATCACCGAACGGCACGAGGTCCGCGCCGCGGGCGCCAAGCTCGACGGTCCGCTGATGAGCCTGCCCGGCGGAGAGATGCGGTTCGCCCTCGGCGCCGAGGGCCGGTACGAGGCGTTCGAGCAGCGCGGCTACTATCTGTCGCCGGCGTTCAATGTCTCCGAGAACATGGAACGGGACATCGGCGCGGTTTACGGCGAGCTGTTCGTGCCGCTTGTCGGGGCCGGCAATGAAGCGCCCCTGATGCGCAGCCTGGCCCTGTCGATTTCGGGCCGGTACGACCACTACAGCGATTTCGGATCGACGACGAACCCGAAGATCGGCGTCACCTGGGAGCCGACCGAAGGTCTGGCTGTCCGGGGCTCGTGGGGCACCTCCTTCCGGGCGCCCGGCTTGCGCCAGCTGGGGGCCACGATCGGCTCCTTCTACACCGCCGCGGCGGGCGCGGCCGCGCTGGACGCGTCGCTGGCCGGCGTCCAGACCATCTATCTGTCGGGGGGCAATCCGGACCTCGCGCCTGAAGAGGCCACCACCTGGTCGTTCGGTTTCGACCTGACTCCGGACGCCCTGCCGGGCTTCCACGCCAGCCTGACCTACTACAACGTGGACTACACCGATGTGATCGCCTCGCCGACCCTTCCGCAGGTCTTCGCGGATCCGGCGCTGACGAACTCGCTCGTCTTCTATGACGCGGCATACGCCCCCGGCGGCAATCCGGAGATCGACAACCTGCTGGGGATCGCGATCCCGAGCGGCGGCAGCCCGATCGCCGGCAACCCGATCTTCGTGGTGGATCGGCGGAACCAGAATCTGAGCAGGCTCACGACCGACGGCCTGGATTTCGCCACCGGCTATCGGTGGACGACAGGGTTCGGCGCCGTCTACGCCGGCCTCGCCGGCAACTATGTGCTCGGCTATCACACCCGGTTTTCACCCTCGGCTCCCGAATCCGACGTCCTGAAACTCGGCCTGTCCCGCTGGACGGCCCGGGCGTCGCTGGCGGTGGACGCGGGATCGATATCGGCCGGGGCCTTCGTCAACTACCGGGACGGCGTGACCAACAACTACAGCCTCGCGGCGGGTGGAACGGCCGCATACGAGTCCGATCCTTACGTCACCGTCGATCTTCGGCTCAGCTGGACGCTGCCGGCCGAAGGCCCGACCGACGGCATGGTGCTGGCCCTGATGGTCAATGACGTCTTCGATCAGGATCCGCCGTTCTTCCCGGGCTCTGAAGGCGTCGGCGGGGCCTACAATGTGATCGGCCGCTTCGTCTCGCTGAACCTTCGTAAAGCGTTCTGACCCGTTGGGACGCTTCAATGCCTGGTAGAGCCCGTTCGCGTACCCGCGGCCTCGATCCCGCAAAACTCGCCACGGTCCGGTCCGCCCTGCAGGGCTTCGTGGACCGTGGCGAACTGTCCGGGGTCGTGACCCTCGCCTCCCTGAACGGCGAGGTCGTCGAGACGAGCGCGATCGGGTGGAGCGACATCGAGACCCGGACCCCGATGCGACCGGACACCCTGTTCCGCATCGCCTCGATGACCAAGCCGGTCACCTCGGTCGCGGCCATGATGCTGATCGAGGAGGGCCGGATCGCTCTGTCGGATCCGATCTCCCGCTGGATCCCGGAACTGGCCGAGCCGCTCGTTCTGCGGGACGCCGCCGGCCCGCTGCACGATGTGGAGCCGGCGCGACGGGCGATCACCGTCGAGGATCTGCTCACCCATCGATCGGGCGTCGCCTATGCGCCCTTCTCGGAAGGCCCGCTCAAACAGGCCTATGAGTCTGCGCTCGGCGATCCGGGAATGAACCGTTCGACGCCGGATCAGTGGCTGGCCGCGCTCGGAGCCCTGCCGCTGGCCTTCCAGCCGGGCGAGCGCTTCCACTACGGTCATTCGACGGACGTGCTCGGCTTTCTGATCGGCCGGGTGGAAGGCAAGCCGTTCCGGGAGGTTCTGCGGGACCGCATCTTCGCGCCGCTCGGCATGGCCGACACGGACTTCTGGCTGCCCAGGGAGAAGCGCGGCCGGCTGGCCAGCCTGTACGCCTATGACAGCGCCTCGGGGGGCTTGGCCAAGGTCGAGCCCGAGATGTACGACGAGCCGCCGGCCTATACGCCGGGCGGCGGCGGCCTGATCTCGTCGGCGCCCGACTATCACCGGTTCGCGCGCCTCTTGCTGGAGGGCGGCGCCCTCGACGGAGTCCGCCTGTTGCGTCCCGAAACCGTTCGCCTGATGCAGACCAACCGCCTGACGGAGGCCCAGCGGCGCATCCCGTTCGCGGGCATGGATCTGTGGAAGAAGTCCGGCTTCGGGCTCGGGGTGTCGATCGCTGAGGATATCGTCGACAACCCCTATTCCTGCGGGGCCCCGGGTTCGATCACCTGGCCGGGCGTGTTCGGCACCTGGTGGCAGGCCGACCCGGTCAATGACCTTGTGCTGATCTATCTGGTCCAACACCAGGTGCCGGTGTCCGCCCGTTCCGGATCGACCATCGCAACCGGGCGCGGCGCGGCGGGACGCCGCGCCCTGCCGGTCTATCAGCAAGGAATCTACGACGCCCTGGGCGAGCAGCCGGGATGGATGCGACAGGAACCGGCCGCGTGAACGCCCGGCCCGGCGCCATTGACGGACAGGTCGACGCCGCCGGCGATCGCATTCACTACGTCGTTCAGGGGGCCGGGGACCCGGTCCTGCTGATCCACGGCGCCTTCGGCAGCGGTATCAACTTCCTGCAGACCGAGTTCGGGCAGAGACTCGCGGAGCGGCGGCGGATTATCGCGCCGGACTCCCTCGGGCATGGAGAGAGCGACGCCCCGGCCGATCCCGGTCGTTACGGCGCCCGCCGCCGGGCCGACCATCTGGCCGCCGTCCTGGACGCTCTCGAAATCGAACGCGCCCATGTAGTCGGCTATTCCATGGGCGGCTGGATGGCCTCCGCCCTCGCGACCTTCCATCCCGGGCGCATCGCCTCGCTGGCGATCGGCGGATGGGATGTGGAGGCCGGCATGTATACGCCCGCCGCGGTCTGGGGCCTGCCGGAGATCACCTATGACATCCTCCTCGCCATGGTGCGCGAGACCCGTCCGGAGCGGCTGGTCGGGCTGAAACCCGAGCGGGAAGCCGGCCTCGCGGCGGCGATCAATGCGATGAACGATCTGGCCGGTCTGGCCGACGGCGTCGTCCGCTGCGCGGCGCCGACCACCCTGTGGCAGGGCCGGGACGACCTCTATCACGACGCGAGCCTCCGGTTCGCCGGGGAGCACGGCCTGTCGTTTATCGGACTGCCGGGCGATCACAGCTCGGTCCTCGAGGTGCACGGCGCCGAAGCGGCCCGGCGGGTCGCTGAATTCATCGAGCAAGCCGCGCGGCCCGGTCCCGGGCCGGCGAACCAGCAGGGATAAGTCGTGGCCCTTCAACAGACCCCCGCCTTCGACGAAGCGGCCGCCTCGGCGGCGCGCGGCGTGCCGCTCACCGCGCGCTTCAAGGCCGCCTATGGCGCCGGGGCCATGGCCGACGGCATCGTCGCCGCCGGCTTCGGCTTCTTCCTGCTGTTCTACCTGACCGCCGTCTGCGGCATGTCGGGCACGATGGCCGGCACGGCCAAGCTGATCGCCCTGCTGATCGACGCGGTGGCGGATCCCGCGATCGGTCTGGCCAGCGACCGCCTGCGCTCCCGCTTCGGTCGCCGGCTTCCGTTTATGGTCTGCGGCCTGCTGCCGTTCGCCGGCGCCTTCGGCCTGCTGTTCTCCGTTCCGGCGTCGCTGACCGGGGCCGCCCAGTTCATCTATGTCACCGTCTGCCTGGTCGTCCTCAGGCTGTCGCTGTCCTTCTTCGTCCTGCCCTTCACCGCCGTGGGGGCTGAGGTGACCGACGACTATCGCGAGCGCGCCAGCATCGTCGCCTTCCGCCTGTCGTTCCAGAACGCCGGCATCCTGCTCGGCGTCGTCCTGGGTCTGGGGGTCTTCATGGCCGGCGCCGACGGCATGCTGAGCCGCGGGAACTACGTCCCCTTCGCCTGGACCTGCGCCGCCGCCATGCTGGTCACCGGCCTGATCGCCATCCGCGCGGTGCGCGGAGCCCTGCCGCGTCTGCATGGCCCGGAGACGGGCGGGGGGCTCTTCTTCACCGGCTTCGGCCGCGAGATGATCGAGCTGTCGCGCAACCGCTCCTTCCTGATCCTGTTCGGGACGGTGCTGACCTATTTCCTCGCCTATTCCGCCCATGTCTCGCTGGCCCTCCACGCCAGCCGATATTTCTGGGGGCTCGACACCGGCGCCATCCAGCTGATCCTGCTGAGCACCACCCTCGGCCCGCTGCTGGGGGCGCCCATCAGCGCCTTCGCCCTGCGCCACATCGAAA
Source organism: Brevundimonas sp. (assembly GCA_004296955.1). Lineage (GTDB taxonomy): Bacteria > Pseudomonadota > Alphaproteobacteria > Caulobacterales > Caulobacteraceae > Brevundimonas. Next base: position 107,771 of record SCVB01000042.1, read on the forward strand.
AGCGAACCCTCTCGGTCATCGCCTTCCTGGCCATCGCCCTGTTCCTGATGTGGCCGCCGCTGCTGCAGCTTTACGGCCCGGCCCCGCTGACCCCCGCGGTCGCGACGGTGGTCCTGTTCGTCAACGGTCTCCTCGTCGGCACCTCGATCATGATCGGCGGCATCGGCTTCCAGTCCATGCTGGCGGACACGGCCGACGAACACGAGTGGCTGTTCGGCGTGCGCCGCGAGGGCCTGTTCTTCTCCGGACTGACCCTGGCGTTCAAGGCCGCCTCGGGCCTCGGCGGGCTGATCGCCGGCATCGCCCTGGACGTGATCCATTTCCCCACCGATCTGGCCTCGCGCGCGCCGGGCCAGCCCATTCCGGTCGAGGTGCTGGACAAGCTGGCGCTCATCTCCGGACCGCTGCCGGCGCTCTTCGCCATGGTCTCGCCGCTGTTCCTGCTCGGCTACCATCTGACGCGGAAGCGGCACGCGCAGATCATCGCCGACCTCGAGGCGCGCAATGCGGCCAAGGCCCGGGCGGGGGTCGGCGGGACCGTCTCGCCCGAATGAGGACAAGAGCGTGATCAGACTGGATGGCCGGGTGGCGATCGTGACCGGGGCGGGCGGAGGTCTGGGCCGGTCGCACGCCCTGCTGCTGGCGCAGAGGGGCGCGCGCGTGGTCGTCAACGACGCCGGCGCGGCGGCCGAACAGGTGGCGGCGGAGATCATCGCGGCCGGCGGTGAAGCGAGCGCGGCGGTGGGCTCGGTGACCGATTACGAGTTCGTCGCCGGAATGACGGCGGACGCGATGCAGCGCTGGGGCCGCGTTGACATCCTCGTCAACAACGCCGGCATCCTGCGCGACCGAACATTTGCGAAGATGGATCTCGACGACTTCCGGCTCGTGGTCGAGGTGCACCTGATGGGCGCGGTGAATTGCACCAAGGCGGTCTGGGACACGATGCGCGAACAGGCCTGGGGCCGTATTGTGATGACGACCTCGTCGTCCGGCCTCTACGGCAATTTCGGCCAATCCAACTATGGAGCCGCCAAGATGGCCCTCGTCGGCCTTATGCAGACCCTCGGTCTGGAAGGCGAGAAATACGGCATCCGGGTCAATTGCCTGGCGCCGACGGCGGCGACGCAGATGATGGAAGGCGTCCTGCCCGCGGAAATGCTGCGCCTGCTGAAGCCCGACCATGTCAGCCCGGGGTTGCTGGCGCTGGTGCGCGAGGACGCGCCCAACCGGGCCATCCTCTGCGCCGGCGCGGGAGGCTTCGAGGCGGCGCGGATTTCCCTGACCCGCGGCGTCCAGCTCGCGACCGGCGACGGCGCGCCCGAAGCCGTAGCGGCTCAATGGGCGGCGATCATCGACCCGGCCAATGACTTCGTGCCCGACAACGCCCTGCGGCAGAGCGAGATGGAATTGGCCCGGGCCGGCTATGCGCCGGAGCGGTCATCATGAGGACGGCGCCGGCCGCTTCGCCGGTGGTCCGGCGTCTCCTGCAGGCGATCGCCGCCGCCCTGGCGCTGTGTCTGGCGACGCCCGCCGCGGCGCAGGATGCGTCGCTTGTCGCCGCCCCCGCGGGCGAGGTGCGGGGCGCCGCGGTGGACGGCGTCCATGTCTTCCGCGGCATCCCGTATGCGCGACCGCCCGTCGGCGACCTGCGCTGGCGTCCGCCCGCGTCCCTGCAGCCATGGTCCGGCGTCCGTGAAGCGACCGCGTTCGGCGCCGCCTGCCCGCAGCCCGCCTCGCCCTTCGCCGATCATGCGACGGTGAGCGAGGATTGCCTGTTCCTCAACGTCTGGGCGCCGGACCAGGCCCGCAAGGCGCCGGTGCTGGTCTGGATCCACGGCGGGTCGCTGGTCAGCGGCGCGGCCAGCGAGGCGATCTATGACGGCGCCGGGTTCGCCCGGCGCGACGTGGTCCTCGTCTCGATCAACTACCGGCTCGGAGCCCTGGGCTGGCTGGCCCATCCCGGGCTCAGCGCGGAATCGCCCGACAACATCTCGGGCAACTATGGACTGATGGACCAGATCGAGGCGTTGCGCTGGGTCCGGCGCAACATCAGCGCCTTCGGCGGCGACCCCGACAATGTGACCATCGCCGGCGAGTCCGCCGGCGCCCTCAGCGTCCTTTATCTGATGGCGGCGCCGGAGGCCCGCGGCCTGTTCCACCGCGCCATCGCCCAGAGCGGCTATATGATCACCCAGCCGGAACTGCGGAACGGGTCCTGGGCGGACTGGCCCGACGCCGAGACCCTCGGCGTCTCGCTGGCGGGCGCCCTCGGCGCCGCCGACCCGGCCGCGCTCCGGGCGATGAGCGCCGAGGCGATCGTCGAGGGCACGGCCCGCACCGCCTGGTTCCCGCTCGGCAATGTCGACGGCCGCCTCCTGCCGCGCCAGCTGGTCGAGACCTTCGACCGGGGCGAACAGGCGCCCGTGCCGGTCCTCGCCGGCTACAACGAGGGTGAAATCCGCTCGCTCCGCTTCCTGCTGCCGCCGGCGCCGGCGACCGCCGCGATCTACGCCGACGAAATCCGCGCCCGCTACGGCGACCTGGCGGACGCCTTCCTCGCCCGCTATCCGGCGGAGACGATGTCCGCGAGCATGCTGGCGACGACACGGGACGCCATGTACGGCTGGACCTCCGAGCGACTGGCGGCGAAGCAGACGGCGCTCGGCGCGCCGGTCTTCCTCTACTATTTCGACCACGGCTATCCGGCCGCCGACGAGGGCGGCTTCCGGGCCTTCCACGCCTCCGAGATACCCTTCGTCTTCGGCACGACGGACGCCACCCCGTCCTGGTGGCCGCCCGTGCCGCGGACCGCGCCGGAACGGCGACTGTCCGACGCCATGACCAGCTACTGGACGACCTTCGCCCGGAACGGCGCGCCCCGGGCCGCGGGCGAGGCGGCGTGGCGACCCTACGGCGAGGATCGCGCCTACATGGCCTTCGAGGCGGCGCCGCGCCTGCGCACGGGCCCGCCCAATGGCTACGCGCTCCACGAGGCGGTTGTATGCCGCCGCGCCCGGCACGGCCTCGCCTGGCACTGGAACGTCGGGGTCATCGCCCCGCCTCTGCCGCCGCCCTCGCCCGGTTGCGCCTGAGCGCGGACGAGATTTCTCCGGAGCCGATCGGGCGCCCAGCGACCTGTCCGCTCAACGGCAGACCTGCCGCTCCGGAAATTCGCCAGCGACGTCAGCCGCTCAACTCGCGGGAGCGGATGAATTCACGGTCGCGGCGACAGCCCGGAACCGGCTGTCCCGTGGCCTGAATGCAGGAAGATTGAAAAGAATGGCGCGCCCGGAACGATTCGAACGTCCGACCCTCAGATTCGTAGCCGACCCGGGCAGTAAAAAGAGACATCGAAGGGTAATCACCAGAAAGCACCCATCCTGTTGTTCTGCAACAAAAATACGGCTGTCTGGGCGTTGCTGTCCATTTCCGCGAATGGGCACGAAATCCCGCCTCCTGGGTCCCATGCGGGTCCCAGGATTCGCGCTCCGGAACGGGAGCAACGCCCATGCCTAAGCTCACTAAACGACTGATCGACGCCTTTACGACCAGCGCTCCCGACGCCTTCCTTTGGGACTCCCTCGTCCTCGGGTTTGGGGTTCGGGCTCGCCGATCGGGCACGAAGAGCTTCATCGTAAAATACCGGATGGGCTCGGCCGTGCGCCGCCACACGCTCGGCAAGGTCGGCAGCCCCCACACGGTGGAGGAGGCCCGTGAAGCCGCTTCTGAACTGCTGCGCCAGGTCAAAGCCGGCCACGACCCGATGCAGGCCAAGCGCGAGATCAACGAGGCCGTCACCGTCAACGAGTTGATCGAGGCGTATCTTCACGAAGGACGTATCGCGAAGCCCAACAAAAGGGAGTCTTCCTGGGCGGGCGACGCCTCGGTCCTGCGACGGCACGTCGGTCCCTTGCTAGGGCATCGGTTGGCGCGGGATCTCACCCGACGGGATCTTGAGCGGCTTCAGGCGGATGTCTTGAGCGGCAAGACCGCGAAGGACGTTCGGACGAAGGCGCGAGGGCGGGCGATTATCCGGGGCGGGCCCGGGGCTGCCGGCCAGACCATCCGATCCACGGCCGCGATGCTGTCCTGGGCCGTGATGCAGGAGATCCTGCCGCACAATCCGGCGATCGGCGTCCAGAAGATCACGCCCCGTCGCCGAGAGCGGTTTCTGTCGACGGCAGAGGCCAAGCACATGATCGAGACCTTGGGGGAGCTGGTCGCTGCGGAGGAGATCCCGGACAGTCACGCGGCCATTATCCGGCTACTGCTGTTCACGGGCGCGCGAAAGTCGGAGATCCTCAATCTGACTTGGGGCGAGGTCGACCTTGAGCGGGGCCGTATCCTTTTGCCCTGGCATCGGTCCAAGACCGGCGAAAAGATGATCCCGTTGAACTCGGCCGCCCTTGCGGAAATCATGCGCCGGCCGCGCGAGGGGCCATACGTGTTCCCGGCCGCTCGCGGGGTGGGCCCGACCGTCGGTCTCTACAAGACCTGGGATCGGGTGCGGGAGGCCGCCAAGTTGGAGGGCGTCCGGCTTCATGACCTGCGTCACTCGTTCGCGAGCTTCGCCGCTGCCGACGGCGCCAGTCTTTATCTCATCGGCAAGGCGCTCGGTCATCGGCAGGCAAGCACGACGGAGCGCTACGCCCACCTGACGGATGATCCGGTCCGCGCCGTCGCGGAACTGGTGGGGCAGCGATTCCTCAGAATCACCGCGGCCGAAGATGTCGCGACGGAGGATCCGTCGGATCGATAACGGGCCGGCTGCGCGCTCAGGCTGCGGTGGTCAGTCATCGGGAATCTGCCAGACCGATATCGGTCGCAGGTCTGCCTCGGCATAGTCGAGAGCTGAGACAGGCGTTGGGGTGAGGGGGTCGATCCGGTCGGCATGTCTCAGCGCCTGATCGATCCATGCTGAGGCGTCTTGGGCGAGGTGGCCGTCCGCGCCTCGGTTCGCGACGTCGTAGGCTGCGATGAAGGCGCGCAGACGCCGGGCCCGGCTCCAGGCATCGGTCTGCGCTTCCAGTTCCTCCAACTGTTCGAGGGCCGCCAGCCTCTCCTCTCGTAACAGCTCTCGGCGGGCGTTCTCTTCGTCCGCGCGCTGCTGTCGGAGCTCACTCTTGCGCTGCTTGATGGCAGCGGAATGCGACGACCGGTACAGGCCGGCCATGACCTCGTTGAGGCAGTCTTCCACCCGTCGCGTCTTGCCGTCCTTCCAGAGACTGCGCACGCCGTCCCGATAGGTCGCGGTGGATATCTGCACGGTCATGACGCCGCTCGGAACGAAATCGTACATCGGTGCAGTGGAGTATCCGAGGCGGCGCGTTCGGGCTTTTTCAGCGTCGGTCGACCAGTGGACCTTTCTCTGGGATGCTTCCTCAAGGGCCAGGCATTCCGCCTCGCCGGCGATCATGATCCCGGATTGGCCTTTGGGCCCGTCGCGAGTTCGGATCTCCAACCCGCGAGCGTCGCAGGCTTGCGCCAAGGCGTCGATCAGGCGCGCCGCACGGGAAATGGAGGAGGGCGGCACGCGCACCCGAAAGGGTTCTGGGCCGTCGTAGACCACTGCGCCGTACATGTCGGGTACGGCCGCCTTCAGCGCCTTGAGAATCCGCTTGGCGATGGGGTGTTTGGGGTCGACGTGCGGAGGCGCCTCGATACGTCTGTCCGGGCGACTCTCCGCCTCTATGAGCGGGCCGTACACGCGATCCATCAGGTCCGTGGCGAATTCGGACGCGACGGCCAGCGCTGGAAGGTCGATCATCTCCTGCTCGCCTGCACGGGGTAGCGGCGCCGGGGGCTGGGCCCGCCCGGCCTGCGCCCTCTGACGGTAGCCCTGAGGCGGCAGAGGGATGTCATGCCGCTGGCAAATCTTTCTCAGTCCGACATCCGAAACGCCGAAACGTTCCGCCAGTCTGGTCAGCGGCTCTGCCCAAACCAGTCGGTAGAGTTCAGCCCGGGAGATGGTCTGGCTCGGCTTCATCATTCACCTTCAGGCTCGGCGATCGTCCGATCGTGTTCGAATGGGGCGATGCGACACTCAAGCTGATCCCGATATCCGTGGGCGCAGCTGAATTTAACATATCGGGCCGAACGTGTTAAAAAGTTCGGGAATAACGAACATATCGGGATCGTCATGTTAAGGCCCACCTATCGCATCCCGAAATTGCCGCCGGCCGGCGAGCTCGAAACGGCGGCCGTGCTTCGCGAGGCGGCGCATGCGCATCGCCATCTGGCTGAGTTGAAGGGGCGCGCGAGAAGCATCCCCAACCAGGCCATCCTGATCGACACGCTCGCGCTTCAGGAAGCGAAGGCGAGCTCGGAGGTGGAGAATATCGTCACCACCCAGGATGAGCTTTTCCAGGCCAGCCTGCACTGGGACGGCGCGGGATCGCCGGCCGCGAAGGAGGTCGCCAGCTATCGCGACGCCCTCAAGCGCGGATATGACCAGCTCCATGCCAATCAGGGCTTGCTCACCAACAACGTCATCATCGAGATGTTTCAGGTGCTCAAGCGGACCGATGAGGGATTCCGCGCGACTCCGGGCACGGCCCTCCGCAATCAGGGCACGGGCGAAATCGTCTACGTCCCTCCGCAAGATCGAGCGGAAATCGAGGCCCAGATGGCGGCGCTCGAGACCTTCATCAACGACGACGCTGCGAGCGATCTGGATCCGTTGGTGAAGATGGCTCTGATCCACCATCAGTTCGAAAGCATTCACCCCTTTTCGGACGGCAATGGCCGGATCGGGCGGATCCTCAACGTCCTCTATCTGACCCGTGTCGGGCTGCTCGAAATCCCGGTGCTCTACCTCAGTCGATACGTCACGGCGAACAAGGCCGACTACTACCGGATGCTCCAAAGCGTTCGAGACAACGGCGACTGGGAGCCGTGGCTGCTTTACATGCTCCGTGCGGTCTCCACGACCTCACGTCAGACCCTCGCGCTCATCGACGGCATGAGCGCCCTGATGGCGGCCTATAAGCAAGGCCTCAGGCAGCATGCGACGATCCGCTACTCGCAAGACCTGCTGAACAACCTGTTCCGCCACCCCTACACGCGGATCGAATTCCTTCAGAAGGACCTCGATGTCACTCGCCAGACGGCCGCCAAATATCTGGACCAGCTCGCGGTCGCCGGCTTCGTCGAAAAACACCAAGCTGGCCGCAACAACTATTATATCAATCGTCCCCTGGTCGATCTGCTGATGCAGGTGTCGGACGGAGGATAAGGAATCGGCGCCAAGGACTCCGGCGAGGCTCCCCGCCGGCCCTCAAAGCCAGGCTCGCGCTCTGCTCTCAATCCGTCAGATCGGTTGGGCCAGCTCAAGATACCGACAGAGGGCATTGACGAGCTGCATCTGTCTAGGCGTTCGGCATTCCGCCCCGACAAGGCTCGGCGAAGCGACGAGGATACAAAGGGCCTTCGCCCGTGATGTCGCCACGTTGAGACGGTTCAGGCTGTAGAGAAACTCCATCCCGCGAGGCGCTTCCGCTTCGCTGGAGGTAGCCATCGAGTAAAAGACGACAGGCGCCTCCTGTCCTTGAAACTTGTCGACGGTCCCGATGTGCACGTCGGGCAGCCTGTCCCGGAGTTCGGCGACCTGGGCGTTGTAGGGGGTGATGACCATGATGTCCGCGGCGGTCAGGGGACGAACATCACCCTCGTCGTCCGTAAACTGCGCTCCAGTCGCCAGAAGCTCAGCGATAAGCTCGGCGATAACGGCTGCCTCCTCACGAGAGGCGTTCTGGTTTCCGACATGTTGGACGCTGGCGAAGCGTAGTCCGCTGCCCGTCAGTCGGCCGCCGGCCTGGATGGTCTGGCGATCCAGGTTGTGGCGAGGGTGCAGGCGATCCTCGTAGAACATCTCTGAGGTGAAGGCGCAGATATCAGGGTGCATCCGCCAGGTCTGGTCGAGGAACAGGCCTTGATCCGGCGTGATGGTCTTCGCGCCATCGAGCAGATGATGGAGCGCCGAGACGTCGGTGCCCTCCGGGTGAGCGCCCTGCATAGGCTGATCGAGTTGCTGGGGATCTCCGAGCAAAACGACGGTTTGGGCCGCCTGGGCCACAGCGAGGACGTTTGCGAGCGACATCTGGGCGGCCTCGTCCACGAACAGCACGTCGACGCACTCGAACGCTTCGGGGCGCGACCAGAGCCATGCCGTGCCGCCAGCTACCGGGCAGTCCGGTCCGATCGCCGCGAACAGCGAGGGATTGTCACGCACGAACCGGAGCCTCGGCTGGTCCTCCTCCATCTCCTTGGGCTTCTGAACGCAGCGAACGTCGAGGCCCCGCTCCTCAGCCGCCTCGACGACCTTGTCGAGGAGGTTGCGTATGACCTTGTGACTGTTCGCTGTTATCCCCACCGTCCGGCCCGCCGCGACGAGAGCGGCGATCATTCTCGACCCCGTGTAGGTCTTTCCGGCGCCAGGCGGACCCTGGATCGGGAGCACGCCGGGCGGCAGATCGGCCGCCAGTCTGAGAGCCGTATCCAGGACGCTCTCGCCCTCTCGCCGGATCGACCCGTCCTGATCCGGCAACCGTTCCCGCAGCAGAAGCGCGCGGGCGGCGCGATAGGGGCCATCGCCTTCCAGGCCATGCTCAGCGACATGACGGCCCAGGCGCAGAAGAGATTCCTTCATCTCCGACGCGCCGACGAATCCGTGTGCGAACACCGCTTCCGGATGCACCTCGGCCGCGTCGGCCCGTTTCTTGATCTCGATCCAGCCTTCCTCAACGGACAGGCCGGCGATCTTGCCGAGCTGAGCCCCACCCTCCGCACGGACATCCTCATCCCCGCGAACTGCGATCTCCTGCGGCGGGAAGGCGTATCGGTGGACAGGGCATTTGGCCGTCCCGCCGACCGTCTCGATCAGACGGAGGCCCGAGAAGCCCGCGCGATCTTCGAGCAAATCTTCGGCCGCGAGGTCCGCGAGGCGGAAGAACTCCCACCAGACAGCCTTTTCTTCCCGCCGATGCCAGTCCAGCATCTGGGCCAGCAGCCAACGGCCGTGTTGCTCGGCGGATCGATCCTCGGGGTCGGCCGGAACACCGTCGAGCAGTCGATCCATGACCGGCGTGATCAGCGCCAACCACGCGGCGACGCTTTCCGGCGCAGCCCCGTCCACGGGTTCGGGTCTGGGCACGTCCGTTCCGGAATCGACGAGTTCGGATCTGCGATCCTCAAGCCAGTCGCGCAGACGGAGAGTGGAGACGCAGTCGTCCCGATTGTAGGCGGTGACGACGCCGCGATCATCGTCGGAAATCGTCGCGGCATCATCGAGTTCGAGACAGGCCTGAACCTTCGCGAGCGCATGGTTAGCTGCATGCAGCGGCACCGTCCGCTCGAAGTCGTAGAGCGGTTCCAGCCGCTTGATCGAATAGCTCTCCACGCTGGCGCGCAGGGACTGTTTCACCACGCCGTACAGGTCCACGAAAACCTGGCTTCTCAGCAGCCGGTCGACTTCCTCTTCGCGCGAAGCGAAGCGTCCCATGAGCCGCTTGAGCGCGCCGGGTTCGTAGGGCGCGAAATGGTAGACGTGCAGGTCCGGCCAGATCTCCAGGCGTGCGATCAGAAAATCCACGAAGCCTTCGAAAGCGGATTTTTCATCGGCGCGGCTCTCCACCCACTGCGAGGCGTACCTGACTTCTCCAGCCTCCTGCCAAGCGTGGCCGAACAGGTACTCAAGACCGCCCTCGCCCACGAATGGGTCGCCTTCGAGATCGAAGAAGACATCGCCTGCCGAGGGAGCGGGTAGCCGGGTGAGCCCCAGCCCGGGCTCCACCGGCAACAATTCATAGAGAAGGCCGGCCGCTGCACGCCCAGCCACCTGAATGCGCGCCTGTTCGCGAACCCGCTCATATGACTGGCGGGAACCTCGCTCAGGCCGCCAGTCGAGGGGCAGGGGGATGCCCGCCACCCGTTCCACCGTATCGAAGCCGCGCGTAGCGAGTTCGGCGATCTGCAGCGCGCTGATCCCGGCGATGAGGCTCGGGTGATCGTCGGCGCGTCGTCTCTGATCACAGGGGCTCTGCCACCGGCAGGTTTCGCAGTGCGTTACGGGATGAGGATACGTGGCGACCTCGCCGTCGTCCGCCATGACCTGTTCGAAAGCCTGCTGAGACTGCCGGAAGAAGGCCGCGTAGTCCTTGATGCGGAAAGCGGCCGGAGCCTCCTCAGAGCCCGGGGAGACGATATACCCATTCTCCGGCAGTACGCCCTGAACGGCCTCCAGAAGATGAGCGTAGAGGCAGAGCTGGAGAACCGCCCCGCCCCGGGTCTCGCGCGCCAGTTTGGTGTCCAGCGGTTCATAGGACCAGGCGCCCAGGTCGCTGGGCCGGTCGACCCTCAGAAGGATGTCGGCCCGGCCGTGCCACTGGCCCGACCGAAGCGCGCCCTGGACGATCACTTCGCGACCGGCGCGCATGGCCTCCAGCGTCTCGGCCACCGCGTGACCGCTGACGTCAAATCCTTCGATTCGGAGGCAGTCTGCCCCGGACGCTTCAAGGCGTTCGATATAGGCCTGCTCATGCCGGGCGCCTCGCTCCCAGAGCAGATCGAGGAGTGGGCTCCAGTTGGCCGGCTTCTCGCGCATCCCGCGGGCGACCTCCCGGTCGAGCTGGGTCAGGTGCGGGCAGTTGAGATGCCCGACGAGATCGGTCGCGCTTAGCAGGATGGCAGTGGAAGCCATCAGGGTCTCAGCGCAGCGAGGTGCTGATTGAGTGAGATGAAGTTGGAGCAGGCTTCCCGCAGCTCACGAGCGGCGTGTTCCCAGAAGACGACATCGACCTGGAAGCCATCGGCGACCAATTGCTCGACTGCCGGTACATAGTCGCTGTCGCCGGATACGATCGTGAAGACGTCCCCTTCTCCCGCGTTGCGATAGGCGTCGCGGGTCAGCGCCGCCACGATGCCGGTGTCGATCTTCTTTTCCTTGTTCGCGGCGTTTCGGTCGTGGGTCACAACCTCGAACCCTGCCTTCTTCGCGAGGTCCCAGATGGCGTCATTTACCGGAGGCCTTGATCCGAACAGCATGGCTCGCGCTGTTTCTTCAGGGTCGGTTCCCGCCACGAATGTGTAGAGCTTGCCGAAGCTCATACGATAGTCGTGGTCCAGTATCTTGTTGTTGAGCGCGTCCCAGATATCAAGCGCCATGCCGGCCTGGACGGCACTCACGCGCTGGCCCTCGATAAAGACGTTGGAGTTGTCGACGTAGATCCAGTCCGCCACCGCTTCGACCCCCTCGCGCAGTTGTTCCGTCACTGTGAACGCAACGGTTGTGGCAATCAACGGCAACGCCGGGAATCCATGCGCACAGCGACAGGTTGGCAGGGCAAGATAAAATCCGACCTGCGATCCTTGAACATCGCCGGCCGGGTACATCGGTGAAGGGGTGGTGCGGGACGCTGGAGCCCGCCCATGACCGAGCCGCGCGACCCGGACCTGTTCAACTGGCGTCCGCCCCTGACGGCCCGGCGAGAGACGCCTCCGGTCGGTCGAACCGCTCGCCTGGTCGGCAGGGCCACGCCGGGGATGCCGCCGCGCGCCCGGGCCCGGCACTTCTCCGCCAAGGGATCGGCGCAGCGGGTGCGGCCGGTGCGGTCGGCGACGGGCGGGCAGCGCCGGGTGATCGTCAAGGCCCGGGTGGTGTGCATGACGCCGGGCGCGAAGAAGGCGCTGATGACCCACGTCCGCTATGTGGCCCGCGAGGGCGCCGGGGCGGAAGGAGAGGAGGGGCGGTATTTCGACGCCCGCAGCGATGCCGCTGACGCCCGCGCCTTCGCCGGTCGGTGCGAAACGGACCGGCATCACTTCCGGCTGATCGTGAACCCGGAAGACGGTCGCGACCTTCCCGACCTCAAGGCCTATGCGCGGCGCTTCATGGCCCAAGTCGAGAGCGACATCGGGACGCCGCTGGATTGGGTGGCGGGGGCGCATTTCGACACCGGCCGACCGCACCTCCACATCCTGCTCAGGGGCAAGCGCGACGACGGGCGCGATCTCGTCCTGCCCCGGGAGTATGTCAGCCACGGTCTCAGGGGCCGCGCCCAGGAACTGGCCACCGAGATCCTCGGACCGCGGCAGGAGCAGTCCTCCGACATGGAGCGAGAGATCACGGCCGACCGGTTCACCCGGCTGGACCGGACCCTGCTGGCGGAGGTCCGCGACGGACAGCTGGCATTGGGGAGCCTTCCGCCCGAGCAGCAGTCGGACGCGCTGCGTCGGCTGGTCCATCTGGAGACGCGTGGGTGGGCGACGCGGGAGGGGCCGGAGCGGTGGTCCGTGCCTGCGGACTTCCGGGAGCGTCTGCAGTCTCACGGCGAGCGGGAGGCCCGGGAACGGGCGGCGACCAAGGCGTTGTGGGGCTCGCCGTGGTCCGGCCAGATCGACCGACTGGAACCGCTGGAACTGGCGACGGGAGAGGCTGTGACCGGCGCCTATGTCGGGGTGCAGCCGATCGGGCCCTATGGGTCAGGACCCCAGGCTCTGGTGCTGGAGACCTTCGAGGGGCGGCTGGGGCATGCTCGCCTGCCCGGTCTGGATGCAGCTCTGGTGCTGGATCGCGTCCCGCCCGGGGCCATCGTCCAGGTCCATGCGCAGCCCCGCCCGGTCCGCGGGTCAGATCAGACCATCGCGGAGGTTGCTGGAGGGAGCGGCGGGACGTACTCGGCGGCGGTGCACCGGTCGCTGAGGCCTGACGACAGCTCCGCCTTCATCGACCGTCATCTGCGGCGGCTAGAGGCCATGAGCCGCGAGGGCGTTTGCCGCTCTCTGGGAGAAGGACGGTTCGCGATCGGGGCGGACTATCCCGAGGCCGCCGCCGTCGTCGATCGAGCGAAGCTTGGAGGAACGGAGCTACGCATCCAGGTTCGGGACCCCCGCCCGCTGGAGGCGCAAGTCCGGGCGCAGGCGTTCACTTGGCTGGACCGGTGTCTGCGGGATCAGGTCGACATCCCATCGGGCGGCCGCTTGGCCGGGGAGGCGAATATCCGGCTTGAGGAGCGAGCGGGGGTGCTGCGGGCCTGGGGTCTCGGCTCGGGGGAGCCGCTAAGACTCGGCAAGACCGACGAGACGGCTTTGGGCTCGATGGAAGTGAAGAGCGTGTTCGAGCGGCTCGGCGCTCACGGCAAGCCGGTCGAACTCGCCAGGGCCGGCCAGACCTTCTCCGGGGTCTACATGGAGAAGATCCATGTCGCGGGGATGCCCTACGCGGTCGTCGAGGGTCGCCACGGGATCACCTTGGCGCCGTGGCGCGCGGCTCTTGAGGCATGCCGGGGCCAGGCCATGACCGGGGTCCTGCAGGGCCGCTCCGTGGACTTCCGCTTCGGCCAGCAGCTTGGTCGAGGGCAGGGGCTGGAACTCTAGGCGCCGGGCCGGTCACCGTAATCCGCGGCCTGCCACACGCCCATGCGGCGCGGCTGGCTTGAGGAGGAGCGCAGGTCGGTCAGCTGGCTGCGCGCCCACTCATGAAGCTTGCTCTTCGGATAGTAGGGGGTTCGGCCCAGATGCAGGCATGGCGGCCCGTCTGATCGCGTGCAGAAGATCTTGGCGAGAGTGGAGGGGGCTCTTCGGATGCCCATCGTCGCCAGTTCGCGCGACGCCTCCTTACGGGTCAGCAGGGTGTCTTCGGTCGGTCCAAGTTGAAGGCCAGGCATGGGGAAACTCCACAGAATGATCCCCGACCGTGCGATTCTGTCGGGGACAGTCAATGGACCCCATTCAAGGCGATCACGGCGGTGTTGTTTCACCGCTCATCAGATCATTTCAGGGCGTTCTACCCGCTCACGACCGGTCGAGCGATTGTGATCGGACGTGCGACCTCAGGTCTTCAGGCGGACGCCTGGGCCGCCTTGGGCATCGGCGGGGATGAAGACGACGCCAGCGTCCTCAAGCGTCTGTTGGATGCGGCCCAGGTTCGTCGCAAGGATCGCTCCTCGCTCGGTCTCGAAACGAAGGATCGTCGAGTCAGCGACACCGGCCAACTCCGCCAGTTGTCTCACACTGAATCTCAGGGCCGCGCGCGCCATTCTCACCTGTGCCGCACTGATCATAGTCGAAATTCCTCTACGCATGACGGAATTTCGTTGACAACATCACCGAAATTCGGTCGACTATAGAGACTTTCCCATCAAACTCCACTGTTCAGCCACGCTGAACGGCCGAGCTGCTGCGCGGAGATTGGCGCATGACTGGACGTTCGCGACCTAAACTGAAGCTGACACGGCGAGCCGTAGTTCAAGCTGCCGCCCTATTATCGGCGCCGCCGGGCCGAGCGACGGCTACATCTGCGGCTGCCCTTTGTGTGGAGTGGCTCCGCACTGATCTCCGCTTGGAGACTCTCACCTTGGAATGGAGCCGGGCCGAGAGCGACCTGATCGCCACGACCGTCGGCCCGGCTTCCTCCAATCCGACAAACCGAATGCAGCGATTAGAGCGTGAGATCGCACTCATCGATCGGAAGCGATCCGTTCTGCTCGACCGCATAGTGACAACCCCTGCGGGGAGTCCTGAGGAGGCTGTGAGCAAACTCATTGTGGCCAAGAGGCTACTGGAAGGGGAGGGCGGGGCCGAGCACGATCTCGTAGCGGATGCAGTCATGCGTCTGGCGACCGTCCACGGGCTGGTCGACTGATTCCGTCGACTAAGCGCCAGGAGCGGACATTGAGGCCTCGGCGAGAACAGGACGTACCCGCCGAGCCTCGTGGGGGCACCAGAGACCGGAATGGGCCCGTCAGTCGTTCTCCGCGAGGCCCAGTCGGGGCCAATCTTTCGGCGCATCCATCAGGATGAATTTACAATCCTGCGCCGAAGCCGGCTGGAACAGACGCCCGCGAGGCTGATGCCAAGCGTTTGCAGTCCAGCCACCCTCGCCCTCCGCGGCAATCAGCATCACCGCATCAGGTACCTTTCGCCCCAACTTCTGTAGCGTGCGTCTGTCGATGTCGCTCATCTGCGCCACGCCCTCAGGGTGCGTATGCCAGTCGCCGAGGTAGTCGAGATCGCCCTTGGTCCGGGCAAATGCCTTGTCGATCTGATCGATTTGCCACGTGTGGTCCGGCAAAAACATGTGCCGTCCGTGAAGGGCTCGAGGGCCCGGCCCGATGAGGCCCGCAACGATGCGGTCATTTCCCTGCCGCCATCCCATCAAAACGCCGCCGGTCTCGAGAGGCGAAAACGTTCTGGCTTGATCAATGAGTTCGTTGAACGTGTCGTGTCCGATCCAAACCCTCATGTTGAAGAACAGCCGGAGCAGCGCGGGTGCGGGGTGATCTGCGTCGTGGTCCACCTCGGCAGTATGCGGTTCACGTCGTCCACCAACTCCAAGGTCGCCAGCGACCAATCCCCCGACTTGCGCGCGCCCGGGGCAAGGACCTCGATGGCGCTGCGGACCAATTCGAGCGACACCTCCTGAAGGTCGAACGCTCCGCCGGTGAAAGTCGGCGCGTTGCAGCCAACCGGCGTCATCGTGCCCGCCGGGTCAACAGGAGGGATGGGCAGGGAACGATCGTGCCAGTGCTCGTCTAGGCAGACGCGGCATCCGGCCTTGTCAGTATTGAACCGCGCTACCACTCCTCCGGCCGCGCCCTCGGTTGCGTGCCCCATGATGTAGGGCTTGCCCATTTCGCGACAGAGCAGTGCAAGAGCCTGCTGACATTCAGTCGAGGCTGAGGCGTCTACAACTACGTCCGTCCGGGCAACCAACTCCCGCAGCCAAGCCACGGGATGGTGATCGGCCTCTCGGGCCAATGCGATATCAGAGACGGTCGCGCCCAGTCGGCGGAAGTAGCCTTTGACCTCGGCGGTAGGATAGTTGCGGGCAAGGTGGAACTGCAGCGCATGAGCTTTGGGCAGACCCCACACCTCTCGCCCCAGTGCCCAACGAACGCCATTTCCAGGTTCAACGCGATCACCGTCGATGATCTCCAGTCGACCCAAGCCGGCGCGAACGAGGTCCTGCGCCACGAAACATCCGATCGCGCCGGCACCGACGAGCAGCGCAGACTTTGACTGGAGGCTTTCGGCCACGGTCACGCGCGCTAGAACGTCCGGAGCATATCTGAGGCCCGTGACCAGTCTGTTTTCCCAGCCGGACGGCCGACGACGCGACACGACGAACAGACAGCCCGGGCCGTTGCTCCCGTATTCAATTTCTTCGTCGAAAACGATCACCGTCAAAATGGCCGCTCCGGCCGCTATCTCACCCATCTTCTGGCGCAGGCGCGGCTGCAGGGCGACTGCCTTGTCGATGGCGGTTTCCGCCGCTGCAAACAGCGAGTCGGCATCGTCTACAGCGCTCGGGGTCAGGTGCACCCATCGCCCCATCACGAGGGCTTCGCCCTCCAAACTCTTCCAAGGGGTGAATGGCGGTGCGAGCCAGGGTTTACCGTTCAACGGTTCAACGGATCGCAGCACGGCCTCAAACGTCTCCGGTCCGAAAGGGCGAGCCCGAAGGGTGAATTTCGCAATGCCCACGCCCGTGGCGGGGACGGCCTGCTGCGCATCGAAAATGACGACGGAATGCTCTTCCGCCTGGTGGACGAAGTAGTTGCTGAGCGGGTCGGGGGTATGCTCTTCGAGCGACCGGGCATCCTCTCGCCGATGCTCGGCGTGAGCCAAAGCCGCCTCGAACACCTTCGGCAGTTGCTCGGCGATAAGGTCAGCGACTCGCTCATTGGGTCGCCACTCCCCCGAGTCCTGAGTCAGGAGGCACAGTGTGCCGAAAACCGGGTCTTGATGCCTCGCCAGCTTAAGCTCGGGGGCGGAAACATGGGCGCGACCGTAGGGGTGAAAAGGCGAGTAGCCGACGCGCAGCCGAACTGGGCCCGGGTGCGGCCAGTCGACTTCGAGGATCAGATAGCCATCCTTCTGATAAGCGATCGTGGTGGACGCGCCGTGCTGGTCGAACGCGGCGAGTTCGGACTGGAGGAGGCCGGGGTAGCGCAGCCACCAGTCCAGAGGCTCCGACTGGAGCTGCGCTTTTCCGTGCATGTCAGCCCACCGGGCGGTGCGACGGCGGATGGCTGGGCACCGGCGGACCATCGGGACGGCCGGGGGTGTGGCTCGGCGGGCCGTTCGGAACGTCGGGTTGAGTCGGGTGATCGGGATGGCCCGGATTCTCCGGGCGACCCGGCTTGTCCGGGTGATCCGGCTTCTCAGGCTTGTTGTTCGACATGGCGTACCTCGGTCGGTTGTTGAAACGCAGGACCAAGGTCCGGCGAGTCATGAAACCCGGAATCGGGTTTGTGGTCAAGGGAAACAGTTAATGCGCTTATCTCACAAACATATTGTTTGCGGTGTTGACAGTCCGGGCGGCTCGGACCAAACAATCTTTCATGGCCGCTGATCCCCGTTACCTAGCATTCGGCGAGGCGATGGCCGTGCGCCGAGAGCATCTGCGGATGACGCAGGCTGAGCTGGCGAGCCGCGTGAGCCTTTCGCGGGCGTCCATCGCGAATATCGAACGGGGGCGGCAAAGCGTGCTTCTTCATCACGCCTGCGACATCGCGGTGGCACTGGGCTTGGCGGTCACCGACTTGCTGCCCGCTCCGACGAAAAGCACGATTGAAGATCGAGCACTGTCAGTGTCGAATCCGGTAAGCCCGAAAGCTCACGCTCAGATCAATGATCTGATCGCCACAGCATTGGCTTCGGCCAAAGTTCGACCGTGAGCGCGGCCGATGTCGGATTCGCGAGGGAATCTGCACGCGCCTTGCTGCTTGAAGTGGGGGTGAAAGCCGCCCCGGTTCCCATCGAGCGGATCATCAAGTCACGGGGCATCATTCTGCAGTACGCTCCGCTGTCCGATGAGTTATCCGGAATGGCGTATATCCGCGGCGGCGTCGGCATTATCGGAGTGAATGCCTTGCATCATCCGAACCGACAGCGGTTCACCGCGGCGCATGAGCTTGCTCATCATCAGCTACACCCCGAGCACCTTCGCGCTGAGGTGCACGTCGACAAGGTCTTTCGGGTGCTCCACCGCGATAGCCGGGCGAGCCTAGGCGTCGACACCAAAGAGGTAGAAGCGAATGCTTTCGCCGCAGAACTGCTAATGCCGCAATTTTTGCTGAGAGATCTCGTGGACCCTGACGGCTTGGACGTGGACGACGATGACAGGATCGAAGCCTTGGCGCGCAAGTTCCGGGTGAGCCCGTCCGCTATGCGCTATCGGCTTGGCGCCTGGGACTAGAGCGCCGCCTTGGGCTTCGTGGTTTACGACACTGAAACGACGGGCTTGAAGCAAGGCTTTGACCAAATCGTTCAGTTCGCCGCCATCCTTACCGACGCTGATCTTGTCGAGTTGGATCGGTTTGAATTGCGCTGCCGACTGCAGCCGCACGTTATTCCTCATCCGTCGGCGTTGCTCGCAAACGGCATCTCAATCGGTCAACTGACCGACCCAAACCTGCCGTCGCACTACGACATGGTGGGAAGCATCCGTCGTCAGCTGGCCGCTTGGGGGCCTGCGATTTTCGTGGGCTACAACTCGATCCGGTTCGACGAAGAGATGCTGCGCCATGCCTTCTTCCAGAATCTGTTTCCAGCCTTCCTCACGACGATGCCGCCCAACTGTCGGGCGGACGCCATGAATCTGGTCTTGGCTGCCTGCGCGGCGCGACCGGCCAGCCTAAGCCTACCAATCGGTCCCGAGGGGCGTCCCACCTTCAAGCTCGCTGCGGTCGCTCAGGCGAATGGTCTTGAAGCAACACGCGCGCACGACGCGATGGGCGATGCCGAGATGACCCTGGAGCTGTGCCGCCGGGTCCAGGCCGGGTCTGACGATGTGTGGCAGCGCTTCGTCCGGTTTTCAAACAAGGCGGTCGTGGCGGATTTCGTGCGGAATGAAAAATACTTCTTCCTCACAGAGTTCTTCGGCGGCGAAGCGACCCACCGTGTGGTCAGTAGGCTTGGGAGCGCGCCAAACGATAGCAATGGGCACCTGTGCTGGGATTTAGGGACGAACCCGGCCAGCTTGGCCGATATGGATGACCAGGCTCTCGACGAAGCAGTGTGCCGGCCAATGAGCCCTGTCCGTCGCCTTCGCGTCAACGCGGCCCCTAGCGTCTGCGCACATTGGGACGCGCCGGAGTGGCTTGAGTTCGACCGTGGGGTAGCCGAGTCCCGAGCGGCATGGTTGCAGGCGCACTCCGATGTCGTCGCCCGGGTCGTCGGCTTCTATGCAAAGAGATGGAAAGACGCGGAGCCATCAGTTCATCCCGAACTGCGGATGTACAGCGACCCGTTCCCAGGGCCTGCGGATGAGGCCCGGATGTGGAATTTTCACGAGTCCAGTAAGGCGCGAAGGCTTGGCTTGGTTCGAGATCTCGACGATGCCCGCCTCAGAACGTTCGGGCACCGGCTGGTTTACGCAGAGCACCGGTCGGCCCTTCCGGAAGCTGACAGGCTGAAGGCGGACCGGTGGCTCGCGAGTCGCTTGATTGAAGAGGCCGGTGGGCCCCTTACGCTGCCGGTCGCTATCGCGCTCGTGGATGAGGAGTGCGATCGCGTCACAGGTGCTGAGCGCGACCTGTTGGTCGAATACAGGGCTTGGCTGAAAGCCCGCCTCGATCGAGCTTCGGCCCATCTCGGTGAACAACTCACGGGGCCGCTCTCCCATGGCTCACCGGCCTCGGAATAGCAGCCTTCGGCGCGCAACCCCGTGGTGGCCAAGATTCGTCGGCGAGGAGATGCATGCGGGTTGGGATGTCGCGGCCGAGCTTGGCGATCGATGGCGACATGGCGTTCCGCCCCGGTCCGAGAGCGAATATTCCGAACCGCCGCAAGGAGTCAGAAGCCGATGCCAGGTTTCCGCAGTCCGGGGACCGGCCGCTTCTGAATCTTCTTCGACCTTCGGAACGGCCGCTGTTGGCAAGTTAGCAAGCTGCCCCCTCGTGGCGCTCGCCAAGCGCGGAAGTCGCCTGCTACGGTTCGTCAGTGGATACAGAGGCCGACACCTGTCGCAGGTTCATCGTCCCCATGCTGCAAGGTGCAGGCTGGGATGAGGCGCCGTGTGCGATCAACGAACAGCGCACCTTTACCGATGGTCGTGTCCTGTTTGTCCGTGGACACCCGAGGCGTGGTAAGCGCAAGCGTGCGGATTACATCCTGCGCTACCGCCCGGACTATCCAATCGCCGTGATAGAGGCAAAGGCGGAATACCGGTCCGCCAAGGACGGCGTGCAGCAGGCCCGCGACTATGCCGAGGTGCTCGGGCTTCGGTTCGCCTACGCTAGCAACGGCCGTGAGATCATCGAGATCGACATTGCGACTGGCACGGAGATCGAGCGCCGAGATTTCCCGACGCCCGCGGAACTATGGAGCCGACAGCAGGCAGGTCTCAGCCTTCCGTCCGAGTCGGCAGAAACGACGTTGCTGACGCCCGGCTACCCGGACGCCGAACGTCCCCTGCGGTACTACCAGGAGATCGCGGTCAACCGTGCGTTGGAGGCCATCACGGCCGGGGATCGCCGGGTCCTCCTCAACTTATGCACAGGCGCCGGCAAGACGGCCGTGGCTTTCCAGACATGCTGGCGGCTTTGGTCGGCCGGGTGGAACAAGCGCGGCAATCACAGGAAGCCGAAGATCCTTTTCCTCGCCGATCGCAACGTCCTCGTCGATGACCCCATGGCGAAGACGTTCGCGCCTTTTGGAGACGCCCGCTTCAAGCTGGAGGGCGGCAACGTCAGCCATGGGCGTGACATCTACTTCGCGATCTACCAAGCCATCGCCCGCGATGAGCGCCGCCCCGGCCTCTACAAAGAGTTCGCGCGGGACTTCTTCGACCTGATCATCATCGACGAATGCCACAGGGGCAGCGCGCGGGACGACAGCACCTGGCGCGAAATCCTTGAGTGGTTCGAGCCGGCCTATCAGCTCGGCATGACCGCGACGCCCCTCCGGGAAGAGAGCCGGGACACCTACTCCTATTTCGGTTCGCCCCTGTACACCTACTCGCTCGCTCAAGGTATCGAGGACGGGTTCCTTGCGCCATACCGCGTGCATCGGATCGTCACCGATCTGGATGCGGTCGGCTGGCGCCCGACGGTCGGCGAGCTCGACCGGTTCGGCCGACCTGTCCCGGACGAAGAGTATCAGACGCGCGACTTCGAGAGGGTCGTTGCGCTGCGGGCGAGAACCGAGGCTATCGCGCGCCACCTGACCAACTTCCTGAAGAACACCGACCGCTTCGCCAAGACCATCGTCTTCTGCGTTGATCAGGACCACGCCAGCGAGATGCGCCAGGCGCTGATCAACCTGAACAGCGATCTGGTCGCCAAGCACCCAGACTATGTGGCGCGCGTGACGGCGGATGAAGGGGACATCGGCAAGGGTAAGCTCAGCCGCTTCCAAGACCTCGAAACCGAGACGCCGGTGATCCTCACTACGTCGCAGCTACTCACTACTGGCGTGGACGCGCCGACCTGCAAGAACGTCGTCCTAGCTCGCGTGGTAGGCTCGATGGCCGAGTTCAAGCAGATTATCGGGCGCGGGACGCGGCTGCGCGAGGATTACGGCAAGCTGTGGTTCAACATCCTGGACTACACGGGCACCGCCACCGACAAATTCGCCGATCCGGCCTTCGATGGCGATCCGGTCGCGTCCATCCAAACCGAAATCGACGACACGGGTGCCATCGTGACCGAGGTCGAGGAAGAGGGCGCCGACTGGCAGGACGACGGTCCGCACGGTGATGATGGGCCGATCGTCTTGTCCCCCGACGAAGATGACGGCTTGCCGCGCAAGCTCTTCGTGGATGGCGGCGCCGTCGAGGTGGTTGCCCACCTCGTCTATGACCTCGACGCAGACGGCAAACGTCTGACTTGCCGCAAGCTAACCGACTGGACGGGCGAGAAGGTACGTACGCTCTACGCAACGCCAGCGGCGTTCCGCGCGGAATGGGCGATGGCCGACAAGCGGGCTGCCATCATCGAAGCCTTGGCGGAACGCGGCATTGATCTGGGCACCTTGCTTGCCGAAGCGGAGCGGCCCGACGACGACCCGTTCGACCTCCTGTGCCACTTGGCGTGGAACGCTCCGACACACACGCGCCGGGAACGGGCGGAACGTCTGCGTTCGGCCGAGCCCGACCTGTTTACCCGCTACGGTGATGACGCTAAAGCGGTGCTCGACGCGCTTCTGGAGAAGTATGCGGCCGGCGGTCCAGACCAGCTCGCGCTCCCTGCGGCGCTCAAGGTTGCCCCGGTCTCGGACTTCGGCAACCCCAGCGAGATCGCTAGGCGATTCGGCGGGCCGGACCGCTTGCGGGAGGCAGTAGCTGAACTTAGCGAGCGGCTCTACGCTGCGTAAACTTCAATTGATTGTTCAGTATGGTTCGCCCCAAGAAGACTGTCGCTCCCCAGAACACAGTTCAGCGCCTCGATAGCGTAATCAAGTCTGCGCGCCAGAAGATGCGTAAGGACCGCGAACTCAAGACAGACATTACGCGGCTTCCCACGCTTACGTGGTTGATGTTCTTGAAATTCTTGGATGACCTAGAAACAATGCAGGCCGATGAGGCGGTGCTTGCCGGCGCTCCCTATCACGATCTCCTTGAACCTCCATACCGCTGGCGGGACTGGGCAAAGGATTCCGCCGGAATCACGGGCCCTGATCTCCTGAGCTTCATCAACGATGATCGCTGCATTAGGCCTGACGGTACGCGCGGGGCGGGTCTTTTCCGCTATCTGCGCGACCTTCGGAGCGATGGAAACGGTACAGCCCGGCGCAATGTCATCTCGGCTGTGTTCCGCGACCTGCGTAACCACGCTACCAGCGGTTACGTCCTTCGGGACGTCATCAACTTAGTTGAAAAGATCCATTTCAACAGCAGCGAAGATGTTCAGGTCTTGGGGCGCATGTACGAAAACATGCTCCGAGAAATGCGGGACGCGGCGGGGCAGAATGGCGAGTTCTACACCCCGCGCCCAATTGTCCGCTTCATGGTGGATCGCCTCGATCCCAAGTTGGGAGAGACCGTGCTAGATCCGGCGTGCGGGACGGGCGGCTTTCTTGCCGCAGCGTACGACCATCTGAAGCGACAAGCTGACACTGTCGAGAAGCGCGATGTGCTTCAAACGAAATCCTTGAAGGGCGGCGAGGCTTCTTCCCTTCCCTTCCTGCTCGCCCAGATGAACCTGCTCCTGCACGGCCTGGACGCTCCAAACATCGAGTTCGGCAACGCGCTGAGGCACCGCCTGTCCGAAATCGGTGAGCGGGATCGGGTGGAGGTGATCCTTTCGAACCCGCCATTCGGCGGCGAGGAAGAGGCCGGCATCCTCGCCAACTTCCCCGAGGATCGCCGTACAGCCGAGACCGCGCTCCTGTTCCTTCAGCTGATCATGCGGCGGCTGAAGCGTGGCGGGAAGGGCCGAGCGGCGGTTGTCGTGCCGCATGGCGTGCTATTCGGCGACGGGGTGGCTGCGCGGATCAAGGCCGACCTTTTGGAGCGGTTCAACCTGCACACCGTCGTGCGACTCCCGGAGGGCGTGTTCGCCCCGTACACCGACATCGCGACCAATCTGCTTTTCTTCGACACGACCGGGCCAACCGCGGACATCGACTATTGGGAACAGCCCGCGCCCGAGGGCCGGAAGAAGTACTCCAAGACCGCGCCGCTGCAAGTGGAGGACCTAGAAGGACTCACCACTTGGTGGACGACGCGCGAGGAGGGTCCCCGCGCCTGGCGCGTTAGCGGCCCTGCGCTGATCGAGCGCGATGAGGCCGGGCAGGTGAGGGCCGTCAATCTCGACCTGAAGAACCCGAAAGCGAAGGCGGCGGAGGACCATCGGTCGCCAGCCGAGATCATTGAGAGCGCGATCGCCAGGGAGCATCAAGTGTTGGCTGTCTTGAAGGAGATCAAGGCCTTGGTGGCGGAGCGCGAATAGGCTGTGCCGCGCTTTCCTCTCGTCCCATTGGGTGAACTGATCACCTACGCGCCGGACCCTCATGAGGTGGATCCTGACAGCAAGTATCCGATCGCGGGTGTCTATGGATTCGGTCGCGGCATGATTCAGCGCGCGGCGGTAGCTGGGGGCGAGATAGCCGCTGCTCAGTTGTTTCGAATCCGAGCGGGGCAGTTCATCTATAGCCGCTTGAAGTCTTTCGAAGGCGCCTATTCGATTGTGTCTCCAGAGGTCGATGGCTATTTCGTCTCGAACGAATTTCCCACCTTCGACATAGATCGTGAACGAATTGAGCCCGCATTTCTCGGGTGGTACTTCAAGCAGCACTGCGTCTGGCAGCAGCTAGCGTCGGACGGCAGGGGAATCGGTGCCCGCCGAGAAAGGCTGCATCCCAAACGTCTTTTCGATCACGCAATCCCCGTTCCGACGCTTGAGGAGCAACGCAGGGTCATCGCGCGATTGGAATTGGCTGCGGCGGCTGTGGCGAACCGTAAAGTCGGCGCCGATGCCGCCGAGACGGAAATCTCTGCGACCCTTCGGGCGGCGTTCGCCAGGATCATCTCAGACGCAACCCGCGCCCGCATGGGCGACGTCGCTCCTTTGATTCGTCGACCTGTCGACATCGACCCTGACGCCAAATATCCAGAACTCGGCGTGCGCTCGTTCGGCAAAGGAACCTTTCACAAGGCACCGCTCGCCGGCATCGATGTCGGGACAAAGAAGCTCTTCTATGTCGCGGCTGGCGATCTCCTGTTCAACATCGTCTTCGCTTGGGAGGGCGCGGTCGCAGTCGCCGCTGAAAGCGATGCAGGGCGTGTGGGTTCACATCGGTTCCTGACACGCGTCGTTGACCCGGATCGCTCAACCGCCGACTTTCTTAGGTACTGGTTCTTAAGCGAGGAAGGCTTACTGGCGCTGAATAGGGCGTCCCCCGGTGGCGCGGGCCGTAACCGCACCCTTGGCATTAAAGCGCTGGAAGCTATCCAGGTTCCTACGCCCTCGCTCGATGCCCAGCAGTGGTTTGATGACGTTCAAGCAAGGGCCCGCGCAGCCCGCCGCGCGCAGGCGGATGCAGCAGCCGACCTTGATCGACTGCTTCCTGCGATGCTGCATGAGGTGTTTGGCGAGTAAGCGTCGGACTTGCAAACTATAGTTGCTCCCCCCAATCTCGGTCGGGGGCTTCAATGACCGACAAGACCCAAAACCTGTCCATACGGCTGATCAGAGCCGATTATACGCCGGAGAAGGCAGTCCGGTCTGGAGTAACCCTGAAGGATTGGGCACGCCTTGCGGGCGCCAAGATCGCCCTGGGTTCTGCTGGGGGCGACGCTCCGCGTTGGGCCGAGTTTCTAGACTTGGCTCCGGAGGACAAGAACACGCTGCGGCAGCGATCTTCGTTTGGGCTTGTGTTTCTCCCAGTGGACGGGCGGTGGTTCGCGGTGTCGTTTGGCCACGGACACTCGAAGATCGACCCCTTATCGCTTGAGCAAGACTTCGGACTGCGCGTCGTTCTCAACGCCGTTGACCACAAGAAGCTTCGCAGCGCCGATCTGAGCACGCCCGATGCAAACACGTTGAGCCGCCGTTCGCAGACGAGCCGCGCATCGGAAAGGTCCGCTTTCGAGATCGATCCCGAGCGGGACATCGTGCGTGGTCTGTTGGGTGAGCCGAAGGACAAGACCTTCGCCACCAAGATCAGCGGCGGAGATGCGCTCTCCCTGCGGCGCAAAATCAAGGTCGATGATCTCCCCGCAGCCTGCTCGCGCGCGCTGAAGCTGGCGGCCGCAGACGAATACAAGGAAGAGTTCGGCTGGATCGACCAGATCAAGCATGTCCGCGAGGCTGACGTACTAGCAAAGCTCACCGGCTCTTTGGTCCAAGCTCTCGACGAGGCGCTGAAGGATCCAAGCAAAGGCGATGATCTCGGGCTCGCCTATCCGGCAATCTACGATCCAGATCGCGCCAGCAGAGTTAGGTTTCGGGGTTACGGGAGTTCGGACCATTTCCCGGATTTGGAAATCTCCCACTACCTGGACGGTCTAAGATCGAAGGGCATCACGTCCTATGTGGAGGGCTTCCTGCGGAAGCACTCCGTGGAGGAATGCGACGACGACGGCGCCCCTTCAGGGGGAGCATGGCCTGTGCAGGACTGCCTAGTTTATGAGTTGGAGCTAGACGGACAACGATTCACCCTCTCGGGCGGACGTTGGTATCGGATCGATCCGGACCTGGCGAATGAGGTCCGAGACTACTTCGACAACATAGAGAAAGTTGAACTGCCGCCAGCCCAAGCGGGTGACAATGAGAAGACGTATAACGCCCGTGTCGCGGCAGCGAACGCCGATTTGCTTTGCATGGACGTCAAGCTGGTCAAGCCAAGCGACGCCTCATCTCCAATTGAGGTCTGCGATTTCCTGGGTGCGGACGGTCGTCTCATCCACATCAAGGACAAAACGGAATCGTCGCGTCTGAGCCACCTATTTAATCAGGGCCTTGTTTCTGCGATCGTACTCAAGCGGGACGCGCCCTTTCGGGATCGAGTCCTCGCCGAGGTCGCAAAGCAGCCAGGCGGCGGAGCCTTCTCGACAGCGGTTGCCGCCAGCAACGCTCCGTTCGATGCCGACAGGCACAAGGTTGTCTTTGGGGTTTTGACGACCACGCCCGAAGGCAAGGCGCCACAACTGCCCTTCTTCAGCCTCATCAGCCTTCGGCATGCCGCGCGGCGGATCGCGGATGAGCTTGGCTACAAGGTCGCGTTTTCCTGGGTCCGAAAGCCGGGCGTAGGGGTGGGGAAGAAGCGAAAACGCGCTGGCGGAACGACCACCACCTAGTGAGTGAACGTCGCGTTCCGGGCAGCACCCCAATGACCGCTCATGGCGCGAAAACGACGTCTTCGAGATGGGAAGCGAGGGAAGGCGACGGACCCCGGTCTTGCACCCGCGCGGCTTTTGCGCGTTCTACACGTATGGGGAAATACGATCCGTTGCGGGACTATCTGAGGCGCCAGCAGGCAGGCGAGTTCGAACTCACTTTTGCCGAGATCGAGCGAAAGCTCGGCGCGCTGCTGCCGAACAGCGCCAACCGCCCGCAATGGTGGACCAATGTCACGGACCCCAGCGGCTCCAATGTCCAGCGCGAGGCTTGGCGCGCTGCGGGGTTCGAAGCCTTCCTGGTGGCGGGCCGGGACCGGGTCCGCTTCCGCAGGGTTCAGTAGTCGACGCAATGGCGCGCCGCTCCGCAAGCGCGAAGAAGGTTCTCTCGCAAGCCAATCTGGAGGCGCTGGGAGCCGAGCGGCTGGCCGCCGTGCTGATGGAGGCGGCGGGCCCGGACCTGAAACGTCGCCTGCGCATGGAGCTGGCCGCCGCGATGGGGGCGGCGGATCTCGCCTTCGAGCTGGACAAGCGCTTGGTCGCCCTGGCGAGCAGCGAGGCGCGGGTCTCGTGGCGCAAGCGGCCGGGACTCGTCGCCGAGCTGGAAACGCTGCGCCGCATGATCGTGGATCGGCTGGGGGGCATGGAGCCTCGCCTCGCTCTCGACCGACTGACGGCCTGGTTCGATCTCTACCCTTCGCTCAGCCGCCGGGTGCAGGATCCCAAGGGCGAATTCGCCCTCCTCTTCGACGCCGCCTCGGGGGAGCTTGCTGTTCTTGCCTCGCAGGTCTGCCCGGATGTCGCCGCGCCGATCCTGGGCGAGGCCCTGTCGACCCGGCTGTCGGAATGGGCATCCTGGGTGGGCCGCGGCGCCTCGGACCTCAGTCCGGAACTGGCCCGTCGGCTGCTGGCGGATCTCACCCGGGGCCGACCGAGACCGACCGGTCGGCTGGCCCTTGTGGTGCGCAAGCTGGCGGACCGCGCGGGCGATCTGGATGCGTGGATCGAGGCCATTCCCGACGGCGACCGGGCCAAGCCGGAAGTCGGCGCGGAGATCGCCCGGCGCCTTGCCGGGGCGGGGCGATCGCAAGAGGCGCGCAGCGCCCTGGAGGCGTCGAGGACCGTTGACCCGAACAGCCGGCGGGGGAGGGGCAAGTTTCAGCCGCCCGCGCCCCAGCCCGAGAGCTGGTACGTCGCCGAGATCTCCGTGCTGGATGCGGAAGGGGACGCGGCCGTCGCAGACGAAGCACGCTGGGCGCTGTTCGAACGGACCCTGTCCGAAGAGCCCCTGAGAGCCCTGCTCGCGAAATTGGCGGACTTCGAGGACGTGGTCGCCCTTGATCGCGCGTTCGAGATCGCCGCGGCCTTCGCCGATCCGATGAAAGGGCTGGCGTTCCTGATGAACTGGCCGGCCCTGCGGGAGGCCGCCGCGATGATCCTCGCCAGACGGGCGGAGCTACGCGGATCCTGGAACGACATTCCGCTCTGGGCGGCGCGGCTCTCCGGGCGACACCCCGATGCGGCTCTGGTGCTGGTGAGAGCCCGGGCGGTCGCCCTGACGCGTCTGGGAGCCGGGGTCACCGACGAGATACAGGGACTCATTGCAGAGGCGGAAGCCTTGGCGGACAGCGCGAGCGACCTGAGCCTTCCCAGCCATCAGGTATTCCTCGCCGAGCTGAGCCCGGCTCCGACCCGGCGACCTATATGGCGCTGATCGTCACCGATCTTCGCGGACCGCATTCAGGAAGATGACGACCCGCTTCGATACCGCTCCAGCGGGTCGAGGACGGGCAAACGGCGCCGGGATGTGCCCCGAAAGATGCTGGTGGTAGATTATTATTCCCTGAGTCTGGGTCCCATACGGGTCCCAGAGCCACCTGCGAGATGGAGCTTCGACAGCAAGTGTTTGAAAAAATGGCGCGCCCGGAACGATTCGAACGTCCGACCCTCAGATTCGTAGTCTGATGCTCTATCCAGCTGAGCTACGGGCGCGCTTGGCCGCGAACGGCGAGGGCGGGTATCTAGCGGAGGCGGGGGCGGGGGGCAAGGGCTGTACGACGGGTTTTCGGCGATCATTTGCGGCCCCCGCCGGCGCGGCGCGCAGGGCGGGGGTTCCGTTCGGGCGGGCGGCGGGCCAAGGTGGGCCGCCTTCCCGCATCCGTCCGCATGAGTCCGCCATGATCGCTTCCCCGCCCCGGCCCCTGCGCGCCGTCACGGCCGCCGTCGTCGCTGCGACCCTGGCGCTGGCGGGATGCGCCGGCGCGGGCTCCTGGTCCGGGGCGCAGGCCGGATCCGCGCCGCCGGCCCCGGCGGCGGTCCAGACCCCGATGGCGCGCGGGCCCTTCGTGGCGGCGGCCAACCCCCTGGCGGTCGAGGCCGGGCTGCGCGTGCTGCGCGAGGGCGGTTCAGCGGTCGACGCCGCCGTGGCGGTGCAGGCGGTGCTCGGCCTGGTGGAGCCGCAGTCCTCGGGCCTCGGGGGCGGGGCCTTCATGATGGTGTTCGACGCCGGGACCGGCGAGGTCACCAGCTATGACGGGCGCGAGACCGCGCCGGCGGCGGCGACGCCGGAACTCTTCTATGAGAACGGCCGGCCGCTGGCTTTCGGCGAGGCGGTGCTGAGCGGACGGTCGACCGGCGCTCCGGGGGCGGTGGCCATGCTGGCGATGGCCCAGCGGGCGCATGGCCGCCTGCCGTGGAGCGCCCTGTTCGACGACGCCGGGCGGCTGGCGCGCGACGGCTTTACGGTCAGCCCGCGCCTGGCCGGCTTCATCGCCGCGACCCGGGGCCAGGCCCGGACGCGCTGGGCCGACGCCTGGTTCACCCGGCCGGACGGAAGCCGCTATGTCGCCGGCGATGTGCTGAAGAACCCGGCCTATGCCGAGACGGTGGCCGAGCTGGCCGAGGGCGGGGCCGAGGCCTTCTATCACGGCCGCATCGCCCGCGAGATCGCCGCGACCGTGGCCGAGGCGCCCCGTCCAGGCGCCCTGACGGTCGAGGATATCGCCGCCTACGAACCGATCGAACGCGGCGCCCTGTGCCGGCCGTACCGGATCTATGTCGTCTGCGTGCCGCCGCCCCCGTCCAGCGGCGTGGCCGTGCTGCAGCTGCTGGCCATGGCCGAGGCGACGCCCGACATCGCCCTGGGGCCCGACAGCCCCGACGCCTGGGCCGCCTTCGCCCAGCTGCAGCGGCTGATGTACGCCGACCGCGACCGCTATGTCGGCGACCCCGGTTTCGTCCGCGTGCCGGTGCAGGGCCTGCTGGACCCCGGCTATACGGCGGCGCGGGCGGCCCTGGCCCCCGGCCTGACCGGGGCGGCCGAGGCGGGCACGCCCCCCGGCGGGGTGCTGGCCGGCTCCGACGCCACGCACGAGCCGGCGGGGACCTCGCATTTCGTCATCGTCGACGCCGAGGGCAACGCCGTCAGCATGACCACCACGGTGGAGAGCGTGTTCGGCTCGGGCCGGATGGCGGCGGGCTTCTTTCTCAACAACCAGCTGACCGACTTCTCCTTCGCCCCGACGCGGGCGGACGGCGGGCCGGCGGCCAACGCCGTGGCCGCGGGCAAGCGGCCGCGCTCGTCGATGTCGCCGATCCTGATCCTCGACCGCGAGGGTCGGCTGGTCGGGGCCCTGGGCTCGCCGGGCGGCCCATCGATCCTGGCCTATAACGCCCGCGCCCTGATCGCCGCCCTCGACTGGAACCTGCCGGTCCAGTCGGCCTTCGACCTGCCCAATCTGGTGGCCCGGGGCGACGGCTTCGGCGCGGATACGGAACGGTTCTCCGAGGCCTTGCGCGCGGGACTGGCGGCGCGCGGCGTGACGCTGCGGCCCAACGACAGCGAGACCTCGGGCCTGCACGGCGGGATCTGGCGCCAGGGTCCTGACGGCGTCTGGGCCTGGGACGGCGGCGCCGACGATCGGCGCGAGGGCGTGGCGAGGACGGGGGAGTAGGCAACAGGCAACAGGCAACAGGGGGTGAGCGCCTGAGCGTAGCAGGGTGATCCAGCAAGGACCTGTTGCCTGTTGCCTGTTGCCTGTCGCCTAACCCCTACTCGGGCTTGATGCTCAGCTGGAAGGCGATGACGCCTTCGGAGACGTCGGTGTCGACGCCATGGCCGCCGCGCAGGCCCTCGACGCCGATCTCGCGGTAGATCAGGCCGATCGAGCTCTGCACCGGCCCCCGCCGCATGGCCACGCCGAGCGAGGCGTCGCCCATGAAGGAGCCCGCGTCGTGGCTGACGCCGGAGCGGGCGAATTGGCCGTCGCGGTTGCGGGCCCAGTTATAGCCGACCGCCCGGCCCGAGCCCGCGGCGTACAGATACCAGCGCGGCCGCTCGCCGAAGGCGTCTCCGCCGTCGGGCACCAGGCGGTCCAGATCGGGGCCGATGCGCAGCGTGGCCCCGGCCTCGGTGGTGCCGCCGCGCGAGCCGACGCCGACGCCGACATGGGGGGTCAGGGTGACGTCGAGGCCCGAGGCCGTCTGGCCCAGGGTGCCGGTCCAGCCGCGGGTATAGGTCAGGTCGTAGTGTTCGGCCTCATAGGCGGCCGGATCCAGCGGTCCGGGCGGCAGGGGCGAGCCGTCGGCCCGGCGAACGGGCCCTTCGGTGCGCAGCCGCAGCCGGTCGTCGAAGGCGTCGTTCTCGAACCAGACGTCGCGGCTGGACGCCGCCCATGGCGAGCCGCGCTCGCGCGCCGGAGCCGGGGCGTAGCCGGTCCAGCCGCCTCCCTGGCCGAAGTCCTGGCTATCGGGGCCGGCGAAGCGGGCGTCCCGATCGATCCGGGTCAGAAGGTCGGAAACGGTCGCCGGCCGTTCGCGGGCGACCACCCAGGGGTCCGACAGGGCGGTCTGGGTCGCGACCGTGGCGGGGGGCGATTCGACGGCGAGCGCCGGGGCCGCACAGGCCACAGTCGCCAAGGCTCCGAACGAAACAACCGTCATACGCATCAACGGTCCTCCCGATCCGTTAACGAATGCAACCCTGCACGATGCGGGGCGTCTCGCCAACACACTTCTGCCGCGTCCGACGAACGTCAGCCCCGCAACGAGGTTCCGCGGTCACAGGCCGGGGAGGGCCCGCCGGCGTCTACTGGCAGGCCAGGCACTCGTCGTAGTCGGTGCGCGCGGCGCTGAAGAGATCCGGCTGGTTGGGATCGACCTCTTCCTCGACCTTGTTCTCTGCGCCGGCGAAGGCGGCCCGCTGAACCGATTTGGAGCGCAGATAGTAGAGCGATTTCATGCCCTTCTCCCAAGCCGACCAATGCAGCATGTGCAGGTCCCATTTATTGACGTCGCCGGGGATGAACAGGTTGACCGACTGGGCCTGGCAGATTTCCGGGGCGCGGTCGGCCGACAGCTCGACGATCCAGCGCTGGTCCAGTTCGAAGGCGGTCTTGAAGATGGATTTCTCGTCGTCGGTCAGGCCGTCCAGGTGCTGGACCGAACCCTCATGCTCGAGGATGGAGTTCCACACCGCCTCGGTGTCGATGCCCTTCTCACCCAGAATCCGCTCCAGATAGGGGTTCTTGACCGCAAACGAGCCGGACAGGGTCTTGTGGGTATAGATGTTGGCCGGGATCGGCTCGATGCCGGCCGAGGTGCCGCCGCAGATGATCGAGATCGAGGCCGTCGGGGCGATGGCCAGCTTGTGGCTGAACCGCTCCATCACGCCGCGCTCGGCGGCGTCCTCGCAGGCGCCCTTCTCCTCGGCCAGCAGGCGGCTGGCCTTGTCGGCCTCGCGGCGCAGGTGTTTGAACAGCCGCATGTTCCACGACTTGGCCATGGCGGATTCAAAGGCCACGCCCTGGGCCTGCAGGAAGGAGTGGAAGCCCATCAGGCCCAGACCCACCGAACGCTCGCGCTTGGCCGAATAGACGGCCGCGGCCATCGCCGGCGGGGCGCGGCGGATGAAGTCCTCCAGCACATTGTCGAGGAAGCGCATGACGTCCTCGATGAAGCGGGGCTCCTCGCGCCACTCCAGGAAGCTTTCGGCGTTGACCGAGGACAGGCAGCAGACGGCCGTCCGGTCGACGCCCAGATGGTCGCGGCCGGTGTGCAGGGTGATCTCGCTGCACAGGTTGGACTGTTTCACCGACAGGCCGAGGTCGCGCTGATGCTGCGGCATCTGGCGGTTCACCGTGTCGGAGAAGATCAGATAGGGCTCGCCGGTCTGCAGGCGGATCTCGAGGATCTTCTGCCACAGGGCGCGGGCGTCGACGGTCCTCACCACCGCCTGGTCCTTGGGCGACAGCAGATCGAAGGTCCGGCCGTCGCGGACCGCCTCCATGAAGGCGTCCGAGATATTGATGCCGTGGTGCAGGTTCAGGGACTTGCGGTTGAAGTCGCCGGACGGTTTGCGGATCTCGAGGAATTCCTCGATCTCGGGGTGATGGACGTCCAGATAGACGGCGGCCGAGCCGCGGCGCAGCGAGCCCTGGCTGATCGCCAGCGTCAGCGAGTCCATCACGCGGATGAAGGGGATGATGCCCGAGGTCTGGCCCGCGCCCTTGACCTTCTCGCCGATCGACCGGACGCCGCCCCA
The DNA here is from genome assembly GCA_004296955.1 of Brevundimonas sp. GTDB lineage: Bacteria > Pseudomonadota > Alphaproteobacteria > Caulobacterales > Caulobacteraceae > Brevundimonas. Next base: position 141,094 of record SCVB01000042.1, read on the forward strand.
GTAGGTGCCGATGCCGCCGCCGTTGGAGGCGAGGGCGACATTCTCGTTCCACACCGACTGGATGCCGTCCAGGCTGTCGGCCACGGCGTTCAGGAAGCAGGAGATCGGCAGGCCGCGGTCGGCGCCGCCGTTCGACAGCACCGGCGTCGAGGGCATGAACCACAGCTTCGACATATAGTCATAGACGCGCTGGGCGTGATCGTGGTCGTCGGCATAGGCCGTGGCGACCCGGGCGAACATGTCCTGGTAGCTCTCGCCCGGCAGCAGATAGCGGTCCTCCAGCGTCTTCTTGCCGAAGTCGGTCAGCAGGTCGTCGCGGGACCGGTCGAGTTGCAGGGATCGCACCACGGACAGATGGGGACGCGGTGTCGCATCGCCGCCCGCAACCGGCTGGAATTCCACCGTCTTCAACGCTTCGCCGCCGGCCATAATGCTTGGTCCCTGAACTGGATCGCTGCGGAGCCCCGCGCCCCCAACCACATCATCTTGTGGTTAGAGGCGTTCCCCACGCCCACATATGGGGCGCAGATGGCTAACCAACCGTCAACGGGGTTGACGATCACTTTCTGCCCGAATCGCGATCAAGGCGGGGGATGAGCCTGTGGACAGGCCGCGACGCGGGCGTGACAGGCCCGGCCAAATGGGATCACGAACGCGTGAGTGGAACGTCCCACAAGCGTGACCGTTGGTGACCGATGACCGCCTCCCGCACCCTCCTGTTCGCCCGCCGCGCCTGGCGTATCGCGCGCACCGAAATCGTCGCCCTCAGCGCCCTGTTCGTGGTGGCCATGGGGATCATGACCTTCGTCGAACTGGCCGACGACATGACCGAGGCGGACGGCCGGGCCTTCGACCAGGCGGTGCTGCTGACGCTGCGGCCCGGCGGCTCGGCGGACGGCTGGGGGCCGCCCTGGCTCGAGACCGCGGCCCTGGACCTGACCTCCCTGGGGGGGATCGCCGTCCTCGGCCTGTTCGCCGTCATCGTGGTCCTGTTCCTGGTTCTCCAGCGCAAGCGGCTCTCGGCCCTGCTGCTGGTCTTCGGCCTCGCCGGCGGCGTCGCGCTCAGCGAGGGGCTGAAGGCGGTCTTCGGGCGCGACCGCCCGCCCGCGGCCTACCAGGCCGTCGAGACCATCAACGCCAGCTTCCCCTCCGGCCACGCCCTGTTGTCAGCGGTCTTCTACCTCAGCATCGGCGTCATGCTGACCCGCGCGTTCCCGCGGCGCCGGTTCAAGGCCTATGTGCTGGGCGTCGCCCTGCTGCTGACCCTGATCGTGGGCCTGACCCGGGTCTATCTGGCGGCGCACTGGGCCAGCGACGTCCTCGCCGGCTGGAGCGTCGGCGCGGCCTGGGCCATGGCCCTGTGGCTGGTCGCCTATGCCGTCCAGCGCCGCCAGGCCGTCCATGCCGGCGGTCCGCATGACGAGACCTTGCCCGGCGAGGCCATCGGCGATACAGACCCGCGCGTCATCGGGGAGTAGCCGCCCGCGCCGATCAGCGGGTCCCGCGTCAACACACTTCCTCTTCCCGGAGAGGATGGCGCGCGAAAGCGTCGGGTCCGCAGGACCGGGCGCCCGGCAAGACCGCTGGCATTCGCAGGGGATTTCCACGCGGGGCCCGGCTGCGAACGCCACAGGTCTGTCCGCCGAGGCTCCGCGCACGAAAACGTCTTGGAAGCCTTCCTGATCTCGACCGGCCTCGTCTCCCTCGCGGAGATCGGGGACAAGACCATGCTGCTGGCCATCATGCTGGCGGCGGCCTGGCGGCGGCCCCTGCCCATCCTGCTGGGCATCCTGGCCGCGACCCTGGCCAACCACGCCTTCGCCGCCCTGGCGGGCGCGGTGCTCGCCCGCTTCATGGATGGCGAGTGGATCCGCTGGGGGGTCGGCCTGGCCTTCCTCGGCTTCGCCGCCTGGGCCCTGATTCCCGACCGGTTCGACGAGACGCCCGACAAGACGGAAAAGACCTTCGCCGGCGTCTTCTGGACCACGGCCGCCGCCTTCTTCCTGATCGAGATGGGCGACAAGACCCAGGTCGCCACCGCCATGCTGGCGGCCCGGTTCCAGGACCTGGTCCTGGTCGTCGCCGGCTCGACCCTGGGCATGATGCTGGTCAACGGCCCGGCGGTCCTGCTGGGCGAGACGGCGGCCCGGCGACTGCCGCTGAAATGGATCCGCCTCGCCGCCGCCGCGGGTTTCGCCGCCACAGGGGTTTGGGTCCTGGTTGCGGGCTGATAGAAGGACGGCCTCCCGCGAAAGTCCTGAATTCCATGCGTTCCTTCCTCCGCATAGCCGGCGCCGGCGTGATGATCGTGCTTCTGGCGCTGATGCTCGCCCCGGGCGGGATGATCGAGGCGGAAGAGATCATCTGGGACAAGGCGGCGCATTTCATCGCCTTCGGTCTGATCCTGTGGAGTCTCGGCGTGCTGTTCCGGCGGCTGCCCCGCCTGGCGGCGGCCGTCCTGGCGGTGGCCATCGGCGCGGCGGTCGAGGTGGTCCAGGCCTATGTCGGCCGCGATCCCAGTTGGGGCGATCTGCTGGCCGATACGCTCGGCGTCGCGACTGCCCTGCTGATCTGGGGCGTCTGGCGCGGTTTCCGACCCCGCGAAGCGTTTCAGACCTCGAACACCCGGTAGGGCGTCTCGCCCAGGGTCCGCAGCACGGGCAGGGCGACATTGTAGACCGGCGTGCCCTTGTGGGTCCGGCCCTCCGGCTGCCCGCGGTGGGCGTGGCCATGCACCACCAGGCTGATGTTGTCGTAGCGGTCGATGGTCTCTCCCAGCCGCGACGAACCGAGGAAGGCGTGGATCTCGGGCGGCTCGCCCATCACCGTGTCGACCACCGGCGAATAGTGCAGCACGACCACGCTGCGTTCGGTGCGCAGCATGCGGATGGAATTCTCGATGTGGTTGGCGTCCTCGACCGCCTCCTGCACGAAGGCCTTGACCGAGGCCTCGCCGAACGGACTCAGCATGTAGCGGCCGAAGCCGCCGATGAAGCCCTTGCCGCCGGCGAAGCCCACGCCCTCGATTTCATAGGCCTGGCCGGTCAGCATCTTCACCCCGGCGTCGCACAGCATTTCGGTGACGGTTTCCGGTTCGCCGCATTCGTGTTCGTGATTGCCCAGCACCCCGACCATGGGAATCTGGCAGCCGCGCAGGTCCTCCAGCAGGATTTCCACCTCCCGCACCTTGCCGAAATTGGTCAGGTCGCCGCACAGCACCAGGACATCGGCGTCCTCATGCACCCGGGCGAACAGCTCCCGATGCGGCCGGTCGTGCGCCTCGCCGACGTGCAGGTCGCCGACGGCGGCGACCCGCAGCTTCCTCGCCGGCCCGGACTCCATGCCCGGCTGGCGCGTCTGCGGATCCGGCTCGCTCATGACCCGGCCCCCTTGCCCGCATGGCGCGCGCCATCAGTGTATCGGGTCATGGCTTTCCTCCAGTCCCTTGCCGACGACGTCGCCAAAGCCCCATTCGGCGATGTCGGCGATATAGTCGCGAGGGCTGAACAGCCGGCCGCGGCAGACCTTGACCCGCGGCGGCGGCAGATCGACCTGGGCCTGCAGCCGGCCGGTCAGCTCGGTCATCAGCCAGGCCGGGATGTTGTTCCGCTCGGTCGGATAGGCGAAGCGGAAATTGAGCAGGTGGGCCAGCAGGACCTCCCAGTACAGGTCCATCTGATCAAGCAGGTTCTTCCAGTCGATGGCGTCAGCCTGTTTGAGGATGACGTGGTTCACATCGGCGCCGTCGAACCGGTAGCGGTCCTGGATGAAGACCTTGCTGAGGATCAGCGCCGTCGGCGGCGTGATGGCGACCCTGTGGCCGTAGACCTCGATGACGTCCTGTCCGAACCAGCTGTCGGATACGGCGATGGTGCCGTTCGACATGGCGAAGATGACGTCGAAGAAGTGGCGGTCGTCCTTCCAGACCTTGGCGATCCAGCGCTCGTCCTCGACCTCGGTGCGATAGCCGCGGGCCTGGAAGAAGGCGAGGATGCGCGGGTAGTCGCCGGGCTTGCAGAAGACATCCAGGTCCTTGGTCGGCCGCCGGATGCCGGTATAGGCGGCGACGGCATAGGTACCCGACAGCAGGAAGGGGATGCCGCTTTCCTGAAGCAGCCGCAGGCTTTCCTCATAGAAGGCGACGGCCTCCGCGGGCGGATGGAAGCACGGATCGGCGACGGTGTCTGACATGGTCCGGGCTCCGGGGCGGCGGTTGGAAACGGCTCCGGCGCGGGCGGGGTTCCGACGGGTGTCCGGCGCGAATGGTCCGGCATCGTCCGATTTGTTTACGCCTTGGCGGTAACCCTCTCCGCATCGGTTATGGCCGGAGGAAACCGGTTGCGGGGTCATTGGCGTCTTTTCAGGCATGAGGCAGGCCGCGTCGCGGGCCCGCCGGCCTGGGTCTATGTGCTGCTGTTCGCCGCGTCGCAGGTGATCGGTCACTGGAGCGTAGCCACCTTCCATGCGGTGGCGATCTGGCTGTCGAACGGCATCCTCGTCGCCGCCCTGCTGCAGCTGCACCGTCGGCCCGCCGTGGCCGTGCTGACTGCCTGTTTCACCATCAATCTGTTCAGCAACACCTTCCGCGGCGACGTCGGCGTCTTCGTCTGGATCAACGCCCTGATGAACCTCGGCGAGGCCGTGCTGGCGGCCTTCCTGGCCCGCCGGGTGTGCGGCGCCGCCCTCGACATGCGCCGGCCGCGCCGTCTGTTCGCCTTCGCCCTCTACGCCGCCGTCCCGGCCGTGGCCGTCACCGCCGCCGTCGGCTTCGGCATCGCCTCGCTGGTGCGCGACTGGACGCTGCCGGGCTTCCTGTTCAATCTCTATTCCTTCGTCGCCGTCGAACTGCTCGGCCTGCTGCTGGTCACGCCGATCCTGCTGCTGCTGGCGCGCGGCCACCGCTTCCGGGGCATGACCCGGGCCAGCCGGCCCGAGGCGATCGGCCTGTTCGCCCTCATGCTGGTCGTGACCACGACCGCCTTCTGGCAGGACAACGTCCCGACCGCCTTCCTGACCTTGTTGCCGATGTTGCTGATCAGCCTGCGGCTGTCGCCGACCAAGACCGCCGCCGCCCTGATCCTGCTGGCCGGAATCACCGGCGTGGCGACCCTGACCGGCCACGGCCCGGTGCATCTCACCCGGCTGGTCGACATCCCGGGTCTGGAGGCGGTCCCGCCGATGCTGCGTCGGCTGGGGGTCTACAATGTGTATCTCCTGGCCATGGTCGCCACCGTCCTGCCCATCTCGACGGTGATGACCGAACGCCGCGGTCTGGAAGCCCGTCTGCGCGCCCGCACCCTCGCCGCCCAGGACGCCCGCCGCCGGGCCGAGGACGCCGCCGCCGCCCGGTCCCGTTTCCTGGCCATGATGAGCCACGAGATGCGCACGCCGCTGAACGGCGTCGCCGGTTTCGCCGATGTCCTGGCGGGACGCCCCGGCCTCGACGCCGAGTCGGTCCGCCAGGCCCGCCAGATCCGCGAATCCAGCGACGGCCTGCTGATGCTGGTCGAGGACATTCTCGACTTCGCCCGCGGCGACGACACCCTGACGAACGAGCCGCTCGATCTGGCCGCCGTGGCGCGCGAGACGGTCACGCCCAGCCTGGCGGCCGCCGAGGCCCGCGGCCTCAAGCTGAGCATCGATGATCGTCTGCCGGCCCAGGCCCGCTTCACCGCGGACCGCCGCGCCCTGCGGCAGGCCCTGCATCCCCTCGTCGCCAATGCGGTCAAATTCACCGAGCGGGGCGAGGTCGTGGTGCGGCTGGACCGCGCCGGCGACGGCGTCTGCATCCGGGTCTCGGACACCGGCTGCGGCATTGAGCCCGCCATCCTCCCGGAGCTGTTCGAGGCCTTCGCCCAGGGCGACGCCTCGATCCGCCGCAATCATTCGGGCGTCGGCCTCGGCCTCGCCCTGGCGGCGCGCCACGTCCGCCGTATGGGCGGCCGGATCGACGTCGACAGCCGCGTCGGCGAGGGTTCGACCTTCATCCTGCACCTGCCCTTCGATCGCGTCGCGGACGCCGTCGAGGAGGTCCGTCCCGTGGAGGACGTCGCGGCGCCGGTCGAGGATCCCGGCCGGGTTCCCTGCGTGCTCGTCGTCGACGACCACCCGGTCAACCGCGAGGTCGCCCGCATCATGCTGGAGGCCTTCGGCTGCGAAGTGGTCGAGGTTTGCGACGGTCAACAGGCGCTCGACGCCGTGGCGGAACAGGCCTTCGACCTGGTGCTGATGGATGTGCGCATGCCGGTCATGGACGGGCTGGAGGCCACGCGCCGCATCCGGTCCATGCCCGATGCCGGCGCGTCGCTGTCCATCGTGGCCATGACCGCCGACGCCATGCCGGAAGACGTCACCCGCTGCCTCGCCGCCGGCATGAACGCCCATATGGCCAAGCCGATCAACCAGGCCGGGCTGCTGACCGTGGTGAACCGGGCCCTGACCGGCGACCTGCCGCCCGCCCGCGTAGCCCTCGAGGCCGAGGCCGCCTGACCCCCTAGCTGCCGTAGCGCCCCGTCAGCGGAAACCGTTCGGCCCAGAAGGCCTCGAGCTCGGGCAGGGCGTCGACCCGCCGCATGACCTCGCCCATGCGCGGCGCCACCTCATGGAATCGCTTGCGATGCGGCGTCCAGCGACTGGCCACCGAGACATACAGGTCCAGCACCGTCAGTTCTGCGCCGAGAAGGAAACGGCCTGGCGCGATCTGGCTTTCCATCGCCGCCCAGCAGTCGGCGATGCGTTCGGCGGTGCGGACCTTGATCCGCTCCTGGGCGGCGGGATCGTCGCCGGCCAACCGCGACGGCTCGTCCCGCACCCAGAACATCGAATAGATCGCCGCCGGCACGAAGGTCATCCAGCGCAGGAACTGCGCCCGCCTCGGATCGCACGGCTCCGGAGCCAGGGCGGCCTCGGGATGCTGTTCGGCCAGCCAGATCAGGATGGCGGCGCTCTCGGTGATCGTCTCGCCCTCGGGCGTGATCAGGGCCGGGATCTGCCGCATCGGATTGACCGGGGCGACCTTGTCGCGCTCGGCCTCGCCCTCCCAGGTGACGGCCTCGATCACGGTGTAGGGCGCGCCGATCAGGGTCAGGGCCGCCTCGACCGGGACCGAGCCCGAGCCTGCGGCGCCATAGATGGTGTAGCTCATGGATGCCTCCTCAAGCGGCCAAGGCTAGCGCGTCGTCCGTCCGTCCGCGCCCAAGACCTCCGGCCGGATCCATAGGCAGGGCTTGGGCTTGTCCCCAGCCGCGTCCCCAGAGATCTGCGGTCGACCTACCATATCTAGCGGTCGCGCAAAAAGTGATCGCAATATAGCCCTAATTCGGCTTGGCGCCGGGACCGTCCGCCCGCATGGTGAATGTCTAATCCCGGATTCGCTTTCAGAGCCCCTGACCCGATGAACGCGCACGTCTCGATCAAGCCCACCACCCCCGGCCTGCTCACCCCGTCGGCGGCCTACAAGCCGTTCCGCTACCCGTGGGCCTTCGACATGTGGAAGAAGCAGCAGCAGGTCCACTGGATGCCCGAGGAGGTGCCGCTGGGCGAGGACTGCAAGGACTGGGCGGCCAATCTGACGCCGTCGGAACGCAACCTGCTGACCCAGATCTTCCGCTTCTTCACCCAGGCCGACATCGAGGTCCAGGACAACTACATGGAGCGCTACGGTCGGGTCTTCAAACCGACCGAGGTCAAGATGATGCTGGCGTCCTTCGCCAACATGGAGACCATCCACATCGCGGCCTACGCCCTGCTGCTCGAGACCATCGGCATGCCCGAGAGCGAGTTCGGGGCCTTCATGGAATACGAGGCCATGCGCGACAAGCATGACTTCATGGGCAAGTTCGGGGTCGAGACCAACGGCGACATCGCCCGGACGCTGGCCATGTTCGGCGGCTTCTCCGAGGGGCTGCAGCTGTTCGCCAGCTTCGCCATGCTCATGAACTTCCCGCGCCAGAACAAGATGAAGGGCATGGGCCAGATCGTCAGCTGGTCGGTCCGCGACGAGAGCCTGCACTGCGACGGCATCATCAAGCTGTACCACGCCTTCAACAAGGAGACGGGAGCGGTGACCCAGGAGGTCGCGGACGACATCGTCGACTGCTGCCGCACCGTGGTCGAGATGGAGGACCGCTTCATCGACCTCGCCTTCGAGATGGGGCCGGTCAACGGCATGACCCCGGACGACATCAAACAGTATATCCGCTTCATCGCCGACTGGCGCCTGCGCCAGCTGCACCTGCCCGAGATCTATGGCGTCAAGGAGAACCCGCTGCCCTGGCTGCAGTCGATGCTGTCGGGCGTCGAACACGCCAACTTCTTCGAGGCCCGCGCCACCGAATACTCCAAGGCCGCCACCACCGGCGCCTGGCACGGACCCGAGGGCGTCTGGGGCAGTTTCGACGCCATGATGAAGAAGCGGACCGAGGGCGCGGAGGCCTGACCGGGTCTCACGTCCCCGGCTGAATATACGGAATCCGCCCGAAGAACCGCCGCTCGTCGCCGCGCGGGTCGTCCTCCATCCGGGACGGCCAGTCCATGATCATCGTCTCGCGGCGGTCCAGCGAATAGGGCGTCCAGTGCGGCAGGTCCGAACGGTTCGGGTCGCCCGTCCGGGCGAAGGCCAGCAGGGTGTCACTCATGATGTCGGCCATGACCTGCGCCCACGGTCCGACCGCGCCCGAGCCCTCGGCGGCGACATTGTCCAGCATCAGCGGGATGTCCGAGGTGTGGTAGGCGCCGGTCCTGCCGTTCGGCATGCGGCTCGCCCAGTCCAGCTGATAGACGAAGGCGGGCGAGCCCTGCGCCGCCCGCAGCTCGGCCTCGATGACGGCCGCCCGCCAGCTCCGCGCCGCGGTGGTCGCCCGGACCAGCACCTGATCCGGGGTCATCTCCGGATGGTGCGCCCGGTACCAGGCTGTGACCTCCTCCGGCGCCACGTCGATCCGCATCTGCGACGGCGTCAGCCGGTCTGGCAGGCTGTCCCAGGTCAGACCCGCATTGGCCGGGTCGTTCCCGAGGAAGGCGAGCGTCTCCTCGCGCGTATTGCCGATCATCATCGGTATGGCCGCTGACTGCGCCGGGGCGTCGGGCCAGAACGGGTGCCGGGTCAGGCTGCGTCCATCCAGCACCGGCCCGAAATACAGCGACCCGCCGAGGATGGGATCGGTCGCCCCCGCCGCCTTGATCAGCCGCTCGACCGGCATTGTGCGAACCGTCCCGATCCGCTCCGGCGTCAGCCCCAGCGCCTCCAGCCAGACCTCGGCCCGGCGCGTGGCGTTGAGCGGCCCCGAGGCCGTCACCTGCTGCCCGCTCATGGTCACGGCGCGGTGGAACAGGCCGGCGGCGGCGGGCATGGCCATCAGGGTGGCGATCTTGGCCCCGCCCCCCGACTGGCCGACCACGGTGACGCAGCCCGGATCGCCGCCGAAGGCCGCGATATTGTCGCGCACCCATTGCAGGGCCAGCACCAGATCCAGCTGACCCAGATTGCCGCTGTCCCCGAACCCCGGCGCCAGCCGCGCCAGCGCGGCGTAGCCCAGCGGCCCCAGCCGGTGGTTGACGGTGACGACCACCACATCGCCCCGCGCCGCCAGCCGGGTCCCGTCGGTCAGCGGACTGGAGCCCGACCCGGTCGCATAGGCCCCGCCGTGGATATACACGATCACCGGCCTTCGCCCCGCATCGACCGCCGGCGTCCAGACGTTCAGGCGCAGGCAGTCCTCGGACTGGTTCGGTTCCCCGCCGCGCTGCGGCGAGGCGCTCCCGTAGGCGAGGCAGGGGCGGGGGTCGCGCCACGGCGTCGGCGGCATGGGCGGCCGGAACCGCCCCGGCCCCGTGTCGGCGCCGTAGGGCACGCCGCGGAATACGGCGACGCCGCCTTCCCTGACACCGGTTACCTCTCCGGACACGGTGAGCGCCGCAGGCGGGCGTCCCGCCGACCTCGCGGCGCTGGCGGACAGCATCAGGGCGCCCGCGGCGAGGCCCAGGGCGCGTCGGGTCGGATGGATCGTCATATGCCCGCGTACCACTCGTACCCCCGGTCTTCCCAGTAGCCGCCCTTGCCGCCGCCGATGTCGGCGAAGCTCTCCACCGCCTCGATCCGCCGGATGTATTTGGCGTGTTTGTAGCCCAGCTGGCGCTCGACCCTGAGCCGCAGCGGCGCCCCGTGCGGGACCGGCAGGGTCTCGCCGTTCATGGCCCAGGCGAGGATGGTCTGGGGGTGCCGGGCGTCGACCAGATCGATGCTCTCATAGTAGCGCTCGCCGTCCTCGCGCTGATCCAGGGCGTCGAAACAGTGGAACACGATGTAGCGCGCCTCGGGCTTCAGCCCTGCCTCTTCGAGCAGGGTCTCCAGCCGCACGCCGGTCCATTCGCCGATCGAGGTCCAGCCCTCGACGCAGTCGTGCTTGGTGATCTGGCTCTGCGACGGGCGGGCGCGGATTTCGGCCAGGCTGAGCGACAGCGGCCGCTCCACCAGTCCGTCGACGACCAGCCGGTAGTCGGCGAAACCGTTGGCCTTGAGCGCCTTGTAGTCCGCCGCCGCCGGATCGACCGAGCCGTTGGCCCGGAAGTCCGGCGAAATCTCGGCGCGGCTGTAGGTCGGGGCCAGGGCGTCGCGGGGGATCAGCAGACGCTGCGCCCGCCGGGTCAGCCCTTCGCCCATCCGCCGCGCCTGGTCGGCAAGGCTCGTCCCGGCCTGTCCGCAGGCCGAAAGCAGGGCGGTCGCGGCCGTGGCCACGGCGCCGGTCAGCCAGCGGCGGCGGTTCATGAGGCGTCTCCCGCATCGGCCGGCCGCCGCCGCCCGGGTCCGGCCGTGGAGCCCGGCGGCTCGATCACGAACCAGCCGGTGATCATCGACCGCATATTGTTGAACAGGCCCGTCCAGATCACCAGTCCGACATGGATGACGATGAAGCCGACGATCAGGCCCGCCGAGATGAAATGCAGCGTCCGCGCCGACTGCCGTCCGCCCATGATCTCCAGCAGCACCCCGCCGACGGCGTTGAACCCCGGCGACATCGACAGGCCGGTGACCAGCATCATCGGCAGGACGATCAGGATCATCGCCAGATAGGTCAGCTTCTGGATGACGTTGTAGGTCCGCGCGTGGTCGTCGGTCGGGAAGTGGAAGCGGGCATGCTCCGCCACCGATGGACCAAACCCCTTCAGGTCCGCGCCCGTCGGCCACAGACGGCGGCCGAAGCGGCGGGTGAACAGGCCCAGCAGCAGATAGGCCAGGCCGTTCAGAACGAAGATCCAGGCGAACAGGAAGTGATAGTTGCGGGCGTCCGCCAGGTTCCGGCCCTGCGGGATCAGCAGCCAGTTCGGGATCTTCGGAATGCTGACCCACGGGTCGGCGAAGGTCGAACGCACCCCCCAGTAAAGATGCGGATGGGCCAGCAGGATGTTGAGCCCGCTCATGATCAGCACGACGACGGCGACGACGTTCAGCCAGTGCGCCAGCCGCACCCAGGCGGGATGCCGCCAGGTGTCGGTGCGGCCGCCGGCCAGCGGGCGGTCGGCCCGGGAGGCGGACGCCCGGGTCGGAGGCGGGCCGGCGATGTCGGTCATGGTCATCCCGGGGACGGCGTCGGTCAGGCCGGGACGGTCTCACGCGCGCGGGCGGGGCGCAACGCCGCAGGCCGCTTCGGCCTCCGCCTCATCCGGGAGCCTGGCCTCGCTTCAGTATTTCGGCGCAGGGGGGCGGCATTGACGGGTGCGCTCGCAGGCGGCCACCTCGGCCTCCCAGGCGGCGCGTTCGCGCTCGTAGCGGAGGCGCGCCGCCTCGGCCGCCGCGGCGTCGGCCTCCCACTGGGCGCGCTGGGTCTCCAGCCGCGCGGTCTCGGCGCGCCACCGCTCGTTCTCCGCCTGCCAGGCGGCGGTTCCCTCGATCTCGCGGCGCTCCGCCGCCTCGTTGCGGGCGGCGATTTCGGCGTTCAGCCGGATGGTCTCCGCGACCTCGGCCGGGTCCTGTTCGCTCGCCGGGGCGGCGCTGTAGCTTTCGCCGCGCTGCCGCAGCCATTCTTCCGAGCCGGGCGCCGGGGCCGTCGGCGGCGGGGCCGGGGCGGTGGTCTGTCCGGGCGTCTGGACCCGCGCCTGGGGCGGCGTCGTCTGCTGGGCGGCGACCGGCGCGGCGGCCAGCAGCAGGGCAGCCACGGCGGCGGGGGTGAAACGGGTCATCTGCGGCCTCATGATCAGAAAAGCTTGCCGGGAACGCTGACCGGCTTCGCCGGCGTTCGCCAGCAATAACGCCGATCGGGCGATTTGGCGCCCACCACCTTGGAGTCTCAGTGGGGCAGGCGAAGGGCGAAGGTCGTGCCCGTCGGCCCGGTCTCGACCAGGCTCAGCGCCCCGCCCTGGCTGACCGCCAGCTCGCGCGAGATGGCCAGCCCCAGTCCCGCGCCGTCCGAGCCCCGTCCGCTGACGAAGGGTTCGAACAGATTCTCCGACAGCCGCGGCGGAATGCCGGGTCCGTCGTCGGCGATCTGGATCACGCTGTCGTCGTCGTTGACCGAGGCGGTGACGCGGACGACGCCCTTGCGACCGGTCCGGCGGGTGGGGTCGCTCTCGATGGCCTGGCGGGCGTTGCGCATCAGATTGACGAGGATCCGGTGCAGCTGGTCGGGATCGGCGACCACGTTCAGCCGGGCCGGAATGGATTTCGCCAGCCGCACGCCGTCGGCCGTCAGCCCGGCGTCCTCGGCGGCCGCGGCGATGGCCGGCGCCAGGGCGATGCGGGCGCGCTGGGGCGGCGGCTCCTCGCTCTTGCCGTACTCCAGCACATTGCGCGACAGGGCGGCGGCGCGGCCCAGCGCCCGCTCCAGCCGCGGCAGCACGCGCGCGACCTCGGGGTCGGGCGAATCGGCCAGCCGCTCGGACGCCATCTGGGCCGAGGTCAGCATGTTGCGCAGGTCGTGATTGATCTTGGCCACCGCCTCGCCGAGGGCGACCAGCCGCGCCCGTGACCGCAGGGAGATGCGCACCTCCTCCTGCATCCGGGCCAGCTCGCGCTCGACGCGGCCGATCTCGTCATGGCGGTCGCTGGGCGGATCGCCCTCGGCCTCGGGGTCGAGGGCGAAATGCTCGATCGACCGGGTGACCCGCCGCAGGGGCTGAAGCACGAGGAAGGCCAGGCCGCCGTACAGCAGGCCGCCGGCCACCAGCGAGATCAGCAGGGACATCAGCAGGCTGTTGAGCAGGAAGGTTCGCAGTTCGACCTTCAGCGGCTCGGCGGGGGCGAGGATCTCGATGAAGTCCCCCGAACGGTAGCGCGGCCGGGCCTGGACGCGGATCGACCGTTCAGGGTGGCCGAACAGGGTGCGCCAGGGGTCGGCGATGCGCGTCACGGGCCGGCTCTTGCGCAGGTCGATCAGGTCCGGCGTGCGCGGCAGGTTGGGGGCCTGCAGCAGCAGGCGGCGCACGCCCTGGTCGCCCACGACCACCGCCTGCACCCCGCCGATGGCCAGCAGCTGTTCGGCCGCGTCATCCTCAACCGCCGAATAGGGCAGGGCCTCGACCCCGACCGAGGCCAGTTCCGCCGATTGCAGCCGGTCCAGCAGCCAGCGCTCATGGAAGCTCGCCGCGCTCGGGACAATGATCAGGATCTCCACCACCACGGTGAAGACGAAGGTCAGCAGCAGCAGCCGCCAGGCCAGGGCGTCGGGGGCGTGGAATTTCAGCCGCTCGCGCCAGTCCGCGGGCAGCCGGAGGCTGTTGCCGAGGCCGTCAACAAGGGACCGGAAGCGGTTCATGCCGCGCTTAACGCAAGGCCCGGGCCAAAAGCTGCGCCGTTCATGCCGAAGCCTTTCGGCCGAGCGCGGCCTGCAGCCCCTTGAGGGCGAACGGCAATACCACCGCCAGGATGAAGACCCCGGCCATCGGGGCCCAGAACTGGCCGAACAGCGCCTGGAAGTCGGGATCGGGGTTGGTCCGCAGCAGTTCGTTCAGCCGTGCGCCGATCCAGCAGTAGATGATGTGGGCCGGCAGCAGGCCGATGACGGTGGCGACGGTATAGGGCGTCAGTCGCACCGCCATGATCCCCGCCGCGACATTGATCATATGGAACGGCACCACGACGGCCAGCCGCGAGGCCAGCACATACCAGAAGGTGTCCCGGTCGATGGCGTCGCACACCTTCTGCATCACGCCCTTGTCGCGCGCCGCCTTCCGCCTCAGCGCCTCGCCCAGGGCCGAGCGCGCCACGGCATAGACGATCAGGGCGCCCACGGTGGCGGCGATCGCGGTCGAGACTCCGCCGACCCAGGGGCCGAACAGATAGCCGGCCGTGATGGTGACGAAGAAGACGCCTGGCACCACGCTGGCGGTCAGGGTGGCGAACACCGCCATAAGGATCAGCAGGCAGAGAAGGTAGTTGGCGTCCTTGAAGGCGTGGAAATCCGCCCCGTGATCGCGGATGGTGTCGAGGGAGAGGTAGCGGTTCCAGCCCGTGGCGAAGATCAGGATGATGACGCCGGCCAGAAGAATCAGGGGCAGAAAGCGTTTGATACGGTCCATCGTCTCTCCGCCGGGGGACCGTCGGCGTTGACACCGCGGGCCTCGCCGCTTATACGCCCGCCCTTCCCGCGACGGACGCCTTCCGCCGCTCTTTTAGTTTTCAGTCCCAGGAGCCGAACGTGAAACGGACCTATCAGCCGTCGCGACTCGTGCGCAAGCGCCGTCACGGCTTCCGTTCGCGGATGGCCACCAAGAACGGACAGAAGATTGTTGCGCGGCGTCGCGCCAAGGGCCGCAAGCGCCTGACGGCCTGATCGTCCGGCGCCCGGGTTCGGGCGCATGAGCGACCCTTTCAAGATTGAACGCATGACTTCGCGGCCCCAGTTCCTGGCGGCCGCGAAGGGCGTTTCAGAGGCCCGCGGCGCCGTCGTCGTCCAGCGGCTGGACCGCCAGGACGGCGCCCCAACGGTGCGGCTGGGCTTCACCGCCACGCGCAAGGTCGGCAACGCCGTCATCCGCAATCGCGCCAAGCGCCGCCTGCGGGAGGCCGCGCGCGCCCTGGCCCCCCTGTTGGCGGTCGCCGGCAGCGACTATGTCTTCATCGCCCGCATGGGCACGGCGGACCGTCCGTGGGACCGTTTGCTTGACGATGTGAAATCGGCGCTTACAAGGCTCGCGACCCCGCGGCCGGCGCCCAAGTCTGCGCCCACGACGCCCGCAACCGCCGGCCAGGATTCCTGATCTCCATGCCTCCTCAAGACAACAGCCGAAACACGATCCTCTTCGTCGTGATCGCGGCCATCATGTTGCTGGCCTACAGCTACTTTGTGATGCAGCCCCAGGCCGAGCGCCGCCGGGCCGCCCAGCAGGCCGCGACCGAGCAGACGACGGACGCGCCGGTCACCGCGCCCTCGCCGAGCGCGGCCGTGTTCACCGAGGACCGCACCGTGGCCCTGGCCCGCGGCGGCGCCCGGGTGCCGATCCAGACCGAAACCGTGACCGGTTCGCTGTCGCTGCGCGGCGCGCGCATCGATGACCTGTTCCTGACCGGCTACCAGGAAACCAATGAGGCGGATTCGCCGCCCGTCGAGCTGTTCCGCCCCGAGGGCATGCGTCACGCCTACCAGGCCCAGTTCGGCTGGAACGGCCCCAACGTCCCCGGCGGCGTGCCCGGTCCGGCGACGCCGTGGCGGCTGACCGAGGGCGCGACCCTCACCCCCACAACGCCGGTCACCCTGACCTGGGACAATGGCGCGGGCCTGCGCTTCACGCGCCGCATCGCGGTCGACGCCCAGTATCTGTTCACCGTCACCGACACCGTCGCCAACTTCAGCGCCCAGCCGATCACCATCGCGCCGTGGGGCCGGATCGAGCGCCAGGGCGTGCCGGACGTCCTCGGCCGCAACCAGATCCTGCACGAAGGCGGCATCGGCACCTTCGGCACGGACGGAAAATACACGACCCAGCAGCTGAAATACAAAGCCTGGGCCAAGAAGCCGGTGCAGGAGCACACCTCGACCGGCGGCTGGATGGGCATCACCGACAAATACTGGCTGGCCGCCCTGATCCCGCAGCAGGACGAGCAGATCCAGGCGGCCTTCCGCGTCACTGACGCAGGCCACGCCGACATCCATTCCGCCACCATGCTGGGCGAGTCCCGCAACATTGCGCCGGGCCGCCAGATCACCGAGACCCAGCGCCTGTTCGCCGGCGCCAAGCGCAACGAGATCCTGTCCGGCTACGAGAAGAGCCTGGAGCTGCCCCGCTTCATCTACGCCATTGACTGGGGCTTCCTGTTCTTCCTGACCCGCCCGATCTTCATGCTGGTCGAATTCTACTACGGCATCCTGGGCAATTTCGGCCTGGCCATCCTGGCCCTGACCCTGACCGTCCGCCTGATCATGTTCCCGCTGGCCAACAAGAGCTACGAGAGCATGTCCAAGATGCGGACCCTCCAGCCCAAGATGGAGGAGCTGAAGAAGAAGCACCCCGACGATCCGGCGAAACAGCAGCAGGAGCTGATGGCGCTGTATCAGAAGGAGAAGATCAATCCGCTGGCGGGCTGTCTGCCCCTGCTGCTGCAGATTCCGGTCTTCTACGCCGTCTACAAGATGCTGTTCGTGACCATCGAGATGCGGCACGAGCCCTTCTTCGGCTGGATCCGCGACCTCTCGGCGCCGGACCCCTCGACGATCTGGAACCTGTTCGGCCTGATCCCCTGGGATCCGTCCTCGACGCCCCTGATCGGGACCTATCTGGCCGGCACCTTCGCCCTCAGCATCCTGGCCATCTTCTACGGCCTGACCATGTGGCTGCAGATGGCGATGAGCCCGCCGGCGCCCGATCCGATGCAGCGCCGCATCTTCCAGTTCATGCCGGTCGTCTTCACCTTCATCATGGCCACCTTCCCGGCGGGCCTGCTGATCTACTGGGCCTGGTCCAACATCCTGACCATCATCCAGCAGTATGTGATCATGCACCGTCTGAAGGCCGAGAACCCGATCGACACCTTCATCGCCCGCCTCAAGCAGGCGAAGGCCTGAGTTGGACGAGTTCACCCCCGAGGAACTGGAGCAGGCGCGCATCCTGTTCGCGCGCCCCGCGACCTTCGTCATGGGGTGCGCCAAGATCGAGCAACTGCCCGATCCCGACCTGCCCGAAGTCGCCTTCGCCGGCCGCTCCAATGTCGGCAAGTCCAGCCTGATCAACGGCCTGGTCGGCATGCACAAGCTGGCCCGGGCCTCGAACGAGCCGGGCCGCACGCGCGAGGTCAATTTCTTCGACCTCGACGGCCGGATGCGGCTGGTCGACCTGCCCGGCTACGGCTGGGCCAAGGCGTCCAAATCGACGGTGAAGAAATTCCAGGACCTCGGCCGCGACTATCTGCGCGGCCGGGTGACGCTGAAGCGGGTCTATCTGCTGATCGACGCCCGCCACGGCCTCAAAAAGGTCGACGACGAGGCGCTGGACGCCCTCGACCTCGCCGCCGTCAGCTACCAGATCATCCTGACCAAGGCCGACAAGCTCAAGAAGGGCGAGGCCGAAAAGGTGCAGGAAGCCACCCTGAAGGGCGTCTCCAAGCGCGGCGCCGCCTATCCGGCGGTCATCGTCACCTCGGCCGAGAAGGGCGACGGCATGCCCGAGCTCCGCGCCGAAATCATGCGCACGACGGGCGTGACGCTCTAGCAGGCTTGCAGCCCGCGCTCGCGGATGATCCGCTGCCCGGATGCAGACCCGCCACATCCAGACCGACGGCCTTCGCCAGCAGATTCTCGAGGCCGGGTCCGGCCCGCTGGTCCTGCTGATCCACGGCTTCCCCGAACTGGGGATCAGCTGGCGGGCCCAGGTGCAGGCGCTCGCCGATGCCGGCTTCCACGCCGTCGCCCCCGACATGCGCGGCTACGGCGGCGCCGACAGGCCGACGGACCGCGACGCCTATTCGATCCTGCATCTCGTCGGCGACATGGTCGATCTGGTCCGGGCGCTCGGCGAGACCTCCTGCGTGGCCGTCGGCCACGACTGGGGCGCGCCGGTGGCCTGGCACTGCGCCCTGACCCGGCCCGACGTCTTCCGCGCCGTCTTCGGCCTGTCGGTGCCTTTCCAGCCGCGCCGTCCGAAAGGTCCGCCGACCGCGGCCATGGCGGCGATCTCGAAGCGGCTGGGGATGGGCGACCTCTACATCAGCCGCTTCCAGGCCGATGACGCCCATACGGTCTTCGACGCCGACCCGGCCACGGCCCTGCGCAAGGCCTTCTACTGCTATGACGGCGCCACGCCTGACGGCCGCCAGTCGACCGGCTTCATCCCCGAGGGCGAGACCTTCATCTCCACCGTGCCCGACGACGCCCCGCTGCCGCCGTGGATGAGCCCGGCGCATTTCGCCGAATATGTCGACGCCTTCACGGCCGGCGGCTTCAAGGGGCCGCTGGACTGGTACCGCAACCTCGACCGCAACTGGTCGCTGACCGCCCACCTGCAGGACGCCCGCATCCGCGTGCCGGCCGCCTTTGTGGTCGGCGAGCGCGACCCGGTGCGAAACTACTCGGGCCAGCATGAGGCGGGACTGAAGGACTGGGCGCCGGACCTGAGGATGCAGGTCGTCGTTCCAGGCGCGGGCCACTGGATCCAGCAGGAACGGCCCGAAGAGGTGAACCGTCTGCTGCTCGAATTCCTGCGGGCGCCGGGCGTGGGCTAGAGCCCCGCCACCGCCCCGGCGGTGATCTCCAGACTGCGGATTCGGGCGTCGGGGTCGAACACCATGCCTGTGACCATCACCTCGTCCAGGCCGGTCTGCGCCACAAAGGCCGCCAGCTTCTCGCGGACGGTCTCGCGCCCGCCGATCGCCGCATAGGTTAGACGGCTCTGCACCGCCGCCAGCTGGCGCGCGTCGAGCACCGTCGTGATGTCGTCCACCGGCGGCTTCACCCGTCCGGGCTTACCGCTCACCACGGCGGCGAAGGCCTGCTGCATCGAGGTCGACAGCCGCTCCGCCGCCGCATCGTTCTCCGCCGCGAAGACATTGATCGCCGCCATGGCGTAGGGTTCGGCCAGCGCCTTCGACGGCCGGAAGCCGGCGCGATAGGTCTGCAGCGCCTGCATCAGCAGCTCGGGTGCGAAATGGCTGGCGAAGGCGAAGGGCAGGCCCAGCTGCGCCGCCAGTTCGGCGCTGAACAGGCTGGAGCCCAGCAGCCAGATCGGGACCTTCGATCCCGCCCCCGGCCAGGCCGTGACCCTCTGGCCCTCGACCGGATCGCCGAGGAAGGCCTGCAGCTCCATCACGTCGCGCGGGAACTGGTCGGCGGCCTCGAAATAGCGGCGCAGGGCGCGGGCCGTCTCGCCGTCCGTGCCGGGCGCCCGGCCCAGCCCCAGGTCGATGCGGCCTGGATGCAGGGCCTCCAGCGTGCCGAACTGTTCCGCGACCACCAGCGGCGGATGGTTCGGCAGCATGACCCCGCCCGAGCCGACCCGGATGGTCTGCGTCGCCGCCGCCACATGGGCCAGGACGACGGCGGTCGCCGCGCTGGCGATGCCCGGCATATTGTGATGCTCGGCCAGCCAGAAGCGCTTGAACCCCAGCCGCTCGGCGGCCTGGGCGAAGGCGGTGGTCTCCAGCAGGGCGCGGCGGACGTCGCCGCCCTCGACGACGGGGGACAGGTCGAGAACGGAGAATGCGGTCATGCCCTGCTAGATCGGGGCGGCGGGCCCAGCTTCAAGACCCGCGGGATTGGCGGGCGCGTTTCCGCCGCCTAAGGTCCACGGGCAGGGAAGGGGGCCGACATGACATTTTTCACCCTGATGGCCGCTGGAGCGGTTGCGGCCGTCGCGCCGGTCCAGGCCGCCGCGCCCGCCCCCGACCTCGGCGGCGCCTGGGAGGGTCGGATCAGCGTCGGCGGCCAGTCGATCCGCATCGTCTTCCGCGTCGACGCGGCGGGCAACGCCGTCATGGACAGCCCGGACCAGGGGGCCCGGAACATCGCCGTCGATCCCCCGACGGTCGAAAACGGCGTGGTCCGGTTCGTCATTCCCGTCATCCAGGGCCGCTTCGAGGGAACCCGGTCCGACGACGGCCAGACCCTGACCGGCGTGCTGTCGCAGGGCGGCGCGACCCTGCCGCTGGTCCTGACCCGCTCGGCCGAGACGGTCGCCCTCGCCGCCCGTCCCCAGACCCCGACTCCGCCCTTCCCCTATCGCAGCGAAGAGGTCGCGTTCGACAATCCGGCCGCGCCCGGCGTGCGGCTGGCGGGAACCCTGACCCTGCCTGAGGGGGCGGGGCCGTTCCCCGCCGCCGTCCTGATCACTGGCACCGGCCCCCAGGACCGCGACGAGACGATCGAGGGGCACAAGGCCTTCGCCATCTGGGCCGACGTCCTGACCCGGCGCGGCGTGGCGGTGTTCCGCTTCGACGACCGGGGCGTCGGCGCCTCGACCGGGAATTTCGGCGCCGCGACCGGCGTCGATTTCGCCTCGGACGTGACGGCGGTCTTCGAGGGTCTGTCGGCCCGGCCGGAAATCGATCCGGCGCGGGTCGGCCTGATCGGCCACAGCGAGGGGGCCGTATTCGCCTACCTGGCCATGGAGGAGGGCCTTCGGCCCGCCTGGCTCGTCACCCTTGCGGGACCGACGGTGTCGGGCGGCGAGATCATCACCGAGCAGTCGCGGCGCATCGCCATGGCGACGGGGGCGCCCATGGAGGCGGTCGAGAGCGGCGTCGCGGTCCAGCGAGCCCTGATGGCCGCGGTGGCCGCGAACGCCGGCGACGGCGAGGCTGTCCGGCGCGAGGTCGAGGCGGTCGCCCTCGCGAACGGCCTGCCGCCCGCCGCTGCGGCGCGAACGGCCGCCGGGATGTCAAACGCCTGGTATCGCGGTTACGTCGCCTATGATCCCGCCGACGCCATCCGGGCGATCCGCGTCCCGATGCTGGCCGTCTTTGGCGACAAGGACGTTCAGGTCCCTGCCGACCAGAACGCGCCGGCGCTGTCACAGCTCAAGCCGGATGCGGACGTGGTCGTCCTGCCGGGCCTCAACCACCTGTTCCAGCCGGCCGGCACGGGCCTGATGGCCGAATACGGGGAGATCGAGACCACGCTTGATCCGTCCGTCATCCGCACGGTCGTCGACTGGGTCGCCGCCCGCTCGGGCCTCTAGCCGTTACACCGGATGGGTCGGTTCCGGCTTCACCGCCGGCGCCGGCTCGGGCGTCGAGGGCGCGTCGGGCAGGGGGATGAATTCCACGTCGTCCTCGGCGGGCAGGGCCATCCGTCCGGCCTTCCAGTCCGCCTTGGCCTGATCGATCCGCTCCTGTTTCGAATGGACGAAATTCCACCAGATGACGCGCGGACCGACCGGTTCGCCGCCCAGCACCATGACGGTCGAGGGCTGGATCGCCTTGATGGTCGGCTCCGCCGTCGGCTCCAGCACGATCATCTGACCTTCGCGGAAGCGCCGGTCCCCGACCTCGATCTCGCCCCTGGCGACATACAGGGCCCGCTCCGAATAGCCGCCGGCGCCCTTGCCCGGCGGCGGCGCGGTGCGCACGCCCTCGGCCAGCTCCCAGTGGACGTAGAACAGCGGCGACGACACCGGCACGGCGGCGCGGGCGCCATAGGCCTCGCCAGCCACCAGCCGCGCGAACAGGCCGCCGTTCTCATAGGCCGGCTGGTCGGCCTCGCCGTGGTGGTGGAAGCGGGGATCGGTCTCCTCGGACTCCTCCGGCAGGGCGATCCAGGCCTGCATGCCGTGCATCGGGCCGCCCTGGCTCTTCTTCAGCGGATCGGTGCGCTCGGAATGGACGATGCCCTTGCCGGCCGTCATCCAGTTCACCTCGCCCGGGCGAATGGCCTGGGTCGCGCCGGTGTTGTCCCGGTGCATGATCTCGCCCTCGAACAGATAGGTCAGGGTCGACAGGCCGATATGCGGATGCGGCCGCACATTGATCGCCTCCGACCCCGGCGCGAACGCGGCCGGCCCCATCTGGTCCAGGAAGATGAAAGGCCCGACCATGCGCCGCGCGTGGAAGGGCAGGATCCGCCCCACCTCGAACCCGCCCAGATCCTTGCGGCGGGCGTCGATCACCATCTCGATCATTGCATCTTCCCGTCAGTCCAGCCGCAGGCGAGAGATCAGGGCCGGGGCCGGTTCGGGCGTCGTCAGCGCCCCCTCCCCATCGAAATCGCTCCACTGCGACCGTGATACGAACACCAGTTCGCCCTCGTGGACCAGACCCGTCGTCGGTTCATCGATCTGCGGCAGGTTGGCGGCGAGGACCTCGACGGTCTCGATCCGGGTCCAGCCGGCGTCCGGCGTCAGCTTCAACACGCGCTGGGGGGCCGTCCCGTTCTGCAGCCCATAGAGAAACCGGCCGTCGGAGATCAGGCCGTCGATGCCGATCAGGCTGGCGTTGGCGGGGGCCTCGAGGCGCCGCGCCGCGCCGCTCGTCCGATCCACTCGCCACAGCCCTGACGAATAGTCCGCGGCGATCAGGGCGGCCCCGTCCGGGGTGGCTGCGAGCCCCTGCGGCGACCGCAGCGTCCCGGCGGGCAGCAGGACCTCCATGGGCCCGCCGTCCGCACGGACCACGAGAATCTCGCCGCCCCCTGAATCCGAGACATAGGCCTCGCCGTTCGTCGCCAGCAGCACGTCGCCCAGAGCCCGTTCGGCCGGACCGGCCGGCGGGTCGAACCAGGCCTCGATGCGTCCGCTCTCCAGCGCGACCCGGACCAGGGCCGTCTTCGGCAGGACCGCATCGGCGCCGGCGGCATGGACCGCGGGCGGCAGGGGCGCGATGGCGGCCCACAGCAAGCCGCGTCCCGGATCAATCGCCATCCCCAGCACCCCGCCGGTTTCGGGCGGCGCCTTCAGGAACGGCGTGACCTGGCCGGCGTCGTCCACGGCCACGATGGTGCGGTCCGCGATCTGCGATACCAGCCAGCGATTGCGGGCGGCGTCCCGCACCACGGCCTCGCTCAGATGGGGGGCGGCGAGCGCGAACAACGGCGCCAGCCGGTCGGCGCCGACCGAGGCGCGATTGGCCGCCAGGGCGTCCGCAACCTCGGCGAAGCCCGGCTGCCCGGCCAGGGTCGACAGGGTCCGGTCGGCGGCCGGATCGGCCACGAGACCCGTTGCGGCGTAGCGGCGCAGCAGCACCATCGCCTCGGCCGGCTGGCCCGCGCCGGCCGCCAGCCGCGCCCGCATCAGCATCAGGCCGGGATGGTTCGGTATCAGGGCGTCCGCCTCGGCCAGACGGGCCGATGCGGTGGCCAGGTCGTCCGCATTCGCCGCCGCCACGCCCTCGGCCCGCAGGCGAAGGAAGGCGGCGACGTCCGTTTCCGGGGCGTCCTGCGTCAGGCCCGGCGAGGCTCCGGCCAGAAAGCTGGCGAATACAACGGCCGCGGCGATGCGCATGACGATCCCTCCCGAGGTTCGTCGCGACTATCCGCCCGACCGCTCCGGCGGCCAAGTCAAGGATCGGTAATGTCAGCCGACGTGCGGGGTGATGATGCCCAGCGGCAGGGCGGTCACATTCTTCACCCCGCGGGTGACGATGTGGCTCTCGCAGTCCGAGACGATGCCGAGGCTGAGCAGCTTGTGGCGCAGGAACTGGTCGAAGGCGTGCATGTCCGAGGTGATGATGCGCAGCACATAGTCCTCGCGGCCGGTGATGGTGGCGCACTGCACCACCTCGGGCCACTGGGCCACCGCGGCCTCGAAGGCGTCGAGGTTCTCGGTCGAGGGCAGGCTCAGCTTGACGATGGCGTAGACCTCGAAATCCAGGCCCAGCTTGGTCGCGTCCAGCAGGGTCACCCGCTTGCGGATGAAGCCCGTATCCTCCAGTCTCTTGATGCGCCGCCAGCACGGCGAGGCCGACAGTCCGACCCGGTCCGCAACCTCGGCCACCGACAATCCGGCGTCCTGCTGCAGGATGTCCAGAATTCGGGCGTCGACGGGATCCAGATCGTCAGCCAAGGCGTTTCTCCTGATCGTGCTATGACGCAATAAAATACCTCCGATCGGCACAGTGCAAGGTCAAATTCAGGCGAGCCTTGCCTGGGAGAGCGTGCTAAATCGCAGCCGAGGAAACGCGGTCGGACCAACCGAACGGCAGGACGGAATGAAGAAGCCCAATAGCCAAGCCTTGTCTTTGCGCGTGCCGGAGCCTTCGGGCCGGCCCGGAGACCCGACAGACTTCAGCCATCTGAAGCTGGACCCCGCCGGCGCGGTGGAGCGTCCGGAGGTCTCGACCACCCCGTTCGACATGCGCGACCACGCCTTCCGCCTGGTCCGCGTGCTGGACGACGACGGCAAGGCCGTCGGCCCCTGGGATCCCCGGCTCGACGCCGACACCCTGCGGCGCGGCCTCAAGGCCATGATCCTGACCCGCGCCTTCGACGACCGGATGCATCGCGCCCACCGTCAGGGCAAGACCAGCTTCTATATGAAGTGCACGGGTGAAGAGGCCATCGCCGTCGCCCAGGGCATGATCCTGAGCCGCGAGGACATGGGCTTCCCCACCTACCGTCAGCAGGGCCTTCTGATCGCGCGCGGCTATCCGCTCGCGACCATGATGAACCAGATCTATTCCAACGCCTCCGACCCGATCAAAGGCCGCCAACTGCCGATCATGTATTCGGCCAAGGACTACGGCTTCTTCACCATCAGCGGCAATCTCGGCACCCAGGTGCCCCAGGCCGTCGGCTGGGCCATGGCCTCGGCCTACAAGGGCGACGACAAGATCGCCATCACCTGGATCGGCGACGGCGCCACCGCCGAGGGCGACTTCCACAACGCCCTGACCTTCGCCTCCGTCTACCGCGCCCCGGTGATCCTCAACATCGTCAACAACCAGTGGGCCATCTCGTCCTTCATGGGCATCGCCGGCGGGCTCGAGACCACCTTCGCCTCCAAGGCCATCGGCTACGGCCTGCCGGCCCTGCGCGTCGACGGCAATGACTTCCTCGCCGTCTGGGCCGCGACCCAGTGGGCCGAGGAGCGCGCCCGCTCCAACCAGGGCGCGACGGTGATCGAACTGTTCACCTACCGCGGCGCCCCGCACTCGACCTCGGACGATCCCAGCCGCTACCGCCCCGCCGACGAGCACGACAAATGGCCGCTCGGCGACCCGATCGCCCGCCTGAAACAGCACCTGATCGCCCTCGGCGAATGGTCCGACGAGCAGCAGACCGAGGCGGAGGCCGAGGCCGTCGACCAGGTCCGCGCCGCCGGCAAGGAGTCCGAGGCCATCGGCACCCTCGGCCAGTCGCGCCCCTCGGTGAAGACCATGTTCGAGGAGGTTTATGCGACCGAGGACTGGCGCCTCGTCGAACAGCGCCGCGAGGTGGGGGTCTGACCATGAGCGAACAAACCACCTTCACCGAATCCGACCGCACCGACGGCATCGAGCCCGACATGGTCGACCAGAACCACGCTCCGAAGTCGGAGGCGCCGGCCAACGGCGTCATGCCGATGAACATGATCCAGGCGCTGAACTCGGCCCTGCACGTCAAGATGGCCGAGGACCCGAACGTCCTCAGCTTCGGCGAGGACGCCGGCTATTTCGGCGGCGTCTTCCGCGTCACCGACCAGCTGCAGCAGAAGCACGGCCTGACCCGCAGCTTCGACGCCCCGATCAGCGAATGCGGCATCGTCGCCGC